>NZ_CP107841.1:6234884-6880698 GCF_036346855.1 Streptomyces europaeiscabiei
CCGGCAAGGCTTCCTAGCACCGCACGCGGGGCCGCGGCGGCAAACCCCTCGCCAGACGCGCAGGCACGTCCCCGCCGTCGGAACCGTACGCTTGCCCGCATGGGTGCTGTGAAGAGCAAACGGATGCCCCGCGCGGTACGGGAACAGCAAATGCTGGACGCGGCGGTGCGGACCTTCGGGCAGCGCGGTTACCGGGCCGCGTCGATGGACGAGATCGCCGAACTGGCGGGCGTGTCCAAGCCGTTGGTGTACCTGTACCTGAACTCCAAGGAAGACCTCTTCACGGCCTGCATCCGCCGCGAGGCCAAGGCGCTGACCACCGCCGTACGTGCGGGCGTGAACCCCGACCTGCCCGCCGACCGGCAACTCTGGGAAGGGCTGCGGGCGTTCTTCACGCACACCGGGCGCAACCCGGACGCCTGGGCCGTGCTGCACCTCCAGGCCCGTACGCACGGCGAGCCGTTCGCCGCCGAAGTGGCGGCGATGCGTGAGGAGATGGTGGCGTTCGTGACCGGGCTGATCCTGGTCGGCGCCCGGGAGGCCCGCCGCGACCCGTCGCTGCCCGAGCGCGAGGTCGCCGGTCTCGCCGAGGGCCTCGTCGGCGCCGCCGAGGCCCTCGCGGCCTGGGCCAACGCCACGCCCGGCATCACCGCCCGCCAGGCCGCCGCGACCCTGATGAACTTCGCGTGGGCGGGGCTGGGCGACCTGATGGAGGGGCGACCCTGGACACCGCCGCCTGCGGGAGAGCTCGGGGAGTGATCTTCGAGGGGCGGGTGCGGGTGGTTCGCGGTTGCTCGCGCAGTTCCCCGCGCCCCTGAAAAGCAGGGGCTGCGCCCCGCGCTTTTCGGTCCCCAGGGGCCGTTGTCGCCCACCCGCACCCGCACCCGCACCCGAATGGCGACCTCTTTGCACCGCCCCCCACGGGGCACGGACGGCTGCACGGCGAACGTCGGCGTGAACGGCCACTCCCCGGAGGCAGGCGGCAGATACGGGTCGCCCCGAGGGGCGGCAGCGCGCACTCCACGACCGTGTCCGGGTCGACGCCCACACTCGTGAACGCGATGCTCACCTGTGCTCAGGCAATGAGCGGGTACACGTGGCCCCTCACATGGACCCGCGGACGGACCTGCTCCCCGCCCGGCCCGGGGGCGTCTTCGCTCCGCAGTTCGAAGCCGCCCCACGCCTGTCCGTCCGCCGTGTACGTCACCGCGCCCGGCAGCGGTACCGGGGCCCGGAACTCCGCGCGGACGAGAGTCGCCGGGGGCGTGCCGTGCTCGGCGAGACACCGGGCCACGGTCCACATGCCGTGCGCGATCGGCCGGGGGAAACCGAACAGTCGGGCGCCGAGCGGATGCAGATGGATCGGATTGCGGTCGCCGGACACCGCTCCGTATCGTCGCCCGACATCCCCGGCCAACCGCCACTCGGCGACGGCGGGCGACAGCTTCGGCTCCTTCCGCGCCCGCTCGCGCGCATCGGCGCGCCCGTCCTCGCTCCCGCCGGCGTGCCCGTCCTCGCTCCCGCCCGCGTGCGCCTCTACCCTCCCGCCGGTCCGCGCCTCCTCGCTTCCCCCTGCGGGCGCGACCTCGCTCCGCCGGTGCCGGGCGAGATACGTGCTCCGCGACTCCCAGGCGAGCCCGCCCGCGTCCTCGCCCCCGTCCCGCACCTCGGTCACCACCGTCGCCTCGGTGCCCCGCCGATGGGGTGCCAGCCCGTCGACGTACACGGTGATCTCGTACTCCCCGGTGGCGGGCAGCCGTCGCCGCCGGGTGATCTCGATCGACGTGTGCACGAGCCCGAGGAGGGGCAGCGGGAAGTCCCGGCCGGCCATGATCCGCATGGCGAGCGGAAAGCCGAGGACGTGCGGATACGTCAGCGGAACGGCGTCCTCCCCGGTGGGGAACCCGCAGACGCGCTCGTACGCGGCGAGCCGGGCGAGGTCGATCCGAACGCCGGGGAGGACGAGCCGGGTGGCTGTGCCGCGGCGGGGGCCACCCGTCCCGGCTCCCCGCAGGGCGCCCTCACGGGGCAGCCGGAGGCTCTTGCAGGGGGAGAGGAGCGCGCCCCGGGCGAGAAGACGGCCCAGGGCCGGGGCGTCGGTGAGCGTGAGGGTACGCATCGAACGGTCTCCTCTGCATCCTTCTCGCGCCCGGTCCACGGGACGGATTCCACTCGCTTGCTCCACCATCAGGTTACCCGAGGTAACGGCTCTGGCAAGGTGGTCTCGTCGCCCGGTAGCTGAACGACCCTCAGGTAACTTGTCGGGCCCTTGACCTGCGCATGAGCAGCCAGGGACACTGCACATCCCCAGCCCCGGACCATCTCCGGACCATCGCCGCACTCACACGAACCTGTCACACCAACCCCGTACGATCCGGGCACACCGAACGCCCAGGAGTCGCCCGTGTCCAGCCTCGAACACACCGAACCCGCCCTGGTGGAACCCGAGTTGAAGCGGCTGGACGGCACAGTGCGAGAGGCGTACGTCCCGGCGCTCGCCGCGCCCGTGACCTACGGCTCGCTCGCGGACATCCCCTTCGACAACGCGTCCCACGAGCCCGACTCGGTCGTCCTCAGCCGCAAGCGCAGTGCTGCGGCTACGGAGAAGGACGCGGACCACGGTGCGCACAAGGACGCCGACAGGGGCGACGGCGGGTGGCAGGACGTGACGGCGGCCGAGTTCGCCGCCGAGGTGCTCGCGCTGGCGAAGGGCCTGATCGCCGAGGGCCTGATGCCGGGCGACCGCATCGCGATCATGGCGCGGACGACGTACGAGTGGACGCTCCTGGACTTCGCGGCCTGGGCGGCGGGCCTGGTGACGGTCCCCGTCTACCCGACCTCCTCCGTCTTCCAGACCCGCTGGATCCTCCAGGACTCCGGCGCGGTGGCGCTCGCCGTGGAGACCGCGGGCCAGGCCGCCGCCCTCGGCCCCGAGCTGGACCGCATCCCCGACCTGCGTCACATGTGGGTCTTCGAGAAGGGGCACCTGGACCGGCTGGCCGAGCTGGGCCGGGACGTGTCGGACCAGGAAGTGGCCGTACGGCGCGGGGTGCTCGGCCCCGACACCCTGGCGACCCTCATCTACACCTCGGGCACGACCGGCCGCCCCAAGGGCTGCGCCCTCACCCACGGCAACTTCTGCGCCGAGGTCGACAACGCGATCGACCTCCTCTACCCCATCTTCCGCGCGAAGACGGACGAGGAGGCCTCCACCCTCCTCTTCCTGCCCCTCGCCCATGTGTTCGGCCGTATGGTGGCGATCGGCTGTATGCGGGCGAGGGTCCGCCTTGGCCACTCGCCGAGCTTCCGCACGGAAGACCTCCTCGCCGACCTCAAGTCCTTCCGCCCGACGTTCCTCCTGGTCATCCCCTACGTCATGGAGAAGGTCTTCAACACGGCCCGCGCCTCCGCCGAACGCATGGGCCGCGCGTCCTCGTACGACCGCGCCTCCGCGGTGGCCCGCCGCTACGGCGGGGCCCTCGAAGCCGAGCAGCACGGCACGGGCCCCGGCCCCTCCGCCCTGCTCAAGGCGGCCCGTACCTTCTACGACCCCCTGGTCTACCGCCGCATCCGCAAGGCGCTGGGCGGCAAAGTCCGTTACGTCATCTGCGGTGGCAGTCCCCTCGGCCGCCGCCTGGCCGCCTTCTACGCGGGCGCGGGCATCGACGTCTTCGAGGGCTATGGCATGACGGAGACGACGGCGGCCGTGACCGTCACCCCGCCCAACCGGCCCCGTCTGGGAACGGTCGGCCGCCCTCTGCCCGGCACACGGGTCCACATCGCCGCCGACGGCGAGATCCTGCTCCACGGCGGCCAGATCTTCCGCGGCTACTGGGACCCGCAGGCCGGCGGAGTCGTCCCGGCGGGCCCCGACGGCTGGTTCGCGACCGGCGACATCGGCCACCTCGACGACGAGGGCTACCTCACGATCACCGGCCGCAAGAAGGAGATCCTGGTCACCGACAGCGGCAAGAACGTGGCCCCGGCCCCGCTGGAGAACTGGCTCCGCTCCCACCCCCTGATCGCCCACGCCATGGTCATAGGCGACCGCCGCCCCTACGTCACCGCCCTGCTGACCCTGGACCCCGAGGGCATCACGCACTGGGCCCTGATGAACGCCAGGCAGGACACCCCCCTCGAACACCTCGCCACGGACCCGGACCTGCGATCCGTCCTGCAGCGCGCCGTGGACGAGGCCAACCGCCTCGTCTCCCGCCCCGAATCCATCCGCAGGTTCACGGTCGTCCCCGGCGGCTTCACAGAGGAGGAGGGCCACCTCACCCCGTCGATGAAGCTGCGGCGGGAGGTCGTGGAGCGGTCCTTCACGACGGAGATCGAGGGGTTGTACGAGAAGTAGCCCGCGCGGTGGTGAACCGCGGAAGCGGCCTACTGCCCGGCGGCCGGATCGCCATCCCCCAGCGCGACCCACCAGTACCCGTCGTCCTTGACCAGCAACAGCTCCTGCTGCTGGTCGGTCCTGCCGTAGGTGAGCCGGACGGGATTGAAGTAGTCCACGACCCCCTCCAGCACGGTGACGTCGACGTGCCCCCGGGCGCCCTCGCCGAACTCCCGCACCTGCTCGTAGGCCGCGACCCGGGTCCCGTCGTACGCCGGCCCCGCCAGCTCCATCAGCCCTTCCACGTCACCGGCCTTGAGCCGCTGCACATACGCCCGCACGACAGTGTCGACGTCCTCGGCGGTCTCCCGGACATCGGGATACTTCGACTTCGCGGCCCGCACGGTCACATCGATCCGGGGGGAGTCGGCGAGCGAGTACGGCGCCCGGAACCAGTTCCACCACACGACCGCCCCGACCCCGAGGGCCACGACCAGCCCGGCACAGCACAGCAGAACGCCCCGCTTCTTCATCGACCTCGACCCGCCCCGTCCCGTTCCGTGCCAACGACCGGACCAACCCGCGGTCCGGCTCCTCCCTCAAAGAGTCGACTCACCCGGATCCGGTTGTGCGCACCGACGAACTCCCCAGCTCAACAGCGCGTCTCACGCACGGACGAGGCCGATACCGTGTGGTCGCATGATCCGAAGACACGTGACACAACTGCTGTCCTCGAAGTGGGGCAAGCTCTCCATGGCCGGCGCGCTCCTGGCCGCCGCTCTGTGGGGCTGGTCCGCCGTACGGACCTTCACATCGACCGACCAGGACGACAACACCGCGGCCCAGCTCTCCTCCACCGCACTTGTCGTGAGCGCCGTCGCTCTCCTGTTGCTCGGCCTCCACGAGAGGCACCTGCGGATGCAGCGGGGAGAGGGAGAAGCCCTGGGCGCGAGGCAGGTGCTGCACGACCTCCGCTCCCTGTCCACCTCGGCCAACGGCAAGGTCGCCCTGGTGTTCGCCGCCCTCGGGGTGGCCGGGTGGGCGTACGCATGGGTGTTCGTGCGGCTGCTTGGATGGGACATGGCACTGGTCCCGCCCGGCGACGACGGAGGGCTGTTCGTGGCCGCCGGGACGCTCGGCTGTGTGGCCGCGGGGATCTTCGCGGTGACGCACTTCAAGGAGCGGCACTGAGCCACCGGGTCGACGTCCGTCACCGGTGGCCCTTCGGTCATGTCGGCCTTCTCTGACGGCGGCGCCCGACAACTCGGCGACCACCTCGCCCTGTTCCTCCTCCGCGGTGGGCACGGGCCGGAACCCCAGCGAGGTGTAGAGGCGCTCGGCGACGGTGTTGTCCGGTTGGTACGACAGGCGCAGGACCGCACAGTCCGAACGGTCCGCCAGCCATCGCACCAGGGTCCACGCAGCCGCCCGCCCGACCCCCTTGCCCTGCTCGCCACCGTCGATCAGCATCCCGCCGACCCAGTACGAGCCGTCCTCGTCCCGCCCCCACATGACATGCCCCACCACGGTGTCGTCGGCGCAGACCGCGAGCGAGTTCCACACACCCTCACGGAGGGACGGGAGGAGTTGACATCCTCACCTGCGTGAACGCAGGTAGGTCAGCACCACCGCTACGTGGTGTTCCCTCGGGTTCCTGCTTCATCGGCCCCTGCCACCGAGAGTGGTCTGACAAGGTCTCCACGGCTTGACGTCCCGCCAGTCCGGCGGTGGGTCCGCCAACTACGTTGTCGGACAAGGCGAATTCAGCAGTGTCGCTGCGGCCCGCTGGGCCGCTGGGCCGCTGGGCTCAGGATGCCCTACACCTCCACCCTGAAGAGTGGAGCCCTGGGCAAGTGTTCGGTAGTGAGCGGCCCAGCGCCGGCACGTACCGTCGCTGGCCGTCCAGTGGAGCGACGTCCGCGACGGCCCGCCAGTTCTCGTCGTCCAGGTCGTGCAGAGCGATCCGTCGCCCCACTCCGTCCAGCAGACCGTGACTGATCAAGCGGGAAGGGTACGGCCGTCCCCGCCCGCGAGGAAGGCGGTCCCGGGGGAGGGTGGCACGGGGCCGTCCTCAGTCCAGCAGATCCGCCGCCGTCAGCAGTCGCGTCAGATCCGTCCGCGAGCGCACCCGCAACTTCCGGTAGATGCGGGTGAGATGGGCCTCGACCGTCTTGCGGGAGACGAACAGGGACGCCGCCGCCTCCGTGTTGTTGAGGCCGCGGGCGATGGCGCGGGACACCTGGAACTCCTGGGGGGTCAGCTGGTTCAGGGCGCCGCCCATACCGCCGGCGGGCGACTGGGGCGTGCTCGACATGCCTCCCGCCGCCGCGAGTTCGCTCGCCGCGCGGCGGGCCCAGGGGACCGCGCCGAGCCGTTCGAAGCAGGCCAGGGCGGAGGCGAGGGGTGTGCGGGCGGCTCCCGGGCGGCGGTAGCGGCGCAGGACCTCCGCCTCGCACAGCAGGGTCCGGGCCCAGTCGAAGGGGCCCGTCGTGCGGTGGTGGGCCTTCAACGCCGCCCCGAAGTACGCCTCCGCCTCCTCCGGTGTCCCCGCCAGCAGCCCCCGGACCCGGGCCGCCGCTGCCTCCGCCGAGGCGAGGCCCGTCTCCCGGGCCCGTTCCTCCAGCCAGGACACCACCTCGGCGGCCCGCGCCGGGTTCCCCGCCCGTACGTGCGCCTCGGCCAGGTCGGCCGCGAACGGGACCACCTCCGGGTTGCCGATGCCCTGCTCCACGGCCAATGACAACGTTTGCTCCAGCTGGTCGGCGGCCGCGTCGTGGTCGCCGTGGGCGAGCGCCGACAGGCCCAGCACGGCCGTCATGTGGAACTCCTGGCAGCCGATCCCGTACGCCCCGCACTCCCGCCGCGCCCGCGCCACATGCTCCTCGCACTCGACGCGGTCGCCGCGCAGGGCTTCGAGGCGGGCGAGGCAGTACAGGGCGTAACTCACGCACGTCAGCTGGCCCAATTCCTCCGCCCAGCGCAGGGCCTCCGTCAAGTCGCCGCGCGCGGAGGCCCACTGGCCGATCCGGGTCTCCAACTCGCCCCGTACGGCGAGGGTGAAGCCCAGCACGCCCACCGCGCTGTGCCGCCGGGCCGACTCCACCGCCGTGTTGAGCAGCCGGCGCCCCCGCACGAACTCCTCCACGCGGCTCCAGGCCTGCCCGGCGATCGCGTACACCTGCTGGTCACGGACGGGGTCGCCGCCGGTGCCGTGGCGGTCGGCGGCCCCCAGCATCTCGCGGCCCTCGGCCGTACGGCCGGCCATGACGAGGGCACCGCCGAGGAGGGTGAGGCTGTACCAGCGTTCGGGGCCGGACTCGGAGGCGAGGGCGAGGGACTCCTCGGCCACGCGGACCGCCGCCGGGACATGACCGTCCAGGCGCGCGGCGGCCGTGGCCTCCGCGAGGAGCAGACAGGCGCGGGTGCGGTCGGTGTCGCGTACGGCGTCGGCGGCGTTCATGAGGAGGCCGTACGCCTGCGCCGTCTCGCCCTTCCAGGTGTACATCCGGCCCAACAGGCCCTGGATGGCGGCGCGTACGGCCGGGTCCGGGGTGATGCGCAGGGCCTCCTCGCACCACTGCGGGCCTGCCGGGGAACCGCTGAGCAGGGCGTCGGAAGCGGCGTGGTGGAGGCGGTCGGCGCGGGGCGCGGGGTCGGGGGTGAGCTCGGCGGCACGGCGCCAGGCGAGCGCCGACTCGCCGAAGGCACTGCGGCGGCGGGCCTCCCGCGCGGCCTCGGCGAGCGCCGCCGCGGTCTCCTCGTCGGGGCCGGGGGTCGCGGACGCCCGGTACCAGGCGTGCAGCGGGCCCGTACTCACCTCGGCCAGCGCCTGGAACGCGGCGTACCGGTGTGCGAGGGGGGCTCGGCCCAGCACCAGTGCGCGCAGCACCGGGTGGTGGAAGTCCAGCCCGTCCGCCGTGGCCGTGATCAGGCCGTCCTCCTCTGCGGGGGAGAGCGCGTCGAGGGAGAGGCCGGCCGCCTCCAGCGCCTTCCGTAGCGGGCCCGCCGCCGTCGAACGGCCGGCCGCCAGCACGACCAGCGCCCGGCGGGCGGGATCCGGCAGACCGTCGATACGGGTCGCCCAGGCGCGCTCCAGATGACTGCCGAGGGACGGCGGGTCCAGCAACGGCCGCTCACCGCGCGCCTGTTCGTCCGTCAGCCCGCTCGCGATCTCCCGCAGGGCGAGCGGGTTGCCACCGCTGATGCGGACGAGGTCGGCGAGCACGTGGGGTGTCACGCGGCCGTCCAGCAGAGTGGCGCACTCCTCCGGCGCCAACCCGCCGACCTGCACGGTGGGGATGGAGCGGCGGGGGCCCGACTCGCCGTGGTCCTCGCGGGAACCGAGGGCGAGGGCGACCCGTTCGCTGGACAGGCGGCGGGCGACGAAGAGAAGGACGCGCTGGGAGGAGGGATCCACCCAGTGCAGGTCGTCGACGAGGACGACGACCGGGCGCTCGTCGCCGAGCGCCGCGAGGACGTTGAGGGCGCCCATGCAGGCGGCGTACGGATTGCCCGGCGGGTCCCCCGGGTCGCCGCTCAGGGCCAGGCAGGACTCCAGGGCCGAGCGCTGGACGCCGGGGAGTTCCCTGAAAAGGGATGAATGGGGCATCAGTAGGTCGCCGAGGGTGGCGAAGGGGAGCACGGTCTCGGTCTCGATGCCCCGGGCGCGCAGGATCGTGCCGGGGGCCGCGCCGGAGGTTCCGGCCCTCGCTCGCTCCGCCGCGTAGTCCAGCAGGGCGGTCTTCCCGATGCCGGGTTCGCCCCACAGCAACAGCGCCGCCCCACCCGCCCCACCTGCCACGAGCAGGTCGTCCATCAGCCGGCGTTCCCGCTCCCGGCCGACGAGTCCCCGTAACAATGCGCCACCTCCTGGTGCCCGCCTGCGCCCGGTCCCGCCCGTCCATCATGCCCCCAGGGGGAGTTGTCAGGGGAGATGTAGGGACTTCCCGGAAGCGAGGGCGGCCGCCCCGGGCCTTCAATGGTTTTGCGCGACAGCAGCGCAGGGGGATCGCACCACAGAGGGATCGCACCACAAGAGGTAGGCACCACAAGAGGTAGGCACCACAAGGGAAATCAGGGGAATGAACCAGGTCGCGGAACCAGGGGGACGGCACATGCCGGCATCCGAGGGACGCGGGGATCTCACCTCGGGATCCGACCGGCTCGACTCGGTCGAGATCAAGGTGACGTTCTCGGGTGCGGGCGCGGCCGCCGCGACCGGGGCGCTGGCGCCGGACACCGGGGGAGCCCGGCGCCGCGTCTACTTCTGTGAGAACCTCGCCCGCTCCACGGCGCCAGGACAACTGCCGCTTCTGGATGCGGGGTTGATCCTGCGCCTTCGGGCGGGGAGCGGGCGGGGCGGGGCCGTGACCGCGGAATTACGGCCCTGTCGCCGGTCCCGGCTCTCGGAGCGTTGGCTGCGTTTCCGTGAGCGGGGACCGGACTCCTTCCACCTGGCGGGCGCCTGGTCGGGCGACCGCCGGGTCCTCTCCGCCACCTTCGTCTCCGACTGCGGGCGTACGGCCGTGGAGGCCGCCGCCGCCGGCACCGAGCCGCTGGACCTCGTCTTCTCCGACAGTCAGCGTGCCTTCCTCGCCGACTGCGCCGACATCGACGTCGGCTTCGGTTCCCTCGACGTCCTCGGCCCCGTCCACACGGTCCGCCGCCACGGCGTGCGCCTCGACCATCACGAAGTGACCCTGGAGCACTGGACGTTGCCCGGCGGGGGCGGCGACGACGAGGGCGTCCCTCTGGAGTGGCTGGAGGTCTCCGAGCGGGTCGCCCCCGAGGGCGCCGAGGTCGTCCAGGCCTCCCTCACCGCCCTCCTCAAGGGCAAGGGGCTCGAACCCGACCTCGGCTCGGGCATCCGGGTCCGTCGGGTCCTGGAGGAACTGGTCGCACAGGGCGCCCGGCGATCCCCGTGGAGGCAGTGAGGCAGTGAGGCGGTGAGGCAGTGAGGCGGTGAGGCGGTGAATTCCACGCGGCCGGTGTCGGAGTCGTGCGGATGCGGTGAGTCCGGCTAACCGACCCCGACCGCTCGCAACCCCGCCGAGGCCGCCGCCGCACCCAGGACCACCACCGCGAACGGCGCCCTCCGCCATGCCAGCACCCCGCCCACCAGCACTCCCGCGGGCCGTGCCCACCCGGCGAAACCGCCGCCCTCGGTCAGGGCGCCCGTGGCCAGCAACGCCACCAGCAACACCACGGCGGCCCCGGCCAGCAACTCCCGCACCCGGGCGGGGATCTCGACCCGCCCCTGCAGCGCGGGCCCGGTGAGCCGGAAGACGTACGTCCCCACGGCGAGCACGACCATCGCGCCGACGACCGGACTCACGACACCCTCCCGTCCGCCGCATCCGCCGCATCCGCCGCATCCGCTGGATCCGCTGGATCCGCTGGATCCCCGGGATCCGCCGCATCCGAACCACCCGCCGCATTCACCGACGCCCGCCACACGACCAGCCCGGTCAGCGCCAGCAGCACGGGGACGCCTGTGGGCGTCACCGGAGTCGCCGCCAGCGCCACCACCGCACCCAACAGCGCGGCCCGCCGTACGGGCGGCTGATCCCGCAGGGCGGGCAGGACCAGCGCGGCGAGCACGGCGGGGAAGGCGGCGTCGAGGCCGTACGTGGCGGTGTCGCCCAGCGCGGTACCGGCCAGGGCCCCTGCCAGGACGCACACGTTCCAGACCGTGAAGAGGCCGAGCCCCGAGACCCAGAACGCGGCCCGGCGCCGTACGGGATCGCGCTGGGCCAGAGCGAAGGCCACCGTCTCGTCGGTGACGAAATGCGCGCCCACGAAGCGGGCTGCCTTCCCCGGCCCCAGCACATCGGCGACCGCCAGGCTGAACGCCGCGTTGCGTGTGTTGAGCAGCAGCCCGGTCGCCGCCGCCGCGAACGGTCCGCCCCCGGCCAGCAGGATCCCCACCGCGCTGAACTGCGCCGCACCCGCGTACACGACGAGCGACATCACCACCGGCACCCATACCGGCAGCCCGCCCGCCACCGAGATCGCGCCGAAGGAGACGCCGACCACCCCGCCGGCGAGACAGACGAGGGAGATGTCCCGGAGCAGCGCGGGATCATGAACCTGGAGTGTTCGGAGAAGCGAACGCATGTTCTCTACAATGAACAGCAGGCGGGTCGTTCGTCAAGACGAACGTTCGTACTTCTGTGGCGAACGGAGTGAGTGGGATGAGCGGAGCGGGCGGAGCGAGCGGGATGTCGGACGCGGTGTCCGGAGACGGGGGGCGGCCCCCGTCCCGCCTTCCCCTCGACTGGATCGCCGCCTCACTCCGCCGTGAGCGCACCCGTGCCGGTCTCTCCCTCTCCGAGCTGGCCAAGCGCGCCGGGATCGCGAAGTCGACGCTGTCGCAGCTGGAGTCGGCGAGCGGCAATCCGGGCATGGAGACGCTGTGGGCGCTGGGCGTGGCGCTCGGGGTGCCGTTCAGTGCGCTGATCGAACCGCCGGTCCCGGCGGTGCAGGTGGTCCGGGCGGGCGAGGGGCCCACGGTCCACTCCGAGCACTCCAGTTACACGGCGGTCCTGCTGTCCGCGAGTCCGCCGGGCGCGCGACGCGACATCTACCGGACCCACCTCGAACCGGGGTCGGTGCGGGAGTCGGAGCCGCACATTCCGGGGACGGTGGAGCACCTCACCGTGAGCACGGGCCGGGTGAAGGCGGGCCCGAGGGGCGAGGAGGTCGAACTCGGCCCCGGTGACTACATGGCGTTCCGGGGCGACGTGCCGCATTCGTACGAGGCGCTGGCGCCCGGGACGACGTTCGTGCTCGTGATGCAGCACACGTAGGAGGGAAAAGGCAGGAGCCCCTTCGCCGAAAGGCAAGGGGCTCCTTGGGTACTGCTCTCAGACGTCGTCAGAGGGGCATCCCTCGATCAGACGGGCGTGACGTTCTCCGCCTGCGGGCCCTTCGGACCCTGCGTCACGTCGAAGGAGACCTGCTGGTTCTCCTCCAGCGAACGGAAGCCGTTCGCGTTGATGGCGGAGTAGTGGACGAACACGTCCGGACCGCCACCTTCCTGGGCGATGAAGCCAAAGCCCTTTTCGGCGTTGAACCACTTCACGGTTCCGGTAGCCATAAGCCCTCCTTGGGCCCAAAGGGTTTGCCCTGCTCCAGAACCCTGCAAGTGTGAAAACAAGATGCCGCACAACTGCATACGTCTGAAAACGACGAGAGCCCGCGGTTACATGCTCCGCAGGCTCTGTACTGCAAGGGAAACCAAACTGCAACTTGCGGCGAGCCTAGCACGCAGGCAGGGGAATGCAATAGAGGCCTAGATCACGTCACCCGGATGTTTGATCGGCTCGAGTCGCGGGTTGACGCATCGCCTCTTCTGCACCACCGGCCTCGCGAACGACACGCCGTCGAAAGTATTGACACGGGGTGTACATCCGGTTTACCGAGCCTCTCTCGGCCCCCGGAGCCCGCACCGTATCCCATGAGGGCTAGCCTCGCGATGTGGACAATTCTCGCAACCGGCCGCGCGTCGGCCACATCCAGTTCCTGAACTGCCTGCCCCTGTACTGGGGGCTCGCGAGAACGGGCACGCTCCTCGACTTCGAGCTGACCAAGGACACCCCTGAGAAGCTCAGCGAGCAGCTGGTGCGAGGGGACCTCGACATCGGGCCCATCACGCTCGTCGAGTTCCTGCGCAACGCGGACGACCTGGTCGCCTTCCCCGACATCGCCGTCGGCTGCGACGGGCCGGTGATGTCCTGCGTCCTCGTCTCCCAGGTGCCCCTCGAACGCCTGGACGGCGCACGTGTCGCACTGGGCTCCACCTCGCGCACCTCCGTACGCCTGGCGCAACTGCTGCTCGCCGAGAGCGTCGGCGTACAGCCGTCGTACTACACCTGCCCGCCCGACCTCCCGCTGATGATGCGGGAGGCGGAGGCGGCGGTGCTCATCGGTGACGCGGCGCTGCGGGCCAACCTGCTCGACGGCCCGAACTACGGGCTGGAGGTGCACGACCTGGGCGCCATGTGGAAGGCCTGGACGGGGCTGCCGTTCGTCTTCGCGGTGTGGGCGGCGCGGCGGGAGTACCTGGAGCGGGAGCCGGAGGTCACCCGCAAGGTGCACGAGGCGTTCCTGGCCTCCCGCGACCTGTCCCTGACCGAGGTGACCAAGGTCGCCGAGCAGGCGGCCCGCTGGGAGGCCTTCGACGAGCAGGTCCTGGAGCGGTACTTCACCACCCTGGACTTCCGCTTCGGCGAGCCCCAGTTGAGCGCGGTCGCCGAGTTCGCGCGGCGGGTCGGCCCGACCACCGGATTTCCGGCGGACGTGAAGGTCGACCTGCTTTCCTGAACATTTCCTCCCGAAGTCCCGGCGAACTTCCCGGAATTTCGTTTGACGAATTCCCGGTTCTGTGGGATCGGCAGCCGACGTTCGCATTCTCATTCGGGCGTACGGCACTACGCTGCTGGGGAGTCGTGCGTCGTGGAGAGCTCGTACGGGGTGACGCGCGGGAGACGTACGGGGGAGGTGTCGCCCATGCAACCGCTCGATGTCGGCGAGCCCACGGTCGTGGGGCCCTACCGGCTGCTCGGCCGGCTCGGGTCCGGCGGGATGGGCCGCGTCTATCTGGGGCGCAGCGCGGGCGGCCGTACCGTCGCCGTCAAGATCGTGCACCCGCACTTCGCCCTCGACGAGGAGTTCCGCGCCCGCTTCCGGCGTGAGGTCGACGCGGCCCGCCGCGTGGGCGGTTCCTGGACGGCCCCCGTCCTGGACGCGGACCCGGAGGCGTCGGTCCCGTGGGTGGCGACGGGCTACGCGGCCGGCCCGTCCCTCGCGGCGGCGATCGCGGACAGCGGTCCGCTGCCCCCGCACTCGGTACGGGTCCTGGGCGCCGGCCTGGCGGAAGCACTCTCGGCGGTGCACGCGCTGGGCCTGGTCCACCGGGACGTGAAGCCGTCGAACGTGCTGCTCACCGTCGACGGCCCCCTCCTCATCGACTTCGGCATCGCCCGAGCCACGGACGGCACGGCCTCGCTCACCTCGACGGGCGTCTCGATCGGATCCCCCGGCTACATGTCCCCCGAGCAGATCCTCGGCAAGGGCATCACCGGCGCGGCGGACGTCTTCTCCCTCGGCGCGGTCCTCGCGTACGCCGCGACGGGTCAGTCCCCCTTTCCCGGTGACTCCTCCGCCGCCCTCCTCTACAAGGTCGTCCACGAGGCGCCCCGACTGGACGGCCTGGAGGGCGACCTGCGCGACCTGGTCGAGCACTGCCTGTCCAAGGATCCCGCCGCCCGCCCCGCCCCCGACGAGGTCGCCCGCACCCTGGCCCCCCAGGGCGCGGCCTCCCTGGTGACGGCGGGCTGGCTGCCGGGCCCGCTGGTGGAACAGGTCGGCCGGAGCGCCGTGCAGCTCCTGAACCTGGACGCGGCGGAGGAAGTCCCGTCCGGACCGATCGGATTCAGCAGTCCGTCGGTCGGGACGGCGGGGGCGGGGGAGTCGGCGGCGGCCGGGACCCCGCCCGGCGACGCGCGGGCGGAAGCGCCCGCCACGAGCGGGGTGTTCGGGCCGCCGCCGGTGATGTCGCCGTCGGCGCCGCCCGTGACGCACGTACCCGGGCAGCGGGCCGATGCCGTGGTGGCGGACACGGTCCCGCCGGAGTCACCCTCTTCGCAGTCGGCGCCGGGCAAGCTGTCCCTGAGCGTGGCCGCCGCCTCCACGACCACGGCGAACGGGCGTGGCCGGAAGGTGAGTTGCTCGGTCGCCCTGGCGATCGCGGGAGCGTTCGCGGTGGTGAGTGTGGGGGCGCTGTTCGGGCTCGGGGTGCTGCAGGGCGAGGACGAAAAGGGCGACACGGCCGCCAAGAAGCCGTCGGCGAGCAGCAGTTCGAGCGACGAGAACCAGTACTCGGAGCAGCCTGGGGACACCGAGGGCGAGTTGCCCGAGAAGTACCTGGGCACCTGGGAGGGCGAGGGCTACGCCCTCGGCGGCAACCTCCCCGCCGGAACCTTCACCGTCACCCTCGAACAGGCATCGGTGGGCGACCCGCTGGGCACCTTCCGCTCCGTCGACCTCCTCGGCGGCACCTGCGACGACAGGCTCGTCCTCAAGAAGGTCACCCGGAACAGCATCCTCGCCACGAGCATCGCCGACACCAAGAACAACCCCGGCACCTGCACCAAGAACACCCACGAGATCACCCTCACCCCCGTCGGCGCCGAACTCCAGTACACGTCGAACAACGCGGACGCGGGCGACCCGACGGCCCGACTGGCGAAGGTGAAGTGACGTGGGGACGGCGGCGGTTCGGCCGCGGTCGGGAAAGAGACGACGGCCGCTGCGGGCCGAGAAGGCACGGGGCGCAGCCCCTGCTTTTTCAGGGGCGCGGGGAACTGCGCGACCAGCCCCCACCGGACCCGCACCTGGGGGTAAAAGGGGCACCGCCCCTGGTGGGGGCACCTCCCGCTCGAGCGAAGCCGAGAGTGGGGGAGGGACGGGCAGGGGCGGCGGGGGCGACCGAACCCCGCCACACCACAGGCACCCCGCCTCATAGGCTGACCACGTGTCTCTCGACCCCTGGCTGATCGCACTCACCATGGCCGCCGCCCTGTGGGGCGGAGCCGTGGGCACACTGCTCCCCCGCCCCGCGTACCGCTTCACCGTCGACGAGGAACACCCCTGGCAGCACGAATGCCCCGTCGGCCACCGCATCACCGGCATCGCCTCCGGCTGGCTCGGCCCGGCCCGCTGCCCGACACCCCCCACCTGCGCCTACGGCCCCCGCACCACCACCGTCGCCACCGCGACCGCCCTGGTCTGCGCCGCCCTCGCCCTGGCCACCGGCCTCCGCCCCGAACTCGCCGTATGGCTGCTCCTCGCCCCGCTGGGTGTACTGCTCACGCTCGTCGACCTCAGGGCACAACGCCTCCCGGACCCCCTGACCCTCCCTTTCGCGGGCCTGGCCCTGGCCCTGCTGGGCGCGGTCGCGTTCGTACCCGAGCACGCCGGCCAGTGGCGTACGGCCCTGTACGGCGCGCTCGCCCTCGGCGGCTTCTACTTCCTCTTCTTCCTCATCCGACCCGTGGCCCTCGGCTTCGGCGACGTGAAGCTGGCCCTGGGCCTCGGCGCCGTCCTCGGCTGGTACGGCTGGGGCGCTCTGTACCTCGGCACGTTCGCCGGCGCGCTCATCGGCAGCGCCTACACCCTGGTCCTGGCGGCCCGGGGGCGCGCCGTACGCGGACAACTGGTCGCCCTGGGCCCGTTCATGATTGCCGGCGCGTACGTCGGGCTGCTGCTGGAGGCGTACGCGGCGTGAGACGGCCCCGTACCCCGGGCACCTGCTGCCCCGGGGTGATGCCGCGCCACGGAGTTGTCCACGGGCGGACGGGGTGACGTCGGGTGATCCGCGGCCCTGGCGTAGGCTGGCCGGGTCCGTTCAACCCTTACGAAAGGGACGCTCCCGGTGACCGAGAAGGCCGACCTTCAGTCCGTTCTCGACCGTGCCGCCGAGGGTGGGCGGATCACGCCAGAGGAGGCGCTCGACCTCTACCGCGACGCCCCGCTGCACGCGCTGGGCGCCGCCGCCGACGCCGTACGCAAGCGGCGGTACGCGGGCACGGAGCACATCGCGACGTACATCATCGAGCGGAACATCAACTACACGAACGTGTGCGTCACGGCGTGCAAGTTCTGCGCGTTCTACGCCCCGCCGAAGGACAAGGACAAGGGCTGGACCCGCGACCTCGACGACATCCTGCGCCGCTGCGCGGAGACCGTCGAGCTGGGCGGCACACAGATCATGTTCCAGGGCGGGCACCACCCGGACTACGGGGTGGAGTACTACGAGACGCACTTCGCCGCCATCAAGAAGGCGTTCCCGCAGTTGGTCATCCACTCCCTGGGCGCGTCCGAGGTCGAGCACATGGCCCGGATCTCGAAGGTGGGCGTGGAGGAGGCGATCACGCGGATCCACGCGGCCGGTCTGGACTCCTTCGCGGGCGCCGGCGCGGAGCTGCTCCCCGCACGCCCCCGCAAGGCCATCGCGCCGCTGAAGGAGTCCGGTGAGCGCTGGCTGGAGATCATGGAGATCGCGCACGGGCTGGGCGTGGAGTCCACCTCCACCATGCTCATGGGCACCGGCGAGACCAACGCCGAGCGCATCGAGCACCTGCGGATGATCCGTGACGTACAGGACCGCACCGGCGGCTTCCGCGCCTTCATCCCGTACACCTACCAGCCCGAGAACAACCACCTCAAGGGCCGTACGCAGGCCACGCTCTTCGAGTACCTGCGGATGATCGCCATCGCCCGGCTCTTCATGGACAACATCGCCCACATCCAGGGCTCCTGGCTGACCACCGGCAAGGAGGTCGGCCAGCTCTCCCTGCACTACGGCGCGGACGACCTCGGCTCGATCATGCTGGAGGAGAACGTCGTCTCCTCCGCCGGCGCCAAGCACCGCTCCAACCGCATGGAGATCATCGACCTGATCCGCAAGGCGGGCCGCGTCCCCGCCCAGCGGACCACGACCTACGAGCACATCGTCGTCCACGACGACCCGGCGAACGACCCCGTCGACGAGCGCGTCATGTCCCACATCTCGTCGACGGCCATCGAGGGCGGCACCGCGCACCCCGAGCTGAAGCTGCTGAACGCCAACTAGGGCTCGCATGCTGACCATTCACGCCGCCGACGAGGTACGGCTCACGTGGGACGACCCGGAGCCGGTCAAGGACGGCGCCGTCGCGGTGGAGGGCGACCGGGTCCGGGCCGTGGGGCCGCTGGCGGAAGTCCGGCAACGGTTCCCGGGCGCCCGGGTGCGGCACTGGCCCGGAGTGCTGGGCCCCGCCCGCATCCATGAGGGCCCGCTCCCGGACGCGCCCTCCCCGCGGGAGCGCATCCACGCGGTGCTGAAGTCGGGCGCGGTCGCGGTCCTGGAGGGACACGCGAACACCCCGGAACTCCGCGCCGCCGCCCAGCGCAACGACGTGGTCGTACTCCCCGGCACCCGCCCCACGGAAATCGTCGCCACCGGGCGGGCGGACCTCGCCGTCTTCGACTCCGGCGAGTGCGTGGCGACGGTGTGCGCAGGGCGTCTGGTCCACCGCCGCCGCTGAAGGGCAACGCCGCCGTTTCTTGCTTTCAGGAGCGCGGGGAACTGCGCGACCAGCCACACACGACCCGCGGCCCGCAACGCTCAGAACCCCCGACCCGAACCCGGACCGGCTCACCCCGAGAACGCCTTCCCGAACGCCCCGTCCTCCTGATCGACCCCACTGCAGTCGACCAGCTCGTCGTTCGCCCCGTCCCCGCACTCCTGATCCCGGAAGGTCGCCCACATCGACACCCAGGCGACCCCTTTCTCCTCCGCGAACTCCCGCACCTGCGCCGCGTCCTCCAGCGTGAACGTCTCGTTCTCGACGTCGTTGACGCCCAGCATCGACGTCAACGCCAACGCCCCCCACGCCGTCGACCCACTTGTGCCGAAGATGTCCATCAGCTGCTCGTGCGCCGCCTCGGCCGACTGCTCCGCGTAGTCGCCCATGTCACCGCCGTACGAACTGGCGTAGTTCATGGTCATGATGTTGACCGTGCTGACCTGGACCGCGTTGTCGTTGGCCGAGTCGAGCAGGGCCACGCCGTCGTCGTCGAGGCCGGACGGCATGACGGGGAGGGTGAAGGAGACCGAGAGGTCGGGGCGGTCCTTCTGCAGGAGCGCGATCGCCTCGGAGCGCAGGCCGACGGAGTCGGAGTCCTTCAGCGCGTCGCCCTCGACGTCGAAGTCGGCGTCGGTCGAGCCGGCCGCGTCGAGCGCCGCGCCGTACGCCTCGGCGAGCTCGGACGCGCTGTCACAGGCCTGGGCCAGCTCCGTGCCCGAGGCGCCGCCGAAGGAGACCCGCACCGACGCGCCGGAGTCGGTGAGCGCCGAGATCCGGGACTGCACCGCCGAGTCGTCGATCGCCTCCGTCCCGTTCCACGCGGGCGTGCACGCGTCGCCGTCGGCGATCACGAACGCCAGGTTGTACGCGGCGGCCGACCCGGCGTCGTCGAGGTCCGAGGCATCGGTGGCGTCCACGTACGGCGCGTACGTCGTGGACGTCCTGGTCGCCTCGGTCGCCTCGGTCGTCGACTCCTCGGCGGCCGACGGCGCGCCGGCCGAACTCGCCGGGCTGCCGGGCGTGGACGAGGACTCGCCGGTGTTCGAGGTGCAGCCCGCGCAGGCCAGGACCATCAGAGATATCAGCCCGACGGCCGATTTCAGGGAATTCCTCACGGTGCTCACGAGGGAAATGAATCACAGTCGGCTGTGCTTCATGTGTGCTTCTTGAAGATTGCAGAGCCGAAGGGTGGTCACGGAACGGTGACCGACAAAGGGCTCGCGAGTCGGGCAAACGTGCCCTTTTCGGTGGGGTGTATCCCCGCAAAGGCAAACACCGACGACTTCGCAGTCGTTCATGGATTCTCTAAGGAAACGGACAGGTTAAGGAGTTTCTCATGGGAGTCTCACAAGAGAACCTGGGAATTGGCCAAATAAAGGCCGCCTAATGTCCGGGGATATGCAATCCGAGTCCGCCAACGAAAACCTCACCCCCGAGGCCGTGTACGAGATCACCTCGGCACCGGCCCGCGGCAGCCGCCGCAAGGAGGGCAAGCAGGGCAAGCAGCACAAGGGGTCGGCAGAAGAGGGCCCCGTGTTCGTCGACAACTCCGGGCGCCGCGCCAGACTGCTGCGCCGCTGCGGCACGCTGCTGGGTGTCGTCTGCCTCGGTTACGCCGTCGTGCTCGGTATGGCGTTCATGGGCTGGGGCATCTCCGCGTCCCCGACCGAGCTGTTCCCCTTCGGCGGAGGCGGAGGCGGCGGCCGGTCCGGCGCACCGGGCAACGGCAACGGCCCGCAGCCCCAGGGCGGCATCGCGCCCGAGGGCATCCCCTCGGGCGCCCCCGGCGGCACCCCGCCCTCCGCTGCCCCCACCGCCGTACCCTCCCCGTCCGCGTCCGCCAACTGACGGGAGCGCACACCCCATGAGTACGACCACACCCGCGCGCCGTGGCCGCCGACGCGCCCCCTCCAAGCTCCAACGCGCCACCGGCAGGGCCGCCGCCCTGCAGAAACCCCGCGTCATCCTCGCCCTGCTGCTCCTGCTCGGACTGACCAGCGTGATGCTGCTCGACGGCTATCTGCGCGCCGAGGTCGGCGGCGACCAGCGCGTCCGCACCGGGGCCAGCTCCAGCGACGTGCCCGAGGACATCCTCGACGGCGGGCCCATCCTGACCTTCCGCGGCGGTCAGGCGCAGACGCAGTCCGTGCCGGACAGGACCATCGCGCTCACCTTCGACGACGGTCCGAACCCGACCTGGACCCCGGAGATCCTCGACGTCCTGAAGAAGTACGACGTCCCCGCGACCTTCTTCGTGGTGGGCTCGATGGTGTCGCGCTACCCGGCCATCGTCGAGGACATGGTCGAGGCCGGTCACGAGATCGGTATCCACACCTTCACGCACGTCGACCTGTCGTACCAGAGCGACGCCCGCATCACCCGGGAGATGACCCAGACGCAGCTCGCCCTCGCGGGCGCGGCCGGCATCACGACCACGCTCTTCCGTGCCCCGTACTCCTCCGAGACGGACGCCATCGACAACTACAGCTGGCCCGTCTACCAGAAGCTCGGTGAGGAGGGCTACACCAGCGTCTTCGTCGACACCGACAGCGACGACTGGAAGCGGCCCGGCGTAAAGAAGATCATCAAGTGGGCCACGCCGGACGACGGCAAGGGCGCCTCGGTCCTCATGCACGACGCGGGCGGCGACCGCTCCCAGACCGTCAACGCGCTCGGCACGTACATCGAGAAGATGAAGGCCAAGGGCTACACCTTCACCACCGTCAGCGGGGCCCTGCAGAAGGACGACGCCGGGAACGGCCAGAACAACCAGAACAACCAGAACAACCAGCAGAACCAGCAGAACCAGCAGAACGGTGCCCCCGGCGGCGCCCCCGGGACCGGTGCGCAGGACGGTGCCCCCGGCGGCGCCGCCGCCAACGGGCAGGGCACCCCGGGCACCTCCGACGCCCAGGCGGCGCACCGCACCGCCACTGGCGCCACCCTCTACGAGGGCAGGGCGCTCGTCGCGGCCGTGTACGTCGCCGAGTACGCCGTGCCGACGCTCTCGGTCGGCCTGATGGTCGTCGGCGTCGCGGTCATGGGCCGCTTCGGGCTGATGCTCGTCCTCGCCCGGCGCCACTTTCGCGAGCGGAACAGACGCCGCTTCAGCTGGGGGCCACCGATCACCGGCCCGGTGACCGTCGTCGTGCCCGCGTACAACGAGAAGGAGTGCATAGCCAACACGCTGCACTCCCTCGCCCAAAGCACCCACCCCATCGAGATCATCGTCGTCGACGACGGCTCCACGGACGGCACCAGGGAGATCGCCGAGGCCCTCGGATACCCCAACGTCCGGGTCATCCGCCAGGAGAACGCGGGCAAACCCGCCGCCCTCAACAACGGTGTACGCAACGCCAGTCACGACATCGTCGTGATGATGGACGGCGACACGGTCTTCGAACCCGACACCGTCGCCAGGCTCGTGCAGCCCTTCGCCGACCCGAGCGTCGGCGCGGTCGCGGGCAACGCCAAGGTCGGCAACCGCGACACCATGATCGGCGCCTGGCAGCACATCGAGTACGTGATGGGCTTCAACCTCGACCGCCGCATGTACGACCTGCTGCGCTGCATGCCCACCATCCCGGGCGCGATCGGTGCCTTCCGCCGTGACGCCGTGCTGGAAGTGGGCGGCATGAGCGAGGACACCCTCGCCGAGGACACCGACATCACCATCGCCATGCACCGCGCCGGCCGGCGTGTCGTCTACGAGGAGCACGCCCGCGCCTGGACCGAGGCCCCCGGCTCGCTCAAGCAGCTCTGGTCACAGCGTTACCGCTGGTCGTACGGCACCATGCAGGCCCTCTGGAAGCACCGCAAGTCCCTGACGGACACGGGTCCGTCGGGCCGTTTCGGCCGCGTCGGCATGCCGCTCGTCGTCATCTTCCAGGTCATCACCCCGGTCTTCGCCCCGCTCATCGACGTCTTCACCGTCTACGCGATGATCTTCGTCGACTTCCAGGCGTCCCTGCTGGCGTGGCTGGCGGTCCTGGGCGTCCAACTCGTCTGCGCGGCATACGCCTTCAAGCTGGACAAGGAGAAGTACCGGTACCTGCTGATGCTGCCGCTCCAGCAGCTCGCCTACCGCCAGATGATGTACCTGGTCCTCATCCACTCCTGCATCACCGCCCTGACGGGCGGCCGCCTGAGGTGGCAGAAGCTGAAGCGCACGGGCGAGGTCGGCACACCGGCGGGGGCGAGCTGATGGGCTCGCACAGGAGGGGGACGCCGGCTCAGGCTGTGACTGCTACCGCTACCGCTACCGCTACCGCTACCGCTGTGGGCAATCCACAGCCGGCGGTGCCGGACACCGAAGCGGCCAAGGCCCAGGTGCGGGACCGTTACTTCGACACCCTCCGCGCACTCGCCCTGATCCGAGTCGTCACCTACCACACCTTCGGCTGGCCCTGGGCCGGCATGGTCTTCCCCTCCATGGGCATCATGTTCGCCCTCGCCGGCACCCTCATGGCGAAGTCCCTGGACCGCCCCGCATCCGAGGTCATCAGGAGTCGCTTCCGGCGGCTCCTGCTCCCCTTCTGGTTCTGGGGCCTCTTCGTGGTCGTCGCCATGCTGGTCCACGGCTGGATGCCCGGCCGGCAGATCGTCTTCTGGGTCGTCCCCCTGGGCGACCCTCCGGGCAACGCCTGGGGCGAACAGGCCTGGGAGATCCTCTGGTACCTGCGCACCTACCTCTGGTTCGTCCTGCTCTCCCCGCTCCTGCTGAAGCTGTTCCGGCTGGCCCCGGTCCCGGTCCTCCTGTTGTCCCTGTCGCCGATCCTGGTGTTCCACTTCTTCCGGGAACCCCCGGACGACCGCCTCGGCAGCGCCCTGACCGACCTGGCCACCTTCCTCTTCTGCTGGATGCTGGGCTTCGCCCACCGCGACGGCGTCCTGGCGCGGCTGAAGCCGTTCGCGGTCACGGTCCTCTCCCTCGCCGCCCTCGGCCTCGGCGCCTGGTACGCCTTCACCCACCAGGAGGAGACCGGCTCGTACGACCTCGACGACATCCCCCTCGCCCAGGCGTTCTACTCCGCCGGCTTCGTGACGCTCCTGCTGTACGCGAAGGCGTACTTCAAGGTCGACCTCGCCGGACTGACCTGCTTCCCCCGCCTCGACCGGATCGTCACGATCTTCAACTCCCGCGCGGTGACGATCTACCTGTGGCACGAGATCGCCCTGATCCTCGCCGTCCCGCTGATCGACCGGTTCTGGAACGTCCCCGCGTTCGAGAAGTACCTGCCGCTGGAGAGCCAGTGGTTCATGTTCGGCATCGGTTGGCTGCTGATCGGCGCGTTCGTCCTGCTCTGCGGCTGGGTGGAGGACGTGGCGGCGAGGAAGAAGCCGAAACTGCTGCCGTGACCCGGTGCGGGCCGGGCGCCGCGTGGGCGTCCGGTCCGTACTGCCACAATGGGTCGGTGACCCGCGCATCCCTGGACAAGCAGCCGCACGAAGTCGCTTCGATGTTCGACCGAGTGGCGAAACGGTACGACCTGACCAACGACGTGCTGTCCCTCGGACAGGACCGGCGCTGGCGCAAGGAGGTCGCGCAGGCGGTGGACGCCCGGCCCGCGCAGAAGATCCTCGACCTCGCGGCCGGCACGGGCACCTCGTCGTTGCCCTTCGCGCAGACCGGTGCGTACGTCGTGCCGTGCGACTTCTCCCTCGGCATGCTCCGGGTCGGCAAGGAGCGCACCGCCTGGCTGCCGTTCACCGCGGGCGACGCCACGAAGCTGCCGTTCAAGGACGACACCTTCGACGCGGTGACCATCTCCTTCGGCCTGCGGAACGTGCAGGACACCGACACCGCGCTGCACGAGCTGTACCGGGTGACCAAGCCCGGCGGCCGTGTCGTGATCTGCGAGTTCTCCCACCCGACGTGGACGCCGCTGCGGACCGTCTACACCGAGTACCTGATGCGCGCGCTGCCGCCGGTCGCCCGCGCCCTGTCGTCCAACCCGGACGCGTACGTCTACCTCGCCGAGTCCATCCGTGCCTGGCCCGACCAGGCGGGTCTCGCCGAGCGGCTCCGGAAGGCCGGCTGGGACAAGGTGGCGTGGCGGAACCACTCGGGCGGGATCGTCGCCCTGCACCGGGGGTTCAAGGCCGACTCGTAGCGCTCAAGGCCGCCCGCAGGGCCCTGGGTTCACCCGTACGAGCGATACCCGCGAGGGAATCCGGTTGACGGGAACCGGTCAACAGAAACTACCGTCCGTTGATACGTCGGTACGCGCCGGTGATGTCTCGCGACACACCGGCGCGCATCTGACCACGTCGCATCACGGCACGAGTTCTCTGAATGACGGAGCGTTCCATGACGTCCTACTGCCCCCACTGCGGAACACCCGGCCCCGACGAGGCGCGCTTCTGCATGAAGTGCGGGCGGGAGCGCCTGCCGGTTCCGGCGGCCGAGACCGACACGGGGGCCGGGGCGACTCCGGCCCCACCGACGGCGCCACCGGCGTCCTGGCCCGCCACGTTTCCCGGAACCCCCCTGACGACGCCGCCTCCCGGGGTGCCGGGCATGGCGCCACCAGGTATGGCTCCACCGACCGTGGCCCCGTCGGCCCCGCCGGGTGCACCACCCCTCGGTCCGCCGCCGCCCCCTCCCCAGTACGCCCCCGTCCCCGCCCGCCCCTCACCCGTCGGCGCCTTCTTCGGCCGGGCCTTCCGGGGCGACTGGGGCGGCTCGGCGCTGGCCGCGCTCTGGCCGGTCGGGCTCCTCTTCGCCGCGGCCGTGGCCCTGGCCCTTCCGTCGTACGGCCAGGGCGGCCCGGACGAGGAGGAATTCGTAGGCTTCGGCGACCGTCTGGGCCTCGCCCTCGCCGCCCTCCTCCAGGGCCTCGGCGGCGGCTTCACGGTCTCCGAGAGGGGCGGCGGCGACTACACGGGCGACTTCCGGTCCACCGAGGGCGCCCTCACCGTGACCCTGGTCCCGCTCACGGTGACCGCCCTGTTCGTCGGGGCGCTCCTCATCGGCGTAAGACTGCTCCGTACGCGGCTGGTGATGCGCGGCGCGTACGGGAGCGCGTACGGCGGTGGGCCGGGCGGCGCGTACGGCGGTGGGTACGCCGGTGGGTACGGCGGCTCGTACACCGGTGCCGGCGTCGGCGGGCCCGGGGCGATGCCCGGTGGCAGCCGTACCGCCGGGCTCGAAGCGGCTGTGCGGGTCACGCTGCTGGTGACGGTCGCCGTCCTGGTGCTCGGGCTGTTCGCGCAGCCCGAGATCGCGGTCGCCGAGGTCTCCACGTCCGCCTGGCGCGCGGCACTGGGCGCGCTGCTGCTCACCGCCGCCGTCTCGGCCGGCCTGCTGCAACGCGACGATCTGGCCGCCTGGCTGGCCGTCCGCCCCGGGCCCCGGGCCCTGTTCCGGGCGACCGGTACGGCCGTGCGGGCCATGGCGGGCGTTCTCGCCCTCTGCTCGCTCGTCGCGTTCGTCGTCCTCGCGGCGAACGACGAGTGGCAGGCCGAATGGGACGAGGACCTCAGCCCGCTCCTCCTGGTGCTGCTCGTCCTCCCCAACCTCGCCGTCAACCTCCTCGGTCTCTCCTGGGGCGCGTCCGTCGAGGGCGAGGCGGGCCGTACGGGCTACGGGGACGACTCGTCGTTCCGCAGCGACTCGTCCGGCGACTACGGGCTCGTCGAGTCCGGCCCGTACGGCGGCGGCTACGAGCGTGAGGCGTTCGGGCTCTCCGAACTGGGCGACGCCGTCAACTCCTGGGCGGTCGTGGGCGCGTTGACGCTCGGAGCGGTCTGCGCCCTGATCCTCGGGGTCCTCGCGGCCCGCCGCTCCTCGGGCCGCGGCGAACAACTCCTCGCCGCCGGTGTCTTCTTCGGCCTCTTCCTCCTCCTCGCCGGCATCAGCGGCTTCGGGATGGAGGCCTCCGGCTCCGCCACGAGCGAGTTCAGCAGCGAGTTCTCTGCCGCGGGCCAGGTGGACGCCGGTCTCGACATCCCCGAGGTGCTTCTCTTCGGCCTTCTCTGGATCTTCGGCGCGGCCTTCCTCGCGCCCTACCTGGTCCAGATGACAGGCGCGCGCACGGCGGTCATCGCACCCCCGGTCCCGGCGATGCCGAGCAGCGGCCCGGCGGGCCACGGGGTCCCGCAGCAGCCTTCGGCCCCGGCCCCGTACGAGCCCCCGCTCGTCGAACTGGGCCACCATCACCTGCCACCCGCAGCACCGGCCGGGCCCCGCAACCGAACCCTCATCTGGACCATCACGATCACGGCGGCCTTCGTGATCGGCGGGGGAGGGGCGGCGGCGATCCTGCTCTGGCAGAAGTAGTGGACACGTGACGGGAAGGGGCCGCGCCCCGTCTTCGAGGGGCGCGGGGAACCGCGCGATCGACCACGGACAACCTGCGGCCCGCGATGCACCGAAGCCCCCGCCCTGCAAGCCCCTCCTGAAAGCCTCCGTCCCGAAAGCCCCAGCCCCGAACCCGGAACCCTCCGTGCTCCTACCGGAGAACCGGAAACGGATCCCCGGGCCCCGGCTCGTCCAACGCCCTGCGCAACCCCGGCGGCGGCCCCCCGCTGCGCGGCTCCCGCACACCCCCGCCGTCGTCCCCCACCTCGAACCACACGGTCACGGCGGCCCCACGCGGCACCTTCACCCCGGGCGGCGGGTACTGCCGTACGACGTAGTCCACGACGGCGAGTTGGAAGTCGGGCCGGTCGGGCGCGACGAGGGTCACCCCGTCCGCCTCGGCCGTCTCGCGCGCGTCCACGGCCATCAGACCGACGAACCGTGGCACACGCACTTCGAATGACTTGGGTGTTATGCGCACAGATGTTCACCCCCAGCGGTACCGGCAGGGTAACCGCCGAGCACCTCCGGCCGGAAGCACTGAGTTGCAGTCTGCGCCAAATTGCCACTCTGCGTGACGAGTTGCCGATATCGCGAACGAGTGGCCGCCTCGCCGGAGCACCTGTGCGGGGAGGCGGGGGCCCGCTCCCCGACCGGCGTCAGAGCGTCACAACGTCAGCCGATAGCAGCGCCCCGCCTGCAGAGAGACCGGCGTCGTGTACTCCTCCGCCGGTTCCATGCCCAGCCGCCGGGCGACGGCGATGGACCGTTCGTTGCGGGTGTTGACCATGGCGACGACGCCGGCGACGCCGGCCGCCCGCACCCGCTCCAGGGTCTGCGTCGCGGCAGCGGTCACGTACCCCTTGCCCCAGTGGTCGCGGGCGAGCCGCCAGCCGATCTCGATCTCGCCGGTCGGACCCCACTCCCGGGGCCATGGCTGGGCGCCGGTGAAGCCGATGGCCCGGCCCTCCTCGTCGAGCATGGTCCACAGGCAGAACCCGTGCTCGGCGTCGTGGCGGCGCTGGCGCGCGGTGAGCTCCTCGTAGACGGACAGCTCGGCGGACCGGCCGCCGTGGAACTCCATGACGTCGGGATCGTCGAAGATCCGGTGCCAGGCGAAGGCGTCCTCGTCGGTGGGGACGCGCAGCCGTACGTCGGGCAGAGCTCTGTTCACAGGGGCAGCCCTTCAGCCGATGATCGGTACCGCTGAATAGACTGCCCATGTCCGACGCCCGTCGGCACATGTTTTCTGGCCGTCCGTTCTTCGGACTTCCAGCAGTTTTGCTTCGATCCGTCTACTTCTTGGGGAGAACCCGTCGTGACCGAGCCCCAGCCCCTTACCGAACACACCGCCGATGTGATCGTCGTCGGGGCCGGGCCAGCCGGTTCCACCACCGCGTACTACCTGGCGAAGGCCGGGCTGGACGTGCTGCTCCTGGAGAAGACCAGCTTCCCCAGGGAGAAGGTCTGCGGCGACGGCCTCACACCGCGTGCCACCAAGCAGCTCGTGTCGATGGGCATCGATATCTCCGAGGAGGCCGGCTGGCTCCGCAACAAGGGCCTGCGGATCATCGGCGGCGGCGTCCGCCTCCAGCTCGACTGGCCGGATCTCGCCTCCTACCCGGACTACGGACTCGTCCGGAAACGGGACGACTTCGACGAGCAGCTCGCCCGCCAGGCCCAGAAGGCGGGTGCCCGGCTGCACGAGCGCTGCAACGTGGGCGCGCCGATCATCGACGACCGCACGGGCCGAATCACCGGGGTGCACGCCAAACTCGGCGACGAGAAGCGGGAAGTCACCTTCCACGCGCCGCTGGTGGTGGCGGCCGACGGCAACTCCACCCGCCTCTCCCTCGCGATGGGCCTGCACCGCCGAGAGGACCGCCCGATGGGCGTCGCGGTCCGTACGTACTTCACCTCCCCGCGCCACGACGACGACTACCTGGAGTCCTGGCTGGAACTCTGGGACAAGCGCGGACCGGGCGAGGACCGTCTCCTGCCGGGCTACGGCTGGATCTTCGGCATGGGCGACGGCACGTCCAACGTCGGTCTGGGTGTCCTCAACACCTCCGCCGCCTTCAAGGAGCTGGACTGGCGCGACGTCCTGAAGGCCTGGTGCGCGTCCATGCCCGAGGAGTGGGGCTACACCCCCGAGAACATGACCGGGCCCATCCGCGGCGCCGCCCTTCCGATGGCCTTCAACCGCCAACCCCACTACACCAAGGGCCTGCTGCTGGTCGGCGACGCCGGCGGCATGGTGAACCCCTTCAACGGCGAGGGCATCGCCTACGCCATGGAGTCCGGGCAGATCGCCGCCGACGTCATCGTCCAGGCCCACGCCCGCGCCACCCCCGGGCAGCGCGAACTCGCCCTCCAGCGCTACCCGCAGGTCCTCAAGGACACCTTCGGCGGCTACTACACGATGGGCCGCGCCTTCGTGAAGCTCATCGGCAACCCGAAGATCATGAAGCTCGCCACGCAGCGGGGCCTCACCCACCCGCTGCTGATGAAGTTCACCCTGAAGATGCTGGCCAACCTCACCGACCCGACCGGCGGCGACGCGATGGACCGCATCATCAACGGCCTGAGCAAGGTGGCCCCGAAGGCGTGAGGGGGACGGGGCGCGGTGACCGGGGCGACCCTGGCGTGAGCGGGCGGGGTCGCCGTGTGAGGAACGGGTTGCTCGGGGTGCTCGAGGCGATCGGGTTGACCGGGGTGTGAGGATGCCGCGGACGCCGGGACGCCGGGACGCCGGCTTCCCCGGTGATGGCGGGACGCGGCGTGCTCCTCACCCGCATCCGCGACGGGGCCCGTTCCATGGGCACGCCTTATGCGACGGGGCCCGTCCCATAGGCAGGCTCTACGACCGCCCCGACGGCAACGCGCTGCTCGAAGCGGGCGATTCGGACGCCGAGCGCGGTGGGATCCGCACGCCGTACCGGCCCCCGGCGACGGAACCCCTGAAACGCGCTGACGAGGCCTGTCAGCGGCTGGGCAGGCCTGCATCCCCCGATCCGGGGCGGGAGCGCCCTGTGGGGCCCTTGTGGCCCTTTCTGAGGGCAGCCCGGAGGGCCGCTGTCCCCACCGGGAGAGCGGCCCTCTCGAAAAGCGCCTGGGCGACCGCGAGAGCGCGCGGCCTCAGAGCACGCGCACCGCACCCGTCGCCGGGTAGCCGGAGAGATCCTGGATGACGACACCCTTGGAGGGGTTCGCCGCGTCGAGGTACTGGCCGTTCCCGACGTAGACACCCACGTGGTACGCGGAGCCCTTGGCACCCCAGTACAGGATGTCGCCGACCTGCAGGTTGGACAGCGAGACCTCGGTGCCCTGCATCGACTGGTCCTGCGAGACCCGGGGGAGGTCCACACCGACCTGCTTGAACGCGGCCTGCACGAGCGAGGAGCAGTCCCACGCGTTGGGGCCGGTGGCGCCCATGACGTAGGCGTCGCCCAGCTGGGCCTTGAGGAAGTCGATGACCGTGCCGACGCTGCCGGTGGCGGGCGCCGTCGTGGTGGTCGTGGTGGTCGACGAGTTGGTCGTGAGGGTGGTCCGCTCGCTGTCGCGTGCGGCACGCTCCGCCTCGGCCTTGCGCTCGGCCTCGGCTGCGGCCTTCTTGCGGGCCTCTTCCTTCTTGGCCTTGACCAGGTCCTTCTCGGCCTGCTTGGCAGCCTGTTCGGCGGCCGTGTCACGCTCGGCCTGCAGCTGGTAGTCGGCCGCCATCGCCTGCGTGGCGTCCGCGGACTGCGCGGCCTGCGTGGCCAGGTCGGCCGTGAGGGTGGGCAGTTCGAGCGTCTGCGTCACCGGCTCCGCGGCGAAAGCCGACGTGGACGCGCCGGCCACTGCCACGGTGCTGAGAACGCCACCGGCGACTCCGGCGCGCATCGCGATCGAGGACGCGTTGCGGCGGGGTTTCCGGTGGCTGCGTATGTGAGCGGTGTGGGACATGGGTACAAGCGGTACCAGCGACTCCTCCATACCTTCAAGAAACGTGTGGTGCGCCACAGTTGTTCAACGGAAGCCGTAAATTCCCTGTGCGTCACTCTTTATTGACGCCGTAACGGGCATAGCGGACACGGTCGGTCAAGCCTGTGATCATGCGCTTTCGTGAATACGTCCGAATTGCCCTGTGCTTACCATCGATTGCAGCGAGTGGCCAAGGTCGGCTGATTTGATCTTTCTGTGATGTGACACAGGTCACAGAGTGATCACCCGTCACCATGGCGTCCCGCACGGAGCCGCCCGCCCTCGGCGCTCGTGAACGCGTGCACGCGTTCACATCGGCCGTCGGGCCTCCCTCCGGGGTGTGAACGCCGCGCACTATCAACCGGTCCCGTCCAGCACCAATTTGCATGCAGCGGAATCCTCTTGATATGGAGACGACCCGCGTGACCAGCGGTAACGAGCGAAAATGTCACTTCTGGTGATCAGTCTGGCGCTTCGTGTATGAAGATCAACGCTCATCCGACTTCATGATCCTTCGTCAGGTGGTGGAGATCACAAACTCGGTGCCGTACCCCGTGTCGCAGATCACAGACCGGCAGGCATAGGATGCGGGGCAGTTGGGCTTGTGACCTGCTTCACATGTTCGCGATCTTCGTCGGGACGGGCGGAGTTCGTGAAACGCGTGGGGCGGGGGAGCAGGGCCCACGCCATCCGCCAGCAGTCAGTGCCGACTGAGAGGAGCGAGGAGCGGTGAACGCCTATGCGCCCATCCTCGTACTGGGAGCCCTCGGGGCAGGCTTTGCGATCTTCTCCGTGATCATGGCCTCGCTGATCGGCCCGAAGCGCTACAACCGGGCCAAGCTCGAGGCTTACGAGTGCGGGATCGAGCCCACCCCCACGCCGGCCGGCGGCGGGCGATTCCCCATCAAGTACTACCTGACGGCGATGCTCTTCATCGTCTTCGACATCGAGATCGTCTTCCTCTACCCCTGGGCCGTCACCTTCGACGCCCTGGGTGTTTTCGGGCTCGTGGAGATGCTGCTCTTCGTGCTCACCGTCTTCGTCGCCTACGCGTACGTCTGGCGGCGCGGCGGCCTGGAATGGGACTGAGGGGCCTTTAACCATGGGACTCGAAGAGAAACTGCCGAGCGGTTTCCTGCTGACCACCGTCGAGCAGGCCGCGGGCTGGGTACGCAAGGCATCCGTCTTCCCCGCCACCTTCGGCCTCGCCTGTTGTGCCATCGAGATGATGACCACGGGCGCGGGGCGCTACGACCTGGCGCGCTTCGGCATGGAGGTGTTCCGGGGCTCGCCGCGTCAGGCGGACCTGATGATCGTGGCCGGCCGGGTCAGCCAGAAGATGGCGCCGGTGCTGCGGCAGGTCTACGACCAGATGCCCAATCCCAAGTGGGTGATCTCCATGGGGGTCTGCGCGTCGTCCGGCGGCATGTTCAACAACTACGCGATCGTCCAGGGCGTCGACCACATCGTCCCCGTCGACATCTATCTCCCGGGCTGCCCGCCGCGGCCCGAGATGCTGATGGACGCGATCCTCAAGCTCCACCAGAAGATCCAGACGACCAAGCTCGGCGTGAACGCCGAGGACGCGGCCCGCGAGGCGGAGGAAGCGGCACTCAAGGCGCTCCCCCTCATCGAGATGAAGGGGCTGCTGCGATGAGCGACGCGAACGGCAAGAACGACGCGGACGGATCGAACGGGGTGAACCCCGAGAAGGATCTCGCCGCGTCCAACCTCCCCGGCCAGCGCGGCGACGGCGGTGAGGAGATCCGGGTCCAGCGGGGCATGTTCGGCGCCGACAACGGCGGCGACACCTCCGGCTACGGCGGCCTGGTCCGCTCCATCCGGCTCCCCGGTGCGACCGGCCGCCCCTACGGCGGCTGGTTCGACGAGGTCGCCGACGAGCTGGAGGGCGCCCTGGAGGAACAGGGCCTCGTCCCCGAGAACGTGATCGACAAGACGGTCGTCGACCGGGGCGAGATCACCTTCCACATCGAGCGCGAGCACCTGCCGCGCGTCGCCCGGACCCTCCGCGACGACCCGGCCCTCCGCTTCGAACTGTGCACCGGCGTCTCCGGCGTCCACTACCCCGGTGACAAGGGCCGTGAGCTGCACGCCGTCTACCACCTGCGCTCGATCACCCACAACCGGCTGATCCGCCTGGAGGTGTCCGCCCCGGACGCCGACCCGCACATCCCGTCGCTCGTCCCCGTCTATCCGACCAACGACTGGCACGAGCGCGAGGCGTACGACTTCTTCGGCATCGTCTTCGACGGCCACCCCGCGCTGACGCGGATCATGATGCCGGACGACTGGCAGGGCTTCCCGCAGCGCAAGGACTATCCCCTCGGCGGCATCCCCGTCGAGTACAAGGGCGCCCAGATCCCGGCTCCGGACCAGCGGAGGTCGTACTCATGAGCGCCCGCCCGTCGCCCGACCACCACCCCTCAACGACTCCCTTCGGGAGGCTGTGATGACTGCATCCGCCGAATCCGCCGCCTCGGCGCGCGAGACCACCGAGGGCACCGTCTACACGGTCACCGGCGGGGACTGGGACGAGGTCGCCGAGACCGCCGCCCGGTCCGACGACGAGCGCATCATCGTCAACATGGGCCCCCAGCACCCGTCCACGCACGGTGTGCTCCGGCTCATCCTGGAGATCGACGGCGAGACCGTCACCGAGGCCCGCTGCGGCATCGGCTATCTCCACACCGGCATCGAGAAGAACCTCGAGTACCGCACGTGGACGCAGGGCACCACGTTCGTGACGCGCATGGACTACCTGACGCCGTTCTTCAACGAGACGGCGTACTGCCTCGCCGTGGAGAAGCTCCTCGGCATCGAGGAGCAGATCCCGGACCGCGCCACGATCATCCGCGTGCTCCTGATGGAGCTGAACCGGCTCTCCTCCCACCTGGTGTGCATCGCCACCGGCGGCATGGAGCTGGGCGCCACCACGATCATGATCTACGGCTTCCGTGATCGTGAACTCATTCTCGACATCTACGAGCTGATCACCGGCCTGCGCATGAACCACGCGTACATCCGGCCCGGCGGACTCGCCCAGGACCTGCCGCCCGGAGCGGTGGACCAGATCCGCGAGTTCGTGAAGAAGATGGAGAAGAACCTTCCCGAGTACGACAAGCTCGCCACCGGGAACCCCATCTTCAAGGCCCGTATGCAGGACGTCGGCCACCTCGACCTGTCCGGCTGCATGGCCCTCGGCGCCACCGGCCCGATCCTCCGCTCCGCCGGCCTCCCGCACGACCTGCGCAAGGCGCAGCCGTACTGCGGGTACGAGACGTACGACTTCGACGTCCCGACCGCCGACACCTGCGACTCCTACGGCCGCTTCCTGATCCGCCTCGAAGAGATGCGCCAGTCCCTGCGGATCGTCGAGCAGTGCCTGGACCGGCTGCAGCCCGGCCCGGTCATGGTCACCGACAAGAAGATCGCCTGGCCCGCCCAGCTCGCCCTGGGACCGGACGGACTCGGCAACTCCCTGGACCACATCAAGAAGATCATGGGCACCTCCATGGAGGCCCTGATCCACCACTTCAAGCTGGTGACCGAGGGCTTCCGCGTCCCGCCGGGACAGGCGTACGCGGCGGTCGAGTCGCCCAAGGGCGAACTCGGGGTGCACGTCGTCTCCGACGGAGGCACCCGCCCCTTCCGGGTCCACTTCCGTGACCCGTCCTTCACCAACCTGCAGGCCATGGCGGCGATGTGCGAGGGCGGCCAGGTCGCCGACGTCATCGTCGCCGTCGCGTCCATCGACCCCGTGATGGGAGGCGTCGACCGGTGACCACCACCCCCGAGGGCGTCAGCCTGGGCATGCCCCAACTGCCCGCGCCCGACTACCCGGACGACGTTCGAGCCCGGCTGGAGCGGGACGCCGCCGAGGTCGTCGCCCGCTACCCGGACTCCCGGTCCGCTCTCCTGCCGTTGCTGCATCTCGTGCAGTCGGAGGAGGGCCATGTCACCCGCACCGGCATGCGGTTCTGCGCCGAGGTGCTCGGCCTGACCACGGCCGAGGTCACCGCGGTCGCCACCTTCTACACCATGTACCGGCGCAAGCCCTCCGGTGACTACCAGGTGGGCGTCTGCACCAACACCCTGTGCGCGGTGATGGGCGGTGACGCGATCTTCGAGGCGCTGCAGGACCACCTGAGTGTCGGCAACGGTGAGACCACCGACGACGGCAAGGTCACCCTGGAGCACATCGAGTGCAACGCGGCCTGCGACTTCGCGCCGGTCGTGATGGTCAACTGGGAGTTCTTCGACAACCAGACCGTCGACAGCGCCAAGCGCCTCGTCGACGACCTGCGCGCGGGCACCGAGGTCCGGCCCACGCGCGGGGCACCGCTGTGCACCTTCAAGGACACCGCGCGGATCCTCGCCGGCTTCCCCGACGAGCGGCCGGGGGCCGTCGAGGCGAGCGGCGGAGCGGGACCCGCCTCGCTGGTCGGCCTCCGCCTCGCCAGGGGAGAGGCCGGACCCGCGCGCGTGGTCCATCCGCGGGACGGCGGACCGCACGACGAGCCGCGCGACAAGGTGCACGAGCCGTCACCCACCGAGCACCTCAGCTCGCACGACGCGCCGCAGGACACGTCGGCCTCGGACCCGGCCCACCCGGCGGGGCCCGCAGCCGAGGAGGGGGAGTGATGACGTTGGCACCCGAGATCAAGGGCACCAGCCCGGAGAAACTGCTCGCACCCGTGCTGTCGGCCTTCTGGGACGAGGACCGGGCATGGTCGCTCGACGTCTACCGAAGGCACGACGGGTACGAGGGGCTGCGCAAGGCGCTGGCCATGTCACCGGACGACGTCATCGCGTACGTCAAGGAGTCCGGGCTGCGCGGCCGCGGCGGCGCGGGATTCCCGACCGGAATGAAATGGCAGTTCATTCCGCAGGGCGATGGCAAACCGCATTATCTGGTTGTCAACGCCGACGAGTCGGAGCCCGGAACGTGCAAGGACATTCCGCTCCTCTTCGCGAACCCGCACAGCCTCATCGAGGGCATTGTCATCGCCTGTTATGCCATCAGGTCCTCGCATGCCTTCATCTATCTGCGTGGTGAGGTCGTTCCCGTCCTGCGGCGGTTGCACGAGGCCGTACGCGAGGCCTACGCGGAGGGCTTCCTCGGCGAGAACATCCTGGGCAGCGGACTCGACCTCGAACTCACCGTGCACGCGGGCGCGGGCGCGTACATCTGCGGTGAGGAGACCGCGCTGCTCGACTCGCTCGAAGGCCGCCGTGGTCAACCGCGGCTCCGTCCCCCCTTCCCTGCCGTCGAGGGCCTCTACGCGTGCCCGACTGTCGTGAACAACGTCGAGTCGATCGCGTCGGTTCCCGCGATCATGCACAGGGGCAAGGAATGGTTCAGGTCGATGGGCAGCGAGAAGTCTCCCGGCTTCACGCTCTACTCGCTCAGCGGCCATGTCACGAGCCCCGGCCAGTACGAGGCGCCGCTCGGCATCACGCTCCGTCAGCTCCTGGAGATGAGCGGCGGAATGCGACCCGGGCATCGCCTCAAGTTCTGGACGCCGGGCGGGTCCTCGACCCCGATGTTCACCGACGAGCACCTAGACGTCCCTCTTGACTACGAAGGAGTGGGCGCCGCGGGTTCCATGCTCGGCACGAAAGCACTCCAGTGCTTCGACGAGACGACCTGCGTCGTGCGTGCCGTCACCCGCTGGACCGAGTTCTACGCCCACGAGTCCTGCGGCAAGTGCACCCCCTGCCGCGAAGGCACCTACTGGCTGGTGCAGTTGCTGCGCGACATCGAGGCCGGCAAGGGCGTCATGAGCGACCTCGACAAGCTGAACGACATCGCCGACAACATCAACGGCAAGTCCTTCTGCGCCCTCGGCGACGGCGCCGCCTCGCCGATCTTCTCCTCCCTCAAGTACTTCCGCGCGGAGTACGAGGACCACATCACGGGCCGGGGCTGCCCCTTCGACCCCGCCAAGTCGACCGTCTGGGCCGACAAGGACAAGCACGCGGAGGTGAACGCATGACAGTGACCACCAGCGCTCCCTCCGGAGGGGGAGAGGCGGCGGTCCCGCCGGAAGATCTCGTCTCGCTGACCATCGACGGAGTCGACATCAGCGTGCCCAAGGGCACCCTGGTCATCCGGGCCGCCGAACAGATCGGTGTCGAGATCCCCCGCTTCTGCGACCACCCCCTCCTCGACCCGGTCGGCGCCTGCCGCCAGTGCATCGTCGAGGTCGAGGGCCAGCGCAAGCCCATGGCGTCCTGCACGATCACCTGCACGGACGGGATGGTCGTCAAGACCCACCTCACCTCCCCGGTCGCGGAGAAGGCCCAGAAGGGGGTGATGGAGCTCCTGCTCATCAACCACCCGCTGGACTGCCCCGTCTGCGACAAGGGCGGCGAGTGCCCGCTGCAGAACCAGGCCATGTCGCACGGCCACTCCGAGTCCCGCTTCGAGGGCAGGAAGCGCACCTACGAGAAGCCCGTGCCGATCTCCACGCAGGTGCTGCTCGACCGTGAGCGGTGCGTGCTGTGCGCCCGCTGCACCCGCTTCTCCAACCAGGTCGCCGGCGACCCGATGATCGAGCTGGTCGAGCGGGGCGCACTCCAGCAGGTCGGCACCGGAGAGGGCGACCCCTTCGAGTCGTACTTCTCCGGCAACACCATCCAGATCTGCCCGGTGGGCGCGCTGACCTCGGCGGCGTACCGATTCCGCTCCCGCCCCTTCGACCTCGTCTCCTCGCCGTCCGTCTGCGAGCACTGCTCCGGCGGCTGCGCGACCCGCACCGACCACCGGCGCGGCAAGGTCATGCGGCGCCTCGCGGCCAACGACCCCGAGGTCAACGAGGAGTGGATCTGCGACAAGGGGCGGTTCGCGTTCCGGTACGCGCAGCGCCCGGACCGGCTGACCACCCCCCTCGTCCGCAACGCCGAGGGCGTCCTGGAACCGGCGTCCTGGCCTGAGGCCCTGGAGGCCGCCGCCCGGGGGCTGCTCGCCGCGCGCGGCCGGGCCGGTGTCCTGACCGGCGGCAGGCTCACCGTCGAGGACGCCTACGCGTACAGCAAGTTCGCGCGCGTGGCCCTCGACAGCAACGACATCGACTTCCGCGCACGCGTGCACAGCGGCGAGGAGGCCGACTTCCTGGCGGCCCGGGTCGCCGGACGCGGCCGTGACCTCGACGGTACGGGCGTCACGTACGCCTTCCTGGAGAAGGCGCCCGCGGTCCTGCTGGTCGGGTTCGAGGCGGAGGAGGAGGCGCCCGGTGTCTTCCTGAGGCTGCGCAAGGCCTGGCGCAAGCACAAGCAGCAGGTGTTCTCGCTGGCCACGCACGCCACCCGGGGCCTTGCGAAGGCCGGCGGCACGCTGCTGCCCGCCGCGCCCGGCACCGAGACCGAGTGGCTGGACGCCCTCGCGAGCGGCTTCGGACTGGACGACGACGGCACCAAGGCCGCCGAGGCGCTGCGTACCGAGGGCGCGGTCATCGTCGTCGGGGAGCGGTTCGCGGCCGTGGCGGGCGGGCTCACCGCCGCAGTACGGGCCGCGTCCCTGACCGGCGCGAAGCTGGTGTGGATCCCGCGCCGGGCCGGGGAGCGCGCCGCCGTCGAGGCGGGCGCGCTGCCCTCGGTGCTGCCGGGCGGCCGCCCGGCGACCGACCCGCGCGCCCGCGCGGAGGTCGCCGCCGCCTGGGGCGTCGCCGAACTCCCCTCGCGGTACGGCCGGGACACCGGGCAGATCGTCGAGGCCGCCGCCACCGGAGAGCTCGGGGCCCTGGTGGTGGCGGGTGTGGAACTCGCCGATCTGCCCGATCCGGCACGCGCGCGTGAGGCACTCTCCGCGGTGGGCTTCCTGGTCTCACTGGAGCTGCGGCCCAGCGAGGTCACCGAACGGGCCGACATCGTCCTTCCGGTCGCCGCCGTCGCCGAGAAGGCGGGCACCTTCGTCAACTGGGAGGGCCGCGTGCGGATGTTCGAAGCCGCGCTGAAGCCCGACCAGATGACCCGCCGGGTGGCACCCGCCGACGGCCGTGTCCTGCAGATGCTGGCCGACGCCATGGACGTCCACCTGGGGCTGCCCGATCTGCGCACCACGCGCGCGGAGCTGGACCGCCTCGGGGCGTGGGACGGCGCGAGGGCCAACGAGCCGGTGGAGGTCGCGGCCGGACTGCCGCGCCCGGCCGCCGGGGAGGCCGTACTCGCCGGGCACCGGCTGCTCCTCGACCAGGGCCGCCTCCAGGACGGCGACGACGCGCTCGCCGGCACGCGGCACGCCGCACACGCGCGTGTGTCCGCCGCCACGGCCGCCGAGGCGGGCGTCAAGAACGGCGACGTCCTCGCGGTCAGCGGCCCCGCCGGGGTCGTCGAACTGCCGCTGCTGATCACCGAGATGCCCGACCGCGTCGTCTGGCTCCCGCTGAACTCCACCGGTACGGGCGTCGCCTCCGACACCGGGGCGCTGCCCGGCGCACTGGTCCGTATCGGCCCCGCGACGCTCGCCGCCGAGGCCCCCGAGGAGGTGGAGGCATGAGCTTGTACCTCGCCGCTGAAGACCTCTCGATGTTCGGCCGCGACCCCTGGTGGCTGGTCGTCGTCAAGGCGGTGTTCTGCTTCGCCTTCCTGATGATCACCGTGCTGTTCTCCATCGTGTGGGAGCGCAAGGTCGTCGCCTGGATGCAGCTGCGCATCGGCCCCAACCGGCACGGCCCCTGGGGCATGCTCCAGTCGCTCGCCGACGGCATCAAGCTGATGCTCAAGGAAGACGTCATCGTCAAACGCGCGGACAAGGTCGTCTACGTCCTCGCGCCGATCGTCGCGGCCATCCCGGCCTTCATGGCGATCGCGGTGATCCCCTTCGGCCCGGCCGGCAACGAGATCTCGATCTTCGGCCAGCGCACCACGATGCAGCTCACCGACCTGCCGATCGCGATGCTCTACATCCTCGCGGTCGCCTCCGTCGGCATCTACGGCATCGTGCTGGCGGGCTGGAGCTCCGGCTCCACCTATCCGCTGCTCGGCGGCCTGCGCTCCGCGGCGCAGATGATCTCCTACGAGATCGCCATGGGCGCCGCGTTCGCCTCGGTCTTCCTCTACTCGGGGTCGATGTCGACGTCGGCGATCGTGGAGGCGCAGCAGGACCGCTGGTACATCGTGCTGCTGCCGGTCTCCTTCGTCATCTACATCATCACGATGGTCGGTGAGACCAACCGCGCCCCCTTCGACATGCCGGAGTCCGAGGGCGACCTGGTCGGCGGCTTCAACACCGAGTACTCGTCGATCAAGTTCGCGATGTTCATGCTCGCCGAGTACGTCAACATGGTGACCGTCTCCGCCGTGTCGGTGACGCTCTTCCTCGGCGGCTGGCGGGCCCCCTGGCCCATCAGCACCTTCTGGGAGGGCGCCAACCACGGCTGGTGGCCGATGCTCTGGTTCGTGGTGAAGGTGCAGCTGTTGCTGTTCTTCTTCATCTGGCTGCGCGGCACCCTCCCGCGCGTCCGCTACGACCAGCTGATGAAGCTCGGCTGGAAGGTCCTCCTCCCGGTCTCCGTGGTCTGGCTGATGCTCGTCGCGACGGTACGGACCCTCAGGAACGAGAACTACGACTTCGCCGAGATCGCCCTGTACGTCGCGGGCGCCGTCATCGTGCTGTTCCTGCTCTCCGTCGTCGCCGACATGTTCCGCGACCGGCGCGAGGCACAGGACCAGCCCGCCGAACCGGCCGCCTTCGACCCGATGGCCGGCGGGTTCCCCGTACCGCCCCTGCCCGGACAGACCCTCCCGCCGGTGCCGCGCAGGCGTCCGCGACGGGAGCGGGAGCTGGTTGTCAGTGGTGGGTCCGATACTGACAGTGACGGATCTTCGAATGGGAAGGAGGCGTCCGATGGCTGAGGAGCCGAAGGAGACCAAGCCCGGTTTCCAGAACCCCGTCGCCGGCTTCGGCGTGACCTTCAAGGCCATGTTCAAGAAGCGGCTGACCGAGCAGTATCCCGAGCAGCCCAAGACCACGGCCCCACGGTTCCACGGCCGGCACCAGCTCAACCGCCATCCGGACGGCCTGGAGAAGTGCATCGGCTGCGAGCTGTGCGCCTGGGCGTGTCCCGCCGACGCCATCTACGTGGAGGGCGCCGACAACACGGACGAGGAGCGCTACTCGCCGGGCGAGCGGTACGGCCGCGTCTACCAGATCAACTACGCCCGCTGCATCCTGTGCGGCCTGTGCATCGAGGCGTGCCCCACGCGCGCGCTCACGATGACCAACGAGTTCGAGCTGGCGGACAGCAGCCGCGCCAACCTCATCTACACCAAGGAGCAACTGCTCGCCGGGCTGGAGGAGGGCATGGTCGACTCGCCCCACTCGATCTTCCCGGGCACCGACGAGCAGGACTACTACCGGGGGCTGGTCACCGAGGCCGCGCCCGGCACGGTGCGTCAGGTGGCCACCTCCAAGGGCGAGAAGCCGGAAGAAGAGGAGGCACAGGCATGAGCGCGCAACTCGCCGCCTACACCACCTCCACGGGTGAGGCCTTCCAGTTCTGGGTGCTCGGCACGGTCGCCGTGATCGGCGCCCTGTGCACCGTCTTCATGAAGAGGGCCGTGCACAGCGCGCTCTGCCTCGCCGCCACCATGATCATTTTGGCGGTGTTCTACCTCGCCAACGGCGCCTACTTCCTGGGCATCGTGCAGATCGTCGTCTACACCGGCGCGATCATGATGCTGTTCCTGTTCGTGGTGATGCTCGTCGGCGTCACCGCGGCGGACTCCCTGAAGGAGACCATCAAGGGCCAACGCTGGCTGGCCCTCCTCTGCGGCCTCGGCTTCGGCATCCTGCTGACCGCGGGCATCGGCAACGCCTCACTGACGGAGTTCAACGGCCTCGGCACGGCGAACGCGGGCGGGAACGTGGAGGGCCTCGCGGCCCTGATCTTCACCGACTACGTGTTCGCCTTCGAGCTCACCGGCGCCCTCCTCATCACGGCCGCCGTCGGCGCCATGGTCCTCACCCACCGTGAGCGCACCGAGCGCCCCAAGACCCAGCGGGAACTGGCCGAAGAGCGTGTACGCGAGGGCAAGCACCTCCCGCCGCTGCCGGCCCCGGGCGTCTACGCCCGGCACAACGCGGTCGACATCCCGGGCCTGCTGCCCGACGGCACGCCGTCCGAGCTGACCGTCAGCAAGACGCTGCGGGACCGGGGTCAGGTCCGCGACGTGTCGACGGAGGCCCTCAACGACCTCAAGGCCCTGGAGCAGCGCGCCGAGGACCGCCTGGAGCGCACCCACAGCGGGAACGGCGGCAAGCGCGGGGAGGCATCGAAGTGAATCCCGTCAACTACCTGTATCTCGCCGCCCTGCTGTTCACGATCGGCGCCACCGGCGTCCTGATCAGGCGGAACGCGATCGTGGTGTTCATGTGCGTCGAGCTGATGCTCAACGCCTGCAATCTCACGCTGGTCGCCTTCTCCCGGATGCACGGCAATCTCGACGGCCAGATCATCGCCTTCTTCACGATGGTCGTCGCCGCCGCGGAGGTCGTGGTCGGACTCGCGATCATCGTGTCGCTCTTCCGGTCCCGCCACTCGGCCTCGGTCGACGACGCCAGCCTGATGAAGCTGTAAGGGGTCGGAAGAATCGTGGAGAACCTGATTGCGCTGCTGGTCGCGGCGCCCCTGCTAGGAGCGGCCGTCCTGCTGTGCGGCGGCCGGCGCCTCGACGCCGTCGGCCACTGGATCGGCACGGCCCTGGCCGCCGCCTCCTTCGTCATCGGTGTCGTCCTCTTCGCCGACATGCTCGGCAAGGACGCCGAACACCGGGAGATGGGCCAGTACCTGTTCAGCTGGATCCCCGTCGAGGGCTTCCAGGCGGACGTCGCCTTCCAGCTCGACCAGCTGTCGATGACGTTCGTCCTGCTGATCACCGGAGTCGGCTCGCTCATCCACGTGTACTCCATCGGGTACATGGAGCACGACGAGCGCCGGCGCCGCTTCTTCGGCTATCTGAACCTGTTCCTCGCGGCGATGCTGCTGCTCGTCCTCGCCGACAACTACCTGCTGCTGTACGTCGGCTGGGAGGGCGTGGGCCTCGCCTCGTACCTGCTGATCGGCTTCTGGCAGCACAAGCCCAGCGCCGCCACCGCCGCGAAGAAGGCCTTCCTGGTCAACCGCGTCGGCGACGTGGGCCTGTCCATCGCCATCATGCTGATGTTCACCACCTTCGGGACGTTCGCCTTCGGGCCGGTCCTGGAGGCCACCGGTGAGACCAGCGAGGGCAAGCTGACCGCCATCGCCCTGATGCTGCTGCTTGCCGCCTGCGGCAAGTCCGCCCAGGTGCCGCTGCAGTCCTGGCTCGGGGACGCCATGGAGGGCCCGACCCCCGTCTCGGCCCTCATCCACGCCGCGACCATGGTCACCGCGGGCGTCTACCTGATCGTCCGCTCCGCCAACATCTTCGACGGCGCCCCGGACGCCCAGCTCGTCACCACCGTCGTCGGCGCGGTCACGCTCCTCTTCGGTGCGATCGTCGGTTGTGCGAAGGACGACATCAAGAAGGCCCTCGCAGGCTCGACGATGTCGCAGATCGGCTACATGGTGCTCGCCGCGGGCCTCGGCCCCATCGGCTACGTCTTCGCGATCATGCACCTGGTGACGCACGGCTTCTTCAAGGCCGGGCTGTTCCTCGGCGCCGGCTCGGTCATGCACGGCATGAACGACGAGGTCGACATGCGCAAGTACGGCGGCCTGCGGACGTACATGCCGGTCACCTTCGTCACCTTCGGCCTCGGCTACCTCGCCATCATCGGTTTCCCCGGTCTGTCCGGCTTCTTCTCCAAGGACATGATCATCGAGGCGGCGTTCGCCAAGGGCGGCACCGAGGGCTGGATCCTCGGCAGTGTGGCCCTGCTGGGCGCGGCCATCACCGCGTTCTACATGACGCGCGTGATGCTGATGACGTTCTTCGGCGAGAAGCGCTGGCAGCCCGACGAGCACGGCCACGAACCACACCCGCACGAGTCGCCCAAGGTCATGACGATCCCCATGATCGTGCTGGCCGTCGGATCGGTCTTCGGCGGCGCGTACTTCAGCATCGGCGACCGGTTCGTCCACTGGCTGGAGCCCGTCACCGGCCACAAGCACGGCACCCCCCCGATCAGTGCCCTGACGGTGACGATCTCCACGGTCGCCGTGATGGTCATCGGCGTCGGCCTCGCCTGGCTCCAGTACGGGCGCAAGCCCGTCCCCGTCGTCGCCCCGCGCGGATCGCTCCTCACCCGGGCCGCTCGGCGCGACCTCCTCCAGGACGACTTCAACCACGTCGTCCTCGTACGCGGCGGAGAGCACCTCACACGCTCCCTCGTCTACGTCGACCACACCCTGGTCGACGGCGTCGTCAACGGCACGGCGGCCTCGATGGGCGGCCTCTCCGGGCGGCTGCGCCGGATCCAGAACGGCTATGCCCGGTCGTACGCGGTCTCGATGTTCGGCGGTGCTGCGATCCTCATCGCCGCGACCCTGCTGATGAGGGCGGTCTGATACCGATGTCCTTTCCTCTGCTGACAGCGGCGGCGGCGCTCCCGGCCCTCGGGGCGATCGCCACGGCCGCCGTACCGGCCGCGCGGCGCACCGCCGCGAAATGGCTGGCGCTGATCGTCTCGCTGGCCACGCTCGTACTCGCCGTGATCATCCTGGTCCGCTTCGACCCGGACGGCGACCGCTACCAGCTCACCGAGTCCCACGCCTGGATCGCGGACTTCGGGGTGCGGTACGAACTGGGCGTGGACGGCATCGCGGTGGCGCTCATCGCGCTCACCGCTCTGCTGATCCCGTTCATCATCCTCGCGGGCTGGCACGACGCCGACCCCCTGGAGACCGGCAACACACGGTGGCGGCCCACGCAGGGCTTCTTCGCCCTGATCCTGGCCGTCGAGGCGATGGTGATCATCTCCTTCGAGGCCACCGACGTCTTCCTCTTCTACATCTTCTTCGAAGCCATGCTCATCCCGATGTACTTCCTCATCGGCGGCTTCGGGGACCGGGCCCACGAGCACGGCGAGGAGACGGCGGCCACGCAACGGTCGTACGCCGCCGTGAAGTTCCTCCTCTACAACCTGGTCGGCGGCCTGATCATGCTGGCCGCGGTGATCGGCCTGTACGTGGTCGCCGGGAACTTCTCGCTCCCGGAGATCGCCGAGGCCCGCGCCAACGGCACGCTGGAGATGGCGACCAGCACCGAGCGGTGGCTGTTCCTGGGCTTCTTCTTCGCCTTCGCGGTGAAGGCCCCGCTGTGGCCGCTGCACACCTGGCTGCCCAACGCCATGCAGGAGTCCACCACGCCGGTCGCCGTCCTCATCACGGCGGTCGTCGACAAGGTCGGCACCTTCGCGATGCTCCGCTTCTGCCTCGGACTGTTCCCGGAGGCCAGCGAGTGGGCGACGCCCGCGATCCTCGTCCTGGCGCTGATCAGCATCATCTACGGGGCGTTGCTCGCGGTCGGCCAGCGGGACATCAAGCGGCTGGTGGCGTACGCGTCGATCTCGCACTTCGGGTTCATCATCCTGGGCATCTTCGCGATGACCAGCCAGGGCCAGTCGGGCGCGACGCTCTACATGGTCAACCACGGGATCTCGACCGCCGCCCTCATGCTGGTGGCGGGCTTCCTGATCTCCCGGCGCGGGTCCCGGCTCATCGCCGACTACGGGGGCGTGCAGAAGGTCGCGCCGGTGCTCGCCGGCACCTTCCTGATCGGCGGCCTCGCGACGCTGTCGCTGCCCGGCCTCGCCCCGTTCGTCAGCGAGTTCCTTGTCCTGGTCGGCACGTTCGCGCGCTACCCGGTGATCGGGATCATCGCCACCCTCGGCATCGTCCTCGCCGCGCTCTACGTCCTCGTCCTCTACCAGCGGACGATGACCGGCCCGGTGAAGGCCGAGGTCGAGGGGATGCCCGACCTGAGGGTGCGGGAGCTCGTGGTGGTCACCCCGCTGATCGTCCTGCTGCTCTTCCTCGGCGTCTACCCGAAGCCGCTCACCGACATCGTCAACCCGGCGGTCGAGCACACCATGTCCGACGTCCAGAAGAAGGACCCCCAGCCCGAGGTGGAGGCCGCCAAGTGAGCGCAACCGCCGTCCACAGCCTGTGGACAACCGCGGCCGACCCGATCACGAAGATCGACGCGCCGAAGATCGAATACGGGCAGTTGTCGCCCACCCTGATCGTCCTCGGGGCGGCGATCATCGGGGTCTTGATCGAGGCCTTCGTGCCACGCAAGTCCCGTTACTACACCCAGGTGTTCGTCTCCGTCGTCGCCCTCGCGGCGTCCTTCGCCGCGGTCGTCGCGCTCGCGGCGGGCGGATACGGCACTACGAAGGCCGGCATCGCCGCCATGGGCGCCGTCGCCGTGGACGGACCGGCCCTGTTCCTGCAGGGCACGATCCTCCTGGCCGGCATCCTCGGCGTCTTCACCTTCGCCGAGCGGCGCCTCGACCCCGAGGCGCACGGCAACAAGGTCGACTCCTTCGCCGCGCAGGCCGCCTCCGTGCCCGGCAGCGACAGCGAGAGGGCGGCCGTGAAGGCCGGGTTCACCACCACCGAGGTGTTCCCGCTGCTGCTGTTCGCGATCGCCGGCATGCTGATCTTCCCGGCGGCCAACGACCTGCTGACCCTGTTCATCGCCCTGGAGGTCTTCTCCCTCCCGCTCTACCTGCTGTGCGCCGTGGCCCGCCGCAAGCGGCTCATGTCGCAGGAGGCCTCGGTCAAGTACTTCCTGCTCGGCGCCTTCGCCTCCGCCTTCACCCTCTTCGGCATCGCACTGCTGTACGGCTACGCGGGCTCGGTGAAGTACGCGACGATCGCCCAGGTCGTCGACGGCACGATCGGCGAGATCAACCCCGCCCTCGCCGACACCATGGGCAACGACGCCCTGCTGCTCATCGGCGTCGCCATGATCGTCATGGGCCTGCTGTTCAAGGTCGGCGCGGTGCCGTTCCACATGTGGACGCCCGACGTGTACCAGGGCGCGCCCACACCGGTCACGGGCTTCATGGCGGCGGCGACCAAGGTGGCCGCCTTCGGCGCGCTGCTCAGGCTCCTGTACGTCGTCCTGCCCGGCCTGCGCTGGGACTGGCGGCCGGTGATGTGGGCCGTCGCCATCGTCACCATGCTGGGCGGCGCGATCGTCGCCATCACCCAGACCGACATCAAGAGACTGCTCGCCTACTCGTCGATCGCCCACGCCGGCTTCATCCTCGCCGGTGTCATCGCGGCCTCGCCCGACGGCGTCTCGTCCGTGCTGTTCTATCTGGGCGCCTACTCGTTCGTGACGATCGGCGCGTTCGCCGTGGTGACGCTGGTGCGGGACGCGGGCGGCGAGGCGACCCATCTGTCCAAGTGGGCCGGCCTCGGACGCAGATCGCCCCTGGTGGCGGCCGTGTTCGCGGTTTTCCTGCTGGCCTTCGCGGGCATTCCGCTGACCTCCGGGTTCGCCGGGAAGTTCGCCGTGTTCAAGGCTGCTGCGGAGGGCGGCGCGGGCGCGATCGTCGTGGTCGGTGTGATCTCCTCGGCCATCGCCGCGTTCTTCTACATCCGCGTCATCGTGCTCATGTTCTTCAGCGAGCCGCGCCCCGAGGGGCCGACGGTCGCCGTGCCGTCGCCGCTGACCATGACCGCGATCGCGGTCGGTGTCGCCGTCACGCTGGTGCTGGGCATCGCGCCGCAGTACTTCCTGGACCTGGCGGGACAGGCGGGCGTGTTCGTGCGGTAGCGCTCCGCTCGGTCGTTCGGATGCGGCGGGACCCGGCTCCTTCAGGGGCCGGGTCCCGCCGTCCGTACCGGGCCGGGACCGCCCCGCACGGGTGGAGCCTGTGGATAACTCTGAGGCTGTCGGTGCGGGCGCCTATGGTGGCAGGGCTGGAGGACGTACGGGCGGCGCGGGACGCAAGGGCGCGGGGGACGGGCGATGATCGGGACGGGCGGGACGAGTGTGATGGCGGACGAGGACAGGACGACCGGAGCGGACAGCGAGGCGCTGGCCGTGCTCCACCGGGTCTTCGGGTACGACGCCTTCCGGGGCGAACAGGCAGCCGTCATCGAGCATGTGGTCGCGGGCGGCGACGCCGTCGTACTCATGCCGACCGGCGGCGGCAAGTCCCTCTGCTACCAGATTCCGTCCCTGGTCAGACCCGGTACGGGCATTGTGGTCTCCCCGCTGATCGCGCTGATGCAGGACCAGGTGGACGCGCTGCGGGCGCTGGGCGTACGCGCCGGGTTCATCAACTCCACGCAGGACTTCGGCGAGCGGCGCGTGGTCGAGGCGGAGTTCCTGGCCGGGGAGCTGGATCTTCTCTACCTCGCCCCCGAGCGGCTGCGCCTGGACGCCACGCTGGATCTGCTCGGACGCGGCAAGATCGCGGTGTTCGCGATCGACGAGGCGCACTGCGTCTCCCAGTGGGGACATGACTTCCGGCCCGACTACCTGTCCCTCTCGCTGCTGGGCGAGCGCTGGCCGGACGTGCCGCGCATCGCGCTCACCGCCACCGCCACCCACGCGACGCACCGGGAGATCACCGAGCGGCTGGCCATGCCCCGGGCCCGCCACTTCGAGGCCAGCTTCGACCGGCCCAACATCCAGTACCGGATCGTGCCCAAGGCCGACCCGAAGAAGCAGCTCCTGTCCTTCCTGCGCCAGGAACACGCGGGCGACGCGGGCATCGTCTACTGCCTGTCCAGGAACTCCGTCGAGCGGACGGCGGAGTTCCTGAGCAAGAACGGCGTCGAGGCGGTGCCGTACCACGCAGGGCTCGACGCCGGCACCCGCGCGGCCCACCAGTCGCGGTTCCTGCGCGAGGAAGGGCTCGTGGTCGTCGCCACGATCGCCTTCGGCATGGGCATCGACAAACCCGATGTTCGGTTCGTCGCACACCTGGACCTGCCGAAGTCGGTGGAGGGCTACTACCAGGAGACCGGCCGCGCAGGCCGCGACGGACTGCCGTCCACGGCGTGGATGGCGTACGGCCTCAACGACGTCATACAGCAGCGGAAGATGATCCAGGGCAGTGAGGGCGACGAGGCGTTCCGCCGCAGGGCCGCCGGCCACCTGGACGCGATGCTGGGGCTCTGCGAGACCGCCCGGTGCCGCCGGGGCCAGCTGCTCCAGTACTTCGGCCAGGAACCGCAGGCCGACGGCTGCGGCAACTGCGACACCTGCCTCGTACCGCCGGAGACCTGGGACGGCACGGTCGCCGCGCAGAAGGTGCTTTCTACGGTGGTGCGCCTGCAGCGGGAGCGGGGCCAGAAGTTCGGCGCCGTGCAGATCGTCGACATCCTGCTGGGCCGGCGGACCGCGAAGGTCATCCAGTTCGACCACGACCAGCTCTCCGTCTTCGGTATCGGCGAGGACATGGCCGAGGGCGAATGGCGGGGCGTCGTGCGGCAGTTGCTCGCGCAGGGCATCCTCGCGGTCGAGGGCGAGTACGGCACGCTCGTGCTCACGGAAGAGAGCGGGGCGGTGCTGCGGCGGGAGAGGGACGTGCCGCTGCGCAAGGAACCGAAGAAGCCGGTGACCACGCGGTCGGCGTCGTCCGGCGCGGGCTCCTCCGGCTCCGGCCGGGGCGACCGCAAGCCCAAGGCGGCGGTCGAGCTCTCCGACGACCTGCTCCCCGTCTTCGAGGCCCTGCGCGCCTGGCGCGCCGACCAGGCCCGCGAACAGGGCGTCCCCGCCTACGTCATCTTCCACGACGCCACCCTCCGCGAGATCGCGGCCACGGCCCCCGCGTCCGTCGCCGAACTCGGCACGATCAGCGGAATCGGCGAGAAGAAGCTGGCGACGTACGGGGAGGGGGTGCTGGGGGTGCTCGCTTCGCTGGGCGGGGATTCCGGTGGGGCGTCGGTGACCCCGCCGGCTTCGGGTTCGGCCCCCGTGGGCGAGGAAGAGTCCGGCCCGGCTTCGACGGCGGACGCGGGTGGGGACTTCGACTGGCCCGATGTGGAGCCGGAGCCGGAGCCCGAGCATGACGACTGGGCCTAGCGCTGTGAACGGAATGATCACCACCGAGGACGGACAACTGGAGCTCCTTCACCTTGCCGACGAGGAGAACAGCGTCGTCGTCCGTGTGGTGGGACCGACGACCCCAGGTCTGCCGTGGGACAGCTGTCTCGACGTCGACATCGTGGTGGCCAGCGAGTTCGCGAACGGTCACCTCAAGGAGGTGTGCCTGCTGCCAGAGGACCTGGAGAACTGGGGAGAGGCGCTCGACCTGCTCGCCGAGGGCCGGCCGGTCGAGTGGATGGACGACGGACGCAACCCGGAGGTCCGGATCACACCGAAGGGCCCCTACCACTCCCGGAACAGAGTCCTCGACGCCGTCGAGGTCACGGTGACAGACCCCGTCGTGTCCCTCACCTCGGTCCGCGTCCTGGTACGGCTGCCGGAGGACTGGGTAGACGCCCAGCGTCTGAGACTCGACCAGGTCCGCCGGGTGTGCCGGGTGTGGCAGCGCGGCCCACTGCTCGGCCGTCAGGGCTCGGCGTCCCACGCGAAGATCATCACGGAATGTGATCGCCAAGCTCACCGGCCGGAAACACCGGGTTCCCGTCCGCGCCCGTGAACGGCGGACGGGACGGCAGGTGCCCCAGCGCCCGCCGGACGGCCTGGGCGGTAGTGAACTTCACATCACCTGGGCCGGTGTCCGCCGGGGCCGTGACGATCTCGGTGATCTCCACCAGAAAGCCGCGGGCGTCGTTGGGTAGTTCCCGCAGCGCGTACCAGGCGCCGTCTCGTGCTTCCGTCGAGGCATCGGTGTCCCCGCGCAGTCGACCGCTGCCGAGAGACGCCGGCCGAATGCGTCCGCACACACCACGGCTCCGGCACTCACCGCCGGAGTCAGCCGTACGCCGACCTCGGCGAAACGCGCCCAACGGTTCGTCCGACGCCGCAGCCGGTGGCTCCCGTCCATGGCGCGAGTCTCGCGCACGACGAAGGCATCGACCGACGCTTCCGCGACGGGCACTACAACGGGGCCGACAGCGCACGGGACGCGTAGGCCCTGACGTCGGCGTCGGAGTCCTTGGTGGCTGTGGTGAGGGCTGTGCGGGCTGTCTCGGACGTGGTGTGGCGGGTGAGGGAGAGGACGGCGGCCTTGCGGACGTCGGCGTTGGGGTCGGCGAGGGTGATGGTCAGGGCGGGGACGGCCACGGGGGTGGGTGCGGTGGAGAGGGCGGCGGCGGCACCGGATCGGACCTGCCAGGCGGGGTCGGAGAGGGCGGTGACGGCCTGGGCGGCGAGCGGAGGGGTGCAGCCCACCGTGCCCAACGCGCCGTAGGCGGCGGCGCGGACCAAGGGGTCGGGGTCGTCGGTGAGGGTGGTCAGCGCGGTGAGTGCGGCAGGGATGGGGGTCTGGGGATCCGAGGTGTTCGCCGAGATCGTGGCCAAGGCCTTGGCGATCGTGACGCGGACCTCGCGGGAGGGGTCGGCTGATGCCGCGGCGGCCAGTTCCGTGGCGGCGTCGACCGAGACGAGGGCGCGTACGGCCTCGATGCGGACGGAGATGTCGGCGTCCGTCAGCGAGGCCGCGAACAGGGCGGTGTCCCCGAGACTCAGGGCGCGCAGCACGTCCAGGGCGGCGGCGCGGACGACAGGGTCGGGCTCGGCCAGGGCGGCGGCGAGGCCGCCCCGGAGGGCGGGCTCGGGCGGAAGGGTCTCGACGAGTTCGCGGAGCGATGCCGCGGCGGCGGCGCGCACCTCGGCGGCGCTGTCGCGGAGCGCCTCGGCGAGGGCGGAGCCGGTGCCGGGCGGGAGCGTCTCCGTGAGGACGGCGACCGCCTCGCGCCGGACGGCGGGCGCCGGGTCCGCCAAGTAGGGCTGGAGCGCGCCGAGTTCGGGCTGTTCCTCGGCGAGGGCGACCAGTTCGAGGAGGCGGGCGGAGGAGGTCTGGGGGGTGGGGTGGGAGGGGAGGGGGAGGGGCCCCCTCCCCGAGCCGGACTCCGAGCCGGACTCCGAGGCGGTCACCCCATCCGCTCCCTTCCCTCCCGCAGTCACTTCCGCCGGGGCCCCGGCAACCCCCGCCGCCACCGGTGCCGCATCCCGGGAGCCTGCCGTCGTGACGTTCTCCGCGTGGACCTCGCCCAGGTGTCGGGAAGGGCCGCCGACCGGGGTGAACTCCTCGATGGGGACCAGATAGGGGGCGACGGGGCGGGCCGTGAACTCCATGGTGCCGGCCGGGGACTTGTAGAGGTCGAGGTGGTGGAACCAGGAGGCGTCGTCGCGTTGGGGGTGGTCGAGGCGGTCGTGGTAGAGGCCCCAGCGGGACTCTGTGCGGGCGAGGGAGGCGCGGGCGGCCATCTCGGCGCAGTCGCGGATGAAGGAGACCTCGGCGCAGCGCATGAGTTCGTGGGGGGTGCGGGCGCCCATCTCGGCGATGTCGTCGCGCATGCGCTCGAAGGCGTTGAGGGCGAGGGAGAGCCGGGAGCCGGACTTCGGGGGTGCCACGTAGTCGTTGACGAAGCGGCGGAGCTTGTACTCGACCTGGGGCTGCGGGGGGCCGTCCGGGTTGCGGAGGGGGCGGTAGACCAGGTCGTGCGCCTCGTGGAGCTGGTCGGGGGGCAACTCGCCCTCGTACGGGGTGTACTGGGATGCGTCCGCGCCCGCCAGGTCGCCGAAGACGAAGGCGCCGATCATGTAGTTGTGCGGGACGCAGGCGAGGTCTCCGGCGGCGTACAGGCGGGGGACGGTCGTACGGGCCTGGTCGTCCACCCGTACGCCCGAGGCCGAGTGGCCGCCGCACAGGCCGATCTCCGAGATGTGCATCTCGATGTCGTGGGTGCGGTAGTCGTGGCCGCGGCCGGCGTGGAAGGTCCCGCGGGTGGGGCGTTCCGTCGTGTGCAGGATCGACTCCAGGGCGGAGACGGACTCCTCGGGGAGGTGGCTCAGTTTCAGATAGACCGGGGCACGGTCGGAGGCGATCTCGGCGGCGAACTCGGCCATCATCTGGCCGGACCAGTAGTCGGAGTCGACGAAGCGTTCGCCGTGCCGGTTGACCTGGTAGCCGCCGAAGGGGTTGGCGACGTAGGCGCAGGCGGGGCCGTTGTAGTCCTTGATGAGCGGGTTGATCTGGAAGCACTCGATGCCGGTGAGTTCGGCGCCCGCGTGGTAGGCCATGGCGTAGCCGTCGCCCGCGTTGGTGGGGTTCTCGTAGGTGCCGTAGAGGTAGCCGGAGGCGGGCAGGCCGAGGCGGCCGCAGGCGCCGGTGGCCAGGATGACCGCGCCCGCGCGGACCGTCACGAACTGTCCGGTGCGGGTGTTGAAGCCCGCCGCGCCGACGGCCCGCCGGTCCGCGCCCTCGCCCGCCGTCAGCACACGCACCGGCATCACCCGGTTCTCGATGCGGATCTTCTCCCGCATCTCCCGCCGCCGCAGCTGCCGGTACAGGACCTTCTTGACGTCCTTGCCCTCCGGCATGGGTAGTACGTACGAGCCGGAGCGGTGGACCTGGCGGACCGCGTACTCGTTGTGCTCGTCCTTCTCGAACTTCACCCCGTACGACTCCAGCCGCCGCACCATGTCGAAGCCGCGGGTGGCGGTCTGGCGGACCGTGGACTGGTCGACGATGCCGTCGTTGGCGCGGGTGATCTCGGCGACGTAGTCGTCGGGCTCGGCGCGGCCCGGGATGACGGCGTTGTTCACGCCGTCCATGCCCATGGCGAGGGCACCCGAGTGACGGACGTGCGCCTTCTCCAGGAGCAGGACGTCTCCGCCGTGCTCGGCGGCGGTCAGGGCCGCCATGGTGCCGGCGGTGCCGCCGCCGATGACGAGGACGTCGCAGGTCAGCTCCTCGGCGTCGGCGAGGGCCGGGATCGTGAGGGGGGTCTCCACTGTGTCCACCGTGTCCACCGGGGTGCCTTTCGAGTGCGGTTGCTCAGCTGGTCAGTGGCTCGGGCGCCGAGACACTCAGACGCTGAGAGAGGTCAGGACGTCGCGGCGCAGGGCCACGCGTGCCGGGTCGTCGTGGGCCGAACGGTCGCGGGGGCGGGGCACCTCGCGTACGGCGGTCAGCCGGCCGGAGCCGAGGAGGGCCACGCGGTCGCCGAGGAACAGGGCCTCGTCCACGTCGTGGGTGACGAAGACGACCGTGGCGCCCGTGCCCCGCAACACCTCCACCAGCAGGTCCTGCATACCGGCCCGGGTCTGCGCGTCGAGCGCGCCGAACGGCTCGTCCATCAGGACGGCGCGGGGGCGCCCGGCGAGCGCGCGGGCCAGCTGTGCGCGCTGGCGCTGTCCGCCGGAGACGCGGTGCGGCAGCTGCCGGGTGTACTCGGCGAGCCCGACCCGGGACAGCCACGCCTCGGCCTGCGTACGGCGTTCGGCGCGCGGCAGGCCGCGGATGGCGAGCGGGAGTTCGACGTTGGCGCGCAGGGTGCGCCAGGGCAGGAGGGCGTCCTCCTGGAAGACGAGGGCGCGTTCGGCGGACGGGCCGGTCAGGGGGCTCTCGTCCTGGGTGATCTCTCCGGAGAGCGGCGCCAGCAGGCCCGCCAGGGTGCGCAGGAGGGTCGACTTGCCGCAGCCGGACGGGCCGACGACGGTGAGGATCTCGCCGGGGGCGACGTCCAGGTCGACGTCCGTCAGGGCGACGGCGCCGGGGCGGCCCAGGTCGGCGCCGTGGAGGGCGAGGCGGGTGCCGCGCACGGACTTGGGTGCCCGCTTCTCCTCGGCGGCCTGTGCCGGTGCCTCCGCACGGGCGTGGGCCCGGGTCTCAGACGAGGTGCTCATCACGTGCCTCCTCGGCCTCGGCCTTGGTGGTGGGAGTGGCGGCAGCGGTCGCGGACCGGGCAGCCCGCTGCGGCCGGGGTGACCGGTTTCCGGCGGCGTACGAGGTGCGGGGCAGCCAGTGCGTCAGCCGGCGTCCGACCAGTTCCACGGCGGTCGACGTCAGCCAGCCGAGGACACCGATCGTGGCCATGCCGACGAAGACGCCCGGGTAGTTGACGACCGTGTAGTCCTGCCAGGTGCGGTAGCCGACGCCGTACTGCCCGGAGATCATCTCGGCGGAGATCACACAGATCCATGACACGCCGATGCCGACCGACAGGCCGCCGAAGATGCCCGGCAGCGCGCCCGGCAGGACGACCGACGCGAGCACCCGCCACCGGCCGCCGCCCATCGTGCGGACCGCCTCCTCCCACACCGGGGTCAGCGCCCGTACCGCGTGCCGGGCGGAGACCAGGACCGGGAAGAACGCGGCGGTGAAGGTGATGAAGACGATGCCCTGCTCGTTGGAGGGGAACAGCAGGATCGCCACCGGGACCAGGGCGATCGCCGGGATCGGGCGGATCACCTCCAGGACGGGTCCGAGCAGGTCCTCGGCGAGCCGGGAGCGGGCGATGAGGATGCCCACCGCCACTCCCAGCACCGCCGCCAGCAGGAAGCCGGTCAGGATGCGGGTGAGGCTGTCGGTCAGGTCCGTCCAGTAGTCCGGCCCGGTCACCCGGTCCGCGAAGGCGTGCGCCACGTCCGTGACCGTGGGGAACTGCGAGAAACGCAGCCATACGTCGATGTCCAGGCTGGTCAGCAACTGCCAGAGGGCGAGGGCCGCGACCAGGGACACCACCCGCCGGGCGTAGCGGGTCGCGGGCCGGGAGCCGAGACTCCGTGCGCGCCGGCCGTCGCCTTCGGCGGGGCGGCTCACGACGCCCGCTCCAGGGCGGCGGCATACGTGACGACCTCGGCGCCGTCGTGGCCGGCGACGTACGCCTTCGCCGTGGCCGGCGCGACGAAGGGGAGGAGCTGGTCTCCGTCGGCCACCCACACCGCCTTGTCGGCGAACCACTGGGTACCGGTCGTGGCGTCCGGGACGTACGCGGCGCGGATCCCGTCCTTGTGCCCGGCGACGTGGGCGAGGAGCTCGGCGGGCGTCTTGAACGACCGGGTCTCCGTGGCGTTCTTGGGCCAGACCTCGCTCTCGGCCGGGGCGGGGGCCGCGGCGAGCTGCTTCTCGTACGACGTGCCGAGGGCCTTGCGGACGTACTGGTCGTCGACGAACGCGTCCACGTCCACGTCGCCCGTCAGCTTCGCCGCCTTGAGGATCGGGACGTCCTTCTTCAGGGCGTCGATCAGCGCGGGCTTCAGCGCGGGGTCGAAGGACGCGATGCCGTGCGCCCCGTTGTAGAGGTAGACGACCTCGGCGGGCAGCCCCGTGGCGTCGGCGACCTTCTCCGCGGCCTGCACGGGATGCTCGTTGAGGTAGTCAGTGGCCTTGGCCTGGGCCTTGAGGAAGGCCTCCAGGACGGTCGGCCGCTGCTTCGCGAAGTCCTCGCGGGCCGTCACGCCGTGAAAGGTCGGCAGGTCCAGCTGGGCACCGTCGTACAGGGCCTTCGCCTTGCCCTGGTAGGTGAGCAGCCCAGGCCAGGCCACGAACTGCGACAGCGCGTCCGTGCTGCCCCCGGAGAGGGCGGACGCGCCGACCGCCGGCTGCTGGTTGAGCTTCTCGATGTCCTTGTCGGCGTCGAGACCGGCGTTCTGCAGCGCTCGTACGAGGGTGCCGTCGGCGGCGGAGCCGATGCTCGTGGAGACCTTCTTGCCCTTCAGGTCCTTGAGCGTGCTCAGCTTCGAGTCAGTGGCCGTGACGATGGTGTTGAGCCCGCCCCGGAGGTTGTAGCCGGTGGCCGCGACGAGCCGGGTGGGCTTGCCGAGCTGCTTGCCGCGGGCCGCGTTGAGGAGCAGCGGGAAGTCGCCCATCGAGCCGATGTCCATCTTCCCGGCGGTCATCTGGGCGGTGATGGGGGCGCCGGTCGCGTAGTCCTGCCAGTCGACCTTGTACGTCGTCCCGCCGCCCAGCGCGTTCAGCTCCTCCTCGAAGTAGCCGAGGGAGCGCAGGAGGGTGCCCGCGGTGACGGTGTTGATGGTCTTGGACTGGTAGCCGACGGTGACGGTGACCGTCCCGCCGTCCGCGGCGGTGTCACTGCCGTTGACGGTGACGGTGACCGTCCCGCCGTCCGCGGCGGTGTCACTGCCGTTGCCGCAGGCGGTCAGGGCCAGCGGCAGCAGGAGGGCCGTGGTCAGGGTGACTGCTTTGTAGGTACCGACTGCTTTGTATGTACCGAATGCTTTGGTCTTCATGGGAGTTCGGGCCTCTCACCGGAGCGTTCAGCGGAGCAGGTAGGGCATGTTGACCGTGACGGCACCGGTGGGACAGCGGGCCGCGCACGGGCCGCAGTACCAGCACTCGTCGACGTGCATGTACGCCTTGCCGTTGCTCTCGTCGATGGCCAGGGAGTCCAGCGGGCACATGTCCACGCAGAGGGTGCAGCCGTCGATGCACTTCGACTCGTCGATGGTCACGGGCACGTCGGCCCGCTGCGGCACCAAAGGCATGGCTGTCTCCAGGGAGGGCGGATACGAGGGGTCGCGAGACGCGCGGGGGAGCGCGGGGCGATGAGGGAGGACTACGCGCTGGGGATGCGGGACTAGGAGCGGTGCAGCAGGCCGCTCATCGTGATGCGGTCGCCACGGAAGCGGATGAACTCCAGGTCGACGGGTCGGCCGTCGGCGAGGTGGGTGAGGCGCTCCAGCATCAGGACGGCCGAGCCGCGTGGGGCTTCGAGTACGGCGGCGGAGTGGGTGTCCGCGTTCACCGCCTCCAGGGTGATCTCGGCGTGGCCGAGGCGCCGGCCGGTGATCGTCTCCAGGAGGCGGAAGACGTCGGTGTTCTCCAGGTCGGCGCCGAGGAGTGCCGTGCCGATGTCGAGGGAGCCGAGGGTGAGGGGGATGTAGGTGAGGTCGAGGGAGAGGGGGAGGCCGTTCAGGCGGCGCAGGCGTTCGATGTAGAGGACGTCGGTGCCGGGTGGGAGGTGCAGGCGGTCGGCCACGGGGGTGGGGGCCGGGGCGGGGCCCATGGTGCGGACCTCGTTGGTGACCGTGCCGTGCTCGCGGAGGGTTTCCGCGAGGCCCATCAGGTGGTCGAGGCCGTGGGGGTACTTCCGGGCGACGACGACGGTGCCCACGCCGGGGAACCGTTCCACGAGGCCTTCGGCGCGCAGGAGGTCCAGGGCCTCGCGGACCGTGTTGCGGGTCGCGCGGTAGTCGACGGCGAGGGAGGACTCGTGGGGGAGCGTGCCGTTCTCGAAGCCGCCGGTGAGGAGTTGGCGACGGAGGAGGTCGGCGAGCTGCCGCGCCTGGTCCGCACGCAGCCGGCGGCGCGCGCGGTGGGCGGCGACGGTGGTCGCGCCCTGGCCGGCGTGCTCTCGGATGCGGTCGGTGGGTGGCATGTTCTGAACCATACCGAAATGGTGGGGAAGGGAATGTTGCGGGAGTGTTGCGCCATGTGGCCGGCTGAGCCTGAGGGTGCTGAGCTGGGGTTTTGCGGGAGTGTGAGGAAGATCTGCCACCGGGTTGTCCAAGGGGTGGGAACGGAGGGCCGGTGGCTGGGATGTGCGTTGCGTGGGGCCGGGCGGGCGGGGGTGGGGTTTCGCCGCTCGGCGGTTACGAGGTGCCGCCGCGCGCACCTTCCCCCACTCCCGGCTTCGCTCGATCGAGCGGGAGGTACCCCCATCGCCCCAGCGGCACGATTGCCCGCAGCTATGTCTGGGGTGGGCAGCTCTTCGCGGCCGTGGCCGCGGCCCGAAGGGGCGCGGGGAACTGCGCGAGCACCACAGCGCACGGCACGCCGCCCATGGCACGGCACCCTTACGGCGAATGCGCGCCCCGCCCATGGCACGGCACCCTTACGGCGAATGCGCGCCCCGCCCATGGCACGGCACCCTTACGGCGAATGCGCGCCCCGCCCATGGCACGGCACCCTTACGGCGAATACACGCCCCGCTCCACCGGAAGCGCGCCCCCCTCTACGCAGCGCGCACCCCACTACTCCCGACCGTTCCTGTGGACTGAGCGGGGGTGAGTCCGTTCAGCCGCGCGCCCCGAACGGTCCTGGGCGAGCTGGTCCCCGGCGTACTCGACCCCGGGGCGGCGACACGCATCCTGTACGTGGTCCGGGCCCGGGAGGCCCTCGCGGCCGGAGCCGCTGACGGACACGGCCCTGCGCGACCTGGCCGAACGGGCACAGCCAGAGGCGACGGAGAAGCCCTGGACCATCACACCGGTGGAACAGGGGCCCCGCACGCTGACGCCGTACCCCGCGTCCCAGATCGCACGATCACGCCAACCCGAACGGCTCAGGGCAGCAGCACAAGCCCGGAAGCCGACCATCACACGATCGAGCTAATTCGCCCTCATTCGCCCTCCTTGGCGAGCAGCTACCAACCCCTGACCCTCCCCGTGACCTCGCCCAGTCCCACCCGCGTCCCGCCCGGCCCCGGCGCCCACGCCGTGAGGGTCACCTCGTCTCCGTCGTCCAAGAACGTGCGCTTGCCGGTGGGGAGGTCGAGAGGGTCCTGCCCGTTCCAGGTCAGCTCCAGCAACGAGCCCCGTTCGCCGGAGGCACCTCCGCTGACCGTGCCGGAGCCGTAGAGGTCGCCCGTACGGAGCGAGGCACCGTTGACGGTCATGTGGGCCAGCTGCTGCGCGGCGGTCCAGTACATCGTGGAGAAGGGCGGCTCCGAGACGACGTGCCCGTTGACGGAGACGCTGATACGGAGGTCGTACCCCCCGGGATCGATGTCCGGCGCGGAGTCGTCCAGGTAGGGAAGGAGCGGATATGTGCGCTCCGGCGGGGACACCCGCGCCTCGTCCAGGGCGTCCAACGGCGTGATCCAGGCCGAGACCGACGTGGCGAAGGACTTCCCGAGGAACGGCCCGAGCGGAACGTACTCCCAGGCCTGCAGATCACGCGCCGACCAGTCGTTGAGGAGGCAGAGCCCGAAGACGTGGTCGCGGAAGTCCCCCAGCCCCACCGGCCGCCCCATCTCCGAGGGCACGCCCACCACGAACCCGACCTCCGCCTCGATGTCCAGTCGTACGGACGGACCGAACACGGGCACCGGATCGGCGGGCGCCTTGCGCTGGCCGGACGGCCGTACCACCTCCGTCCCGGACACGACGACCGTGCCGGACCGGCCGTGGTAACCGATCGGCAGATGCTTCCAGTTGGGGGTCAGCGGGTCCGGGGAGTCGGGACGGAAGATCCGGCCCACGTTTCGCGCGTGGTTCTCGGAGGCGTAGAAGTCGACGTAGTCGGCCACCTCGAACGGCAGATGCAGGGTCACGGCGGACAGTGCGTGGAAGTGCGGCGCGATCGTCTCCCGGTGCGAGGGCACCGTGAGCCACGCGGTCAACGCCCGGCGCAGGTCCGACCAGGCCGTGCGCCCCGCCGCCAGCAGGGGGTTGAGCGTGGGGTGGGCCAGGAGCGCGGCGTACGGGGAGCCGAGGGCGCGGGCCGCCGCCGCGGCGTCGAGGACGTGGTCGCCGAGGCGGACCCCGACCGTACGGGCGTCGGAACCGGCGGGTGAGAAGACGCCGTAGGGGAGGTTGTGCGGCCCGAAGGGGTGGCCCTCGGGGACGTCGAAGGGATCGCCTTCGGGGACATCGAAGGGGGGCATCGGGTGCTGCCTCGCTCTCGTGCGTTCCGTCGTACCTCTGGTCGCGCCACACGTTACGGGGCGCTGCGAAGATCGGGGAGTGTCTAAAGAGTTCGTAATGTCCTGATAGGGGAGGGTCGGAGGGAAAGGTTCCGGCTTAGCGTCCTCTGGGGGGCGCGGACGGGGTGGGTCCGGGTCCGGTAGGGGGGACGCGTGGGGGGACCCGTGGCCAGGGGTACTTGGTGTGCGCCGGTACAGGCGGACCGAGACGTTCCAGGGCTCGTCGTGAAACTGGGCGACTATCCGCTGCACCATGGCGGCGTCGGAGCCATCCGCAGCCTGGGGCGGCTCGGCGTGCCGATGTATGCGATCACGGAGGACCGGTACACGCCGGCCGCCGTCTCGCGCCATCTGCGGCGGGCGTTCGTGTGGCCGACCACCGGGACGGAGGAGCCCGAGTGGCTGGTGGACGGGCTGCTGCGCATCGGCCGGCGGATAGGGCGGCCGGCCGTGCTGATTCCCACCGACGAGGAAGCCGCGGTGCTCATCGCCGAGCACCAGGAGGAACTGGCGACCCGGTTCCTCTTCCCCCGTGTCGACGGGAAGCTCCCGCGCCGGCTCGCCAGCAAACAGGGGCTGCACGAACTGTGCGTGGAGCACGGCATCTCCAGCCCCGTGAGCTCGTTCCCGCAGTCGTACGAGGAGGTCGAACGGTTCGCGGAACGGGCCTGTTTTCCCGTGGTGGCCAAGAACCGCGAGGCGTTCGAGCGGCGCAGGCAGCCCGCGGTCAACGGGACGACCCGCATCGCCGACCGGGAGGGCCTGCTGCGGCTGGCCCGCGGATGGGGTGAGCGGCCCGGGGTGATCCTTCAGGAGTACCTGCCCCGGGAGGACGCCGAGGACTGGATCGTGCACGCGTACTTCGACGCGGACTCGACGCCGCTCGCGATGTTCACCGGGGTGAAGGTGCGGTCGTGGCCGCCGCACGCGGGGATGACGGCGAACGCGTACGTCGTCGACAATCCCGAACTCGCGGACATCGCCGCGCGGTTCATCAAGCAGATCGGGTTCAGCGGGGTCATCGACCTCGATCTGCGGTTCGACCGGCGGGACGGGCGGTACAAGCTGCTCGACTTCAACCCCCGGATGGGCGCGCAGTTCCGGCTCTTCGAGAACGAGGCCGGGATCGACGTCGTACGCGCCATGCACCTCGATCTGACCGGGCGGGCGGTGCCGGAGGGGGAACAGCTCGCCGGGCGGCGGTACGTCGTGGAGAACATCGATCTGCCGGCCCTGCTCGCCTACCGGCGCAGCGGGTACACCACGCCGCACGCGCCGGCTCGCGCGAGCGGTACGGAGCTGGCGTGGCTCGCGGGTGACGATCCGCTGCCGTTCCTCACGATGCTCGCGCGCTTCGTACGGCCGGGCGCGAAGCATCTGTATCACCTGTGGCGGACCAGCCGCCTCGGCAATGCCCACGTGCGCCCCTAGCCACCCGAAGCATGTGCGCCGCCCCTGGCCACCCGAAACAGGAACAGAAGGCAGGGGCGGGAAAGGCAGGGGCGGGAAAGGCAGGGGCGGGAAAGGCAGGGGCGGGAAGGCAGAGGCGGGAAGGCAGGGCGGGAAGGGCAGAAGCAGGAGCAGAAGGCACACGAAGAAGGCATGACGTGTCCTGGGGAGGGACTTCGTGATTCAACCGGTAGCAGTCATCGGCGCCGGGCCGTTCGGTCTGTCCACCGCCGCGCATCTGCGCGCGCACGGCATTCCGGTCCGGGTGTTCGGTGAACCCATGGTGAGCTGGCGGGACAGCATGCCCGCCGGGATGCTCCTGAAATCAACCCCGGTGGCGTCGAACATCGACGCCCCGCAGCGCGGCAACACCCTGGCCGACTACTGCGACGCGGCGGGCATCCGGCGGCTGGTGACGGACGAGGACATCATCCCGGTCGAGACCTTCATCGCGTACGGGGAGTGGTTCCAGCAGCGGCTCGTGGCCGAGCTGGAGCAGGTGCGCGTGGTGTCCGTGGACCGGAGCAAGGGGGGTGGCTTCGAACTGAAGCTGGACTCGGGGGAGTCGTTCGCGGCACGGGCCGTGGTGGTGGCGAGCGGACTGTTCGGGCTGGCACATCTGCCGGCCGAGCTGGCGGGTGCGGCCGTGGACGGACCCGCCCCCACGGGGCCCGTCTCGCACAGCTCCCAGCACCCCGGGCTGAGCCGGTTCAGGGACAAGGAGCTGATCGTCGTGGGCGCGGGGCAGTCCGCCCTGGAGACGGCGGTACTGGCGGCCGAGGCCGGCGCGCGGGTGCGTGTGGTGGCGCGCGGCCGGGGCGCGGTGGCCTTCGGCGCGCCCCCGTGGAACCAGCCGCGGCTGCGCCCCGAGTCGCCGTTCGGGCGGGCCTGGTCGCTGTACGCGCTCTCCTATTACCCCCACCCGTACCGGTACCTGCCCGCCACCACCCGGCACTTCCTGGTCCGCCGGGTGCTCGGGCCGCTGGGCGCGTGGTGGCTGCGGGAGCGCTTCGAGGGGCGGGTCGAGGTGCGGGAGGTGGACCGGATCGTGCGGGCCGGTGTCGTCGACGGGCGCCCGCTGCTGGCCCTGCGGGGACACGAGGGCCGTATCGAGGAGGTGGCCGCGGACCATGTCATCGCGGCGACCGGGTACCGCGTCGACCTCGGCGCGATGGGCTTCCTCGGGCACGATATCCGTACGGAGCTGGAGGTGAGCCGGGGGACACCGGTGCTCGGGGCCGGCTTCCGGTCGTCGATACGGGGGCTGTACTTCACGGGGTTGCCGGCGGCGGCGTCGTACGGGCCGGTGATGCGGTTCGTGTGCGGGACCGAGTTCGCCTCGCCCCGGTTGGCCCGGCATCTAGCGGCGGCGCACGGGTGAGCTGAATCCCGGACGCCCCGGGTGGGTTGGTGCGTCTCGGGGGGCGGGGGTGCGGGGGGTTGTTCGCACCCCCGCGGCGGAGCAGCATGTCGATACCGTCCCGCGCCCCTTTCAGGGCCTGCGGCCGTTTCGAGCGGCGCGACCTCCGCCCGGCTCCGTGAACTCGCGTTCGGGCAACGGGCGTTGACATGGCGGCACCCTGTGGCGGTCGGGATGCCGGACGTCGTCCGGTTCGCGTCGAACCGATGGGGCGCCGCATCCGTATTCTCTGATCATGGCCGCACCCACCGCATATTCACTCATCGCCACTGACCTGGACGGAACGCTCCTGCGCAGTGACGACACGCTCTCCGACCGGTCCCTCGCCGCGCTGGCGCGGGCCACGGAGGCCGGTGCTCAGCACCTCGTGGTGACGGGACGGCCGGCACCGAGAGTGCGACCACTGCTGGAGGACCTCGGCAGCAGGGGGCTCGCGGTGTGCGGGCAGGGCGCGCAGTTGTACGACCACGGCGCGGACCGGCTGCTCTGGTCCGTCACCCTGGACCGTGAACTCGCCGAGACCGCGCTCGGCAAGATCGAGGCGGAGGTCGGACAGGTGTACGCCGCCGTCGACCAGGACGGCGTCGACGGCCTCACCCTGATCGAGCCCGGCTACCTCATGCCGCACCCCACGCTGCCCGCCGTGCGGGTGCCGCGCCGGGACGACCTGTGGTGCGAGCCGATCAGCAAGGTGCTGTTGCGCCATCCCTACCTGTCCGACGACGAGTTGGCCTCGGCGGCGCGCATGGCGGTCGGTTCGCTGGCGACGGTCACCATGTCGGGGCCCGGCACCGTCGAACTCCAGCCATGCGGCATCACCAAGGCGACGGGCCTCGCCCTGGCCGCCGAGCATCTCGGACTGACCCCGGACCGGACCATCGCCTTCGGTGACATGCCCAACGACATCCCGATGTTCGACTGGGCCGCGCACGGGGTCGCCATGGCCAACGCCCACCCCGAACTCAAGGCCGTCGCCGACGAGGTGACCCTCTCCAACGAGGACGACGGCATCGCGGTGGTGCTGGAGAAGCTCTTCCCGTGACGGCTCTTGCCGTGACGGCTCTTCCCGTGACGACCCCCCTATGACTGCTCCTCCTGTAACGGCTCCGGCGCGAACCGTCCTTCGGTGAACGGTTCCTCCCACGCATGACTGTTCCCCTGGGCCCGCCGGCCCAGGGGAACAGAACAGCGTGGAGAAGGGGGAGCCGGAGGCTCAGTACGCGCCGAAGACGTTGTCGATCGAGCCGTACCGGTCGGCGGCGTAGTTGCACGCCGCCGTGATGTTCGCGACCGGGTCGTAGGGGTCGTACGGGGTGCCGGACACGTGGTACGCGGCGAACGTCGGGTCGATGACCTGGAGGAGGCCCTTCGACGGGGTGCCCGCGGCGGCGTTGGAGTCCCAGTTGTTGATGGCCTGCGGGTTGCCCGACGACTCGCGGATGATGTTGCGGTAGATCCCGTTGTACGTCCCGGGAATTCCCTTTTGCGCCATGATGTCCAGCGACTCGCGGATCCAGCCGTCGAGGTTGTTCGCGTAGGTCTTGACCGACGCCTGCGTGGCGGTGGAGGCCGTCGAGGACTTCTGCGCCGTGGACGACTTCGTCGCGTTCAGCTTCAGCTTCAGGCCCGGCCGGATCAGCGCGGGGTTGTCGCCGATGGTCGTGCGGTTGTCCTTGTAGAGCCGCTGCCAGCCGCCCTTGGTGTGGTGCTTCCGTGCGATGGAGGAGAGCGTGTCACCGGAGACCACGGTGTACGTCCGGGAGGCGGGCTGCGCCGCGGCGGGCGCGGACTGCGGGGCCGACTGTACGGAGGTGACGGCCTGGGCCGGGGTGGCGGCGTTCGCGGTCGTGGCGACCGTGAGCGGGAGGGCCAGTGCGGCCCCGCCCGCTCCGGCGGCGACGATGCCACGGGTCAGCGCGTTGCTTCTGGGGCGGCGGTGTTTGCCTTGTGCGGGCATGGCGAATTCCTCTCCGTCGCCTACGGGGTGAGCTGTCGGGTTCGGACTGGAGATGCCCGGCCGTGCGTGTCGTCCCGGCGGTCGCTGTGCGTGCGGCGTCCGCTGGGACTGCGCGTGGCTTCACCCCAAGCCGGTCCGAATGGGGAAAATCGGACCGACGGCTTACCTGGGTCCCCCGCTCCTGCCGTGCGTGGATGAGTGGTGATGGGTGGGGAGTCCGGGGCGGCGGCAGGATTCGGCGGTCCGTCCGGACGAGGTGTGAACGTATGCGAGAGCACACGACCGGAACAAGTCCTGATTTGGCGCTTTGATCCAGTTGACCTTGAGTTTGATGCGATTCGGCCCCCGGCTTCGGGTGTCGTTCGCGACTCAACTTGCCTACCGCAAAGGGAAAGTCGCCGACGTGGGGCGAGGGTCCCGCGCGGGGTGCCCGTGACCCAACTCACGGGAGAAGTCCGGAGAAGTGCCGGGTAAGCGGCAAATCGGTCAACTCGGGCCGGGCTGGTGGGGCGCATATGGGTGGAAAACGGCTGGTCTGCGGGCGCGGATACGGCCGGCCGGGGGTGTGTGGGCGTCTCCGGGGGAGGGGCGGGTACCCGTCGCTGGCCGTGGCGGGCGGGTCCGGCATGCGCGTCGGTGGATATCGGCGCGTATCAGTTGATCAAGAATATGGGGAGTGCGGTCCCTTACCACCCGGGGCGAACCCGTGGGCGCTCGTGGTGATCGAAAGGTGACCGGATACGCTGACTCGGGTGATGACAGCGACAGATCGACAAACTTTGTCATCGACTGTGAGAGCGACCTAGACCGACCGTGTGACCGTCATTAGACGTCAGCAGACAGGAGAACCCTCGTGACCGTCGTCGAGCCGTTTGGGCTGAGCGCGCGGGACCAGGCTCTCGAAGCCGATGTCCAGGCCGGAATGGCGGCCGTCGAGGAGGGTCTGCTGGAGGCGACCAAGAGTGCGGTCCCGTTCATCCAGGAGGCCGCCCAGCATCTGCTGCGCGCGGGCGGCAAGCGGTTCCGGCCGCTGCTGGTGATGCTCGCGGCGCAGTTCGGCGACCCGTACGCGCCGGGTGTCGTGCCCTCGGCGGTGGTGGTCGAGCTGACGCATCTCGCCACGCTGTACCACGACGACGTGATGGACGAGGCCGAGGTGCGCCGCGGCGTGCCGAGCGCCAACGCCCGCTGGGACAACTCCCTGGCCGTGCTGACCGGTGACTTCCTCTTCGCCCGCGCCTCGCACGTCCTCGCCGACCTCGGCCCCGACGCCGTCCGCATCCAGGCCGAGGCGTTCGAAAGGCTGGTCACCGGGCAGATCCTGGAGACCGCCGGGCCGCGCGACGGACGCGACCCGATCGACCACTACCTCGACGTGCTGGGCGGCAAGACCGGGTCGCTGGTCGCGGTCGCCGGGCGGCTCGGCGCGCTGATGGCGGGCGCCGACGAGACCGTGGTCGACGTGCTGACCCAGTACGGGGAGCGCCTCGGCGTCGCCTTCCAGCTCGCCGACGACGTCCTCGACATCGCCTCCGACTCGCACGAGTCCGGCAAGACGCCCGGCACGGATCTCCGTGAGGGTGTGCCGACCATGCCGGTGCTGCGACTGCGTGAGCGGGCGGGGCGGCTGGGGCTGCCGGACGACATCGCCCTGTGCGAGCTGCTCGACTCCGACCTCACCGACGACGCCCGCCACGCCGAGGCACTGGCCCGGCTGCGCGTCCACCCCGCGCTGGAGCAGGCCCGTCGCGACACGGTCCGCTACGCCGAGGAGGCGCGGGCCGCCCTGGCGCCGCTGCCGGAGTGCGACGCGAAGGCGGCGCTGGTGGAGCTGTGCGACGCGGTGGTGCACCGCGCCGGTTAGCCCCGCCCGCCTTCCCGGATCCGTCCGGCACCGTGCCGGTTAGCCACTGCCGTCTTCCCGGATCCGTCCGGCACCGTGCCGGTTAGCCACTGCCGTCTTCCCGGATCCGTCCGGCACCGTGCCGGTTAGCCACTGCCGTCTTCCCGGATCCGTCCGGCAGGATCATGGGATCTTCCGTGGCGCACACTCGCGTCGCGAGGGTCTGATCGTCCCCGGCATCGCGGCGGCCGGCGACGTCGGCCGGTGCCGCCACCGTGATCCCGGCGGCCGCGGACAGCGGAAGCCGGGGGACCACCAGGGGATCCCGGTGCGGCACGGCCTGGCCTGGCCCGCCGGCACGTTCGCCTGGTGCCGCGCCGGCTCCGAGCGGTGCGCGGGCGGCTCGACGTGATGCCCCCCGGTCGCCGGAGGACGGTCACCGGGTCGGTCACCAGGCCGGTTTTCGGGAGGGTGGTCGCCGGGAGGGCGGGGCACCGGATCGCTCGTCTCCAAGCTGCCGCACGGCGACCGCGACAGCCCCGAGTCGCACCTCAGATCACACAGCCCGCCAAACACCGCGGGCTGCCGACGAGCATCGCCGGGATCCTCCGGCTTCGCACCGCCGGGATCCTCGGCTTCCGCAGCGCCGACGCCGCCACCCCTGACGACCCCTACGGGGTGCGGGTAGGCGCCGCCTCGCCATGTAGTCCCTCGCAGGTCGCCATGTCATCCCGTAGCAGTACACGGAGTTGAGCCCCGAGTCTGACGATTCCCGTCGGCCGATTTGGTCAGATGGGTATCACCACTCCTCACCGATTCGGGTGAGAATGGCGGCTACGAGTAGACGCCGCCGCCGACGACGGAGGTAAGGCACACATGGCACCGTACGAAACCGACGACAGCGCCCGGTCCGGCGACGCCGCCGCGCTCGCGGCCGAGGCCGAGGAGACGCGTTCGGCACGACGACGCAAGGCCGCGCGGTACGTCGTCCCGGTCACCGTGCTGGGCGTGGCCGCGGCGACGATCGGGCTCGTTCCGGCCTTCGCCGGCTCCGGTGACCCCGATCTGCCGAAGATCAGCGCGCAGGAACTCATCGAGAAGATCGCCGCCTCGGACGTACAGCAGGTGTCCGGCACGGTGAAGATCACCACGGACCTGGGCCTGCCCGACCTGGGTGGTCTCGTGGGCGGCCTCGCCTCGCAGGGGCCCTCCGGGGGTGACGGTGGATCGGCCGCCGACCCCTCCGCCAAGCTCCTCGAACTCGCCACCGGCACCCACACGTTGCGGGTCGCCACCGACGGACCCGACAAGCAGAAGCTGTCGCTGCTGGACGACGCCGCCGAGTACAGCGTCATCCACAACGGCGACGACCTGTGGGCGTACGACAGCGCCTCGAACGAGGTGTACCACGCGACCGAGGCCGGCCCGGAGGGCAAGGGCAAGGGCAAGGGCGGCGATGCGGGCAAGGGCGCCCCGGACAGCGCCGGGGACGTGCCCGCCACGCCTCAGGAGCTGGCCGAGGAGGCCCTGAAGGCCGTCGACGACACCACGTCCGTGACCGTCGACGGGACCGCGCAGGTCGCCGGACGGGACGCCTACAAGCTGGTGATCAAGCCGAAGCAGTCCGGTTCGACGGTCGGGGCGATCTCGATCGCCGTCGACTCGAAGACGGGGCTGCCGCTGAAGTTCACGCTCACCCCGGCGAGCGGCGGCGCGGCCGTCGTGGACGCGGGCTTCACGAAGGTCGACTTCGGCAAGCCGAGCGCCTCGACGTTCGACTTCACCCCGCCGAAGGGCGCGAAGGTCACCGAGGCCGACGAGGCCGAGAAGTCGGGCGACCACGAGTCCGGGTTCGGTGACTCCGTGTTCGAGGAGTCCGGCAAGAACGGCGCGTCCAAGGACGGCAAGGACGCCAAGGGAACCGAGGGACGCAAGGGCCCCGAGGGTTCCGCGGGTTCCGAGGAGGAGTTCGCCAGCGGCCTCGACGGCCTGAAGACCATCGGCAAGGGCTGGAGCACCATCGCCGAGTTCGACAGCGGCGCCGAGGGCGGCATGCCCACCGGCGGCGACTCCTCCGGCGACGCCCGGGTCGACGGGTTCCTGAACTCCCTCGGCGACCAGGTCAAGGGCGAGTTCGGCTCGGGTACGGTCTTCAAGACCCGGCTGATCAACGTCCTCTTCACCGAGGACGGCAAGGTGTACGCGGGTGCCGTCACCAAGGACGCGCTGGTGAAGGCGGCCAACGCGGCGAAGTAGCGACGCCCGGCCGGTGGGCCGGGACGGCGACACCTCCGTCCCGGCCCACCGGCCGTACCCGAGGGGAGCCATGACCGACGCAGCCATCCACACCCAGGGGCTGACCAAGACCTTCCGCGGCGGCCAGGTGGCCGTGGACCACCTGGAACTGACGGTTCCCGGCGGCAGCGTCTTCGGCTTCCTCGGCCCGAACGGTTCGGGCAAGACCACCACCATCCGCATGCTGATGGGCCTGATCGAGCCGACCTCGGGCACGGCCCGGGTCCTCGGCCTGCCCATGCCGCGCTCCACCCGGACCGTCCTCCCGCACGTGGGCGCGCTCATCGAGGGGCCCGCCCTGTACGGGTTCCTCTCCGGCCGCGACAACCTGCTGCGCTACGACTCCGCCGACCCGACCGCCGACCCGCGCACCCGGCGTACGCGGGTCGCTGCCGCGCTCGACCGGGTGGGGCTCGCGGCAGCCGCCGGCAAGAAGGCGAAGGCGTACTCGCTGGGCATGAAGCAGCGGCTGGGCCTCGCCGCGGCGCTGCTCCAGCCGCGCCGCCTTCTCGTCCTCGACGAGCCGACCAACGGGCTCGATCCGCAGGGCATGCGGGAGATCCGGTCCCTGGTACGTGAGTTGGCGTCCGACGGCACCACCGTCTTCCTCTCCTCGCACCTGCTCGACGAGATCGAGCAGGTGTGCACCCATGCCGCCGTCATGGCCCACGGCCGACTCCTCATCCAGGGCCCGGTGGCCGAACTGGCCGCCGGCGCGCGCGGACGCCTCGTCGTCACCACTCCCGACACGGCGGACGCGGCCCGGGTGCTCAAGGAGCAGGGCGTCGGGGATGTGGTCGTGACGGAGGGGGACGGGGCCGCTGGGACTGGGACTGGGACGGGGACTGTGGGGGCTGGGGTCGATGGGGTCGGCGAGGGGGGCAGGGTGACGGCGGAACCGCCACCGCCCGACCGTGACCTCGCCGAACTGAACGCCGCACTGGTCACCGCGGGCGTCCGCGTCCGCGGCTTCGTCCTCGAGCGCGCCTCCCTGGAGGACGCGTTCGTGGCGCTCACGGGGGAGGGCTTCGATGTCGCGGGTTGATACGTCGGGGGAACGGGCGCCGGGGGCCGGCACGTCCGGTGGCGGAGTCACGCCGGAGGAAGCGGCGCCCGAAGCCGCCTCGCCGACCGTCGCCGCCCGTACGCCCAGCCTCCTGTGGACCTTCGGGCTGTTCCGCAGCGAGCTGGTCACGACCTTCCGGCGGTGGCGGACGATCGCGCTGCTGGGTGTGCTCGCGGCGGTGCCGGTCCTCGTCGGGATCGCGGTGCGGATCGAGACGGGTGGCGGGTCGGGCGGCGGACCGGGCGGTGGGGGCGGCGGTGGCGGCGGGCCCGCGTTCATCGCGCAGATCACCAACAACGGGCTGTTCCTGGTGTTCACGGCGCTCGCCGCGACGCTCCCCTTCTTCCTGCCGATGGCGGTCGGCGTGATCGCCGGGGACGCGATCGCGGGCGAGGCGAACGCGGGCACCCTGCGCTATCTGCTGGTCTCACCCGCCGGCCGGACCCGGCTGCTGCTCACCAAGTACGCGGCGACCATGACGTTCTGCCTGGTCGCGACCCTCGTCGTGGCAGCCTCCGCACTGGCGGTCGGAGCATTGCTGTTCCCTCTCGGGGATCTGACGACGATCTCCGGCACGCGGATCAGTTTCGCCGACGGCCTGCTGCGGGCGCTGCTGATCGCGCTGGCGGTGGCCGCGTCACTGATCGGGATCGCGGCCCTGGGCCTGTTCGTCTCCACCCTCACCAACAGCGGCATCGCCGCGATGGCCACCACGGTCGGACTGCTCATCACCGTGCAGATCCTCGACCAGATCCCCCAGCTCGACGCCCTCCATCCGTACTTCTTCTCCCACTACTGGCTCTCCTTCGCCGACCTCATGCGCGAGCCGGTCTACTGGGACGACCTCCAACGCAACCTCGGCCTCCAGGCCCTGTACGCGGCGGTGTTCGGTTCGGCGGCGTGGGCGAGGTTCACGGCGAAGGACATCACGGCCTGACGTCGCTCAGGCGGCAGCCGCGTCCGTGTCGTACGGGAAGCGCGCGAACGGCGGTTCCTCGGTGAGGAACGTCTTCGCGCGGGTCAGTGCCGCGGTGTCGCGGAGTACGTCACCGGGCTTGCTGCCGTTGCCCAGCAGGACTCCGCCGAACCGCATGCCCAGGTACGCGGCGGAGTTGTTGAGCATCCCGATGAGCGGCTCGGCGACCTCCTCCTCGTAGTGGGCGAGCGCGGTGACGCCCCAGAGGGTGCGGCCCGCCATCGTCCCCTTGAAGTCGACACCGGGGGTGCGCAGCCAGCCCGACCAGTGGTCGAGGTACCGCTTGACGTGGGCGGACACGGAATACCAGTACAGCGGCGACACGATCACGATGTCCGTGGCCGCGAGCGTGGCGTCCAGCAGCAACGCCCTGTTGTCGCCCTCCGGCCGCACATGGTCACTGTCATGACGCAGATCCTCGAAGTCCGGCAACGGATGCCGAGCCAGATCGATCCACACCTGTTCGACATCGTCCGGCAACTGCTCCGCGGCCGCCCGGGCCAACATCTCGGTGTTGCCGTCCGGCCGACTGCTACCGAGAACGAACAGGAAACGGCGGGTCATGGGTCCCCCTGGGTACGTGGCGTCGGCGTCCGTCCGTGCACGCGACGCATGGGTGCGCGGCACACGGCGAGTACATGCGTAGACAATATATGCATACGCATCTGAATGGCAGAGGCCCTGCGGACGCCTTGTCGTGCCGTACGGCGACCTCCCTCAACCCTCGGTCGTCGTGGGATCGTCCTTGCGCAGCACGACTCGCCAGTTGCCGCCGGTGCCCAGGCCGTCCACCCGGTCGAGGATCCAGGTCTCGTCCCGGACCGGGAAGGTGTCACCGATACCCAGTTCGAATTCGTGTTCCTCTTCGGCGGCGACGACGAGGAAGACCGTGACGGGTTGGTCGTCGGGGGCGTATACGTGGATCACGGCGAAGCGGGCTTTCTCGGAACGCTCGGGTACGCCGTGGCGAAGCGTGATTTCGCTGATCAATGCGGTCACTCCAGTGTCGTGTAGCGATTCTTGACGTGCTCTCTGAGTTCTTTGACCGTCAGAGGCTTGGGGTTGTTGAAGTTGTATGGGTTGCGCAGGTGTATCAACCCGCGCTCATCCACTTTGGTCACCTCGTACGCATGGCCTCCTATCAGACCCTTGGGGAGGCGTTTCGTCTTCTCGTCGACACTCACCGTGCCTACCAGTACAGGGCAGCGGTCCGAGAGCTTCTCCCGGAATATGCTCAGCAGCTGGCTGTCCGGACTGCGTCCTTGCGTGTCGTACCGACTCGGGAAGTCATCGGAGTATGCGTGTGCACCGGTGAGTTGCGTCAGTAACTCCGCACGCTGGCGGGGGAAGGTTCCCAGATCGAGCCGGTCGTATCCCGAGACCCCCTTGGATCGGTTCTCGTCCCAGGTCTGGTCCACTCCGGCAAGCGCCTTTTCCAGAATCGGTGCCCACGCGGTCTCGCTGGCGCCCCCGGAGCCGTACAAGGGTTGTTCCGGATTCAGTCTGCTTACGGGTAGTTCGGGAGTCACCGTGAGGACGGCGACTTCCCCTGTCGCATCGAAATGGTGCCAGTCTCCGTCAAAGGAGCGCTTTGTCTGGTGGAGCGTGACTTCATAGGTGCCGTCATCATTTTCCCGTATCAGTTCGGAGATCACCTCCGGGCGGTGCGCGGCCACGGCGCCCATCGTGGCGATAACTCCACAGTCGTTCAGTCTGCCCTGTTCGGTCTGTTCACGGGTGGGTGGGCCGTCGAAGAGGGGAATGCGCCTACCGTCGGGACCGTCTAGAGGGGTACCGTAATAGCACAGATCAATGCCTTCGTCCGGCAATTCGAACCGTTCGAAATTCGGTTGGTCGATCGTTGCGTGGACAGGGGCGGGCTGCTCGACGGTCGATTCACCTCGACTGCCCAGCGCTTCACGCAATTGCCCGAAGAAACCACCCTCCGGCGCTTGGCCAGAGTCCTCCGCCTTGAACGGATCCGGAACTTCCGGGGCGTCCTGCACCCGCTCCATGTCGGTGACGGCAGTTGATGCTTCCGGCCTCCGGCCATCGGCGGTTCCTGCTTCGAAGGTGCCGTCGTCGGCCAACGGCTCTTCCAACACCGGATCGTCGGCGGGGTGAGGCTCAGGAGCCTCATGTGCCGCCGAGACCTCGAAGAGCGTCGGGGGATCGGAGGCTCCCCGGGGCTCCGGGGACCTGAAGGGGGCCGGAGCCCCGTCCGTTTCCGCAGGCTCCTCCGGATTCGGCGCATCCCCGGGAGCGGGGGCTTCCAGCGCGTCCGGAGTGGCGAGCTGTCTCAGGTTTTCCGGAGCCTCGATCGGGTCCGGTGCGTCTGTGGAGCCCACCGGGGCAGGCGCGTCCACGTCCTCCGCAGGCGGCTCGTGTTCCGCGGGCTTTTCGGGCTCCGCCGCCTCCATGGGCCGGGCGGGCGCCTCGTGCTCGGTCGGCTGCATGGCTTCGGTGGGCTCTGCTGACTCCGTGGGCTCCGTCAGCGCAGTGGGTTCCGTCGGCTCGATCGGTTCCATCGGCGCAGAGGTGTCCCAGGCCTCGGCAGGGGCAAGGGCCTCCATAGGGGGCGGCGCGTCCGCGTCGGCCGAGGTCAGCGCCTCCGCCGGTTGTGGTGGCTCCAGTGGTTCTGGGGCTTCGGCCGGTTGTGGTGGCTCCAGTGGTTCTGGGGCTTCGGCCGGTTGTGGTGGCTCCAGCGGTTCGGGGGCTTCCGGCGGTTCTGGTGCCTCCGACGGTTCCGGGGCTTCCGTTGCGTCCGGGGCCTCTGTCGGTTCCCCTGTCGGGTCCGGCGCTTCCGTCGGGGGCGGGGTTGTCTCCGGGGGTGGTGGCTGTTCTGTGGGGCGGTCGGTCATGAGGATGGCCCGGGGTTGGTGTGGGTGCGGTAGAGGCGGACCCACGCGAGGGTCTTGCGTTGCCAGGCGGCGCGGGCCAGGTGGATGAAGACGCAGGCTCGGTAGTCGCGCAGGGCGTCCGGAGCGGGGTCCCGGAGGGGGACCGTGTCCGCCAGCTCGGCGACCCACTCCGCCGTGCCGCTCCACCAGGCCGACTGCTCAGGCTTGGACTTGGGGTACCGGGCGACCCGCTCCTTGAGATCCTTCGCGTGCTCGGGCCAGACCGCGGTACTCGCGCGGGAGCGGAACGCACAGCGGTGGGCACAGCCGTCGCAGTCGGGAAAGGGGGACAGAGCGTCGGACACCGGCGTCACCTCCGCCGCGAAATCGCGAAAGCGGGAGGCCAGTTGAGGGGAGGTGGCCAAGGGGGCCCGGTCCACGCCCGCCTCCCGGGCCGCCGCCGCGCGGACGTCGGGCACCGTGATCAGAGCCGGGCGGTCGAGGCGGTCGTGGTGGGCGAAGGCGTGGAAGGGCTCCAGGGTGGCCGCGTAGCGCTCCTGGTCCGGGGAGAAGCGCATGGTGCCGCCGATCAGCTCACGATCGGCGGCGGCGGGCAGCCGGTGCATGACCTTGAGGTTGGTGTTCTTGTACGCGTCCTCGACGAGCTTGCCGGGAACCTGCTCGACGATGACGACACCCTCGCCGTACTTGCGGTTCTCGGCGAGGGTGTTGGCGAAGGCCTGAGCCGCCCGGGCCTGGGCGTTGCCCTCCTTCGCGTCACCGGACTGGGCGACCGGCCGGCCGAGCAGGCGGTGTGCCTCCTCGATCACGGTGACGTGGGAGAGCGAGCCGCCCGGGCGGTTCGCCTTGTAGTGCTCGGTCATCGTCTGGAGGATCAGGGCGGTCACGAGCGACTGTTCCTTCTCGTTGTCGCCGATCGCCGCCAGTTCCAGGACCAGCGGGCGGCGCAGCAGTTCCGCCACCGGGTATGAACGCGTCACGTCCAGCGTGCTGCCGCAGGCGCCCTCGGCCAGCGACTCGGCCCGCAGCCGGGACGCGGCCACGATGTTGTCCCGCACCTCGCCGGAGTAGTCCAGCCGCTCGCACTCCCGGCGCATCTCGGCGATGAAATCACGCAGCGTGGGCCACTCGTGGTCGGGGCCCGCGATGTCCGTCGGCACTACGCCCTTGCGCGCATATGTGGCCCGCAGCGCCCGGTTGTAGATGTTCGGCAGCGGGTCCCACAGGCCGAACGCCGCGTCGAAGCAGGCCAGCAGCCCGGCCACATGGGTGCTGATGCGCACCCCGGCCGGAACCTCGAAGGGGTTCAGGCGCAGTGGAGCCGTGGTCTCGTCGCCCACGGTGAGCACCACGAGGTCCTCGAACCCGGGCCGGGTGGCCAGCCAGCGGTAGTCGTCCAGCTCGGAGTTGACCGGCTCGATGACGAGGAACGGTACCCGGTGGTCGCGCCACAACTGCTCGCAGAACGCCAGCGTCGTGTTCGTCTTGCCCGAACCGGTGGTCCCGACGAACAGGGCGTGCCGGGTGAGATCGTCCAGCCCGATGCCCAGAGGTCCGGCCGGGCTGTCGTGGACGAGCTGGCGGCCCAAGGAGATCGCGGGACCGTCCGCGCGGTACGCGGTCTCGCCCGCCAACCCGGGACGCCGAACCGGGAAACCGGTCATGTGGCCGTTCACCGCCAGTGGCAGCCGGAACGCCGCCCCCGCCTCGCGGGCGTCCACCAGTTCCGCGACCAGCCGCAGCTGTGGCGAGAGCGGCTCGGGCAGCCGCCAGCAGTGGTCGCCGCCCCAGCGTCCGTGTTCCAGGGTGGTCAACCCCTGCCAGGCGGCAGGAAGTTCACCGGGGCCGGGCCAGGCCACGCTGTGCGCCGGACCGCTGAACGTCTCCGTCAGCACTCCCTCCTCACGTGCCCGTTCCTGCGGGGACAACGTCGCTCCGGCCAGCTCGGCCAGCGACTCGGGCAGCCTCGCGGGCGAGGCCAGGGCGATCCGGATGCGGAAGGCGCGGCCGGTGTAGCGGCGCGCGGCGTCGGCGTACACCCGGGAGGCGTCCACCGCGAAGGCGTCCGGGGCGAGCTGGGCGCCCGGCGACCACAGGCCGTCCGGCACCTGGCCCGGGGTGCCGAGCCGGCCGTACTGCGTGGCGACGCGGTGCAGCAGCGGTCCGAGGTCGTCCGGTACGACGTACGGCTCCAGGCCGATCGTCAGCATCACCGGGTACGGGTGCTCGGCCAGCGCTCGCCACAGCGCGTCCCACGGCGGCGCCGACGCGGTGAACGGCTGGGGCGACAGGTAGTACCGCACTCCCGCGTCGGGACGGTTGGGCACCCCGGTGCGGTACCGCTTGCGGATCTCGGCCACACCCGCGACGGGCTCGGGCGTGAACGGGGTCAGCAGCCGTGCCACCTCGGCCGGGTCCTCGACCGGGGTCGCGTGCACATGACGGGGCAGCGCGGCCAGCCGGGCGCGCAGCACGAGCGCGGCCGCCTCCGCCCGGTCGGGTGTGGTCGCCGAGACGCGGCCGAGCAGGGCGCAGGTGATGCCTCGCTCCGCCGGATCGCTGAGGTAGCGCAGCTCGACGCGCTCACCGTGTGCCGTGCCCCACTGGCCGGTCAGCCAGGCAGTCTCGGCGGCGACCGCCTTGATCCGGCGGTCGTCCTCCGCGAGATCCGCGTACTCCCGGGTCTCGGTGAGATCGGCCGCGGCGTTGACGCGTACCGCCGTCCAGGCCCAGACGGTCGTCCCGTCGGACACGGTCAGCACGCCGGTCGCCGCCCGGTCGGTGGCGCTCAACTCCCGTTCCAGCGCTGCCCGTTCGGGTCCAGCGGGGCGTGCGGGGCGACGGGCGGTGCCGGCGGTGCCGTGGGTATGTGACCCGTCGGACCCGCCGGCGGATACCCGGGCGTGGGCTGCGCCGACGCCGGGTACACCGGCGGGGCAGGAGGCCCGGGCGGGGCTGCCGGGACCGGGGCCGACTGGACCGGGGGCTCCTGGCCGAAGGTCGAGGCCAGGGGCACCTCGATGCCCTGGATCGCGATCTCCACACCTTCACGGGCGGCCGAGTGCACCGCTTCCCGCATGGCGCGCGGTCGGTCGGTGCGCAGCATCTGGTTGAGGCTGCCCGTGCGGTTCAGCATCGAGCCGACGACATCCTTCACGAAGTGCCCGATCACCACGGCGCCGGAGCGGCTGCGCCACATCGTCCAGCCGACGTAGAGGCTGGTGCCGTAGGCGAAGACGGTCACGTAGGCCACGTACCGGCCGCTGGTGACGACCAGTCGGTTGTGCACGACCTCCGGCGCGATGTCGCTGCGGATCCGGGCGGGAACGGCGCTGACGGGGATCCGGCGGCTGGTCAACGCGCCGTAGATCGTCGCGTACGCGGAGGAGGAGGCCGCGGCCTTGTCCTCCAGGAGCGTCTTCCACTCCGAGATCGGCTCGTTCTGCCGGACCAGCAGGAAGACCAGCCAGAAGGCGATGATCGACAAGATCAGGCCGGGGCTGACGGCGTCGACGTCGCCGGCCAGGAGGGCCGGCAGCAGGCCGAGGACGAAGAAGACCAGGAAGGACGCCACGGCCGCCTGGAACCACAGCTGTCTGACGGTCCTGAACTCCACGGACTCGTCGAAGCTCAGCTCGACGTCCCGGTACTGCAGTGTCTGATTGCGGTACGCCACGTTCGGGCCCACCGCGCCGGAGGCGGCCCAGTCGACGGGGCTTCCTCTCCCTGTCGTGTCCATCATCCCCGTTCCCCGTGCCACGTTCTCCGCGCGCACGTTCCCCGTACACAAGTAGCCCGTAATCCCTGGCGATTGATCACCCTAGACCAGGGGTCTGACACCCGGTCACCGACCCGGTACGGATGTCCCGGCGGAGCTGTCCAGCAGCAGGGCCATGACGCCGACGAGGGTGGCGCTGCTGACGATCTCCCGGCGGCTGATCAGGCCGGGCACGTCGGTCAGGGGGATCCACTCCAGGCGGTCCGACTCGTTCTGTTCCGTGGGCTCGCCGATACGCCGGGCGTCGTCCGTGCGGAACACGAAGTGCTGGGTGTCGGTGATCCCGGCCGCAGGCTGGGCGTAGAGCAGTTCCCGCAGCGACCCCGGCCGCCACCCCGTCTCCTCCTCCAGCTCCCGCGCCGCCGCCTCCTCCGGCCGCTCCCCGTCCTCGACCAGACCCATGGGCAGCTCCCAGGCCCAGGTGTCCGTGACGAAGCGGTGGCGCCACATCATCAGGACCCGTCGGCGGTCGTCCACGGCCGCGGTGACGGCGAGGTCCCGCAGCCGGACCACGTGGTACTCGCCACGGGTGCCGTCGGGCCGCTCGACGTCCAGTGAGTGCAGCCGGACCCATGGGGTGTCGTGGAGGGTGCGTTCGCCGTGGACGGTCCATCTCATGCCGGGGTCTCCGTTTCTGGGGCGGGATACTTCCGGACGGTTTCGGCGGCCTCCGCCACACGCAGCAACAGGGCCTCGTCGCCGTGCCGCGCCACCAGCTGCAGACCGACCGGGCAGCCGTCGGAGTCGAAGCCGGCCGGGATGCTCATGGCGGGATGCCCGCTGAGGTTGAACGCCCAGGTCAGAGCCGTGGAGTAGCGGTCACCTGGGCCGTCGTGACCGTGGGGCGCGTTGGGTGTGGAGGGGGTGAGAATCAGGTCCACCCCGGCGAAGACGGCGGCGAGCCGCCGGTCGTTCTCGGCGCGGAGTTCCTGAGCGGCCCGGAGGGGGGCCGGGTGGACCCCGGGTGCCGGGCGGGCGTCGGGGGTCGGTGCGGCGCGGAGGGCGAGCCAGGCCGGCGCGGGGTCCTCCAGGCGGAGCGGATGCGGATGCGGAAGCGGATGCGGCGCGGGCGGACCCGGCTGCGCGTCGGGCGGGCTCGCCGCCTGCGAGGGAGGGGTGCCCCGGTGGACGGGCGGGTGCGCCTGGCGCACCGGCGGCCGCACGAGCCCTGTAAGCCCTGTAAGCCCCGTAAGCCGTACGAGACCGGCGTCCATGAGGCGGAGTGCGGCGCCGTGGGCGATCGCGGCGGGCTCGGGGTCCGTGTCGGCGAAGCCGAGGTCGGCCGACCAGACGGCGACGGGGGGAGACACACCGTCGGCCGCTTGTGTCACTTCAGCCGCCCCAACTGCTCGCGTCGTGCCTGCCGTCCCCGCCTTCCCTGCCGAGCACGGCTGCTCCGCTGCGTACGGCTGCTCCGACCCGTCGTGCTTCGTGCCGCCGCCTCCCCTGTCTCCTGAGCTCTGCGCGTCTCCCGCCTCCGTCACACAGCGCCAGTACGCTGCCGCGTCCGACGCGTAGCGGGTGAGGACACCGGCCGCCGCGAGGCCGGTGCGGTCGGGGGAGGGCAGGCGTCCGTTCGTGGTCTTCAGGCCGACGACGCCGCACCAGGCGGCCGGGATCCGTACCGACCCGGCACCGTCCGTGCCGGTCGCCATCGGCACCAGACCTGCGGCGACCGCCGCCGCGGACCCGGCGGAGGAGCCGCCCGGTGTCCGGTCGGCCCGCCAGGGGTTGACGGTGCGGCCGCCGGCCCCGAGGCCCCAGGTCTGCCAGGGGGTGCCGGGGCCGGGCACGGAGGTCGCCCCCACGGGGACGCACCCGGCCGCGACCAGCGCTCGCGCCGCCGCCGCCCGCAGCCCGGCCCGCCCCTTCACTCCGATCGGCACCCCGGCCAACGGCAGCCGTACGCCTGCGGCGACCTGCGCGTCGACCTCCGCCGCCCGCCGCAACGCCTCCTCCGCCCACACCTCGACGAACGCGTGGAGCGTGGGCTCGGCCTGCTCGATCCTGGCGAGGGCCGCCGCGACGACGTCGACGGCCGTCGTCTCACCCGCTTGGACGGCTGCGGCGATCTGCTCGGCCGAGAGGCGCGGCAGACCGCCAGGTGGATGGAAGGCGGGAGGAAGGGAGCCGGGGGTGAGGAGGCAGGGCGGCGGAGAGCCGGGAGGGAGGGGAGCGGGAGAGGGGCACTCGGGTGACGGGGTGTCGGGCGGTGGTGAGGCGTGCGGCTGCATGGCTTTCTTGGGGTCGGCGGGCCTATTCGGCCTATTCGGATCATCCGACCCATGTGACCCATCCGACCCATGTGACTCATGTGACTCATGGGACTTATGGGGTGTGTCGAACTTCTCGGGCTTGTCGGACTTCCAGGAAGGCTCGGACTTCTCCACGGTGCGTCAGCGGCCCGGTCCGCCCGGCGTGGGCGGTTTCGGCGGGTAGGGGATCTGTGCGCGGGCCGGTGCGGACGGCCCGGCAGTGGGCCCGGCCGCAGTGGGACCGACCCCGCCGGCCCCGCTGCCACCGCCGCCGGTACGGCGCCGGGCGGCGTCCGCGACCGGATTGCCGGAGGCAGGGGTGTGCTGCCCTGCCGCCGTCCGGCCGGTCGTGGGCTGCTGTCCCGCCCCTCCCGGGCCGGTTGTGGACCGCTGCCCGGCAGCTCCCCGAAGACTCGTCGGCCCTCGCCCGGGCTCTGACCCCTGCCCTCGCCCGGGCCCCTGCCGCTCGTCGGCTGTCGACGTCGGTGCCGCCGTCCGGGCCGCCGCCATCGGCGCTCGTGTCGTCTCCGGGGACGGCTGGGTCAGTTGCTCCCTGGTCAGGTAGGGGCGGGGCTCGACCTTCCAGGAAGGGGCGTCGGGGTCCACCTCGCGGCGGACGACGCGTTCCATGAGCGTGGCCATCTCGACCGGGCCGATGCCGCCGGGGACGGGGGTGAGGTGCTGTGGGATGTCATAGGCCGCCCGCTGGACGTCACCTTTCACGGTGCCGTCCGCCTGCGGTACGAACCCGGAGTCGACGACGAGCCGGTGATGGGGACGGAGATGGTCGGGGCCGAGGATGCCGGGGTTGCCGGTGACGGAGACGACGATGTCGGCGTCGCGTACCCGCCGGAGGTCGTCTCCGGCGTCGAGTTCCATGAGCCGATGGCCCTGTTCGCGCAGGGTTGTGACGACGCCCTGCCCGACGAACCCCTTGCCGCCCACGACCGCGATCAGCGGGTCGTCCTGGGCGAACGGTTCCACGACCCGGCAGATGCCCTCGGCCGTGGCGCACGCGGTGTACGGGGAGCGGCCCTTGGTGAGCGCGTCGATGTCCTTGGCGGGGTCCATCCGCTGTACGAGTGGCTGGAGATGGGCCGGCGGCGGGAACTGCACGATGATCGCCCGGGTCGCGGGGTCCCGGTTGGCGCGCTCCAGTGCTTCGGCGAACTGTGCACGCGTGGTGCCCGGCGGCATCACCACATGGTCCGCCCGGAAGCCCAGGTGCTCGAAGCTCTTCACCTTCTGCTCGGCGGAGACCTTCGACGCCTCCAGTTTCACCTTCCACTCCGCCGGATCGTTCTCCGCGGGCCGGAAGCGGATGATCGCCACCCGCTGTCCCGTCGGGGCCACGGCGTCCCGGTAGGGGGCGTACAACTCCTTGGCCCGGCGCAGTACGTCACGCCCCGACACATGCTCGGTCATCCGCGGCTCACCCCCGTGTCGCTTCGTGGTCGATCCGGGCGAGCACCCGGCCGACCGGTTCGAGCTCGCGGCCGAGGAGTTCCTCCACGTCCCGGGCGGTGAACGTCCGGTCGCCCGACAGGTCGTCGGTGTGCCCGTCCGGGCCCGGCGTGAGGGTGATCAGGGTGAAGGACTCCGGTCCGGTCGGGTCGTGGTACGAGAACGCGCCGAAGTGGGCGATCCACAGGACCTCGGCGGGCTCCGTGCCGAACGCCCGGCGCAGGGCGGGCAGTACGGCGTCGGCGACGCTGCCGAAGTCGTCGGTGATGCCCCGGTCGTCGGGGTTGCTCGCCAGCTCGGACACGACCGCGACCGCCCGCCCGGTGACGGTCGAGTGCACCGCCCGCACCAGGGTGTGCGCCCGGCCCGCCCGGCGGTGGCGCCAGTCGACGACGTCCTCGAAGTACCGGAGGGTCGAGTTGTCCATGGTTGTCTCTCTCCTGTCGGCCGCGGACGACGACTTTTCGATCCGTTTCCGCTGGTGGCCGCCTTGTGATCGGCTGCGCGTCGGTCAAGGGTAGGGGGCCACCCGGCCGGGGCTCCGTCCGCCGACGTACCCGTCGGCTCAGGTCCCCGTCGGCTCAGGTCCCCGTCGGCTCAGGTCCCCGTCGGCCCACGTACCCGTCGGCCCACGTACCCGTCGGCTCAGGTCCCCGCCCCGTACGGCTCCACGGCCGGCGGTTGCTTCGCGCGGTGGGCGCCCGCCTTGCAGCCCGCGAACGGGCCGGCGGGGGAGCGGAGTTCGGCCAGGACGGGGCCGAGGTGGTCGCGGTGCCACACCGCCGGGCCCGACGTGCCAGCCGTGGGGTCGGTGAGTTCCTGCCAGGCCAGCCACAGGGCGTGCAGACGCGCCACCGCCTCCAGGTGCTCCCACCAGCGCGGGCACCAGGGCTGCTGCGAGGTGACCTCGCGGCCGTAGACCGGCAGGAGCAGGTCCCCGACCCACACGGCCAGAGCGTGCATCTCCTCGGCGTACTCGGCGCCGTCGAGGTAGAGGATGAACGGCGGGGCGGCGGGGAGCGGCTGTGCCGGGCCGTGCTGTTCGAAGATGGTGGTCATCGGGTGCTCTCTTCGTAGGGCCTCTCCATCACCTGCGGGGACACGCGCGGCCTCATCGGACGATCCCCTCCGCCGCCCTCGCCGTGATGGCCTTGACCTCGGCACGGGCGGCGAGGGCGATGCGGTCGGCGCCGGGTTCGGCGTACCAGGGGCGCAGGCGGACCAGGGCGGGCCTGACGCCGGTGGCGAGGAGGAGGGCGGTGCCCTTGGGGAGGGCGCGGATGCGGTCGGCGGGGAGGATGCGTTCGAGGCGGTACGAGGTGGAGCGGGAACGCCCGTCCCTGCCGCGGGAGTAGCTCACCGTCGACACGTCGTGCTCGCCGACCAGTCGTGAGACCTTCTCGACGAAGTCCGCGTCGTCGAGGCCCGCGCCGAGCAGCTTGATGGTGGCGGCGCTCCACAGCGCGTCCATCCCGGCCTCGCCCCACACCCGCGTGCCCTGGCGGTAACTCTGCAGCAGGGTCACGACGTTGATGCCGCGCGAGCCGAAGTGGGAGTAGAGGTCGGGCAGGTCGGAGATTCGGCAGACGTTGGCCGCCTCGTCCAGCACGGCCGTCATCGGCGGGTCCAGGCGCCCGCCCGTCCGCTCGGCCGCCACGACTCCGGCGCGCAGAACGGAGTCCGCGCACGCGGCGATGACACCGGCCGCCGAGCCGCCGCCGTCCTTGGAGAGCAGATAGAGCGTGTCGGACGACAGCGCGTGCCGCTCGGGCAGGAACTGCGGCAGGTCAGGGTCCCGGCTCACCCAGGCCGCGATCGCCGGATCGAGCAGGCACGCCACGCACTGGCGGGCCGTCTCGTAGATGCCGTCCCGGGTCTCGACCGCGCCCTGGACGGTGCCCTGGAGCTGGTCGGCGAGGGCCGCCATGCCCGCGTCGCGGAGCAGGTCGACCGGCGTACGGTCGGCCGGGTCCGCCAGCCAGGCCAGCACCTCGTCCACCTGCCGCTCGCCCCGGTTGGCCGCGTGGAACAGGGCGGTGAGCGTGTTCTGGGCCGCCGAGATCCAGAAGTCGCGCTTCGACGCGTCGTCGTTGACCGCACCGACGAAGTGGCCGGCGAGGCGGCGGGCGCCCTCGATGGTGGCCGCGTCGGCGAGCATGTCCCACCACAGGCCGCGCGCCGTGTGCGCGATGCCCTGCGGGTCGAACGTCCAGACGGTGCCCGCCCGTTCGCGCTCCGCGCGGGTCACGCTGTACACGTCCGCCTTGTTCGAGGTCAGCAGCACACTCCCGCGGGCCCGCAGGACTCGCGGGACGGCGATGCCGGTGGACTTGCCGGCCCGCGGTGCCATCAGGTCCAGCTCCACGTCCTCGTAGCTGCTGCGGAGTTCGGGGCCGCCGGGTTCCAGGTCGCCGAGGAGGTTGCCCGTGTCGTCCGGCGAGAGCCTGCCCGACTTCGCCAGGGACGGGCGGAGTCGGCGGGCCCTGGCGGTGGCGCCCTTCGGGAGGAGGCCGGAGAGTTCGCGGCGGCCGGCCAGACCGGTGGGCCTGCGGCCCCGGCGGCGGATGAGTACGACGGGGGTGACGAGCAGGGTGAGGGTGGCGCCGAAGACCGTGCCCGTGCCGGTGGCGACCGCGCCGGGTGACGTCGTCGGCCAGACGGCTGTCGGGCCGTCCGTGACGAGGGTCTTCATCGTGGCCAGGGTGAAGGGGGGTGGGTCCCAGCCGGCGCCGGTGAGGGCTGCGGCCAGGGTGCCGCCGAGCCAGGCGCCGAGGAAGAGGGTGCCGATGAGCAGGGCGGCGCCGGGGATGATCCAGGGCAGCAGGTCGTCGCCGGTGGTGTGCTGTTGCTTGCGTGCGGCCATTCGATGTCCCCCGTCAGCTGATGGATGTTTTCTCGCCCCCGCCGCCCCTGCCCGTCCCATCCCCCAAGGGCGGTGCCCCTTCGACCCCCTTGGACGGCGCCTCATGGTTCGGGGGTGCGGGTGCGTCGGCGGGTGCGGGTGGTGTGTGGTTGCTCGCGCAGTTCCCCGCGCCCCTCGAAAAGCAGGGGCTGCGCCCCGTGCTTTTCGTCTTCGGGGGCGCGGGGAACTGCGCGAGAAGCCCCACCGACCCGCACCCGCCGACGCACCTGCACCCGCACCTGCACCTGCACCCGCACCCGCACCCCCGAGCTCACGGGCGCCCGGTCTTCGAAAGCGTCGGCTTCGGCGTCCACCTCGTGTTCGTGTTGTGCAACTCCCTCTCCGTGTCCGTGATCGACACCTTGATCGGGATCCCCGGCCGTCCGCCCACCTTGATCAGGAAGCGCCCACGGCCCGGCGGTTCCTCGTTGCCGCCCGTGCTGGCCCAGCCGGGCGGGGACGACCAGGACGACACAAGGTCGATCTCGCGCTCCGACAGGCCGACGATCTCGCCGAGTTCCTTCATCTCCGTACGGGGGAGGCCGGCGCACACGACCATCCCGGCCCGCTCCACGAAGCCGCGCGCCTTCGCCCGGTCGGCCGCGCTGCCCAGCGCCTCCGCGTCCTTCAGGGTGTGCGTGATCTTCGCGTCGCCGAGGCCGAGGGAGCGGTTGAGGCGGGTGAGCGCGTCGATGCGTTCGACGATGCCGGAGGCGGCGCGCAGGGGGCGCCAGAGTTCGTCGAGGACCGTGAAGAACCAGCGCTGCGGAGCCAGGCCCGCGTCCGCGAGGGCGTGGGCCGCCGCGACCGTGCCGAGGCCGTCCGACCACGCCGCCAGCATCGCCGCGGCCGTGAGCTGCGTGTCCGCCTCACCGATGCGGGAGATGTCGACGCAGACGGCGGGCGCGGCCGGGTTGATGCGGGTGGAGGTCTCGGAGGCGAAGGTGCCGCCCAGCGGGCCGTCCAGGACGCCCAGCAGCGAACGGTGGAGCGGGTCCACCGCCTCCTGGTAGCGCGCCACATCGCCGCGGTCCAGGGTGACCGCGCGGACCCGGTCCGGGCCCTCGTCCAGCACCTTCAGCAGGTCGGGCAGCAGCGGGGCACGCCCCGGCTTCGCACGTTCCGTCAGATGGTGCAGGCACGCGGACAGCACCGACTGCTCGTGGTCGTCCATCGGGCGGCCCCGGACGATGGTGATGAGCGCCGCGACCATGTTCAGCACCCGGCCGTGCGCCTCCGCCGCCAGGATCCGGCCCCGCTCGCCGCCGATCCGGAGCGCCGCCTCGCCCATCGCACCGGGGTCGAGGACGTTGATGCCGCCCACCCCGCGCCCGATGGAGATCACCTGGCCGCCGAGCGCCCGTACGGTGTCGGCGTAGTCCGGCTTGAGGTCGCCGAGGACCAGCGGGGTGACACCGGTCGCGCACATGCCGATCAGCATCCGGTTGACCAGCGTGGACTTGCCGAGGCCGGGCATGCCGAGCATGAAGAGGGACGGGTTGGAGATGTAACGGGCGCGGGTGAACCAGGAGATGGGGTCGCCGCAGACGGTGGCACCCGTGTGCAGGTGCTGGCCAAGCGGCACCCCGGTCATGGGGGCGCCGGAGCCCGCCGCGAAGGGCCACAGACCGCACGCCTGGACCGTCGTCGCCCGCCACAGGGCGGGCGGGTCGACATGACCGACCTGGCCGCCGCCGGGGCCGAACCACCCACGCGGGGGCGCGGTCTGAGGACGTACGGCAGCGCGCTTGCTCACAGCGCCTCCCTGATCTGGTACGGAACGAGGGTGTGCTCCCACGGCAGCAGGCCGACGGGGAGCGTGCAGGTGAACGCCGAGGCCTGCATACGGTCGGCGGGGCGCATCAGGACACGGGAGGACGCCTGGAGGTTGCGTACGGTGATCGCCGCGTCCGGCAGCTGCTCCTCGCTGTCCACGGTGACCGTCATCATCAGTGAGAACTCCACGAGCCCGGCGCCCGCCGCCTCCTCGGCCGCGGTCTGCTCCGCCGCCTGCATCTCGGAACTGGCCCGCGCCTGGACCAGCCCCCGCTTCGAGCCCGCCATGAAGTGCGCGGTGCGCCGGTCGGCCTCGACGATGCGGGCGGAGGTCGCCGGGTCGATCGGGCGGTAGACCAGCGAGACCCGCTTGCGGCGCGTGCCCGACGCCGGCTCCAGCAGGCCCCGCAGCACGCTGGACCGGACCGTGCCGCGCGGCGCCAGCGTCAGCATCCACGTCCGCGAGACACCCGAGTCGTGCTTGTACGCCTGCACCGACTCCACGGCGGCCGCCGGGCCCGCGTCCGCCCAGTCCAGGCCGGTCGTGGAGTGCTCGGCCCGCGCGCTCAGCACATCGGGGGCGACTGCGGGGTCGTACGCCACCCGTACGACCTCGGCGAGCCGCTCGGCGGACAGTGGATAGGCGGAGCCGCCGCCCGCCGCGACCAGGCCCGACAGCAGGCCGGGCAGCCGCATCGACAGGTCGGTGATGACGTCCTGGACGTCCCGCTTGGGGCCGCCGGTGGGGCCGTAGGTGAGGGCGATGTACGTGTGCATCTCGGAGGAGGCGGAGGGGTAGCGCGCGACGACCTCCTCCATGACCGCGCGGGCCGCGGCCGGGGCGTCCGGCGCGATGCGCGGCAGGACCTCGGCGGCCAGCCGGGTCCCGGTGTCCGGCGCGGTCTCCACGACGACCTGGGCGCCGCGCAGGCCCGGCTCGTGCGAGAGCCGGGCGAGCCAGTCGCCCCACGACGCCACCCAGATGTCGACCTGCTCGGGGTCGACCAGCGAACCGCCGTCCGGCTCGCAGGCCAGGACCACCGTGGAGAGGTTGCGGCCGGGGTGGTGGAGGACGCCGAAGGCGCGGTTGTAGGCGTCGCGGCCCTCGTACATCCTGGTGCGGGCGAGCAGGCCCGGTGGGTGGTAGCGGCCGCCGGGACGCTTGGAGAGCGGGCCGGAGACGTATGTGGTCGAGCCGTTCGCCTTGCGCCTGAGCCAACCGATACGCACCGCGGCCACCTGGTAGATGTTGCGGCCGTCCACCGTGCGCAGCGCGAGCGGGGCGAGGAAGAGGCCGAGGGGGATGAGGACGAGGATCGCGGCCGTCAGCGAGACCAGCGAGGCGAGCAGTGCGACCAGGAGTCCGCCGAAGGCTACGACGGTGCCGAGCAGGCCCAGCGGGCCGAGGCCGGGACGGCGGGGTCTGCGCCAGTTTCCGTAGGTGGGACGCGTGAGGGCGTCGGTGGACATGGGGTTCCTTCTTCCGGCTGAGGTCGCTGGTTCTGAGTGCCTACGAGCTCGGTGGTTCTGTGTCGGATGGCAGCCGCGGGTGAGTGGGGGCTGATCCCGCCCACGCGGCGGAGCCGCAGATGGATACAGCCCCGCGCCCCTGGAAAGAGGGCCTGCGGCCCCTTTCCAGGGGCTTGGGGGCTACTGGTTGTGGCCCTTCATCCCGTCGTTGTCGTCGAGGGAGCCGGCGACCTCGGACGCCGCCTGCATGCCCGTCTGCACGACGACCGCGGCGGCCTGGACCGCGACGGCCGCGCCCGCCGTGGCCGCACCCGCGGCGGCTGTACCGGCCGCCGCGCCGGCGCCACCGGCCCCGCCCGCGGAGGAACCCGCGCCGGCGGAGGGCGAGCCCTGCGGACCCGCGGAGCCACCGCCTCCGCCACCGCCTCCGCCCCCGCCGGCGGCGCCGCCCGCGATGCTGACCGCGCCGGAGGCCATGTTGTTGGCGGCGCCCAGCGCGACCGTGCCGCCGGAGGTGCCGCCCAGGGCGGCCGTGGCGGGGACGATCAGCTTGAGCAGGGCGGGCAGGGCGAACACAGCCATGATCAGCATGCCCATGCCCGCGATGACCTGGTTCAGGTCCTTGGTGTCCTTGGTCATCGAGGTGGCCGAGTAGATGATCAGGGCCGCCGCCGGCTTGTACAGCAGCCAGGCCGCGAGCCAGCCGATGTGCTTCTTCCACCAGCCCTCGCCCCACCCGGTCATCGAGGAGACAGCGGCCAGCGGCAGCGTGCCGACCAGCATGATCAGGACACCGATGCGGATGTACATCAGCACGATCTGCACGAAGCTCGACAGCATCACCAGCAGACCGAAGATCAGCACCAGGCCCGGCTGGTTGAGCGTCAGCACGCCCAGCATCTCGGCGGCCTTGTCACCGAGGTCGGCTCTCGCGTACACGTCCTTGGCGTAGGCGTCCGACGCCGTCATGAGGGCCGTGACCACGGGGACGGAGGCGGCACCGACGAGGATGACCTTCCACATCCCCATGAACGCCTGTTTCATCGGCTGGCCCTTGCGGTCCACGGCCATCCGGATGGCGGCGAGCAGCAACGAGGCCACCGCCACGTAGGCGACGATCCAGTTGATCTCCGCGGTGATCTGCCCGATGGGACTGGCCGAGGTGGCCTGCCCGTGGCCGCCGCCGTTTCCCGACGGGTCCTTCACGTCGATGTTCAGCCAGACGCCGTTCAGCGCCTTGAGCACCTCCGCCGCGCCGTCGCCGATCGCCTTGGCGAAGACGACCACGGCACCCTCGGTGAACTGTTTTCCGCCCTCTTCGATGAGACAGTCGTAGATCTTCCAGGAGCAGGCCATCTCACGCCTCCCAGGTGACGAAGCCGTCGGTGCCGCTCACCTGCGACACACCGCTGTACACCGTGCCGTCCGGGTCGGGGGAGAGCTTCCAGTCGCCGTCCTGCCAGCGCACGGTCACCGAGGCGGAGCCGAAGCCGCCGTCGCCCATGCCGCGCACCAGGACCATCACGGTCGCCTGCGTCTCGTCGTACGACAGGACCGTGAAGCCGGCGTAGCCACCGGCGTCCGGCGAGCCAGTGGTGGACTTGTCGGCCTCCTGGGAGCGGCTGGCGATCAGTGCGTCGCGGCCCGCGCCCGGCACGACCTGCCGGTCGACGACCTTGCGCCAGCCGTCGTAGCTGAGGTGGTCGGTGATGGAGTGGGCGGCCATGACGGCCCCCAGCGGGGTGTGCGCGAAGCAGGACCAGACCGGTCCGTCGTACTTCAGCGGGCCCGCCGCCTTCGAGACCGGGACCAGACCGGTGCCGTTGGCCTTCCAGTGGAAGTCGCGCGGCGCCCCGGTGGGCTTGGCCTGGTCACGGTCGTCGGTGCGGCAGCCGGCGGGCCGGGCGTCCGAAGTCCCCTTGCCGTCCGACGACTTCGACGCCGAGGTCGAGGTCGGCTCCGGGTTCGGATCGCCGGAAGAACCGGCCGACCCCTCGCCGCCGTCGCCCGTCACCGCGAAGAGGACCGCGAGGACGAGCAGCACCACCAGGAACCCGGCCGACAGGATCCAGCCCCGCTGCTGCCAGAACGGCTGCTCCCATTCTCCGCTGCCCCCTTGGGGCCGGCCGGAGTTCAGCATCGTCGCTCCCCCTTTCGACGTGCTCGGTCGGCTAGAAGACGAAGTTCACGAGCGGGCCGGCGGTGGCGACCAGGACGCAGCCGCCGAGGACCATGCCGAGTCGGCCCATGTGCTCCGAGCCCTCGCCCCGGCGCATGGAGATCGCCATCATCGCGCCGGTGATCAGCACACCGGCGACGCCCGCGGCGGTGCCGGCCCAGGCGACGATGCCGAGCACGGTGTCGACCTTGCCGGTGAGTTCGGCGGGGGCGTCGCGGTTGGGGTTGGGGACCGTGCCGTCGGCCAGGTAGAGGGACTGATGCGCCTTGGCGGCCATCGCGTGCAGCATGTGGTTTCTCCCCGTTGTCTCGATCGGTCCGCCGTGGGCGGCGGTCCGACGTCAACTGATGTGAGCGGATGGGACATTGGGATGCTTTCGGGGCCGGTGTGAGGTCCCCGGGTTCCCGGTCGCCCTGTGAGCTTGGCGACTCCTGTGAGCCGAAACCAAGCGATGTAGTGATCCAGCACCTGTCGGTGACGTGCTCGTGACAGACGGGAAGCTCTCGTCATGTCCGGGACAGTGATGTGCCGTCAGGAAGGCCGGGACCTGCGGTGAGGGGGTATGGAGTTGCTTGCCAAGGAGTGCGTACGAGGTCGAATTGGCTCGGTCGTGTGATGGCCGGTTTCCGGGCTTGCGGTGTCCTGGGCCGTTCGGGTTGGCGTGGCTGTGCGACCCGGGACGCCGGGTGCAGCGTCAGCGTGCGGGGCCCCTGTTTCCACCGGTGTGATGGTTCGGGGCCTCTCCGTCGCCTCTGGCCGCACCCTCCTTCTGGCTTCTGGCCAGGTCGCGCAGGACCGTGTCCATCGGCGGCCTCCGGCCGCGGGGGCCTCCCGGGCCAGGACCACGCACAGGATGCGTGTCGCCACCACCCGGGGTCGAGTACGCCGGGGTCGAGTACACCGGCGTCGAGTACACCGGGGACCCGTTCGCCCAGGACCGTTCGGGGTGCGCGGCTGAACGGGCTCACTCCCGCTCGGTCCACAGGAAGGGTGGGGCTCGTAAGGGTGTTCGTCATCGGTGTTCGCGATCACCCTTCGTCCCGAGGCGGTTCAGGGCGGTTCAGGGCGGTTCAGGTACGACAGCGGCCCGTCGGTTCCGAGGAACCGACGGGCCGCTGTCCTGTCCTGCCCACCCTCTCCCTACAGCACGAATCCGACGATCGGCCCCGCCGTCGCGCCGATGATGCAGGCGCCCATGACCATGGCGAACTGGGTGAGATGCTCGTCGCCCTCCCCGGACCGCAGCGAGACGGCCATCCGCGAGCCGACGATCAGCAGCCCGCACACACCGGCCGCGGTGACCAGCCAGGCGAGGATGTTCAGCACGTAGTTCAGCTCGTTGGTGACCACCGCCGGAGGTGCGGCCAGCGTTGTGGCGGCGGCGTACAGGGTGCTGCTCATGGGGTCCTCCCGGTCAGACGGGCCAGCGCCGCGCTCTCCCGCGGCGGCGGTCCGGTGAGATCGCCGGTGCGCCAGGCGGGCACCCAGGGCACGCGGTAGACGTCTATGACGGAACCGATCACCTTCACGCGCTGGACGAGCTGCCGGGGCAGCCGGCCGGGCGCGTCCGCGACCAGCACGATCGCGTCGAGGTCGAGCCCCGGCGGCGCGTCGCCCCGGCGGAAGATGTCCAGGGTGTGCGAGACCGCGTCGAGCCCGGCGGCGTGCGTGCGCCCCACCAGGAGCACCGATGCCGGTTCGCCGTGTTCGGGGCGCGGCCAGTTGCGGCCCGTGTCATGGCCGCCGAAGACCGTCGCGAGGGTGGTGGACCCGGCGCCTCCGTGCGTGGCGACCCAGGAGAACCGCCGCGCGCTCGCGGCCGCCCGGGGCGGCGGGTCCTGCGGCCGTGCCTCCGGTTCCACGACCGGCCCACGCACCCAGATCTCCGGCCCGGCCGCCGCCTGTCCTGTGCCCGGCTGCATCACCGCATCACCGCTCTCCACCACTCCCCGTTTCCACCGCTGATCACAGCAATCCGCTCACAGCAGTCTTCCTGAGTCCGGCGTGCCCGTCGCACTCCGGCGCGGTGCTCGCCGCCGGATCCGCGTCCGGCGAGGCCGCCCACCCCCGATCTTCACGGCGTGCGGGCGGCTTGGGAATCGGGACGTGAGTTCCTGCGACGAGCCTGTGACGCGCTGGTGACGCACGGAACGAGGGTGAGCGGCGAGACTCGTCCGACTGGACTCAAGTGGCAGGAACATGACTGAACTTCGCCGCTTCGACGCTGAGGGGAGCAGATGTCCAACGGGGGAGGGTCCGTCACGACCTGGGTCGTCGGCGGCTGCGTGGCGGCGGTGATGATGCCGGTGGTGATGATGGTCGCGGTGAGCGGGGGCAGCGAGGCCGAGGCCGAGGAGCAGGGGGTCGGCGGTGGCCTCAAGTCGGGCCAGGTCCCGGCGGAGTACGTGCCCTGGGTGCTCAAGGCGGGCGCCATGTGCGACGTCATCAAGCCGGCCGTGATCGCCGCGCAGATCGAGGCCGAGTCGGGCTGGAACCCGAACGCCAAGTCCCCGGTCGGCGCCGAGGGGTTGAGCCAGTTCATGCCCGGGACCTGGCCGAGCTGGAGCAAGGACGACGACGGCAACGGCCGCATATCCCCGTACGACCCCGGCGACGCGATCATGGCTCAGGGCCGCTACGACTGCGCCCTCGCCAAGCAGGTCCAGGGCTACAAGGACCGGGGCCAGGCGACCGGCGAGACCCTCGACCTGGCGCTCGCCGCGTACAACGCCGGCCCGGGCGCCGTGCGGCAGTACGGCGGCATCCCGCCCTACACCGAGACCCAGAACTACGTCGTCCGCATCAAGTCCCTCATCGCCAAGTACGAGTCGGTGGACGACCCACCGGGCAAGCTCCCGGACGGCAGGGAGATGGCGCTGCCGCTCTCCGGCAACCCGCCCGTGACCTCCCCCTACGGCTGGCGCATGCACCCCATACTCGGGGTCCGCAAACTGCACACCGGCACCGACTTCGGCGTGGCCGAGGGCAAGCCGGTCCTCGCCGCCCGCGACGGCGAGGTCACCTTCGCGGGCTGGACCAACGGCTACGGCAACCGCGTCGTCATCTCCCACGGCACCATCAACGGCGACCGTGTCTCCACGACCTACAACCACATGCTGCGCGGCCTCAGTGTTCAGGCCGGCGACAAGGTGAAGGTCGGCCAACGGGTCGGCCTGGTCGGCTCGACGGGTTACTCGACGGGCGCACACCTCCACTTCGAGGTGATGCAGAACGGCGCGTACGTGAACCCGGCGCCGTGGTTGGGGCTGTAGCGATGACGAGGGTGATGGGGACGCGGCGCTCCGCGTGGACGACGCGGCCCGCGTGGACGACGCGATGGGCGAGGAAGGACACTGAGGTGAGGAGGGGGACGAGGGTGAACGTGATGCGCGATGCGCGCGGCGGGCGCGGGGGGCGTGACGAGCGCCCCGGGCTGTACGCGACCGCGACCGGGACCGGGGTACTCGGCAGGGCTCGCAGGGCGGGCGCGGTCGCGCTCGCGACGGTGACCGGCGTGGCGGTTCTCGCCGCATGCGGCCTGGAGGATCACCGCGAGACGGCGGCCGGCACCACGGCCTCGTCCGAACCGCCCTTCACGCCCAAGGCGCCCCTGCCGTCCGGTAAACGCCTCGGCCCGGACGCGCACGTCCCGAGTCCCAGCGGTGTCGACGACACGGACGCGACCGCCGTCGCCGAGGCCTGGGTCGAGGTCGCGTACGGCCACGACACGAAGTACGACACCGGCCCGCACGACGCCGTACTGCGCTCCGCCCGCTGGTTCACCGCCGCCAAGGCGAAGGCCGAGCGCTCGTACCGCCCCGCGAGCGGCGCGGGCGACCAGTGGAACTCCTGGGCCGCGCACGAGGCGTGGACCACCGTCGAGGTGGAACAGGACGACGACGGCGACGCACCGTCCGACTCCTCGCGGGACGCCTACCGCGCCCTCTTCGTCGACGGCACGGCACACGGCCGCGACGGCTGGACCGGGACCGGCCCCCAGGCCACGGTCTACGTGAAGCTGGCTCGTTCGGGCAAGGACGAGCCATGGCGGGTGGACGAGGTGCGTACGGTGGAGGCAGAGGTGTCGGCACCGGACCCGTCCGGCCCGGACTCCGCCGCCTCGTCCACGACTTCTCCTTCTCCTTCTGCCCGACCCGAGTGAGGGAACGATGACTCGACTCAGCCGCGAACAGAAGCGGGAACTCAAGCGCGCGGGGCGTGCGTCGGCCGGGCTGACCCCGATCGACGTGCGCGTCTCCGCCGAGGCCGGTGCGAGTGTCGGCGGCATGTCGGTGCCCCCGGCCGCCGGGGAGTCCCTCCAGGCCGCCGCCCTCGACTACCTCCACCGCCTCGCCCTCGCCACCGGCCACCCCGTCCTCGCCACCGTCCACGACGAGCGCATCGGTTACGTCGTCCCCCTCCAGATCCACGTCGACGGCTCCAGCCAGTACGCCGGGGAACCCGTGCGGGTGAGCGAGCCGAAGGGGTTCGCGGGAGCGCCGGGAAGTGGGGGAGGCCTCAGGGCCGGGGCCGCGCACGAGAGTGCCGCCGTGCCGGCCCACCTCGGCGAGGAGGCGGCCCGATGGGCGGCACCGGAGCCGTCGGCGCCCGTGCAAGGGCCCCGCCGTGACCGGTCGACCCACGTACTGCGCGCGGTGCCGGAGTCGGCAGCCGTCGAGCCGGAACTTCCGGAAGAGCAGAGCCAGTTGGGCCGCCCCACCGGTACGGCACCCCACACACCGTCACCACCGCAGGCCCACCCGCATCACCAGGTCCGGCCGGAGCCGCAGTGGCAGGCCCAGGCCCAGGCTGAGCATGCATCGCAGCCGGACGTACGGCCGCAGGTTCAGGGCGAGCGTCAGCCGCGGGCCGAGTGGCAGCCGCAGTCGGACGGACAGTCCCAGCCGCACGGGCAGCCGCAGGCCCAGGCCCAGGCGCGGCCGCAGTGGCAGGCTCAGGGAGACCGGGAGCCGTCGGCACACCCCGAGCCGCAGGCTCAGCCGGATGTGAACCCGCAGGCCCACGCACGGCCGGAGCCTCAGTCGCCCTCCCACCCGCAGCCGAAGCGGGAGCCCAGGACGCTCCCGCTGTCGGCGGCGAAGCCCGCGCCCGCACCGGAGCCCCCCGCACCCGCACCCGCACCCGCGCACGCGCCGGAGCCGGCCGCTGCCGAGGTGACGTCGGACCAGCCCCCGGTGGAGCCCATGGCGGAACCCGTGGCCGCGGTGGCCCCGGAGGCGAAGCGTGAGCCCCGGACGATGCCGCTCACGGCGGCGAAGGAGAAGCCGGGACAGCTGGTGGAGCCGGTGTCGGGCGGGGTTCCGCCGTCGACGTTCGTGCTGCGCGCGGTGCCGGAACCGACGGAGGGGCCCTTGGCGAAGCCGCAGCCGCCCCGCACGCCGGGCCTCCAGTTGACCCTGGCGGGCATTCCCACGGATCCGGACAACACCCCCCCGACACCCGAGCCCACCCGCGAGGCCGCCCCGGCCGCCGGCACCGTCTCACCCCCGACGGGCGAGTTCGGCCCGGCGCCGGACCAGGAGCTGCCTGCGCCCCAGGCCCGGACGACCCCCCGGGCCTGGCACCCGGACCAGGCCGACATCCCGCCCGTGACCCCGCCGGACACTCCACGGCCGACCCCGGCCTCCCTGGAGCCGCAGCAGCGGCCCCCGAGCCGGACCTCGGCGCCCGTAGGGGACTTCGCGCACGCACCGGATGCCGAACCGTCTCCGGAGGCGCAGTCCTGGACTCCGGGCGGGACGGCCCCGGTGCGGCCCCCCGCCCCCACGCCGGACGCCGTGGCCTCCCCGGAGTCGAGCAACGCGTCGCTGAATCCGCAGCCCTGGCCCCCGGCCCCGGCCGACGACCCCTCTCCGGAGACGACGGACGAGCCGACACCGTCCTCGGACTCGGGTCCCGCCTCGCTGGAGCCCCAGCCCTGGCCGCCGACACCGCCCCCGATGCCGCCCCACACGACGGCCCCGGTTCCCGCTCCTGAACCCGTACCCTTCGCGCCGGCCCCTCCGGAGGAGTCCGCGACGGACGCCTACTCGGCTCCCGAGTGGAAGGTGCTGGAGGAGGAGGACAGCGCGCCGAAGCCCGCACCAGTACGGGAGTTCGACGCGGTGGCCGAGTCGGTGCTGGACATGCCGACGGAGGACGGCGGTACGGCGTCACCGTTCGCGGAGTCCGTGTCGCACATCAACGAGGCGGTGAAACTGGGCCGCATCCAGGAGGCCGCGGAGATGGCCGAGCAGACGGTCGCCCAGGCGACGGCGGCGCTGGGCCCGCAGCACCAAGAGGTGTTGAAGCTCCGCGAACTCACCGCCTACATCGCCTACTTGGCCGGAGACGCCCTCCGCTCCTTCCACCTCTCCCTCGACCTGGCCGTCCTCCGCCACCGTCTGCGCGACCAGCGTGCCGCGTACGGCAACGTCCAGAGCGCGGCGGCTGCCTGGCGCGCGGTCCGCGACCCGCTCCAGGGCCTGCACCTGGGCCGCGACCTGATCGCCGTCTGGGCCGACCTCGCCGCCGACGCCGGCCCCGCCGCCGACGACCTGGAACAACTCGAAAAGGCCCGCACCCGCATGACCCGCCTCACCGAGCGGGCCCGCGCCCTCGACGGCGCCCCCTACGCCCATGGCCAGTGACCCCGGCCGAAACCACCGCGGCAGCCGAGCCGGCCGGCCCGGCGGGCAGACATGGGGTGGCGTCGGCAGTCGGGCCGACGGGACGGTCCGCCGGACCGGTGGGCGCGGTGAGGAGCTCCCGGGCGGCTCGGGCAGCAGTCGTCGGGACCCCGCCCGCCACCTCGCCCCTGCTCCCCTCCCCGACGCGGCCCGCCGCCGCTCCCCGTACCCGTCTTCCGAAAGCCCCCGCCCCCGAGTCGAGGTCACGTTCAACGAGTTGACCGGCACGATGAGTTGGCGAGCCCTCGACCGATCGGCGCGCGTGTCCGGGGCCCAGGACGGCGACCCCCGCACCCCTCACCGCCGTACGTCCGAAGCGGCCCCCTGGAACGCCCGCGCCGCAGCCCTGCGTTCCGCCGGTCTGGACCCCTCCCGTGCCCCCGCGCAGGGCGCCGCCCCGATTCCGACGCACCCCGCGGCCGTACGGGCCGCTCTGGGTGTCGACATCGCCTCGCTCAGCCCGGAACAGCGGCAGAGCCACCTGGCCCGGCTCGCCGCCCTCCGCTCCGCAGCGGCCGCCGACCTCGCCCACGGCACCCGCATGCCCACCTCGGCCGCGTCCCGTCTCCGGTCGACGAGTGCGACCCCGGCCCACACCCACGCCCTCGCGGCGGAACGCACCTCGGCGGTCACCCGCACGCGAACACCCGCCGTACCGCAGGGGCAGGGGCAGCGTCCTCCGGGTCCGGGGCCGGGTCCGGGAGCGGCCGCGGGTCCACGCCGCTGACCGATCCCGGAACCGCATCACCCGAAGCACTGCCTACGAGAGGCGCCGCCTCTACTCCGACAGCTCCCACACCGCGTACGCCAGCGCATCACTGTTCCGGTCGAGCGCCGTGTCGTTGATGTTGGACGTGTTGTCGCAGGACGAGTGGTAGCAGCGGTCGAAGGCCTGGCCGGACGTACCGCCCCACTTGGTGACCTGCGCGGCCGTCTTTGCGTGGCTCGCGCCCGTGAAGAGGCCGCCGACGGGGACGCCGGCGCTCTTGAAGGGCGCGTGGTCGGAGCGGCCGTCCCCCTCGGTCTCGATCTCGGTCGGGACACCGATCCCCGTGAAGTAGTCCTTGAAGGTCTGCTCGATGACCGGGTCGTCGTCGTAGACGAAGTACCCGGGGTTCGGCGAACCGATCATGTCGAAGTTGAGGTACCCGCTGATGCGGGCCCGGTTCGCGGTGGACAGGTTGTTGACGTAGAAGCGGGAGCCGACGAGGCCCAGCTCCTCCGCGCCCCACCAGGCGAACCGCAGGTGCTTCGTGGGCTGGTAGTTCGTGCGGGACACGGTCAGAGCCGCCTCCAGCACCGCGGCCGAGCCCGAGCCGTTGTCGTTGATGCCGGCACCTGTGGTGACACTGTCCAGGTGTGAACCGGCCATGACAACCTGGTTGGTGTCGCCGCCGGGCCAGTCCGCGATCAGGTTGTAGCCGGTGCGGCCGCCGGACGTGAAGGACTGCGTGGTGGTGACGAAGCCGGCCGCGTCGAGCTTGCCCTTCACGTAGTTCAGTGACGCGAGGTAGCCGGCGCGGCCGTGGGCTCTGTTGCCGCCGTTGGCCGCGGCGATGGACTGGAACTGGGTCAGGTGGGCCTTGACGTTGGCCACGGGGAGGTCGGGCGCGGCGGCGATCGCCATGTCGGGGGCGGGGGCCGCCCCGGCTATGGACCCGGTGGTGAGCAGCGTGGCCACCGCGACGGCGGCGGCGAGGGCGGTGCGTCCCGTGGCTGGAACAGAGAGCTTCATAGTGGGGGGCTCCGAATTCCATGGGGCCGCCGTGGACGACACTGTTGATGTGTCCATGGCTAACCCGGTGAATGAGGTGCCTGGATGGTGCGGGCGGGACTGACTCTCCGTCAAGGGTGCTATTTGGCCAGCGGGGTTCGCGCCTCAGTGGCTTCGGCGGCGATGGTCAGCTCCTCCAGCCGCCTGCGCGCGCCCCGTGCCGTCCGCAGCGCGTCCCAGGTCAGCAGCGACAGCGCCAGCCACACCAGCGCGAAGCCCGCCCACCGCTCGGGCGGCATGGCCTCGCCGAAGTACCAGACACCCAGCAGGAACTGGAACACCGGCGCCAGGTACTGCAGCAGTCCCAGCGTGGACAGCGGCACCCGGATCGCGGCCGCCCCGAAGCAGACCAGCGGCAGCGCGGTCACCAGTCCGGTCGCGGCGAGGAGCAGGGCGTGCACCGTCCCCTCCGGGCCGAAGGTGGCGTCCCCCCGTGACCCCAGCCACAGCAGATAGGCCAGCGCGGGCAGGAACTGGATCGCGGTCTCCGCGGCGAGCGACTCGACGCCGCCCAGGTTGACCTTCTTCTTCACGAGCCCGTACGTGGCGAAGGAGAAGGCGAGGCAGAGAGAGATCCACGGCGGCCGCCCGTAACCGATCGTGAGGACGAGGACGGCCGCGAAGCCGATGCCGACCGCCGTCCACTGGACGGGTCGCAGCCGTTCCTTCAGCAGCAGGACGCCGATGGCGATGGTGACGAGCGGGTTGATGAAGTACCCGAGGGAGGCCTCGACCACCTGGTGGGCGTTGACGGCCCAGATGTACACGCCCCAGTTGACGGTGATCACCGTCGCCGCGACCGCGACCAGGGCGAGCCTGCGCGGCTGCCGCAGCAGTTCGCCGGCCCAGGACCAGCGCCGCAGCACCAGCAGCGCGACGCCGACGACCGCGAGGGACCACACCATGCGGTGGGCGAGTATCTCCAGTGCCCCGGAGGGCTTCAGCAGCGGCCAGAAGAGCGGGACGATCCCCCACATCCCGTACGCGGCGAAGCCGTTCAGCAGCCCTGTCCGGTGTTCGCCCCTCGACTGCGCCGCCACGGCCCCTCCTTCTCACCGGCCGCGCCGTCGCGACCCCCAGCCCTCAGGCCCTCACGAGCGCCGTCACGAACGCTCTGTCGAAGGTAACGCCGGGCACCCCCGGCTGTCATGCCCGTATCGGCATACGGTCATGACAGTCGGGGGTGGCTGCCCCTAGGGGGAGTTCGGTGCTCGTGTCCGGGGCGCGTGACCCCCGGGTTCCGGGATGTCCGGCGACGGCCGCGGCCGTCGCCGGACAGGTGACGACTGTGGCGGATCAGCCCTTCAGTGCCACCGCGATCGAGTCCGCGATCGGCGTGGTCGGGCGGCCGATGAGGCGGGAGAGGTCGCCGGAGGAGACGACCAGCTCGCCCTTCTCGATGGACGCGTCGACGCCCGCGAGGATCGCCGGCAGCGGCTCGGGAAGTCCGACGCCGGCCAGGATGCCGGTGAGGACATCGACGGAGACGGCGTTGTTCGCTATCTCCTTGCCGGTCTGCCCGCTCAGCTCGGCCGCGTACTCGGCGAAGCTCCAGGCGACGTCGCCGCCGAGCTCGTACGTCTGGTTCTCGTGGCCCTCACCGGTGAGCACGGCGACCGCGGCGGCCGCGTAGTCCGCGCGGGTCGCGGAGGAGACGCGGCCCTCGCCGGCGGCGTGCGTGACGGCGCTGTACTCCAGCACCGGCGCGAGCTGCTCGGTGTAGTTCTCGTTGTACCAGCCGTTGCGCAGCAGGACGTACGGCAGACCGGAGGCGAGCAGCGCCTCCTCGGTGCCCCGGTGGTCGTTCGCGAGCGCGGCCTTCAGGCTGCCCGGCGCGCTGGTGTACGCGAGGAGCGCGACCCCGGCCGCCTTGGCGGCGTCGATCACGACCTTGTGCTGGCCCACCCGGTCGGCGCCGATCTCGCTGCCGGAGATCAGCAGCACCTTGTCACCGGCGGCGAGGACGCCGTCGAAGGTCTCGGGGGCGCTGTAGTCGGCGACGACGACCTTCACGCCGCGCGCGGCGAACCCGGCGGCCTTCTCCGCGCTGCGGACGACGGCCGTGATCTGCTCGGCCGGGACATTCTCCAGCAGCCCCTCGACGACGAACTTGCCGAGGTGTCCGGTCGCTCCGGTGACAACGATGCTCATGGTGAAACTCCTCCAGGGGGCGGGATGCGCCACTAACCCTAGGGGGTGCGCTAACTCTACGAAAGTACCCACTTTGAAGTAAGGTACTGGCATGGCCGTAAGTAGGGTGTCGACCCAGCCCGCGAGCAAGCACGACATGAACGGCGAGGGTCTGTGCCCCTACCGCCTGGTTCTGGAGCATGTCACCAGTCGCTGGGGCGTCCTCGTCCTGATCGAGCTGCTGGAGCGGCCGTACCGCTTCAGCGAGCTGCGCCGGGCCATCGGCCGCGTCAGCGAGAAGATGCTCACCCAGACCCTCCAGACCCTGGAGCGCGACGGCCTCGTCCACCGCGATGCCAAGCCCGTCATCCCGCCCCGCGTCGACTACTCCCTCACCGACCTCGGCCGCGAGGCCGCCGAACAGGTACGCGCCCTGGCGACCTGGACCAAGGACCGCATGGGCGACGTCCAGGAGGCCCGGCAGGCCTACGACGAGGCCCGGGCCTGAGCCGCCCCGGGCCCGGAGGCGGCCGCCATCAGCCGGCCGCCGCCGGCCGCCGCCGGACCGTCCGTCCTCAGCCGACGACCGTCCACGTGTCCCCGCCCGCCAGCAGTGCCGACAGGTCACCCTTGCCGAACTGCTCGATGGCGGAGTCGAGTTGGTCGGCCATCTGGGTGTCGTACACGGGTCGTCGGACGGACCGCAGGACACCGATCGGGGTGTGGTGGAGGGTGTCCGGGTCGGCGAGCCGTGACAGCGCGAACGCGGTGGTCGGGGACGCGGCATGCGCGTCGTGGACCAGGACCCGCGACTCGTTCTCGGGTGTGACGGTGACGACCGACAGATCACCGGTCGCGTCGTCCCGTACGACCCCCCGCGCGCGGTCCGCCCCGAACCGGATCTGCTCGCCGTGCTCCAGCCGGATCACGGCTTCCTCCGCCTGCTGTCGGTCCTTGAGGACCTCGAAGGCGTTGTCGTTGAAGATGTTGCAGTTCTGGTAGATCTCCACCAGGGCCGTACCGGGGTGGGCCGCGGCCTGCCGCAGCACCTCCGTCAGGTGCTTGCGGTCGGAGTCGACGGTCCGCGCCACGAACGACGCCTCCGCCCCGATCGCCAGCGACACCGGGTTGAAGGGCGCGTCCAGCGACCCCATCGGCGTCGACTTGGTGATCTTCCCGACCTCGGAGGTGGGGGAGTACTGGCCCTTCGTCAGGCCGTAGATGCGGTTGTTGAAGAGCAGGATCTTCAGGTTCACATTGCGGCGCAGGGCGTGGATCAGGTGATTGCCGCCGATGGACAGCGCGTCGCCGTCACCGGTCACCACCCAGACGGACAGGTCCCGCCGCGAGGTGGCGAGCCCGGTCGCGATCGCCGGCGCCCGCCCGTGGATCGAGTGCATCCCGTAGGTGTCCATGTAGTACGGGAAGCGGGACGAGCAGCCGATGCCCGAGACGAAGACGATGTTCTCCCGGGCCAGGCCGAGTTCGGGCATGAAGCCCTGGACGGCGGCGAGGATCGCGTAGTCACCGCAGCCGGGGCACCAGCGCACTTCCTGGTCGGACTTGAAGTCCTTCATGGACTGCCGGGCCGTGGCCTTGGGCACGAGGGAGAGCGCCTCGATCACGCCGCCCGTACCCGCGCCTTCCGTGGACCTCTCAGCCATCGATGGCCTCCTTGAGAGCCGTGGCGAGCTGCTCCGCCTTGAACGGCATACCGTTCACCTGGTTGTACGACTGGGCGTCGACCAGGTACTTCGCCCGGACGAGCATGGCGAGCTGCCCGAGGTTCATCTCGGGGACCACCACCTTGTCGTAGCGCCTCAGCACCGCACCCAGATTCCGCGGGAAGGGGTTGAGGTGCCGCAGATGGGCCTGCGCGATGGACTCGCCGGCCGTACGCAGCCGCCGTACCGCCGCCGTGATCGGCCCGTACGTCGACCCCCAGCCCAGCACCAGGGTCCGGGCCTCGTGCGGATCGTCGACCTCGACGTCGGGCACGTCGATCCCGTCGATCTTCGCCTGCCGGGTCCGCACCATGAAGTCGTGGTTGGCCGGGTCGTACGAGATGTTGCCCGTGCCGTCCTGCTTCTCGATGCCGCCGATCCGGTGTTCGAGCCCCGGCGTGCCCGGGATCGCCCAGGGGCGGGCGAGCGTCTGCGGGTCGCGCTTGTAGGGCCAGAAGACCTCGGTGCCGTCGTCGAGGGTGTGGTTGGGCCCCTGGGTGAACTGCACGGTCAGATCCGGCAGTTCGTCGGTCTCGGGGATGCGCCACGGCTCGCTGCCGTTGGCGAGGTAGCCGTCGGACAGCAGGAAGACGGGCGTGCGGTATTTCAGCGCGATGCGGGCGGCCTCGATGGCCGCGTCGAAACAGTCGGCCGGAGTGCGCGGCGCGACGACCGGTACCGGCGCCTCCCCGTTCCTGCCGTACATCGCCTGGAGCAGATCCGCCTGCTCGGTCTTGGTCGGCAGCCCGGTGGACGGCCCGCCGCGCTGGATGTCGATGACGAGCAGCGGCAGTTCGAGCGAGACGGCGAGCCCGATGGTCTCCGACTTGAGTGCCACGCCCGGACCACTCGTGGTGGTCACGGCCAGCGACCCCCCGAACGCGGCCCCCAGCGCGGCCCCGATCCCCGCGATCTCGTCCTCGGCCTGGAAGGTCCGCACACCGAAGTTCTTGTGCCGGCTCAGCTCGTGCAGGATGTCCGAGGCCGGCGTGATCGGGTAGGAGCCCAGGTACAGCGGCAGATCCGCCTGCCGGGACGCCGCGATCAGCCCGTACGACAGTGCCAGGTTCCCGGAGATGTTCCGGTACGTGCCCACGGGGAAGGCGGTGGCGGCCGGCGCGACCTCGTAGCTGACCGCGAAGTCCTCGGTCGTCTCGCCGAAGTTCCACCCGGCGCGGAAGGCGGCGAGGTTGGCGGCCGCGATCTCGGGCTTCTTGGCGAACTTGGCCGCCAGGAACTTCTCGGTGCCCTCGGTCGGCCGGTGGTACATCCACGACAGCAGGCCTAGCGCGAACATGTTCTTGCTGCGCTCGGCCTCCTTGCGGCTGAGGTCGAATTCCTTGAGCGCCTCGACGGTGAGGGTGGTCAGCGGCACCGGATGGACGCTGTATCCGTCCAGCGACCCGTCCTCCAGCGGGCTGGTCGCGTAACCGACCTTCTGCATCGCCCGTTTGGTGAACTCGTCCGTGTTGACGATGATCTCCGCGCCGCGCGGCACGTCACCGATGTTCGCCTTCAGGGCGGCCGGGTTCATGGCGACGAGCACGTTGGGCGCGTCACCCGGGGTGAGGATGTCGTGGTCGGCGAAGTGCAGCTGGAAGCTGGACACACCCGGCAGGGTGCCGGCGGGGGCGCGGATCTCGGCGGGGAAGTTCGGCAGGGTGGAGAGGTCGTTGCCGAAGGACGCGGTCTCGGAGGTGAAGCGGTCGCCGGTGAGCTGCATCCCGTCACCGGAGTCCCCGGCGAACCGAATGATCACCCGATCGAGTCGGCGGACGTCCTTCGTCCCCGCCGGTTTGCGCTGTTCCCTCAGTTCTCCCAGAGCGGCCTCGTCGGCCTGCTCCGCTGGGCTGCTGACCTGGCTGGTCACTGAACTGGACCTCCCTCGGGGCGGCTGTCCGGGAACGGCCGTCCCGCCGGCCCTCCCAAGACCAACCCTACGTCGGCAAGGGTGGCGATCCCCTTAGCTTTTGCCTGCTGGACGCTGTTTCGAGACTGCCGAACGCCCTGACTTGTCACGATTTACCCGTCACTGTCGCTTCCATTGAGGACGCGCACCGCCGGCCGGCGGTTCTCGGGCCGGGCGGCGGGTTGCGAGGGCGGGTGCGGAAGTCGAAGGACCGGTCGACCGCTTACTGACACAGTGTCAGATGGTCATGAATTGAGGTAGGTGAGCACCGCCAGAACACGCCGGTGGTCCCCGTCGCTCGGGGACAGCCCGAGCTTCAGGAAGATGTTGCTGACGTGCTTCTCGACGGCCCCGTCGCTGACGACGAGCTGCCGGGCGATCGCCGAGTTGGTCCGCCCCTCCGCCATCAGCCCCAGCACCTCACGCTCCCGCGGGGTGAGCCCCGCGACCACGTCCTGCTTCCGGCTCCGCCCGAGCAGCTGCGCGACCACCTCCGGGTCCAGCGCCGTACCGCCCCGTGCCACCCGCACCACAGCGTCCACGAACTCCCGCACCTCGGCCACCCGGTCCTTCAACAGGTACCCGACGCCGCGGCTGGACCCCGCGAGCAGTTCGGTGGCGTAGCGCTCCTCCACGTACTGCGACAACACGAGCACCCCCAGTTCCGGATACTGCTTCCGCAGCTGTACGGCAGCCCGCACGCCTTCGTCGGTGTGCGTCGGCGGCATCCGCACATCCGCCACGACCACGTCCGGGAGATCGCCCTGCGCCGCGAACTCCGTGATCGTCTTGATCAGGGCGTTGCCGTCCCCGACCCCCGCCACGACGTCGTGCCCCCGGTCGGTCAGCAGTCGCGTCAGTCCCTCCCGCAACAGCACCGAATCCTCGGCGATGACCACCCGCACCCTGTCCTCCACGCCTTGTCCCCCCACGACACCCACATCCACCCCGGTCGGCCCGTGCTCCGGGCCCGCCCCGTACGACAGCCCCAGCATTCCAGCATCGGAACGCCCGAGCGCTGCGCCGACCGGAGAACAGGGGCAGGAACACCCCACGAACTGGCCGAATGCCGCCCTCGCCCCACCGGACAGGGGATTCAGCGCCGGGCGCTCCGCCTGGAGGGGTGAGGGTTGGGGTGGGGGCGGCTTGGAGGGGCCGGGGGCCGGGGCCATGGAAGCCCGGGTTGGGCCGAGGGCCGAGGGCCGAGGGCCGAGAAGACGTGAACCGGGCGAGTCCGGAAGAGAACACGGAAGCGCGCCCGAGGGTGGTAAGCCCTGGACGCGCTCGCCGGGACATCCTTGACGCAACGTGGGCACGGGCCGCCACGGTCAGGCCCGCTGCCGCTGCTGCCGCTGCTGCCGCCGCTGCCGCCTCTGGCGTCGAGCCGCCCCCCGGCTGCCGTTCGCAGGCCCGCCCTTACCCCAGCTAATTCCCGCCCGGCTGCCGCGCGCCCCCGCGACCGCTGCCGGGCCGCTCTCAGCCGATCACTGTCGGGTCGTGATGCCGGGCGCGCGCCGCCAGGGTCAGGCTGCCGCTGCTGCTGCCGCCTCTGGCGTCGAGCCGCCCCCGGCTGCCGCTCGTAGGCCGCCCTTACCCCAGCTAATTCCCGCCCGGCTGCCGCGCGCCCCCGCGACCGCTGTCGGGCCGCTTTCAGCCGATCACTGTCGGGTCGTGATGCCGGGCGCGCGCCGCCACGGTCAGGCCGCTGCCGCTGCCGCTGCTGCCGCCGCCTCTGGCGTCGAGCCGCCCCCCGGCTGCCGCTCGTAGGCCCGCCCTCATCCAGGGCCCTGGGACCCGGCTCCCGCCCTCGGCCTCGGAGGCCGATGTCTGCTCACGGCCTTCGCCCGCGGGCCCCGGTTCCTGCCCTCGCCGTGGCCCTCAAGCAAGCCCTGGCCCTGCCGTCACCTCAGCTTTCGCCGTCACGCCGCCCGCCACGGCAGCTCTGCCGTCACCCGGGTCGGCCCCCCGGCCGGCGAGTCGACGACGAGGATGCCGTCGACCGCCCCGATCCGCTCGGCGAGCCCCGCCAGGCCGGAGCCGCGCCCGGTGTCGGCGCCGCCCACGCCGTCGTCGGTGACCTGCAGCATCAGGCGGTTCTCGACCTTCCACACATCCACGGTCGCCTGCGAGGCCCCCGCGTGCTTGCTGACGTTCTGCAGCAGCTCGGAGACGGTGAAGTACGCGATGCCCTCGATCGCCGGCACCGGCCGTGCCGGCAGGTCCACGTCCACCACCACCGTCACCGCACACCGCGAGGCGATCGACGACAGCGCCGCGTCGAGCCCCCGGTCGGTCAGCACGGCCGGATGGATGCCCCGCGCGAGATCCCGCAGCTCCTGCAGCGCCGTCTTCACCTCACCGTGCGCCGAGTCCACCATCACCGCCGCCGCCCGCGGGTCCTCCGCCAGCTTCTCCTTCGCCAGCCCCAGATCCATGGCCAACGCCACCAGCCGTGCCTGCGCCCCGTCGTGCAGATCCCGCTCGATCCGCCGCAGATCAGCCGCGGCGGTGTCGATCACGACCCCCCGGTCCGACTCCAGCTCGACCACCCGCGCGCCCAGCCGCGACGGCCCGAGCAGCGCGCTCACCATCCCCCGGTCGACCATCGTCAGCCCCCGCACGATCCACGGCGTGGCCATCGTGAAGAGCAGCCCCACCAGCGCGGTCACGGTCACCTCGAACGGGTTGTTCAGGTACACGGAGTGCGTCTCGTCCCCGTACAACTGCAACCCGTCCTGTCCGGCCCACACGGGGAAGACCCAGAACCACAGCGGATAGGTCAGCATCGCCCACCCGTACGTCCAGAAGGTCACCGCCACCACGAACGAGAACACCGACCACGGGAACTGCACGACCGCGTACAGCAGCTGCCGCCACGACGACCCGCTGCGCAGCACGGCGCCCATCCACGCCATCGCCCCGCGCCCCTTCGGCCGCAACGGCTCCGGCGCGGACACCTCCACCCCGAGCAACGCCCGCGCCCGCGCCCGCTCCAGCGCGCCGAACCCCCGGCACCCGGCCAGCCCCGCCGCCAGCACCGGCACCCCGAGGAACGTGACCAGCAGCCCCGCGCCGACCGACACCATCGTCACGGCGTACGTGAACAACAGGATCCCCACCGGCAGCCCCAGCAGCACATACCCGAGCTCCCGCCGGCTGCGCGCCTCGAACGGCGCCCGCAACCCGGCCGGCATCCGGCGCCGCCGCTCCTCGTCCCAACTCCCGTACCCGTGCCCGTACTCCGTGGCCATCACCGTCGCCCGCCTTCCCTGGTCCCGCACTCCCGATGTCGTACTCCCACCCTGCTCGCCCCGGCCCTGGCGGACCATGGAGCAAGTCGGCGTCTCGACACGGGGGTTTTCCCCACCCCACGCAACCAGAGCCGCGCCCCGAAAGGGGCCCGGGGAACCGCGCGAGCAACAACCACCACGAACCAGCTCCCGCCCACGACGCGACACCCCCACGGAGAAAAGGCGAACGGGCGCCCACAGCGAAGAACCCCTCGCCCCAAGGCACCCGACCGCGAACACACCCCGGTCAACCGCCGGAGGTACCCGCACCCCGTCCACGCCAGGGCAACTCCGCCGTGACAGTCGTGGGCCCACCCACCGGAGAGTCGATGACGAACAGCCCGTCGACCGCGTCGAGCCGCTCCGCGAGCCCGGCGATACCGGTGCCCCCGTCGAGCCGCGCACCCCCACGCCCGTCGTCCCACACCTGAATCAGCAGCCGGTCGTCGGAACGCCAGACATCCACCGAGGCGGCCTTCGCCCCACTGTGCTTGCTGATGTTCTGCAGCAGCTCGGACACGGTGAAGTACGCGATGCCCTCGATGGCGGCGGCAGGCCGCGCCGCGAGATCGACGCTCACCCTCACCGGCGCGACGCACCGCGCCGCGACCGACGACAACGCCGCGTCGAGCCCCCGATCCGTCAGCACCGCCGGATGGATCCCCCGCGCCAGATCCCGCAGCTCCTGCAACGCCAGCTTCACCTCACCGTGGGCCTCGTCCACCATCGAGGCAGCCGCGTCGGGATCCTCCAGCAGCTTCTCCTTGGCGAGCCCGAGCCCCATCGCCAGATTCACCAGCCGCGCCTGCGCCCCGTCGTGCAGATCCCGCTCGATCCGCCGCAGATCGGCCGCGGCCGTGTCGACGACGACCCCCCGGTCGGACTCCAGCTCCGCGATCCGCCGCTCCAGCTCGTCGGAGGGCGACAACAGGGACCGCACCATCACCCGGTCCACGTTCGTCAGCCCCCGCACGATGTACGGCAGCACCGGCCACGCCACGAACAGCCCCGTGAGGGTGATCACGAACGTCGTGACGGCCCACGGCATCCGGATCAGCTCGTACAGCATCGAACGCCAGCCGACCGGATCCTTCACGCTCATCCACACCTGCGCGAAGAACCCCTCGTCCGCCCGCCGTCCGATGCCACGGAACGGCAGCGGACTCGGCTCGTCCACCCGCACCCGCAGCAGCGCCCGCGCCCGTATCCGCTCCAGCCGCCCCAACTGCCGGGCCCCCATCAACGCGGCGGCGAGCAGCGGAAAACCGATCACCGTCAACGTCAGGAAGGCACTGGTGAACAGCACCGTCGTCACGTACACGAACCCGAACAGCGCGAGCGGCAGGTTCGCCAGCAGATGCGCGATCTCCCGCCACGTCTGCCCCCCGAACGCGAACTGTGCGGGCGGCAGCGGATCGGAGGGCGTCTGGCTGGAGGGCAGCGGACGACCGTACGGCCGCCCGGAGCCGGCCGGGGAAGAGAGGGATTCGGTCATGCCACCACCCTGCCCGCCCGCCCCCGCCCCGCGCCATGAGGCGGACCTCCCCGGCCACCCTGGGGAAAACCCCACCCCACCTGGTCCTGCCCCGTCCCGACCCCGCTCCCCTCACCCGTCCCGGCCCGGACACGACGGCACTCCGGAGTGCCGACCTGTGACGGGCTGCTTACGGTCTCTTTAGCAGGGCCTAGACTCCCGTGCGTACAGATCGTCGAACAGCGAAGCACGTACGGCGTCCGCATCACGTACGTACGAATCGCCAGGCCAGGGAGCGAGGGACGGACGTGCCGGAACCGACCGTCGCCGTAGCGGCGGAACCGACCGTCGGCGCAGCCACGGAACCGACCGTCGCCGTAGCGGCGGACTACTTCCAGTCCTACTCGGTGGTCGGACTGCTCGCCGCCGTGGGCGTGCTCTTCGTCGCCGTCGCCTTCGGCGCGGGACGCCTCCTGCGGCCCGAGGTCCCCACCCGGGAGAAGCTCCTGACGTACGAGTGCGGCGTCGACCCCGTCGGCGAGGGCTGGGCCCACACCCAGGTCCGCTACTACGTCTACGCCTTCCTCTACGTCATCTTCGCCATCGACTCGATCTTCCTCTTCCCCTGGGCGACGGTCTTCGCCGACCCCGGCTACGGCGCGACGACCCTCGTCGAGATGTTCGTCTTCCTCGGGTTCCTCGCCGTGGGCCTGCTCTACGCATACAAGAAGGGCGTCCTGGCATGGACGTGACGCCAGAAACGAATCCGCCGGAGGCGGGCGCCCCGCAGCCCGTTCTCCTCCCGGAGCCGAAACGGCTGGGTGCCCTCGCCCGCCTCGCGCCCGAGCCGATGAAGGTGATCCTCAACTGGGGCCGCCGGTACTCCCTCTGGGTCTTCAACTTCGGCCTCGCCTGCTGCGCGATCGAGTTCATCGCCGCGTCCATGGCCCGCCACGACTTCATCCGCCTCGGCGTCATCCCGTTCGCGCCCGGCCCGCGCCAGGCCGACCTGATGGTGGTGTCGGGCACGGTCACGGACAAGATGGCCCCGGCGGTGAAGCGCCTCTACGAACAGATGCCTGAGCCGAAGTACGTCATCTCCTTCGGCGCGTGCAGCAACTGCGGCGGCCCCTACTGGGACTCCTACTCGGTCACCAAGGGCGTCGACCAGATCATCCCCGTCGACGTCTACGTCCCCGGCTGCCCGCCCCGCCCGGAGGCCCTCCTCCAGGGCATCCTGAAACTCCAGGAGAAGATCGCCCGGGAGTCCCTGGGGGAGCGCTACGCCAACGACCCCGGCACGACAGGCCGCGCTGCGGCAGGCCCCCGCCCGTCCGCGGCGGCCCTGCAGAGCGGCTTGGTGAAGCCACCGGCGGCCGATTCCGATGCCGCCGAAACGGCCGCCGGTGGTGGCGCTGAAGTGGGGGACAAGTGACCGGCTGGCTGCCCGCCCCCGCCGAGGAGCTCTTCGGCCCGGAGGCCACGGCCGAGGAGTCGTACGGCGTCCTCACCGTGGACGTCCCGTCCGCATCCTGGACCGAGGCGCTGCGCACGGCCCGCTCCACCCTGGGCTGCACCTATTTCGACTGGCTGAGCGCGGTCGACGAACCGGGCACGGGCTTCCGTGTGGCGGCCCATGTGGTGGCCCTGGCCCCGGTCCGCCGCCTCCTCCTGCGTACGACGGTTCCCCACGAGGCCCCGGTCCTGCCGACCGCCGTCGACATCTACGCCGGCGCGGCCTGGCACGAACGCGAGACCCACGAAATGTTCGGCGTCCGCTTCGAGGGCCACCCCGCCCTGGACCACCTCCTCCTCCCCGAGACCTTCGAGGGCCACCCCCTCCGCAAGGACTTCGTCCTCGCGGCCCGCGTGGCCAAGGCCTGGCCGGGCGCCAAGGAACCGGGCGAGTCTGCGGGGCACGGCGCCCCCAAGCGCCGCCAGATGCTCCCGCCCGGCGTCCCCGACCCCAACGAGTGGGGCCCCCTCAAGGGCCAACTCCCCCCGGCCCCCGCCCGCCCGGCCCGAGGCGCAGCCGCCCGCCCGGCCGGAGACCGCTCGGCCCGCCGAACGCGCACAGCCGCCGAAGGCTCGGCCGGCCAGACGACGCCCAGCCCACCCACCGACACCCCGGCCTCCCCGCGCCGCACCCGCACAACAGCCGAAGGCTCAGCGAGCCTGCCGACGACTGCCCCGGCACCGGACGCATCGGGCCCTTCGGCCTCCCCGCGCCGCGCGCGCTCGGCGGCCGAGGGTTCGGCAAGCCTGCCGACGGCCGGCCCGGCACCCGAGGCGAGCGGCAGCCCTACGGCCCCGCGCCGCGCCCGCAGCGCTTCGGGAGGCTCGGCGAGCCGACGCGTGACCCCCGCCGAGGCTCCCGGCACCGGCGAGCCCCCGGCTCAGCCGAGCCCCACCCGCCCCGCCGCCCGCAGCACGGACGCGCCCTGGCACCAAGCCCGCCCGGCCTTCGACGAGCCCGAGGCCGAGGCCGAGCCTGCGGCCGTGCGTGAGCCTCAGCCGAACGCCGAGCCCGCGACGCAGCCCGAGCCAGAGGCCTCCACCAGCTCCGCAACCCCCCAGCCGGATGCCGCACGTGGTGCAAAAGCGGAACCCGATCCGGCCGAATCCGCGGGAGAAGCCGAAGCCGAAACTGCGGCCGAAGTCGAAGCCGTAGCCGCGGGAGAAGCGGAAGCCGAAACTGCGGCCGAAGCCGACACACAGTCCGCCTCTGCCCCGGCAACCGCTGACGAGCGCACCCCGGCCCCGCACACCCCGCCGCGGCGACCCGAGCCGCCCGGCACGCCCCCGGACAAGGCCCCTCCGAGTCAGCCCCCAGGCGTCGGAGCACCCGACGGCAACGGCGGCCACGTGGACGTCACGCCCGACGTCAAGCCCGACGCCACCCCCGATGACGTTCCTGACCCCAACCCCCCCACGGGAGGCTCGCAGTGAACGACGCTCTGGACGTCGCCCTGCGACTCCTCATCGTCTTCGTCGTCTTCCTGACCTTCCCCCTGATCATCGGGCAGACCGAACACAAGGTCATGGCCCACATGCAGGGCCGCCTCGGCCCCATGTACGCCGGCGGCTTCCACGGCTGGGCCCAACTCGTCGCGGACGGCGTGAAGTTCGCCCAGAAGGAAGACATCGTCCCGGCCGGAGCCGACCGCCGTATCTTCCAGCTCGCCCCGGCCGTGGCCCTCCTCCCGTACCTCCTCGTCCTCCTCGCCATCCCGATCGGCCCCGGTGAGGGCGCCGTCGGCGAGGTCATCGACGCGGGCATCTTCTTCGTCCTCGCGGTGATGGGCGTGGGCGTCCTCGGCTCCCTCATGGCCGGCTGGGCCTCCGCCAACAAGTTCTCCCTCCTCGGCGGCCTCCGCACCGCTGCCCAGCTCCTCGCCTACGAACTCCCGATGCTGCTCACCGCCGCCTCCGTGGCGATGGCGGCCGGCACGGTCTCCCTGGTCGGCATCCTCGACGCCTTCGAGTGGTGGTGGCTGCCCTGGCAGATCGTCGGCGCGATCGTCTTCTTCGTCGCCGGCCTCGCCGAACTCCAGCGCCCGCCCTTCGACATGCCCGTCGCCGACTCGGAGATCATCTTCGGCGCCTACACCGAGTACACCGGCCTCCGCTTCGCCCTCTTCCTCCTCGCCGAGTACGCCGGAATCGTCGTCCTGTGCGGCCTGACCACCGTCCTCTTCCTCGGCGGCTGGCACGGCCCGTGGGGTGCCGACGGCCTCGGCTGGGTCTGGACCCTCCTGAAGACCGCCGTCCTCGCCTTCATCGTCATCTGGCTCCGCGTGACGTACCCCCGCCTGCGCGAGGACCAGCTCCAGAAGCTCTCCTGGACCCTCCTCGTCCCCCTCTCCCTCGCCCAGATCGCCCTCACCGGCGTCGTGAAGGTGGTGATCCGGTAACCATGGCCCCCATCCCCGGCAGCGGCCTCGCCAAGGGCCTGGCCGTCACCCTCCGCACGATGACGAGGAAGACCGTCACCGAGCAGTACCCGGACGTCCAGCCCGACCTCCCGCCCCGCACCCGTGGCGTCATCGGGCTCTTCGAGGAGAACTGCACGGTCTGCATGCTGTGCGCCCGAGAGTGCCCGGACTGGTGCATCTACATCGACTCCCACAAGGAGACGGTCCCGCCCGCCGCCCCCGGCGGCCGCGAACGCAGCCGCAACGTCCTCGACCGCTTCGCCATCGATTTCTCCCTCTGCATGTACTGCGGTATCTGCATCGAGGTCTGCCCCTTCGACGCCCTCTTCTGGTCCCCGGAGTTCGAGTACGCCGAGACCGACATCCACGAACTCACCCACGAGCGCGACAAGCTCCGCGAGTGGATGTGGACCGTCCCCTCCCCGCCGGCCCTCGACCCCTCGGCCGAGGAACCCAAGGAACTGGCCGCCGCCCGCAAGACCGCCGAAAAACTAGCGACGGCCCAGGCGGCCGAGGCCGCCGAGGCGAAACAAGCCGCGCAGGCCGAGAACACCGAGCCGGCCGAACCGTCCAAGCCACCGACCGAACCGTCCAAGCCACCGACCGAACCGGCCGAGCCACCGGAGGGAGACGCGTGAGCCTCGCCGCAGCCGCAGCCGCCGCCGTCGCCACGACGCACCCCGCCCTGGCCCCCGCCCTGGCCGCCGTCGAGACCCGGGGCTTTCTCTCCCCGACCGGCGTCGAGATCGCCTTCGTCCTCGTCGGTCTGGTCACCTTCGGCGCCGCGATCGTCACCGTCACCACCCGGCAGCTCGTGCACGCCGCCCTGTGGCTGGTGGTGGCGCTCGGCGGGCTCGCCGTCGAGTACCTCCTGCTGACCGCCGAGTTCATCGCCTGGGTGCAGGTCCTCATCTACGTCGGTTCCGTCGTCGTCCTCCTCCTCTTCGGTCTGATGCTCACCAAGGCCCCCATCGGCCGCTCCCCGGACGCCGACTCCGGCAACCGCTGGGCCGCCCTCACCGTCGCCGTCGCCTCGGCGGCCGCCCTGGTCTGGGTCGTCGTCGACGCCTTCCGCACCATCTGGATCGACCTCGACGGTCCCGCCGCCGGCTCCACCGAGGCCACCGGCGAGAGCCTCTTCCAGAACTGGGTCCTCCCCTTCGAGGCCCTCTCCGTCCTCCTTCTCGCCGCCCTGGTCGGCGCGATCGTCCTCTCCCGCAAGGCGAAGCCGGACGCACCGACCCCCGCGACCACCCCCCGCCCCCGCAACGGCACCCCACCCCAGCCGCCGACCGGACCCCGAACCGCAGCCGAAACTCGAACCGGAGCCGATACCGGAGCCCGCTCCGAAGCCGCAGCCAAGTCCGAGTCCGGCACCGACAAGGGAGGCGTCCGCTGATGCACCTCGCCTACCCCGTCGTGCTCTCCGCCCTCCTCTTCTGCACGGGCCTCTACGGCGTCCTCGCCCGCCGCAACGCGATCCTCGTCCTGATGTCCGTAGAGCTGATGCTCAACGCCGTCAACCTCAACCTCGTCGCCTTCGACGTCTGGCTCAGCAAGGCCGCCGAGGAGACCCTGCACTCCGGCCAGGCCCTGACGCTGTTCACGATCACCATCGCCGCCGCCGAGATCGGCATCGGCCTGGCGATCGTCCTCGCCGTCCACCGCAACCGTGGCACCGCGGACATCGACAAGCTCCGCGACACCGCCGAGGGCCACGAGACCGACGACCCCGACGGCTCCGACGAGGCCACCGGCACGACCGACCCCTCCGGCCGGACCGAGAAGGCTGAGGCCACCGCGTGACCACGACCACCCTCGCCGTACTCGTCCCCCTCCTCCCGTTCCTCGGCGCCGCGACCGGCCTGCTCCTCGGCCGCACCGCCCCCGGCTTCGTCCGCCCCCTCGCCGTACTGCCCACCGTCACGGCCTTCGCCCTGGCCGTACTCGTCGCCGTACGCCAGGGCGGTGACAAGGCCGTCGACGCGGCCACCCAGCTGACCCCCACCGGCTCGGTCCCGATCGAACTCGCCCTGCACATCGACGGCTTCGCCGCCCTGGTCGCCGTCCTGGTCGGCCTGGTCGCCACCTGTGTGCAGATCTACTCGACGGGCTATCTGCGCGACGACCCGCGCTACCCCTCGTACGCCGCTCTCGTCTCCCTCTTCACCTCCGCGATGCTCCTCGTCGTCTACTCCGGCGACCTGATGGTGCTCCTGGTCGGCTGGGAGATCATGGGCATCTGTTCGTACTTCCTGGTCGGCCACTACTGGGAGACCCCTGAGGCCCGGGCCGCCTCCCTCAAGGCCTTCCTGGTCACCAAGCTCGGTGACGTCCCCTTCCTGATCGGTCTGTTCGCCCTCGCCACGGACGCCGGGTCGTTCCGCATCACCCGGATCCTGGCCACCGTCGCCGAAGGCGGCCTGGACCATCCGACGCTGATCGCCCTGCTGCTCCTCGCCGGTGTCGCGGGCAAGTCCGCCCAGTTCCCCCTCCACACCTGGCTCCCCGACGCGATGGCGGGCCCCACACCCGTCTCGGCGCTGATCCACGCCGCGACGATGGTCGCCGCCGGTGTCTACTTCGTCGCGCGCCTCCTCCCGGTCTTCGCCGCCTCCTCGGCGGCCCTGCTCGTCATGGCCGTCATGGCGGCGGTCACGATGACCGGCTCGGCCCTCGCCGCGCTCGCCCAGGACGACATCAAGCGCGTCCTCGCCTACTCGACGATGAGCCAGCTCGGTTACATGACCGGCGCCCTCGCCGTCGGCGACCGCGGTGCCGCCGTCTTCCACCTCATCTCCCACGGCGCCTTCAAGGCGCTGCTGTTCCTCGCGGCCGGCGTGATCATCCACGCCGCCGGCACCAACTCCCTGGCCGCCATGTCCCGCATGAGCCACCTGCGCGCACGCGTCCCCGACGCCTTCTGGACGATGACCGTGGCGCTGCTCGCCCTCGCCGCGATCCCGCCGTTCAGCGGGTTCTTCTCCAAGGAGTCCGTCCTCGGAGCCGCCGAGCACGCCGCCACCGGCCACGCCGACCCCGTCCCCGGCGCCGCGGGCTGGACCGTCCTCGTCGCCGGTGTCCTCACGGCCCTGCTCACCGCCGCGTACGTCACCCGCCTGTGGCTGCTCGCCTTCCACGGCAAGGGCGCCGAAGCCCCCGACCACGGCCGCCAGCCCCGCACGATGACCGTCGTGCTGTGGGTGCTGGCCGTCCCGTCCCTCGCCCTCGGCGGGTTCGCCTACGGCAGGCTCCCCGACTGGTTCGACGGCGAGGACCTGGCCCCCACTCTCACCACGTCCGTCCTCGGCACGGGCGCCGCCCTGATCGGAGCCCTGGTGACCTACGCGGCCTGGCGCTCCGTCACGGCCAGGGCGGCCCGCGTCCCGCTGGGCGCGGTCGCGGCCCACCCCGACGCGGACGCCGCCACCGTCGAGGCGGAGGCCATCGCCAGCCACACCCCGGCCTACGGGAACGTGGCCTCGGCACCCGACCCGGCGGACCCGGGCCGTCTCCTGCTCGGCCCACTGCACCGCCACGCCGCCGCCGGCTTCCACCTCGACGCCGTGTACTCGGCCCTGTTCGTCCGCCCGGTCCAGGCCGGCGCGAGTCTCGTCCGGTTCCTCGACCGCGAGGTCGTCGACACCTACGTCCACGGCGCGGGCGCCCTGCCCCGCCTGCTGGGCACGGCCGTACGCCGCGCCCAGACCGGCAACATCCAGACCTATGTGAGCGCGCTGCTCGCCGGCACCGTCGTCCTGGTGGTCGCCGCCCTCGTCGTCGCCACGGGAGCGTGAGCAGGCGTGATCGATATCAACGAGTCCGTGATGCAGGTCCTTCTGGCGTTGATCGTCGTCGGCCCGCTCATCGGCGCCGCCGCCGCTCTCCTGCCGGCCCCGCCCGGACTGAAGGGGAAGTCGCCCGAGCAGGCCGTGCTCCGACACGGCATGACCGTGACCGGCGCGGTCCTCATCGCAGCGATCGTCCTCGCGCTCGGCTTCGACCACGACCAGCCGTCGAAGATGCAGGCCAGTACGGACATCAGCTGGATCCCCGCACTCGACGTGCGCATCCACCTCGGCATCGACGGCATCTCCCTCCCCCTTCTGGTCCTGACCGCGCTGCTGACCTTCCTCTGCGCGCTCTACTCCTACTTCAAGATGCCCAAGGGCCCGTCCCCGAAGGCCTTCGTCGCCCTGCTGCTCGTCCTCGAAGCCGGCACCCTCGCGACCTTCGCCGTCCTCGATCTGCTGCTGTTCTTCCTCGCGTTCGAGATGGTGCTCATCCCGATGTACTTCCTCATCGCCCGCTGGGGCGGTGAGCAACGCACGCAGGCCGCCTGGAAGTTCATCCTCTACACCCTGCTCGGTTCCGTGGTCATGCTGCTGGGCCTGCTCCTCGTCGGACTCAGGGCGGGCACATTCGACATGGTGGCACTCGCCACTGACAATCACCCCGAACTGACCACGTCCGTGCAGGTCATCGCCGCTCTGTCGATCGGGATCGGGCTCGCGGTGAAGACCCCGATGTGGCCGCTGCACAGCTGGCTGCCGGACGCCCACACCGCCGCGCCGACCGTCGGCTCGGTCCTGCTGGCCGGCGTCCTGCTGAAGATGGGCACCTACGGGTTCGTCCGCATCCTGCTGCCGATCACACCCGACGGGTTCCGTACCTTCGCGCCGTACCTCGCCGCCTTCGCGGTCGTCGGCATCATCTACGGATCCCTCGCCTGCCTCGCCCTCGCCCGACAGGGCGCGCAGGGCGACCTCAAGCGCCTCATCGCGTACTCCTCCGTCGGCCACATGGGCTTCGTGCTCCTAGGCATCGCCACGATGACCCCGACCGGCGTGAACGGCGCGCTGTTCGCCAACATCGCCCACGGCCTCATCACCGGCCTGCTGTTCTTCCTGGTCGGCGCCCTCAAGGACCGCACCGGCACCACCGACCTGGACACCCTCGCGCGGGAGACCGGCGCCGCCCTCTACGGCAGGGCCCCGCGTCTCGGCGGCCTGCTCGCCTTCGCCGCCGTCGCCTCTCTCGGCCTGCCCGGCCTCGCCGGGTTCTGGGGCGAGATGCTGGCGCTGTTCGGCGCGTTCGAGCCCGCCGAGGGCCTCAGCCGCCCGGCCTTCCTCACCTTCATGACGATCGCCGCGTTCGGCACGCTCCTCACCGCCGCGTACCTGCTGATCGTGGTCCGCCGCGTCTGCATGGGTGCCGCACCGCAGGAACCGCAGGACGGGCCGCGGCTCGCGGACGTACAGACGTACGAGTTCGCGGCCTGGACCCCGCTCGTCGCCCTCACCGTCCTCGCCGGCCTCTGGCCCGCGGCCCTCCTCGGCCTGTCCGATCCGGCCGTGCAGCAGCTCCTCGCAGGAGGCAACCGTTGAGCCCCTTGGCCCAGCCGCCGGTTCAGGCCCAGGCCCAGACCCTGGCCGAATCAGTCGTCCAGTCCGTCGACTGGCTCGCGATCGCGCCGCCCACGATCGCCGCGGTCGTCGGACTCGCCGTGCTCGTCTCCGACCTCTTCCTGGGTGACGCGAAGAAGGCGCTGCTCGGCTGGGCCTCCGTGGCGGGCCTCACGGTCTCCCTGCTGGCCCTCCTGCCTCTCCTGGACGGCGACCGCGCCACCTTCTGCCTGACCGGCGACCCGGACGTCTGCAGCTACACCGCGGACCGCTTCACCCTCGTCGTCCAGTTCCTCGTCCTCGGCGGTGCCCTCCTCACCGCCCTGCTGTCGATGACGGCCCTGAACGACGAGAAGAAGGAACTCCCCGCAGGGGAGTTCTGGTTCCTGCTGCTGTCGTCCGCCGCGGGCGCCGCCCTCCTGCCCGCCTCCCGCGACCTCGCGACCCTCGTCGTCGCCCTGGAGGTCGCCTCCCTGCCCGCCTTCGCCCTCGTCGGCATCCGGCTCGGCGACAGGCGGTCCTCCGAGGCAGCCCTGAAGTTCTTCCTGTCGTCCGTCACCGCCACCGCCGTCAGCCTGCTCGGCATCAGCTTCATCTACGCCACGACAGGCACCCTGTACCTCACCGAGATCGCCGACCGGATCCAGAACGTCGACGGCCAGCTCCACACCGTCACCCAGGCCGGCGTCGTCCTCACCCTCATCGGCTTCGCCTTCAAGACGGCGGCCGTACCGTTCCACTTCTGGGTCCCCGACACCTACGTCGGCGCCCCCCTGCCCGTGGCGGCCTACCTGTCGGTCGTCGGCAAGGCGGTCGGCTTCTCCGGGCTGATCCTCATCACCGTCGTCGCCCTCCCGTCGTACGCCGAGGTCTGGGGCCCCGCCCTCGCCGCCCTGGCCGCCCTCACCATGACCGTCGGCAACCTCGGCGCCCTCAAACAGCGGTCCACGCGCGCGTACAGCGCGGTCCGGCTGCTCGCCTGGTCCTCCGTCGGCCAGGCCGGCTACCTCCTCGTACCGATCGCGGCGGCCGCGTACGCCGACAACACCGACGACGCCGAGAAGGCCATCGGCTCCACCGTCGCCTACGCCCTGATGTACGCCGCCGTGAATCTCGGCGCCTTCGCCGTGGCCGCACTCGTCGGCCGTACGAAGACCCTGAACCGCGTCAGCGACTACCGGGGCCTCTACGCCTCGAACCCCCTCTCCGCCCTGCTCCTGGCCTTCTTCCTGCTCTGCCTCGCCGGGCTGCCGCCGGGCATCATCGGCCTGTTCGCCAAGGTCACCGTCTTCTCGGCGGCCGTCGACGCGGGACTCGGCTGGCTGTCCGTCGTCATGGCCGTCAACGTGGTGATCGCCCTCTTCTACTACCTCCAGTGGACGGCCCTGCTGTTCCGCGCGCGTGAGGATGAAGGCGAAACCGTGGGCGATCCGGGACAACACCGCGTCCCGGCCCCCCTGACCGTCGCCCTCACCCTCACCGGAATCGTCGGCATCGCCCTGTCCGGCGCACCCCAGCTCGTCCTGCGCTTCGCCGGCATCGGCCTCTTCTAGCGAGCCGCCTTCACCCGGACGGCCCACCGGCCGGGCCGCGCGCACAAGGGAACTAGTACCCCCCGCCTGGCGTTGACCAGTACGGGAGGGTCCACTGAGAAGTGGAGTCAACAGCAGCAGCAAGCAAAGGGTTCCCCTGCCGCACGACTTGGAGGGCGTACCGTGCACCGCCGGCACAACGGGCTCAGGACCGCCGTACTCCTCGGGGGACTGTCCGCACTCATCATCGTCATCGGAAGCCTCTTCGGCCGTACGGGCCTCATCATCGCGGTCGTCGTCGCTCTCGGCACGAACGCGTACGCGTACTGGAACAGCGACAAGCTGGCTCTACGCGCGATGCGCGCCCGCCCGGTCAGCGAGTTCGAGGCACCGGCGCTGTACCGCATGGTCCGCGAGCTCTCCATGCAGGCCCGCCAGCCCATGCCACGCCTGTACATCTCCCCGACGGACGCCCCGAACGCCTTCGCGACCGGCCGGAACCCGCGCAACGCGGCGGTGTGCTGCACCGACGGCATCCTCCGCCTGCTCGACGAGCGCGAGCTGCGCGGCGTCATCGGCCACGAACTGAGCCATGTCTACAACCGGGACATCCTCATCTCGTCGGTCGCCGGCGCCCTCGCCTCCGTGATCATGTTCCTGGTGAACTTCGCCTGGCTGATCCCCATCGGCCGCTCGGACGACGACGACGGCCCCGGCCTCCTCGGCATGCTGCTGATCATGATCCTCGGCCCGCTGGCCGCGTCCGTCATCCAGCTCGCGATCAGCCGCTCCCGGGAGTACGAGGCGGACGCCTCCGGCGCCCAGCTCACCGGTGATCCACTTGCCCTCGCCAGTGCCCTTCGCAAACTGGAAACAGGCACCAAGCAGCTGCCGCTGCCCCCGGAGCCCCGGATCGAGACCGCGAGCCACATGATGATCGCGAACCCCTTCCGGCCGGGCCGGGGATTCTCCAAAATGTTCTCGACACATCCGCCGATGGCGGAACGCATCGCCCGACTCGAGAAGATGGCAGGTCGCCCCCAGTGAAGACCATTCTGAACATCATCTGGCTGATCCTCAGCGGCTTCTGGCTCTTCCTCGGCTACCTGTTCGCAGGCTTGCTTCTGTGCATCACGATCATCGGTATCCCGTTCGGCATCGCCTCGTTCCGCATCGGCGTCTACGCCCTGTGGCCCTTCGGGTACAGCGCCGTCGAGCGCCGTGACGCGGGCGCCCCCTCCTGCCTCGGCAACATCCTGTGGTTGGTCCTGGCGGGCTGGTGGCTGGCTCTGACGCACATCTTCACGGGCCTCGTGCTCTGCGTCACGATCATCGGTATCCCCTTCGGCATCGCCAACTTCAAGCTCGTCCCGGTCTCGCTGATGCCCCTGGGCCGCGAGATCGTCCGCTCGGACCAGCCGTTCGCCCAGCAGCGCCGGTAGCAGCGCCGGTAGCCGCGGCACGCCCCGGGGGGCGGGGGGATACAGAGCGGCCGAAGTGCGTCCTGCTGCACCGACAACCTCCTCGGCGACCCGCCCCCACCCGGCCACCGAGCGATACGTACGAACTCCTCGGCTGCGCCCCCGAGTACGAGCCTGGAAGCGGCCCTCACGCGCGCGTGCCGACGGCTCCGCGCCCCGCGGGCCTCCCTGGTCCCGGGGATCCTCGGTGTGCGGGGCGAGCCGGTCCACGCGTGGCACCTGCAGGACGTACTCGTCCTCGACGACCACCACGTCACCGATGGCGGGGCCGCCTTCCGTGCCTTCGGCGAGGCCATGCGCGGCGGCTCCGGCGCCACTTCGCCCCCTGGCCCGGCACGACGCCCACAACACGACACGACCTTCTTCGGCGAGCGCCGCATCGCCGACCGAACGCCCTCGTTCAACCGCTCCGGCCCGCCCACCACCGCCGTACGCCGTACGCCGCCGCCCCCACGCCCAGCACAGCGGCGCCCACGCCCAACGACAGCACGGGCAGCGCGAACGCCAGGACAGCGCACCCGACGAGCCCGACCACCGGCACCACTCGGGACACGGGCGCGGAACTCAGCGTCCAGGCGGACGCGTTGGCGACCGCGTAGTACGCGAGGACCCCGAAGGAGGAGAACCCGATCGCGCCCCGGACGTCGACGGTGGCGGCCAGCACGGCGACCACGGCACCTACAGCCAGCTCCGCCCGGTGCGGCACCCGGAAGCGAGGGTGCACGGCGGCCAGAGCGCCGGGGAGATGCCGGTCCCGGGCCATGGCGAGCGTGGTGCGGGAGACGCCCAGGATGAGCGCCAGGAGTGACCCGAGCGCGGCCACGGCGGCCCCCACCCGCACCACGGGCACCAGCCCCGGCACCCCGGCCGCCCGCACCGCGTCGGCCAGCGGAGCCGGGGCCCGCCCCAGCCCCCCGGAGCCCAGCACCGAGAGAACCGCGACGGCGACGGCCGCGTACACGACCAGCGCGATACCCAGCGCGAGCGGGATCGCGCGCGGGATGGTGCGCGCCGGATCCCGTACCTCCTCGCCCAGGGTGGCGATCCGCGCGTACCCCGCGAACGCGAAGAACAGCAGCCCGGCCGCCTGCAGCACCCCGCCCGCGCCCCCCGACGCCCCGCCGCCCAGCCGCCCGGCGTCCGCCTCCCCGGACCCCAGGCACACGACCACCACGGCGGCGAGGACCGCCAGCACCACGGCCACGATCGCCCGCGTCAGCCACGCCGACTTCTGGACGCCGCCGTAGTTCACGGCGGTCAGCGCCACCACGGCCGCCACCGCCACGGCGTGCGCCTGCCCCGGCCACACGTACGCCCCCACGGTGAGCGCCATCGCCGCGCACGAGGCGGTCTTGCCGACGACGAACGACCAGCCGGCCAGATACCCCCAGAAGTCGCCGAGCCGCTCACGCCCGTAGACATAGGTGCCGCCCGAGGCCGGATACACGGCCGCCAGACGCGCCGACGACATCGCGTTGCAGTACGCCACCACGGCGGCGACCGCGAGCCCGAGCAGCAGTCCCGACCCGGCCGCGCGCGCGGCCGGGCCCAGCGCGGCGAAGATCCCCGCGCCGAGCATCGACCCGAGCCCGACGACCACCGCGTCCCCGACCCCGAGCGTGCGGCGCAACCGGGCCTCCGATCCGGCCTGTGTCATGTGCCGCACCCTACTGACCGCGCCGCAACCGCCGGACCTCACCCGGACGTCCTCCCCGACAACAACGCATGACAACAACGCATGACGACAGGGCAGGACGACAGGACACCTGGCCTCTGTGGGGGGAAACACAGCGCAGGTACAGCACACGTACGGCACGAAAGGGCAGGTTCACGGCATGAGCATCATCGGCTGGATCTTTCTGGGGCTGTTGGCCGGAGCCATCGCCAAATTCCTGCTGCCGGGCCGGGATCCGGGCGGCTTCATCGGCACGACCCTCATCGGCGTCGCAGGCGCCTTCATCGGCGGCTGGATCTCCGCCCGCTGGCTGGACCACCCGATCTCCGAGAACTTCTACGACGGCGCCACCTGGGCGGCCGCGATCGGCGGCTCCCTGGTCCTGCTGATCGCCTACCGCCTCCTGTTCGGCCACTCCCGCCGCTGAGCGCGTACGCAGGCACCACCCCGAACCCGCGGCCGACAGGCGAGAAGGGTGGGCACCCTGGTAGAAACCGGCGTGCCCACCCTTCTCCGTCCTCTCCGTACGACCTCAACCACAGGTCCGGCTACGGGTTCAGCTACAGGTCCGACTACGGATGATCACCGGTAGTTGACGAACTGCACCGCGAAGTCGAAGTCCTGCCCCTTGAGCAGGGCGATCACGGTCTGCAGGTCGTCGCGGCTCTTGGAGCTGACGCGCAGCTCGTCGCCCTGGACCTGGGCCTTGATCCCCTTGGGGCCCTCGTCACGAATGATCTTCGCCACCTTCTTGGCGTTCTCCTGGGAGATGCCCTCCTCGATCGACGCGAAGAGCTTGTACTCCTTGCCGGACAGCTGGGGCTCACCCGCGTCCAGCGACTTCAGGGAGATCCCGCGCTTGATCAGCTTGGACTGGAAGACGTCGAGGACGGCCTTCACCCGGTCCTCGGAGTTCGCCTCCATCAGGATCTTCTCGCCGGACCACGAGATCGAGGCGCCGACGCCCTTGAAGTCGTAGCGCTGCGAGATCTCCTTGGCGGTCTGGTTGAGGGCGTTGTCGACCTCCTGCCGCTCGACCTTCGAGACGATGTCGAAACTGGAGTCGGCCATGTCCTGTGGCTCCTTGCATCGGGGTATCGGGGGGCGACAAGCCTAGCCACCCCGGCCCCTCCGAGTACTGATCAATCAGGTGGCGGAGCACCCCCGGGCATCAGGTATCGTTTACGTCGTTGCCACGGAGCACCGCCGAAAAGCGGTTCGAAGGGCAGCAATCCCAGGCGGTGTGCCCGAGTGGCCAATGGGAACGGACTGTAAATCCGTCGGCTTAGCCTACCCAGGTTCGAATCCTGGCGCCGCCACGTGGAGGGAAGCCCCTTCCGGACTGTGAGAACAGTCCGGAAGGGGCTTCTTCGTGTGTGCACGGCGCCCGAGTTCGACGGACCTGGGCAGCGCTGCGTCGCGAGGCACACTGACTGCATGTCATCACGTCGTAGGAACTGCCCCGAGTGCCGTCGTGAGATCGCCGTCGTGGCGGGGCGGTTCGCGCGGCACGATCCGCCGGGGGCGAGCGGGGAACTGGTGTCCTGTCCCGGGTCGCGCAGGCAGGCCCGGATCGGGGCGGCCCAGCCCGCGCTCGACGGCTTCGTCGTGCCCGAGTTCCCCGGTCAGCTGCAGCTCTTCTGAGTCCCCGGCCGACCGCCGCGGTTTTGAAGCGAGGCACCGCCGTTCAGCGGCGAGGCTCCCCGGCGTACCACGCTCAGTTGCCCGCCACCGACTTCACGGCCACTGAGACGGGCGTCGAGCCGCTGATGAGCTCCAGGGTCAGACCGGCGGTGGCCGGGGTCTCCAGGAGTTCGGCGAGCGTCGCGGCCACGTCGTCGCGGGGGATCGGACCGCGGCCCGTGGACGCCTCCAGACGTACGAGGCCGGTGCCGGCGTCGTCGGTCAGCATGCCGGGGCGCAGGATCGTCCAGTCCAGCGCGTCCAGGCCACGCACATACGCGTCCGCCTCGCCCTTCGCCCGCTGGTAGGCGTCGAAGATCTCGTCGCCCTGGTGCGCGGGGTCCGCGCCCATGGACGAGACGACGATGTGGCGGCGCACACCCGTCCGCACCGCGGCGTCGGCGAACAGGACCGCGGCCGCGCGGTCGACCGTGTCCTTGCGGGCCGCCCCGCTGCCCGGCCCGGCGCCCGCCGCGAACACGGCGGCGTCCGCGCCCCGCAGATGCGCGGCGACCTCCTCGACCGACGCCGACTCCAGATCGCACAGCACCGGTTCGGCGCCGGCCGCGCGCAGATCGTCCGTCTGTTCGGCGCGGCGGATGATCCCCGCGGCCTCGTGACCGCGCGCGGCGAGCAGTCGCTCCAGCCGCAGCGCGATCTGACCATGACCTCCAGCAATGACAATGCGCATGGTTCCGACCGTACGCCCGAACGGATGCGTTTGCTGCGCAACCATCCCGCCGTCCCGTGTGTCTCAACAGTGTTCGCCGTGCCGGCGAACGCCGGAATCACGGGGGGAACACCATCACCGCCATGCGTACAGCCACGCGCAGGACCGTCGTACGTACTTCCATGGAGCGCGTGTCCGCCGCCGGGGCGCCTGCAGTCCGCCGCGCCTTCACCGGCGTCGGCTGCGCCGCGGCCGTGCTCGTCACGGTCGCCGCGTGCGGGACCGTCGAGAACCTCACCGCGGGCCAGAAGGTCGACAGTGCCGTGGAGCGGCTGGGCGAGCAGAAGTCGCTGGCCTTCGGTATGCGGCTCGACGCCGACCCGGACGACCTCCTCGCGCTGATGGGCGAGGACAGTGAGGAAATGCCGCCGGAGATGACGGAGTTCCTCACCGGGCTTCGCGTCGACGTGTCGGTCAAGTCGAAGAAGCCGCTGGCCGAGTCCGGCGAGAAGGACATCGCCGGGATGGGCATGAAGGTCTCGGGCGGCGAGGGCGTGCTTGTCGAGTACCGGGTAGTCGGCGACTACACGTACTACCGCGCCGACATGGAGGCCATGGGCGACGCCATGGGCATGCCGTTCCCGACGGCCGACGAACTCCCCGAGAGCGAGCAGCACTTGCGGCCGGTCCTCGAGGGCGACTGGGTCAAGGTGAACACCGGCGACCTGCAGAAGGCCGCCGAGGAGGCGGGGGCCGGTGCGGGCTCGGGCGGCTCCGACGAGATCGACGCCAAGACCCAGAAGAAGATCCTCGACGCCCTCCGCGGTGTCGTGGCCCGTGAGGTCGGTTTCAAGACCAAGGACGGCAAGGACGGCACCGAGGTCATCACGGCCAAGGCCAACTTCCGCGACCTCCTCACCGGCCTGGTCGACAAGCTTCAGCCCCTCAAGGGTGACCTGCCGCCGGGTGCCGAACTCCCCACGGCCAAGGACATGAAGGACGCCCCGAACAAGAACGTCGCGGTCGACTTCACCCTGAAGAACGGTGACTTGACCCGGATCGAGACCGACCTCGCGGTCCTCGCCGACGACCCGAAGGGTGCCAAGGCGCCCCTCGTCCTCACCTTCGGCAAGGCCGGCGACGTCAGCGCGCCCAAGGGTGCCACCGAACTTCCGGACGACGAGTTCGGCGGCCCGCTGGGCAGCGGACTGTTCGGCGTCTGACCGCACCGGCGGGCGGAGCGTTCGGCACCGGGCGGGACCTCTTTCGTCGGGGTCGCGGCGCCTGTTCGCCTCGGGCATGCGCGCGTGGAGCACGTGAATTCCCACGCGCGCGTGCCCGCACGCCCATGGCGGCTCTCGCATCACACGCAGATGCCCCTCCCGCCCGCCGTACACCCTTCAGGACGGCTCACCCCGCCCTTGCCGGGGCAGATCCAGCGCCGCGCCGGTCGCCTGACCGCAGTACTCGCGCACCGCGCTGGTGCGTGCCACCACGCGCCCCTGGTGCACGACGATCCGGCTGTACGCGAGGGACAGCACCCCCGCGAGCCGGGCGCCGCGAACGGCGAGAAGTTCGGCGGGGAAGCCGGCCTCGACCCGCACCTCGGGCAGGCCGAGCCCGGCGCGCGCCGCCCCGCTGACGGTGTCGTACGCCTCCTCGGGCCGCAGCCCGTACCGGGAGGCCAGCAGGAAGGCCGCCTCCAGGGGGTCCCCGCGCCCGACCGGGTTCGACACGTCCCGCAGTGCTCCACTGCCCGCCGCGACGCGCACGCCTGCCGCTCGCAGGAGACGTACGGGGGCGGTACCCCGGCGGTCCACGGTGCCGCAGCCGCCCTGGGGGAGGCAGACGACGCTCACGCCCGCCGCCGCGAGCTGGTCGGCGGCGCGGGAGGCGGCCTGGGAGGGAAGGCGGGCGAGACCGCCGCACGGGCCGAGGGTGACGCCGGGCCGCAGGCCGCCCGCCATGGCCGCGAGCCGGGCGAGGCGGGCCGGGTCGTCGCCGTCGGTGTGCAGGTCGACCGGGCAGCCGTGCTCGGAGGCGATCTCCAGGACCGCCTCCACGTACCCGGTGGGATCGGGGTCCAGATCCGGGCAGCCGCCGACCACCGAGGCACCCATCTTCACCGCGTCCCGCAGGATCGCGAGCCCGTCCGCCCCGGCCACCCCGGTCAGCACCCGGGGCATCGCCACCGATGTCAGCTCGACGAGCCCGCGCAGCGCCCGCCGCGCCTGGAGCACCGCCGCCAGCGCCTCCAGGCCCTGTACGTCGCCCACGTGGACATGCGAGCGCACCGCCGTGGCGCCGTGCCCGAGTTGCAGCAGTGCGGCCTCGGTGGCCCGCCGCTGGACGTCCTGGCCGTCGTACGGGACCGGGCCCTCGAAGTCGGCCGACAGGGCCGTGTCGCCGTGGGCGTGCGGCTCCGCGGGGGCCGGCAGGAGCAGATGGCCGCCGAGGTCCAGCCGGGTGGCGGGCGCGGCGGGCCCCACGCCCAGGCTGCCCGCCGTGCCGACCGCCTCGATACGTCCGCCGCCCAGCCGTACGTCCACCACCCGGCCGTCGGTCAGTCGTGCCCCGCACAGCAGCAGGGCGCCTGCCTCGTCCGGGCCCGAGGGCGGGCCGGACGAGGAGCGGGACGGCTGCGGCTGGCTGTCGGGCATCTCACTCCCGGGGGCTCGACGACGGCTGCACGGTGACGCACGTGTGACGCACGTGTGGGGACACAGCGGGGGACACAAGGTCACGCAGAGTGAGTCGAGCCTAGGCGGGCCGCCCGTCCTCGTCGCGGAGGAGCGCAATAGTCGTACCGGCGTGGTTCACCTGCCGGGGGACCGCCGGGAGAGCCGGGAACGGTGGTGCGCGTGGGACCCGCGCGGCCTGGGAAAACGGGCCGGACGACGGTTCACGGCGCCCCCGTGCCGATCCCCGGACGACCCGTGGACGACCCATGGGCGGGGGCGGGGAAACGGATTTGGGCGATCGGCGGTGGGGCGTGTAATGTCTTCATCGCTCGCCCCAATAGCTCAGTCGGTAGAGCGTCTCCATGGTAAGGAGAAGGTCTACGGTTCGATTCCGTATTGGGGCTCTGGTGTGAAAGGTTCCCGCCGCGAGGCGGGAACCGATCGCATCACAGCGGTGTAGCTCAGTCGGTAGAGCAAGCGGCTCATAATCGCTGTGTCACCGGTTCAAGTCCGGTCACCGCTACTGACAGTAGCCGATTGCGGGGTCGGTCCTTCGATCGGCTACTCTTCTATGCGTTAGACCCTGTCCCATCCGTTCGTCAAGGAGCACTCACGTGGCTGCCACCGACGTCCGCCCGAAGATCACGCTGGCCTGCGTGGAGTGCAAGGAGCGGAACTACATCACCAAGAAGAACCGGCGTAACAACCCGGACCGACTGGAGATGAAGAAGCACTGCCCGCGTTGCAACGCGCACACCGCGCACCGCGAAACGCGATAAATAAGGCTCGTACACGAGGCCGTCCCCGAGAGATCGGGGGCGGCCTCGCGTCGTTGAGGGGCCCGTACCGGCCAGTACCGCCGTATCCGCCGATCAACCAGGAGGTGCCGAGCCCATGGCGCTCGACCAGTCCTTCGTGGGGCGTTCCTACCCGCCCACCGACCCCTACGAGGTCGGCCGGGAGAAGATCCGCGAGTTCGCGGAGGCCGTGGGGGACACCAACCCCGCGTACACCGACCCGGAGGCCGCCAAGGCGCTCGGCCACGCCGATGTGATCGCCCCGCCGACCTTCGTGTTCTCGATCACCTTCAAGGCGGCCGGTGAGGTCGTCCAGGACCCCCAACTGGGCCTCGACTACAGCCGGGTCGTGCACGGCGACCAGAAGTTCGCCCACCGGCGCCCGGTGCGCGCCGGTGACCGGCTCACGGTCACCTCGACCATCGAGGCGATCAAGTCCCTCGCGGGCAACGACATCCTGGACATCCGCGGCGAGGTCCACGACGAGTCCGGCGAGCACGTCGTGACCGCATGGACCAAGCTCGTGGCCCGCGCGGCCGAGAAGGCGTGAGGATCCGATGACCGCGAAGATCTCCTACGACGACGTCGAGGTCGGCACCGAACTGCCCGCGCAGACCTTCGGTGTGACCCGCGCCACCCTCGTCCAGTACGCGGGTGCCTCCGGCGACTTCAACCCGATCCACTGGAACGAGAGGTTCGCCAAGGAGGTGGGCCTCCCGGACGTCATCGCGCACGGCATGTTCACCATGGCCGAGGCGATCCGTGTCGTCACCGACTGGACCGGCGACCCGGGCGCGGTCGTCGAGTACGGCGTCCGCTTCACCAAGCCCGTCGTCGTCCCCGACGACGACCAGGGCGCCACCATCGAGGTCAGCGCCAAGGTCGGCGCCAAGCTCGACGACAACACCGTCCGCGTGGACCTCACGGCGACGAGCGCCGGCCAGAAGGTCCTGGGCATGTCCCGGGCGGTCGTACGACTGGCCTGAGAGCCCACGCGGCAGTGCGCACATGGCACGGTCCCCCGCCCCTTCCGGGTGCGGGGGGTCTCGTACTCTTGAGCCCGTGCAGGAACTCCACGACGCCCCCCTCGCCCCGCTGACCACCTTCCGGCTGGGCGGGCCCGCGCACCGGCTGATCACCGCGACCACCGACGACGAGGTGATCGCCGCCGTCCGCGAGGCCGACGACGCCGGTACGCCGCTGCTGCTCATCGGGGGCGGGTCCAACCTGGTCATCGGTGACAAGGGGTTCGCCGGGACCGCCCTGGTCATCGCGACGAAGGGTTACGCGCTCGACGGGACACGGCTGGAGCTGGCCGCCGGTGAGGTGTGGACCGACGCGGTCGCCCGGACCGTCGAGGCCGGGCTCGCCGGAATCGAGTGCCTGGCCGGCATCCCCGGCTCCGCGGGCGCCACGCCGATCCAGAACGTCGGCGCGTACGGCCAGGAGGTCGCCTCCACCATCACCGAGGTCGTCGCCTACGACCGCCTCACCCGCGAGACGGTCACCGTCCCGAACGCCGAGTGCGCCTTCTCGTACCGCCACAGCCGCTTCAAGGACGAACCCGAGCGGTATGTCGTGCTGCGCGTCCGGTTCGAACTGGAGGACGCGGACGGCCTGTCGGGCCCGGTCAAGTACGCCGAGACGGCCCGCACGCTCGGCGTCGGACCCGGCGACCGCGTCCCCCTCGCCGACGCCCGCGAGACCGTGCTGAAGCTGCGGGCGGGCAAGGGCATGGTGCTCGACCCCGAGGACCACGACACCTGGTCCGCGGGCTCGTTCTTCACCAACCCGATCCTCACGGACGAGGAGTTCGCCGCGTTCCACGCGCGCGTGCGGGAGCGGCTCGGGGACGACGCCACCCCGCCCGCGTACCCTGCGGGCGACGGCCACACCAAGACCTCCGCGGCCTGGCTGATCGACAAGGCGGGCTTCACCAAGGGGTACGGCACCGGCCCCGCCCGGATCTCCACCAAGCACACCCTGGCGCTCACCAACCGGGGTACTGCCACCACCGAGGACCTGCTCACGCTGGCCCGCGAGGTCGTGACCGGAGTCCGGGACGCCTTCGGCATCACTTTGGTCAACGAGCCGGTGACGGTGGGCGTCACCCTTTAGGGCGCTCTAGTCGGCTAGGGCGCCCTAGTCGGCCGGACCGGCTAGCCAGTCGTCCACCCCGGCCAGCAGCTTCGTCCGCTCCTGCTCCGGCGCAGCCGACGCCCGGATCGACTGCCGGGCCAGCTCCGCCAGTTCCTGGTCGGTGAACCCGTGGTGGTGGCGGGCGATCTCGTACTGGGCCGCCAGGCGGGAGCCGAACAGCAGCGGGTCGTCGGCTCCCAGAGCCATGGGCACGCCGGCCTCGAACAGCGTCCTCAGGGGGACGTCCTGCGGCTTCTCGTAGACACCGAGCGCCACGTTCGAGGCCGGGCAGACCTCGCACGTCACACCCCGGTCCGCGAGCCGTTTCAGCAGACGCGGGTCCTCCGCCGCGCGCACCCCGTGCCCGATCCGCGAGGCGTCCAGATCGTCCAGGCAGTCACGCACCGACGACGGGCCGGTCAGCTCGCCGCCGTGCGGCGCCGACAGCAGGCCCCCCTCGCGTGCGATCGCGAAGGCCCGGTCGAAGTCCCTCGCCATGCCCCGGCGTTCGTCGTTGGAGAGCCCGAAGCCCACCACGCCCCGGTCCGCGTACCGCACCGCCAGCCGGGCCAGCGTGCGCGCGTCCAGCGGATGCTTCATCCGGTTCGCGGCCACCACCACCCGCATCCCGAGCCCGGTCTCCCGCACGGACGTGTCCACCGCGTCCAGGATGACCTCCAGCGCCGGGATCAGCCCGCCCAGCCGGGGCGCGTACGACGTCGGGTCCACCTGGATCTCCAGCCATCCCGAGCCGTCCCGCACATCCTCCTCCGCGGCCTCCCGCACCAGCCGCTGGATGTCCTCGGGCGCTCTGACACACGAGCGCGCCGCGTCGTACAGCCGCTGGAACCGGAACCACCCTCGCTCGTCCGTGGCCCGCAGCTTCGGCGGCTCCCCGCTGGTCAGCGCATCGGCGAGCGTTTCGGGCAGCCGCACCCCGTACTTGTCGGCCAGCTCCAGCACGGTCGTGGGCCGCATCGACCCGGTGAAGTGCAGATGCAGATGGGCCTTGGGCAGTTCAGAGAGATCACGTACACGCTCCATCGCCCGATCCTGCCGTACGTCTCCGCCGTACCGGTAGCGGAATCCTCGAACGTGGCCTTGCTCGCACAGACGAAGGGGCGGGACCCATACGAAAATCCGTACGGGGTCCCGCCCCTCGGGGCGATGCCTCAGGACGTCAGTCCGTCGCCTCCGCCAGCAGCTTCTGGAGGCGGGAGACACCCTCGACGAGATCCTCGTCACCCAGGGCGTACGACAGACGCAGATAGCCGGGGGTGCCGAAGGCCTCGCCAGGGACGACCGCGACCTCGGCCTCCTCCAGGATCAGCGCGGCCAGCTCGACCGTGTTCTGCGGGCGCCTGCCGCGGATCTCCTTGCCGACCAGGTCCTTCACCGAGGGGTAGGCGTAGAACGCGCCCTCGGGCTCCGGGCAGAGGACGCCGTCGATCTCGTTGAGCATCCGCACGATCGTCTTGCGGCGCCGGTCGAAGGCCGTCTTCATCTCCTCGACGGCCGCCAGGTCGCCCGAGACGGCGGCCAGCGCGGCCACCTGGGCCACATTGGAGACGTTCGACGTGGCGTGCGACTGGAGGTTGGTCGCGGCCTTCACGACGTCCTTGGGGCCGATGACCCAGCCCACGCGCCAGCCCGTCATCGCGTACGTCTTCGCGACACCGTTGACCACGATCGTCCTGTCGGCCAGCTCGGGCACGACCACCGGCAGGGAGTGGAACTCCGCGTCGCCGTAGACCAGGTGCTCGTAGATCTCGTCGGTCAGGACCCACAGGCCCTTCTCGGCGGCCCAGCGGCCGATCTCCTCGATCTGCGCGCGTGTGTAGACCGCGCCGGTCGGGTTGGAGGGGGAGACGAAGAGCAGCACCTTCGTGTTCTCCGTGCGGGCCGCCTCCAACTGCTCGACGGAGACCCGGTAGCCCGTGGTCTCGTCGGCGACGACGTCGACCGGGACACCGCCGGCGAGACGGATCGACTCCGGGTAGGTCGTCCAGTACGGCGCGGGGACGATCACCTCGTCGCCCGGGTCGAGGATCGCGGCGAAGGCCTCGTAGATGGCCTGCTTGCCGCCGTTGGTCACGAGGACCTGCGACGGGTCGACCTCGTAGCCGGAGTCGCGCAGGGTCTTCGCGGCGATCGCGGCCTTCAGCTCGGGCAGACCGCCGGCCGGCGTGTAGCGGTGGTACTTCGGGTTCTTGCAGGCCTCGACGGCCGCCTCGACGATGTAGTCGGGGGTCGGGAAGTCGGGCTCACCGGCGCCGAAGCCGATCACCGGACGTCCCGCGGCCTTGAGGGCCTTGGCCTTGGCGTCCACGGCGAGGGTGGCGGACTCGGAGATCGCGCCGATACGCGCGGAGACCCGGCGCTCGGTGGGAGGGGTTGCAGCGCTCATGGACCCCATCGTTTCAGACAGGAAACGCGCCGGGCACGCGGGTTTCACAGACTGAACAGCGACAGAACAACCGTCCGTATCCGCGACCGGAAGCGGTCGATCTTCGACGAGCAACGCCCCTACGGCCGCTTTCTGTTCGACGACAGGCCTCGGACCACGTATGCTCTCTCCTCGTTGGCCTTCACCGGCCGCGCCCCTCAGGTGCACACCGAGCACCCGGTCGGATGCGGTACGTTGGGGGAGAACCGCAAAGGGTCGTAGCTCAATTGGTAGAGCACTGGTCTCCAAAACCAGCGGTTGGGGGTTCAAGTCCCTCCGGCCCTGCTACACACTCCTCACCCCAGGATGTGTGCGCATGTACGTACAGCAATGTTCCGCCGTGCGGCTCATACCGGGCGCGGCACGGCCACGACCCGGACCGGAATCAGGTGAGGATGAATGACGGACGCCGTGGGCTCCATCGACACGCCTGATGCCCAGGACGAGGTACCCGAGGACAAGAAGAAGACCCGCAAGGGTGGCAAGCGCGCCAAGAAGGGCCCGCTGAAGCGCCTCGCGATCTTCTACCGCCAGATCGTCGCGGAGCTGCGGAAGGTCGTCTGGCCGACCCGCTCCCAGCTGACGACCTACACCACGGTGGTCATCGTCTTCGTCGTGATCATGATCGGTCTTGTTACTGTGATTGACTTCGGCCTCGACAAGGCCGCCAAGTACGTCTTCGGCTGAGCCGAAAGCGAAGGGCGCCGTAACCTGGCGCCCCTTTCGCGTGTTCCACCCCCATGTATCCAGGAAGAAGCAGCCACGTGTCTGACCCGAACCTGAACGACGCCATCGAGCCGGACAAGTCCGAGGATGATGAGCTCGACATCGTCGAGGGAGCGGACGAGGTCGACGAGTTCGAGGCTGCCGAAGCCGAGGCGGGGGAGCCGGCCGAGGAAGAGGCCGTGCACGTCGAGGACTCCGACGACGAGGACGCCGACGACTCCGAGAACGCGGCCGAAGAGGCCGTCGAGGAGGAGGCCGAGCCGGTCGACCCCGTCGAGGCCCTGCGTGAGGAACTGCGGACCCTGCCCGGCGAGTGGTACGTCATCCACACGTACGCCGGTTACGAGAACCGCGTGAAGACCAACCTCGAGCAGCGTGCCGTCTCGCTGAACGTCGAGGACTTCATCTTCCAGGCCGAGGTGCCGCAGGAAGAGGTCGCGCAGATCAAGAACGGCGAGCGCAAGACGATCCGCCAGAACAAGCTTCCCGGATACGTCCTCGTCCGCATGGACCTGACGAACGAGTCCTGGGGCGTCGTCCGCAACACCCCCGGCGTCACCGGCTTCGTGGGCAACGCCTACGACCCGTACCCGCTGACCCTGGACGAGATCGTCAAGATGCTCGCGCCGGAGGCCGAAGAGAAGGCGGCCCGCGAGGCGGCCGAGGCCGAGGGCAAGCCGGCTCCCGCCCGCAAGCTCGAGGTCCAGGTGCTGGACTTCGAGGTCGGCGACTCGGTCACCGTCACGGACGGCCCGTTCGCCACGCTGCAGGCGACCATCAACGAGATCAACGCGGACTCGAAGAAGGTCAAGGGTCTCGTCGAGATCTTCGGCCGCGAGACGCCGGTCGAGCTGTCGTTCGACCAGATCCAGAAGAACTAGCCAGCTCGGGCTCCTTCTGGACCCGCCGCTTCCGACCAGGTCAGACGGGCTGTCAAAAGCTTGTCTGACCTGCTCGGTTTTTGGCCGCGCATCTATACCCGTTATCGTTGTGCGGTATGCCTTCATCCTGGACGCGACCTGGGTGGGGGCGCACTCGAATCGAAAGGACCCGGAGAGCAATGCCTCCCAAGAAGAAGAAGGTCACGGGGCTCATCAAGCTCCAGATCAACGCCGGTGCGGCGAACCCCGCCCCGCCGGTCGGCCCCGCGCTCGGTCAGCACGGCGTCAACATCATGGAGTTCTGCAAGGCCTACAACGCCGCGACCGAGTCGCAGCGTGGCTGGGTGATCCCGGTGGAGATCACGGTCTATGAGGACCGCTCCTTCACCTTCATCACCAAGACGCCGCCGGCCGCGAAGATGATCCTCAAGGCCGCGGGTGTCGAGAAGGGCTCCGGCGAGCCGCACAAGACCAAGGTCGCCAAGATCACCGAGGCGCAGGTCCGCGAGATCGCCACGACCAAGCTTCCCGACCTCAACGCCAACGACCTGGACGCCGCGTCGAAGATCATCGCCGGCACCGCCCGTTCCATGGGCATCACGGTCGAGGGCTGATCCCCACCTTCGTGACCATGCGGCTGCCGTAAAGAGCGGCCGCGCGTGGCAGGGCCCGCTCGGCCCGTACCACGACTCCTTTCAGAACACACAGGAGCAGTTGTGAGCAAGCGCAGCAAGGCTCTCCGCGCTGCGGACGCCAAGGTCGACCGGGACAAGCTCTACGCCCCGCTCGAGGCCGTCCGTCTCGCCAAGGAGACCTCCACGTCCAAGTTCGACGGCACCGTCGAGGTCGCCTTCCGTCTGGGTGTCGACCCGCGCAAGGCCGACCAGATGGTCCGTGGCACCGTGAACCTCCCGCACGGCACCGGTAAGACCGCCCGGGTCCTGGTCTTCGCGACCGGTGACCGTGCCGAGGCCGCGACCGCCGCCGGCGCCGACATCGTCGGCTCCGACGAACTGATCGACGAGGTGGCGAAGGGCCGTCTGGACTTCGACGCCGTCGTCGCCACCCCGGACCTCATGGGCAAGGTCGGCCGCCTCGGCCGCGTGCTCGGTCCCCGTGGTCTCATGCCGAACCCCAAGACCGGCACCGTGACCCCCGATGTCGTCAAGGCTGTCAACGACATCAAGGGCGGCAAGATCGAGTTCCGCGTCGACAAGCACTCGAACCTGCACTTCATCATCGGCAAGACGTCGTTCGACGACACCAAGCTGGTGGAGAACTACGCCGCGGCGCTGGAGGAGATCCTCCGTCTGAAGCCGTCGGCCGCCAAGGGCCGCTACATCAAGAAGGCCGCGATCAGCACCACGATCGGCCCCGGCATTCCGCTCGACTCGAACCGCACCCGCAACCTCCTCGTCGAGGAGGACCCGGCCGCCGTCTGAGCCCCGAGCTCACCGGCAGCCGCGTCGCGGCAGCACAGCCCGAGGACGAGCCCCGCAACCTTTCGAGGTGCGGGGCTCGTCCCTTTTCGGCATACGGGCCGTTCTGGCATACGGCTGGGCATACGCGCGCGAGTGTGCTGCCCTGGTGTGCGGGGCACGGCAACTCCCTGGGGGTGGGAACGGATGACCAGCACGACCAGGCGCCGCCGTACGGTCCTGTCGTTCGTGGTGGCGGCCGCGATGACCGGGGTGGCGGCCTGCGGATCCCCGGAGCCGGGCGAGGGCGGCGAAGACGATCCCTTCGCGGCACTGAAGCTCGCGGACAGGTCCACCGGCGACGCCGACTCGTCGCGGATCGAGTCCACCGGGGACATGGGCGACCTGATGTCCATCGAGGCGGACGGAGAGGTCGACTGGGCCGACGGCCTCGACGGCACCATGACCATCACGTACACCGGGGGCCAGGCGGCCGACCAGATGCGCCGGCTCGGCATCACCTCGACGGAGGCCCGCTATCTGCCCGACGCCTACTACGCGGACATGGGCGACCTCTTCGCCGGACAGTACGGCGGCAAACGGTGGATCAGGTACGCGTACGAGGACCTGGACGAGATGATCGGCGGGGCCTCCGGCGCCTACGCGCGGGAGCACTTCAAGAGCGTCACGCCGAACCAGTCCGTACGGCTCCTGCTGGCCTCCGGAGACGTGGAGAAGGTCGGTGAGGAGGACGTGCGGGGGGAGAGGACCACGCACTACGCGGGCACGGTGGACGTCGCCGACATCCAGGAGCGGAACGCGCACCTCGGCGAGGGGGCACGGGCCGAGCTGGAGGAACAGCTGAAGGCGTCCGGCATCACGACCGCGGACATCGACCTCTGGATCAACGACGACGACCTGCTGGTCAAGAAGGTGGAGAAGGCCGACACCGCGAACGGAGTGGTGAACTCCACGGTCCACTACAGCGACTACGGCACAGCCGTCTCCACCGAGGAGCCGCCGGCCGACCGGACCGTCGACTACAAGGACCTGATGAGCTCCCTGCCGGCGAACTGAAATCGCACGACAACCGCGCACGGCGGCGCTAGTCTCCCTGCCGTCCCACAGGGGTGGGGCGTGAGGTTCCAGGGGGACACATGAGGTTGGCCGCACACGGCTCCGTACGTCGTCGCAGAGCCGTCGGCATCGCCGTCGTGGCCGCGCTGCTGGGCGGTGCCACCGCCTGCGGCACGGAGGCGGAGGAGGCGCCCGGGACGAAGCCGAACGCGACGCCCGCCGAGGCTGTGGCCCGGGCGGCGCTGAGGACGGCGGACATCACCTCGCTGCGGTACCGGGTGACCGGGACCCTGCCCGAGGAAGGGAAGGTGCGGGCCGAGGCCTCCATGGAGGTGAAGCCGTCGGTCATGGGGATGGAGCTCACCGGGCTCGGCGACGGCGAGGACAAGCCCGTGAAGATCCGGTTCGTGGACGGGGCCATGTACACCGAGGGGGACACGACGGTCCTCGGAGACACGGACGGGAAGCGCTGGATCAAGGCGGAGCCGGCGTCCTGGGGCGGCCTCTCCGTGGACAACCGGTCCTATGGCGTGCTGCCCCGCCAACTGGAGGGCAGCCCGCTCGTCCAGTCCACGATCCTGGTCGGCGCCAAGGACGTCGAGGAAGTCGGCACCGAGAGCGTCGAGGGCGCTGCGACCATCCACTACCGGGGCACGGTCACGAACCAGGGACTGAAGGACGCCCAAAGTGCCGCCAAGGGCAAGGAGACCTGGGAGCTCCGGACCCACAGCCGCGACCAGTTCATGAGCCTGCGCCTGCGCGTCGGCAGCGCACTGGCCATGGACCTGTGGGTCGACGAGGACGGCCGGGCCAAGCAGTTCCGGCTGCGGGGGCGGACCAGTGCGCTGGACGGCGACGGGCGCTGGGCCGACACCGGCCCGCTCGACCTGACCTACACCTTCCTGGACGTCGGCCGGCCGGTGACCGTCGACACCCCGGCGGCCGAGGACACCGTGGACCTCGGGGAGCTGGTGGACGGGGCCGGAGCGGGCTGAGCGGCCGCCCCCGGGACCGGATTTGCTTGACAGGGATACGGTCCCGTACTCTTCCGAAGAAGCCAAAGACCGCTGGTCGTCGCCGTGTGCTTGTGAGAGGGCACGGTGGCCGAAGGATCCGCTGAACTGCGGACGACCCGCGCAGGTGACTGTGGAAGTTGCTCCTGGTCCGGTTCCGTCTTCGTACGGAATTCGTCCGGTCGAGCCACGCCCCGAGCGCCTGCGCCGGGGCGTTTCGTTTTCCCCAGCCCCTTCCGAGCGGTCCTCATCACCCGGAAGGAGGCCGACGCTCTATGGCAAGGCCCGACAAGGCTGCCGCGGTGGCCGAGCTCACGGAGCAGTTCCGTAGCTCGAATGCCGCCGTGCTGACCGAGTACCGGGGTCTCACCGTGGCGCAGCTCAAGACGCTGCGTCGTTCGCTCGGTGATGACGCCCAGTACGCCGTGGTGAAGAACACGCTGACCAAGATTGCGGCCAACGAGGCCGGGATCTCGACGCTCGACGACCTGTTCAACGGTCCGACGGCAGTCGCCTTCATCACCGGTGACCCGGTGACGTCGGCGAAGGGTCTTCGTGACTTCGCCAAGGACAACCCCAACCTCGTCATCAAGGGCGGTGTCCTTGACGGCAAGGCGCTGTCCGCCGACGAGATCAAGAAGCTTGCGGACCTCGAGTCCCGCGAGGTTCTGCTCTCCAAGCTGGCGGGTGCCTTCAAGGGCAAGCAGTCCCAGACTGCCTCCCTCTTCAAGGCGCTTCCCTCGAAGCTCGTCCGCACCGTGGACGCCCTTCGCGCCAAGCAGGACGAGCAGGGCGGTGCCGAGTAACTCGGCTCGCGAAATGACCGCCGCCTGAGGCTCCGCGCCCGAGGCAACGGTCGTAGCGGGCCGATCGTACGCCCGCCAGACATGTACATACCGGCACCAGCCGAATTAGTGGAAGGATCGCCCATCATGGCGAAGCTCAGCCAGGAAGACCTGCTCGCGCAGTTCGAGGAGATGACCCTCATCGAGCTCTCCGAGTTCGTGAAGGCGTTCGAGGACAAGTTCGACGTCACCGCTGCCGCCGCCGTCGCCGTCGCCGCCCCGGGTGCCCCCGGCGCCCCGGCCGACGCCGTCGAGGAGCAGGACGAGTTCGACGTCGTCCTCACGGGCGCCGGCGAGAAGAAGATCCAGGTCATCAAGGTCGTGCGTGAGCTGACCTCCCTGGGCCTGAAGGAGGCCAAGGACCTCGTGGACGGCGCTCCGAAGCCCGTTCTCGAGAAGGTCGCCAAGGAGGCCGCCGAGAAGGCTGCCGAGTCCCTCAAGGCCGCCGGCGCCTCCGTCGAGGTCAAGTAAGGCCTCGCTGGTCCGCCAGCTCTCCTGGATCCGCGAGGATCCGTGCGGGACGGTTCCGGGGCGAGTGTCAAAAACTCGTTCGAGGCTGTAACGCAAACGTACCGAAGGGCGATCACCCAACTGGGTGGTCGCCTTTCGGCGTTCGGGGACGTCGAGTGACGGCTGCCTTGCACTGCCGGTGGCGACGAGTATGGTGATCTTCGTTGTGCCTCCGACGCCCTGGGTGACGAGCCGCGAGTGACGATCGCGGCACCCGGATCGGGTATGAGGGGCCTTGACGAACTGCACGCAGCGCGCAATTCTCAGGACGCGTCGTCACACCGATCCGAACTCCGAGGCATGGATCGACGGCGAAGAGGGCAGTATCAACGTGCATTGAGGGCGTGGGCTTGCGTAGGTGTCGAGAACAACGAGGGTCTCAAAAAACCCGCACTGGACATCAGTGTGCCAAGTGGCTACACTGACCCTTTGCGCTGCCTGTTAGCTGTCCCCTGCCCGTCACCAGGGGCATGCCCTCACTTGAGCATCGACGAACAGACCATTCCTGACCTGGCCCTATCCGTCAGTTCAGGAACTGCCTGCTCTCTTTGCACAGGAGAGGGGCCGGTACGCGCGTAGTGAGTCCGAGCCCTCGGAAGGACCCCCTCTTGGCCGCCTCGCGCAACGCCTCGACCTCGAATACGAACCCAGCCGCCAGCACTGCCCCGCTGCGCATCTCTTTTGCAAAGATCAAGGAGCCTCTCGAGGTTCCCAACCTGCTCGCGCTGCAGACCGAGAGCTTCGACTGGCTGCTCGGCAACACCGCCTGGCAGAGTCGGGTCGAGGAGGCTCTGGAGAACGGACAGGACGTCCCCACCAAGTCCGGTCTGGAGGAGATCTTCGAGGAGATCTCCCCGATCGAGGACTTCTCCGGGTCGATGTCTCTGACGTTCCGCGACCACCGTTTCGAGCCGCCGAAGAACAGCATCGACGAGTGCAAGGACCGCGACTTCACGTACGCGGCCCCGCTCTTCGTCACGGCCGAGTTCACCAACAACGAGACCGGTGAGATCAAGTCCCAGACGGTCTTCATGGGCGACTTCCCGCTCATGACCCACAAGGGCACCTTCGTCATCAACGGCACCGAGCGTGTCGTGGTGTCGCAGCTGGTCCGTTCGCCCGGTGTCTACTTCGACTCCTCGATCGACAAGACGTCCGACAAGGACATCTTCTCCGCCAAGATCATCCCGTCCCGGGGTGCCTGGCTGGAGATGGAGATCGACAAGCGCGACATGGTCGGTGTCCGTATCGACCGCAAGCGCAAGCAGTCCGTGACCGTCCTCCTCAAGGCTCTCGGCTGGACCACCGAGCAGATCCTGGAGGAGTTCGGCGAGTACGAGTCCATGCGCGCCACCCTGGAGAAGGACCACACCCAGGGTCAGGACGACGCGCTGCTCGACATCTACCGCAAGCTGCGTCCGGGCGAGCCCCCCACGCGTGAGGCCGCGCAGACGCTTCTGGAGAACCTGTACTTCAACCCGAAGCGCTACGACCTCGCGAAGGTCGGCCGTTACAAGGTCAACAAGAAGCTGGGTGGGGAGGCTCCGCTCAACGCGGGCGTCCTGACCGTCGAGGACGTCATCGCGACGATCAGGTACCTGGTCAAGCTGCACGCCGGCGAGACCGAGACGACCTCCGACAACGGCACGTCGATCGTCGTCGAGACCGACGACATCGACCACTTCGGCAACCGTCGTCTGCGCAGTGTCGGCGAGCTCATCCAGAACCAGGTCCGTACGGGTCTGGCGCGTATGGAGCGTGTCGTCCGCGAGCGCATGACGACCCAGGACGTCGAGGCGATCACGCCGCAGACCCTGATCAACATCCGGCCGGTCGTCGCCTCCATCAAGGAGTTCTTCGGCACCAGCCAGCTGTCGCAGTTCATGGACCAGAACAACCCGCTGTCGGGTCTCACCCACAAGCGCCGTCTGTCGGCTCTTGGCCCCGGTGGTCTCTCCCGTGAGCGGGCCGGCTTCGAGGTCCGTGACGTGCACCCGTCCCACTACGGGCGCATGTGTCCGATCGAGACGCCCGAAGGCCCGAACATCGGTCTGATCGGTTCGCTCGCCTCCTACGGCCGCGTCAACGCGTTCGGTTTCGTGGAGACGCCGTACCGCAAGGTCGACGGGGACGTCGTCACCGACGAGGTCGACTACCTGACGGCCGACGAAGAGGACCGGTTCGTCATCGCGCAGGCCAACGCCACGCTCGACGACGACATGCGCTTCACCGAGAACCGCGTCCTGGTCCGCCGTCGTGGCGGCGAGGTCGACTACGTCCCCGGTGACGACGTGGACTACATGGACGTCTCGCCGCGCCAGATGGTGTCGGTCGCGACCGCCATGATCCCGTTCCTCGAGCACGACGACGCCAACCGTGCCCTCATGGGCGCGAACATGATGCGTCAGGCCGTGCCGCTCATCAAGAGCGAGGCCCCGCTCGTCGGCACCGGCATGGAGTACCGCTCCGCCGTCGACGCCGGCGACGTGGTCAAGGCCGAGAAGGCGGGTGTGGTCCAGGAGGTCTCCGCGGACTACATCACCACCACCAACGACGACGGCACGTACATCACGTACCGCCTGGCCAAGTTCGCCCGCTCCAACCAGGGCACCTCGGTCAACCAGAAGGTCATCGTCAACGAGGGCGACCGGATCATCGAGGGCCAGGTCCTGGCCGACGGTCCGGCCACCGAGAACGGCGAGATGGCGCTGGGCAAGAACCTGCTCGTGGCGTTCATGCCGTGGGAGGGTCACAACTACGAGGACGCGATCATCCTGTCGCAGCGCCTCGTGCAGGACGACGTCCTCTCCTCGATCCACATCGAGGAGCACGAGGTCGACGCCCGTGACACCAAGCTCGGCCCCGAGGAGATCACCCGGGACATCCCGAACGTCTCCGAGGAGGTCCTCGCCGACCTCGACGAGCGCGGCATCATCCGTATCGGTGCCGAGGTCGTCGCCGGTGACATCCTCGTCGGCAAGGTCACGCCCAAGGGTGAGACCGAGCTGACCCCCGAGGAGCGTCTGCTCCGCGCGATCTTCGGCGAGAAGGCCCGTGAGGTCCGTGACACCTCGCTGAAGGTGCCGCACGGCGAGATCGGCAAGGTCATCGGCGTCCGCGTCTTCGACCGCGAGGAGGGCGACGAGCTTCCCCCCGGTGTGAACCAGCTGGTGCGCGTGTACGTGGCGCAGAAGCGCAAGATCACCGACGGTGACAAGCTCGCCGGCCGTCACGGCAACAAGGGTGTCATCTCGAAGATCCTGCCGATCGAGGACATGCCGTTCCTGGAGGACGGCACCCCGGTCGACATCATCCTCAACCCGCTGGGTGTGCCGTCCCGAATGAACCCGGGACAGGTCCTGGAGATCCACCTCGGCTGGCTCGCCAGCCGCGGCTGGGACGTCTCCGGTCTCGGTGAGGACTGGGCGCAGCGCCTGCAGGTCATCGGCGCCGACCAGGTCGCCCCGGGTACCAACGTCGCCACCCCGGTGTTCGACGGTGCGCGTGAGGACGAGCTCGCGGGTCTGCTGAACCACACCATCCCGAACCGCGACGGCGAGCGCATGGTGCAGCCGACCGGCAAGGCGAGGATGTTCGACGGCCGCTCCGGCGAGCCGTTCCCGGACCCGATCTCCATCGGTTACATGTACATCCTCAAGCTCCACCACCTGGTCGACGACAAGCTGCACGCTCGGTCGACCGGTCCGTACTCGATGATCACCCAGCAGCCGCTGGGTGGTAAGGCCCAGTTCGGTGGCCAGCGCTTCGGTGAGATGGAGGTGTGGGCGCTGGAGGCTTATGGCGCCGCGTACGCCCTCCAGGAGCTGCTGACCATCAAGTCCGACGACGTCACCGGCCGCGTGAAGGTCTACGAGGCCATCGTCAAGGGCGAGAACATTCCCGAGCCCGGCATCCCCGAGTCCTTCAAGGTTCTCATCAAGGAGATGCAGTCCCTGTGCCTCAACGTGGAGGTGCTGTCCTCGGACGGCATGTCCATCGAGATGCGCGACACCGACGAGGACGTCTTCCGCGCTGCGGAGGAGCTTGGCATCGACCTGTCCCGGCGTGAGCCGAGCAGCGTCGAAGAGGTCTGACGGGAGTTCGGAGGCCTTCGTGACGAAGGCCTCCGGCCCCAGGACCCCCGTATCAGACCCCATGACTTACAACCCTGAGAGGGATTGACGCATAGTGCTCGACGTCAACTTCTTCGACGAGCTCCGGATCGGTCTGGCCACCGCTGACGACATCCGTCAGTGGAGCCACGGCGAGGTCAAGAAGCCCGAGACGATCAACTACCGCACGCTCAAGCCCGAAAAGGACGGACTCTTCTGCGAGAAGATCTTCGGTCCGACCCGGGACTGGGAGTGCTACTGCGGCAAGTACAAGCGTGTCCGCTTCAAGGGCATCATCTGTGAGCGCTGTGGCGTCGAGGTCACGCGCGCCAAGGTGCGCCGTGAGCGGATGGGCCACATCGAACTGGCCGCTCCCGTCACCCACATCTGGTACTTCAAGGGCGTTCCGTCGCGGCTGGGCTACCTGCTCGACCTCGCCCCGAAGGACCTGGAGAAGGTCATCTACTTCGCGGCGTACATGATCACGTACGTCGACGAGGAGCGCCGCACCCGCGACCTGCCCTCCCTGGAGGCGCATGTCTCCGTCGAGCGGCAGCAGGTCGAGAACCGTCGCGACGCCGACCTCGAGGCCCGCGCCAAGAAGCTCGAGACCGACCTGGCCGAGCTCGAGGCCGAGGGTGCCAAGGCCGACGTGCGCCGCAAGGTGCGCGAGGGCGCCGAGCGTGAGATGAAGCAGCTGCGCGACCGTACGCAGCGCGAGATCGACCGTCTCGACGAGGTGTGGACCCGGTTCAAGAACCTCAAGGTCCAGGACCTGGAGGGCGACGAGCTCCTCTACCGCGAGCTGCGTGACCGCTTCGGCACGTACTTCGACGGTTCGATGGGTGCCGCGGCGCTGCAGAAGCGCCTGGAGTCCTTCGACCTGGACGAGGAGGCCGAGCGCCTCCGCGAGATCATCCGCACCGGCAAGGGCCAGAAGAAGACCCGTGCGCTCAAGCGCCTCAAGGTCGTCTCCGCGTTCCTGCAGACCAGCAACAGCCCCAAGGGCATGGTGCTCGACTGCGTGCCGGTCATCCCGCCGGACCTCCGCCCGATGGTGCAGCTGGACGGTGGCCGCTTCGCGACCTCCGACCTGAACGACCTGTACCGCCGTGTGATCAACCGGAACAACCGACTGAAGCGGCTTCTCGACCTCGGCGCGCCCGAGATCATCGTGAACAACGAGAAGCGCATGCTCCAGGAGGCCGTCGACGCGCTGTTCGACAACGGTCGTCGTGGCCGTCCGGTCACCGGTCCCGGTAACCGCCCGCTGAAGTCCCTCAGCGACATGCTGAAGGGCAAGCAGGGTCGATTCCGTCAGAACCTGCTCGGCAAGCGTGTGGACTACTCCGCGCGTTCCGTAATCGTCGTCGGTCCGCAGCTGAAGCTGCACCAGTGCGGTCTGCCGAAGGCGATGGCGCTGGAGCTCTTCAAGCCGTTCGTGATGAAGCGGCTCGTGGACCTCAACCACGCGCAGAACATCAAGTCCGCCAAGCGCATGGTGGAGCGCGGCCGCACCGTCGTGTACGACGTCCTCGAAGAGGTCATCGCCGAGCACCCGGTGCTGCTGAACCGTGCTCCCACCCTGCACCGCCTCGGCATCCAGGCCTTCGAGCCGCAGCTGGTCGAGGGCAAGGCCATCCAGATCCACCCGCTCGTCTGCACCGCGTTCAACGCGGACTTCGACGGTGACCAGATGGCTGTGCACCTGCCGCTCTCCGCGGAGGCGCAGGCCGAGGCCCGCATCCTGATGCTGTCCTCGAACAACATCCTCAAGCCCGCCGACGGCCGTCCGGTGACGATGCCGACCCAGGACATGGTCCTCGGTCTGTTCTTCCTCACCACCGACGGCGAACTGCGTGACACCAAGGGCGAGGGGCGTTCGTTCGCCTCCACGGCCGAGGCGATCATGGCGTTCGACGCCGGCGAGCTCGCGCTGCAGTCCCAGGTGGACATCCGCTTCCCGGTGGGCACCATCCCGCCGCGTGGCTGGATGCCGCCGGCGCGCGAGGAGGGCGAGCCGGAGTGGCAGCAGGGTGACAGCTTCCGGCTGAAGACCACGCTGGGCCGCGCGCTCTTCAACGAGCTGCTGCCCGAGGACTACCCGTTCGTCGACTACTCGGTGGGCAAGAAGCAGCTCTCCGAGATCGTCAACGACCTGGCCGAGCGCTACCCCAAGGTCATCGTGGCGGCGACGCTCGACAACCTGAAGGCGGCCGGCTTCTTCTGGGCGACCCGTTCCGGTGTCACCGTGGCCATCTCCGACGTCGTCGTTCCCGAGGCGAAGAAGGAGATCGTCCGCGGGTACGAGGCGCAGGACGAGAAGGTCCAGAAGCAGTACGAGCGCGGTCTGATCACCAAGGAAGAGCGCACGCAGGAGCTCATCGCGATCTGGACCAAGGCGACCAACGAGGTCGCCGAGGCGATGAACGCGAACTTCCCCAAGACCAACCCCATCTTCATGATGGTTGACTCGGGTGCCCGAGGAAACATGATGCAGATGCGGCAGATCGCCGGTATGCGTGGTCTGGTGTCGAACGCGAAGAACGAGACCATCCCGCGTCCGATCAAGGCCTCGTTCCGTGAGGGCCTGTCCGTGCTTGAGTACTTCATCTCCACGCACGGTGCCCGTAAGGGTCTGGCGGACACCGCCCTGCGTACCGCCGACTCGGGTTACCTGACCCGTCGTCTGGTGGACGTCTCGCAGGACGTCATCATCCGCGAGGAGGACTGCGGCACCGAGCGTGGTCTGAAGCTGCGGATCGCCTCGAAGGACGAGACCGGGGTCCTGCGCAAGGCCGAGGACGTCGAGACCAGCGTCTACGCCCGCATGCTCGCCGAGGACGTCGTCATCGACGGCAAGGTGATCGCGCCGGCCAACGTGGACCTGGGCGACGTGCTCATCGACCAGCTCGTGCACCACGGTGTCGAGGAGGTCAAGACCCGCTCGATCCTGACCTGTGAGTCCAAGGTCGGCACGTGTGCCATGTGCTACGGCCGCTCCCTGGCCACCGGCAAGCTGGTCGACATCGGTGAGGCGGTCGGCATCATCGCCGCCCAGTCCATCGGTGAGCCCGGTACCCAGCTGACGATGCGTACCTTCCACACCGGTGGTGTGGCCGGTGACGACATCACGCAGGGTCTGCCGCGTGTCGTCGAGCTCTTCGAGGCCCGTACGCCGAAGGGTGTCGCCCCGATCTCCGAGGCGGCCGGTCGCGTCCGCATCGAGGAGACCGAGAAGACCAAGAAGATCGTCATCACGCCGGACGACGGCAGCGACGAGACGGCGTTCCCGATCTCGAAGCGCGCCCGTCTGCTGGTGAGCGAGGGCGAGCACGTCGAGGTGGGCCAGAAGCTCACCGTGGGTGCCACCAACCCGCACGACGTGCTGCGCATCCTGGGTCAGCGTGCCGTCCAGGTCCACCTGGTCGGCGAGGTCCAGAAGGTCTACAACTCGCAGGGTGTGTCGATCCACGACAAGCACATCGAGATCATCATCCGGCAGATGCTCCGCCGCGTGACGATCATCGAGTCCGGCGACGCCGAGCTGCTGCCCGGTGAGCTGGTCGAGCGTTCGAAGTTCGAGACCGAGAACCGTCGTGTGGTCCAGGAGGGCGGTCACCCGGCCTCCGGTCGTCCGCAGCTGATGGGTATCACCAAGGCCTCGCTGGCGACGGAGTCCTGGCTGTCGGCCGCCTCCTTCCAGGAGACGACCCGAGTGCTGACGGACGCGGCGATCAACGCCAAGTCCGACAGCCTCATCGGCCTCAAGGAGAACGTCATCATCGGTAAGCTCATCCCGGCCGGTACGGGTCTGTCCCGCTACCGCAACATCCGGGTCGAGCCGACCGAGGAGGCCAAGGCCGCGATGTACTCGGCCGTCGGCTACGACGACATCGACTACTCGCCGTTCGGCACGGGCTCCGGCCAGGCCGTCCCGCTGGAGGACTACGACTACGGTCCGTACAACCAGTAGGCGAGCGGTAGCAGTTGCTTGAGTTGAGGGGCGGTCACCTTCGGGTGGCCGCCCTTCGGCGTGGGGTACGGGTGTTCGGTGTGGCAGAACCGGGACGAAACTGGGGCAGGGAACCCGTGCCCAGGGCCGGGCGTTGGAGCATCATGGAGGGACAACCAGTCCGGGGGAGTGTTTCTCGTGTCGAACCCGTCGTGGCAGCCGATGCCGTGGCAGCAGGCGCAGGGCAACAGCCCTTCTCTGCTCGCCGCACATGCCGACCGTGAGCGTGCCGTGGATGTGCTGAAGGCGGGCTTCAGCGAGGGCCGCCTTCCGCAGGACGAGTACGAGAGGCGCGTGGAGAGGGCCTACAAGGCCCGCACAGTGGGGGAACTGGCCCTGCTGGTCGCGGACCTGCCCCAGGGCCCCTCAGGGATGCAGCCGACCGCGATGGCGGCCCCGATGGCTCCCATGGTTCCGAGAACCTTCATGCCGGCGCCCGCACTGCCCCCGCCGACCAACGGCAAGGCCGTCGGCTCGATGGTGTGCGGTGTCCTCACCACCATGACGCTGGGCCTCACCGGCATTCCGGCGGTCGTCCTCGGCCACACCGCCCGCGCCGAGATGAAGCGCACCGGCGAGGGCGGCGAGGGCTTCGCCCTGGCCGGTCTCATCCTGGGCTGGCTCTCCGTGGCGGGCTGGGCCTTCTTCCTCATGATCATGATGATCGCGGGGGTGTCGTCGAGCAGCGGAGTCTGAGCCCCGCGGCGGTGCCCGTCGGCGCGGAAGCGACCGCCCTTAAACCCCCGCCTGTCCATTTGTTTTGACCATAGCGAATGAGGTAGGTACGCTCAGACCTTGTGCCTGGGGTGTGCCCTGGCTCCCGTGCGTGCCTTCAACCGCACAGGGGGAGCCGCAGCGGCCACCGTATTCTGCGCTCTTTCTGCCTCGCGGCGGGAGTCTGCAGTTTCGACACACCCGACCGCGTGGGTCGGCGAATGTTCCAGGTTAGCTTCACCATTCGGCACACAGAAACCGGAGAAGTAGTGCCTACGATCCAGCAGCTGGTCCGGAAGGGCCGGCAGGACAAGGTCGAGAAGAACAAGACGCCCGCACTCGAGGGTTCGCCCCAGCGTCGCGGCGTCTGCACGCGTGTGTTCACGACCACCCCGAAGAAGCCGAACTCGGCCCTGCGTAAGGTCGCGCGTGTGCGTCTGACCAGCGGGATCGAGGTCACTGCTTACATTCCGGGTGAGGGACACAACCTGCAGGAGCACTCCATCGTGCTCGTGCGCGGCGGCCGTGTGAAGGACCTGCCCGGTGTTCGCTACAAGATCATCCGCGGTTCGCTTGACACCCAGGGTGTCAAGAACCGCAAGCAGGCCCGCAGCCGCTACGGCGCCAAGAAGGAGAAGTAAGAATGCCTCGTAAGGGCCCCGCCCCGAAGCGCCCGGTCATCATCGACCCGGTCTACGGTTCTCCTCTTGTCACCTCGCTGATCAACAAGGTGCTGCTGAACGGCAAGCGCTCCACCGCCGAGCGCATCGTGTACGGCGCCATGGAGGGCCTGCGCGAGAAGACCAGCAATGACCCGGTCATCACGCTGAAGCGCGCTCTGGAGAACATCAAGCCGACCCTCGAGGTCAAGTCCCGCCGTGTCGGTGGTGCGACGTACCAGGTTCCGATCGAGGTCAAGCCCGGTCGTGCCAACACGCTCGCGCTGCGCTGGCTGGTCGGTTACTCCCGCGCCCGTCGCGAGAAGACCATGACCGAGCGTCTGCTCAACGAGCTTCTCGACGCCTCCAACGGCCTCGGTGCCGCTGTGAAGAAGCGCGAGGACACCCACAAGATGGCCGAGTCCAACAAGGCCTTCGCGCACTACCGCTGGTAGTCGCTACCCCCATCGAGACCGAGAGAAGACCGAAGCCTTATGGCTACCACTTCACTTGACCTGGCCAGGGTCCGCAACATCGGGATCATGGCCCACATCGACGCGGGCAAGACGACCACCACCGAGCGGATCCTCTTCTACACCGGCGTCAGCTACAAGATCGGTGAGGTCCACGACGGCGCCGCCACCATGGACTGGATGGAGCAGGAGCAGGAGCGTGGCATCACGATCACCTCTGCTGCCACCACCTGTCACTGGCCGCTCGAGGACGACGACTACACGATCAACATCATCGACACCCCGGGGCACGTCGACTTCACGGTCGAGGTGGAGCGTTCGCTCCGCGTGCTCGACGGTGCCGTCACCGTGTTCGACGGTGTCGCCGGTGTCGAGCCGCAGTCCGAGACGGTGTGGCGTCAGGCCGACCGCTACGGCGTGCCGCGCATCTGCTTCGTGAACAAGCTGGACCGTACCGGCGCCGAGTTCCACCGTTGTGTGGACATGATCTCGAGCCGCCTGGGTGCCGTCCCGCTCGTCATGCAGCTGCCGATCGGCGCCGAGATGGACTTCAAGGGCGTTGTGGACCTGGTCCGCATGAAGGCGCTCGTGTGGTCCGCCGAGGCCGCCAAGGGCGAGATGTACGACGTCGTCGACATCCCGGCCACGCACACCGAGGCTGCCGAGGAGTACCGCGGCAAGCTGGTCGAGGCCGTCGCGGAGAACGACGACGAGATCATGGAGCTGTTCCTGGAGGGCCAGGAGCCCACCGAGGAGCAGCTGTACGCCGCGATCCGTCGCATCACCATCGCGACCGGCAAGTCCGACGGCGTCACGGTCACCCCGGTGTTCTGTGGCACCGCGTTCAAGAACAAGGGCGTCCAGCCCCTGCTCGACGCGGTCGTGCGCTACCTCCCGACCCCGCTCGACGTCGAGGCCATCGAGGGCCACGACGTGAAGGACCCGGAGCTGGTCGTCAAGCGCAAGCCGTCCGACGACGAGCCGCTGTCGGCGCTGGCGTTCAAGATCATGAGCGACCCGCACCTCGGCAAGCTCACCTTCGTCCGGATCTACTCCGGTCGCCTGGAGTCCGGCACCGCCGTGCTGAACTCCGTCAAGGGCAAGAAGGAGCGCATCGGCAAGATCTACCGTATGCACGCGAACAAGCGTGAGGAGATCGAGTCGGTGGGCGCCGGCGACATCGTCGCCGTCATGGGCCTCAAGCAGACCACCACCGGTGAGACGCTGAGCGACGACAAGCAGCCGGTGATCCTGGAGTCCATGGACTTCCCGGCGCCGGTCATCCAGGTCGCCATCGAGCCCAAGTCCAAGGGTGACCAGGAGAAGCTGGGTGTCGCCATCCAGCGTCTCGCGGAGGAGGACCCCTCCTTCCAGGTCCACTCGGACGAGGAGACGGGCCAGACCATCATCGGTGGTATGGGCGAGCTGCACCTCGAGGTGCTGGTCGACCGTATGCGCCGTGAGTTCAAGGTCGAGGCCAACGTCGGCAAGCCGCAGGTCGCCTACCGTGAGACGATCCGTAAGGCCGTCGAGCGCGTCGACTACACGCACAAGAAGCAGACTGGTGGTACCGGCCAGTTCGCCAAGGTGCAGATCGCGATCGAGCCGATCGAGGGCGGCGACGCGTCGTACGAGTTCGTGAACAAGGTCACCGGTGGCCGTATCCCGAAGGAGTACATCCCTTCGGTGGACGCCGGTGCGCAGGAGGCCATGCAGTTCGGCATCCTCGCCGGGTACGAGATGACGGGCGTCCGCGTCATTCTTCTCGACGGTGGCTACCACGAGGTCGACTCCTCCGAGCTCGCCTTCAAGATCGCCGGTTCGCAGGCCTTCAAGGAGGCCGCGCGCAAGGCGTCCCCCGTGCTCCTTGAGCCGATGATGGCCGTCGAGGTCACCACGCCCGAGGACTACATGGGTGAGGTCATCGGTGACATCAACTCCCGCCGTGGTCAGATCCAGGCCATGGAGGAGCGGGCCGGTGCCCGCGTCGTGAAGGGCCTCGTGCCCCTCTCGGAGATGTTCGGCTACGTCGGAGACCTCCGCAGCAAGACCTCGGGTCGCGCAAGCTACTCGATGCAGTTCGACTCCTACGCCGAGGTTCCGCGGAACGTCGCCGAGGAGATCATCGCGAAGGCCAAGGGCGAGTAACGCACAGCGTTCGCACGCTTTAGGCTTGACTCCGGAGCCTCAGGGGGCAAACACCCGCAAACACGGGTGTTTGCCCAAGGACCCGGACTTTCCAGCAAAGATCACCTGGCGCCGATGAAGTAAGGCGTACCAGAACCACTCCCAGGAGGACCCCAGTGGCGAAGGCGAAGTTCGAGCGGACTAAGCCGCACGTCAACATCGGCACCATCGGTCACATCGACCACGGTAAGACGACCCTCACGGCCGCCATTACCAAGGTGCTGCACGACGCGTTCCCGGACCTGAACGAGGCCTCGGCGTTCGACCAGATCGACAAGGCTCCCGAGGAGCGCCAGCGCGGTATCACGATCTCGATCGCGCACGTCGAGTACCAGACGGAGACCCGTCACTACGCCCACGTCGACTGCCCCGGTCACGCGGACTACATCAAGAACATGATCACGGGTGCGGCGCAGATGGACGGCGCCATCCTCGTTGTCGCCGCCACCGACGGCCCGATGCCGCAGACCAAGGAGCACGTGCTCCTGGCCCGCCAGGTCGGCGTTCCGTACATCGTCGTCGCGCTGAACAAGGCCGACATGGTGGACGACGAGGAGATCCTGGAGCTCGTCGAGCTCGAGGTCCGTGAGCTGCTCTCCGAGTACGAGTTCCCGGGCGACGACCTGCCGGTCGTCAAGGTCTCGGCGCTCAAGGCCCTTGAGGGTGACAAGGAGTGGGGCCAGTCCGTCCTCGACCTGATGAAGGCCGTCGACGAGAACATCCCGCAGCCCGAGCGTGACGTCGACAAGCCGTTCCTGATGCCGATCGAGGACGTCTTCACGATCACCGGTCGTGGCACCGTCGTCACCGGCCGTATCGAGCGTGGTGTCCTCAAGGTCAACGAGACCGTCGACATCGTCGGTATCAAGCAGGACAAGACCACCACCACGGTCACCGGCATCGAGATGTTCCGCAAGCTGCTCGACGAGGGCCAGGCCGGTGAGAACGTCGGTCTGCTCCTCCGTGGCATCAAGCGCGAGGACGTCGAGCGCGGCCAGGTCATCATCAAGCCCGGTTCGGTCACGCCGCACACCGAGTTCGAGGCCCAGGCCTACATCCTGTCCAAGGACGAGGGTGGCCGCCACACGCCGTTCTTCAACAACTACCGCCCGCAGTTCTACTTCCGTACGACGGACGTGACCGGCGTGGTGACCCTCCCCGAGGGCACCGAGATGGTCATGCCCGGCGACAACACGGAGATGAAGGTTGAGCTCATTCAGCCCATCGCCATGGAAGAGGGCCTGAAGTTCGCCATCCGTGAGGGTGGCCGGACCGTGGGCGCCGGCCAGGTCATCAAGATCACGAAGTGATCTTGAACTGACCCGGTAGGTCTCAGGACCCGGTCGGGTCCGAGGACTCGGTAGTTCTCTGGAGAGGCCCGTACGACTTCGGTCGTACGGGCCTCTTCTGTTTCCCTCAGCGCCCTTGTAACGCCTTTCCCGCCCCGGTCCAAGTACAAGTGACAGCACGACCGACCACGGGAGGTACGTACCTTGGCACCGGACAGCAGAAGCCGCGGCGGTCCGCCGGGAGGCAGCATGTACGATCCGGCGGCCTTCGAGGTGTTCTACCGCCGTCATGTCGACGCCGTCACCCGCTTCATGGCCCGGCGGGTCACCGATCCGCACACCGTCGCCGATCTCACCGCCGAGACCTTCCTCGCGGTGATCGACTCCGCCCGCACGTACCGCCCCGACCTCGGGAGCGAGACGGCCTGGCTCTACGGCATCGCGCGCAACGTGGTCGCGGCGGAGGCGCGGCGCAGTGCACGGCAGAGCGCGCTCGGCGGCCGGATGGCCGGCCGTCGGCTGCTGGAGGCCGACGACATCGGCCGACTGGAGGACAAGCTCGACGCCGAGGCGGCCGGACGGCGGGCGCTGGCCGCGCTGGACGGGCTCCCCGAGGGTGAGCGCGCGGTCGTCGAACTCGTCGCCGTCGACCAGTTGAGCGTCTCCGAGGCGGCCGCGGCGCTCGGGATACGCAAGGTCACGGCGCGCGTACGGCTGCACCGGGCCAGGCGGACGCTGCGCTCGGCAACGGTGGTCAGTGATCATCCGGCAGGGCTCAGCTACGCAGGGGGAGAGGCATGACGACGAGGACGACGAAGACCTTCGAGGACCGGCTGCTGGACGAGCTCCAGCGGGAGATCGCGCTGCGGGCCGAGGATGTGCCCGAGCCCGTGATCCGCCGCACGATCACCACGCGGCGCGCGCTCGTCGCCCTCGCGGCGTGCGTCGCGGCGGCGGGGGTGGTGGTCGGGCTGCCGTCGTCGACCGGTGGGGCGCAGGCGTACGCGGTGGAGCGGAACGACGACGGCACCGTCACCGTGACCGGTGAGGAACTCGCAACCTGGGAGCACCGGGGCGAGCTGGCAGAGCAACTGCATGACGTGGGCATTCGGACGAGTTTCGACAGGCCCAGGAGCGGCTACGTCTGTGCGAAGCCGCGTGGCGAGACGCCGGGGCCGGAGAAGGTCACGGATCCGGGCGCTCTCTGGACGTACACCCTGCGTCCCGGCGACACTCTGGTCTTTGAGGACCCGGAGCCGATCAAGGACTCGGTCAGCCCGGCCGGGGTCATGTACGTGGTCAAGGGGAAGGCGAAGCCCTGCCGGGAGGTGCCCTATGAGGGGTTGGCGGAATTCGAGGCGTCCTTGAAGTGATGCGGCCGAGTGGCCCGCACGGCGCCGACCGTGCGGGCCGCTCCGGGGCTTCGGTCTTCGAAACTATTCGGCGCGTACGACCCGTTGTCCCCTCGCTTCACTCCCTCCACCATTTGTCATGGCGCTGAGCAAATTCAGCCTTCGGGATGACCGGTCGAGGGGTGGGGCATGTCCGCGGACGTCAGCCGTAGAACCGTTCTGGGAGCGGGCGCAGGTCTCGCCGTCTTGCCCGCCCTGCCGGGGGTGGCGCGGGCGGAGGAGGTGTCGGCGGAGGGTGTGTCGGGCGGGCCGCGGGTCACCGACCCCGGTGCGTACATCTCCTTCACCGGCGGGGCGTTCGCGCTGGTCGGGGCCCCGGTCGTGGTCAGCCCCGAGGATCACCCCGGAGTCGTACGGGCCGCGGGGGATCTGCGGGACGACATCGAGCGGGTGACGGGGGAGCGGCCCGGGAGCGCGATGGCGGCCGAGGTCGTGCTGGTGGGGACCATCGGCCGGAGTCCGCTGATCGACGGGCTGATCGCCGCCGGGAAGCTGGATGTCGGCGGGGTGCGGGGTGAGTGGGAGACCTCGTTGCAGACGGTCGTCGATCGGCCGATGCCCGGGGTGAAGCGCGCCTTCGTCGTCGCGGGCAGCGATCCGCGGGGCACGATCTTCGGGGCGTACGACGTCTCGTACGGCCTCGGTGTCTCTCCCTGGTACTGGTGGGACGACGTGTCGCCGGTCCACCGGGAGGCGGTGTACGTGCGGGCGGGCCGCTTCAGCCAGGGGACGCCGGCCGTGAAGTACCGGGGCGTCTTCATCAACGACGAGAACCCGGCGCTCGGGACGTGGGCGCCGGCGTACTTCGGGCCCGGGAAGGCGCCGGGGCATCCCGGGGGCTTCAACGCGGACTTCTGGGCGAAGGTCTTCGAAGTGTTGCTGAGGCTGAAGGGGAACTACGTCTGGCCGGCGGTGTGGGGGCGGGCCTTCGCCGAGGACGATCCGGAGAACCACGCGCGGGCGAAGGAATACGGGATTGTCATGGGCACGTCGCATGAGGCGCCCATGATGCGGGGGATCGAGGAGTGGAACCGGCACGCGGTCCCTGCGGTGCGGGACGGCGCGGGCAAGGTGGTGACCCCCGGACGGGACCCCTACGGGGGTACCGGGGAGTGGTCGTACCGCCGGAACGCCGAGGCCGTCAGGGCGTACTGGCGGGACGGCATCAAGCGGATGGTGGAGCAGGACTTCGAGGGTGTCGTCACGCTGGGCATGCGGGGGAACGGCGACACCAGCCTGCCCGACGGCGACGGCATCGAGCTGATGCGGGAGATCATCGATACCCAGCGGCGGATCATCGCGGAGGTGACCGGCCGCCCGGCGGAGGAGACCCCGCAGGTGTGGACCCTCTACAAGGAGGTCCAACGGTACTGGGACCGGGGGCTGCGGGCGCCGGACGATGTCACGGTCGTCCTCACGGACGACAACTGGGGGAACATCCGTAAGCATCCGGACCCGGGGGAGCCCGTACGACCCGGGGGTTACGGGTTGTACTACCACTTCGACTACGTCGGTGTCGGGCGCAACTACAAGTGGGTCGACACGGCGAACCTCGCGAATCTGTGGGAGCAGCTGCACCAGGCCGACGCGTACGGCAACCACGGTCTGTGGGTGGTGAACGTCGGCGACTTGAAGGGGAACGAGCTGCCGACCGAGTTCTTCCTGAACTACGCCTGGAATCCGAGGCGTTGGGGCCTGGAGAACCTGGGGGAGTGGGAGCGGGGGTTCGCTCGGCAGAGCTTCGGGGCGGAGGTGGCGGCGGAGGTCGCCGAGGTGCTGAGTGAGTACGGGCAGCTGCAGGCCCGCCGCAAGCCCGAGCTGCTGAACCGCCGGATCACCCTTGACGAGACGAAGGACCCCACCAAGGACGAGCGGGCGATCGTCTACGACGACCAGGAGACGCCCTTCTTCTTCGGCCACCGGGAGCTGGAACGCGTCACGGAGGAGTGGCGGGCGCTGGCGAAGCGGGCGGAACGGGTGGGGAGGCGGCTTCCCGCGGCCGTTCGGGACGCGTGGTTCGAGCTGGTCGGGTACGCGGTGCTGGCGACGGCGAACCTGTACGGGCTGCGGGCGGCCGAGTTCGAGAACCTGCTGTACGCGGGTCAGGGGAGGGCGGCGACGAACGACCGGGCTGAGGCTGCCGAGGCGGCACTGGCACGGGACTTCGCGTTGGCCCGTCGCTTCAACTCCGAGGTGGCGGGCGGGAAGTGGCGGGGTTTCCAGACGCAGCCGCACATCGGGTACGGGGATGTGGAGCGCTACGGCCCGAACGCCGGGTGGCAGCAGCCGGAGCGGAACAACGTGGCGCTGCCGGACGAGATCTTCCCCAAGGTGCGGCGGATCGAGGTGCCTCAGGCCGCGGAGCTGGGGGTGGCGGTCGACGGGGCGGACGACTCGGGGCAGTGGTGGCCCGGATCGGCGACGGAGGCGGTCCTGCCGGTCTTCAGCCCGTATCAGACACGTCCCCAGCAGTACGTGGAGATCTTCAACCGGGGGCGTACGCCCTTTTCATACCGGATCGAGTCGTCGGTGCCGTGGCTGGTGGTGGAGCGGTCGCGGGGGCGGGTCGAGGAGCAGGTGCGGGTGGCGGTCCGGGTGGACTGGGGGCGGGTGCCCGCGGGGGGTGCCGAGGCTTCGTTGCGGGTGAGCGGGGCCGGGGCCTCGGTCACGGTGAAGGCCGTCGCGGCGAAGCCGTCGGCGCGCCAGGCGCGGAAGCTGCGGGGGTTCGTCGAGGCGGGCGGGTACGTGGCGATCGACGCGGAGCACCACGCGCGGGCGGTGGGGTCGCCCGACGGGCGGGTGCGCTGGCGCCGGATCGAGCGGATCGGGCGCACCGGCGCGGGGGTGACGCCGTGGCCGGTGACGGCAGCCCGGCAGGTGCCGGGGGGTGACGGGCCGCGCCTGGAGTACGAGGTCGGCTTGGTGTCGGCCGTGGACGAGGTGACGGTCCTGGCGTACGTCTCACCTCGGAACCCCGCGTTGGCCACGGGCGGGCTGCGGTACGCCGTGTCCTTCGGCGCCGGCGCTCCTCAGGTCGTCGACATCAACGCCGTCACCGGGGCCGACGACGGGCTGATGAACAAGCAGTGGGCACGGAACACCTCGGACAACGTGAACGTGACGGCGACCCGGCACGCGATCACCGGGCCCGGGGTGCACCGCCTGACGTTCTGGATGGTCGACCCGACGGTGGTGCTGCAACGGCTGGTGATCGACACGGGCGGACTGACGCCGACATATCTGGGGCCGCTGGAGAGCCACCGAATCTGAGAGAGGGACCACGGATGACGCACATGAACCGCTTCCGCTTCCGCTTCCGTACGCCCGTGCTCGCGCTGGTCGCCGGGGCGCTGCTGTCCACGGCGGTGGCCGTGCAGCCGGCCTCGGCACATGACCCGTACGGCTCGTCCGGCCTGTCCGACGCGTCCGGCCAGTCCGGCCAGTCCTTGAGGAAGCTCGCCGACCGGGCCGGCGTACGCATCGGCACCGCCGTGGACATGAACGTGTTGGCCGAGGACCGCACGTACCGCCGGACGACCGCACGCGAGTTCGACTCGGTGACCGCCGAGAACGCCATGAAGTGGGAGTCGGTGGAGCCGCAGCGGGGCGTCTACGACTGGAAGCAGGCCGACGGCCTCGTCCGCTACGCCCGCGCCCACGGGCAGGTCGTCCGCGGCCACACCCTCGTCTGGCACAGCCAGTTGCCGGCCTGGCTGACGTCCGGTGTGGCGGACGGGTCGATCGGCTCGGCGGAGCTGCGGGGCATTCTGCGCAAGCACATCACGACGGAGGTGAAGCGGTACAAGGGGAAGATCCAGCAGTGGGACGTGGTGAACGAGGTCTTCGAGGAGGACGGCAGCCTGCGGAACTCGATCTGGCTGCGTGAACTGGGGCCGTCGTACATCGCGGACGCTTTCCGCTGGGCCCACGCCGCCGACCCGAAGGCGAAGCTCTTCCTCAACGACTACAACGTGGAGGGCGTCAACGCGAAGTCCACGGCGTACTACGAACTGGCGAAGCGGTTGCGTGCTCAGGGCGTGCCCGTGCAGGGCTTCGGCGCTCAGGGCCACCTCGCGATCCAGTACGGCTTCCCGGGGCAGGTCGCCGAGAACCTCGCCCGCTTCGGGGCGCTGGGGATGCGGACGGCGTTCACCGAGGTGGACGTGCGGATGATCCTGCCGGTGGACGAGACGAAGTCGGCGACCCAGGCGAGCTACTTCCGGGGGCTGTTGGACGCCTGTCTGGGGGCGCGGAGCTGCACGTCGTTCACGGTGTGGGGGTTCACGGACCGGTACTCGTGGGTGCCGGGGGTCTTCGACGGCCAGGGGGCGGCGACGCCGATGGACGAGGAGTACGGGCGGAAGCCGGCGTACGGGGCGCTGCGGGAGGGGCTGGCGGCGGGGAGGTGACCGGCGTCGCCCTCAGCCCTTGTCCGGGTATCGGGGCAGGTTCTCCGTGGAGATGGTCCAGTCGGCGACGGTGACGTCCTCGCCGTAGACGAAGTCCTTGCGGGTGGCGTAGCGCGGGCCGTCCGGGGTGGCGTGGATGTCGGTGAGGACGGCGCCTTCGCCGCTGCGGGGGTCGAAGACCGCGTACACGGGGATGCCGAGCAGCGGGTAGTCGCGCATCTTGGCGACCCAGTCGTTGTCGGGGTTGGAGCGGGAGACGACCTCGACGGCGGCGTGAATCGTGCGGGGATCGAAAGTTCCCTCGACCTCCATGTCGGCTTCGGCGATCACCATCACGTCGGGCCGTCGCATGATGCCTTCGGCTTCGCCCTCCACGTCCGGCTCACCGGTATGGGCCACGATCTCCTCCGGCATCACCCTTTCCAGGCGCTTCCGCAGGCGCAGCACGGTGAGCTCGTGCGGGCCGACGGGCGCCAGCATGTCGTGAACGATCCCTTCCTTGGTGATCTCGAACTTGCCGGGGAGTGTGTCGTCCATCGACTGAACGAAGTCCCGCATGGCCCGGTAGAGGTGGGAGGAGCCGTGCTGTGCGTTGTCCGGCACGATGGTCATGGCGCTCGCTCCTCGTCGTCTGTGCCCGGGGGCAAGGATCGTCACGTTCATGCTAGGCGTCCTCCATGAGGTCGGGCGTGGTGTGGTCGGGCCCGCAGTCGCGGCAGCGGCTCCCCTTCGGGCCCCGGAAGCCGCGGTCGCAGCCGTCGCAGTTCGTCATCTCGTAGTGAACGGATGGCGGTGACGCCGGCGCTCGGAACGGCGGCAGGGGCGGCAGCTGCGCCACGAGCCGGTGGGCCAGGAGGGCGGCCGGGCGGTGGAGCGGTTCGTTCGGGAGGTCGCCGGTCAGGGCGTCGCGTACGGCGGTGGGGGTGAGGTCGCGCTCCAGCCAGGCGGCCACGCCCGGCGCGAGGTGGGCGGTGTCGCAGGCCGACAGCAGGAGGCGGGGGTCCGCGCGGCGCAGGTCGGCGAGGAGGTCGGTGGCGGTCTGGAGGAGGGTGGGGGAGCGGTAGGCGGGCTGGGGGACGGAGGGGAGGGGCTTGCGAGGTGCCTTCTGCTGCCGGGGCGCGCGTGCCGGGCGTACGGGCTCGCTCTCCGCGTGGTCCTTGCCGCGACCGGGCTGGTTGCAGGAGATCGTGCGGGTGATGATCCGGCCGCCGGGGACGCGTTCGCGCTCGCGGCGCAGATAGCCGTGGGCTTCGAGTTCGCGCAGGGCGGCGGCGATACGGGTCGTGCCCTCCGCGAAGCGGCCGGCGAGCGTCTTGATGTCGACGCGGGCGCCCTTGGGCAGCGACTGGATGTGCGCGGCCAGCCCGATCGCGACGAGCGACAGCTCGGGGTGCTGGGCGAGGTGGTTGCCGATCACGGTGAAGCGGGTCGTGTGACGGGAGTGGTCGTGCGTCAGACCGCCGCCGTACGGGCTCTGCCGTTTCGGGTGCTTGTTGTCGGCAAGCCGGGCCTGGGCGCGCGAGGGCGCGCTAGGGTTCTGCGTATCCATCGGGAAGGTGCTTTCTTCCTTGGTGGTCAGGCCCTCGCACTGGGATTGCCGTCCCGGCGGGGGCCGTCGTATGTCTGCGGTTGTTGTGCGGTTGCGGTGTCCTGCTGCGCTGAGAGTAAGGGCATCAACCGGCCCCGAATCCAGCTGAGTCGGCGATGTTCACCCGCGAGGGTGAGACCGCCCGCCGGGCGGGAGGAGGGGTGGGGTTTGGTGGGGTTCTTTCTCTCCCCGGTCCTTTGAGGAAAGACCGCCCGCCGCACCGAAGCACGCGTCTGCGGGTTCCGGTGCCTGTCGGACGGTGACCTCGGCCCAGACCGTCTTGCGTGGCGGCAGCCCCGGCGCGGTGCCCCAGCGGTCGGCCAGCGCCTCGACGAGGAGCAGGCCCCGGCCGGACTCGGCGTCCGGGGAAGGGTGTTGGGCTCTGGGCAGCTGTTCGCCGCGCGTGTCCGTGACCTCGATGCGGAGGGTGCCGCCGACCACGCAGAGCGTGTGACGCTCCAGGTGATGCCGACCAACAGTGGTGCTCACCCGGGGCTGGACGGCCGGGTCGAGGTGCTGAAGTTCGACGACGGTACGGCAGTGGGCCGCGCCGATGGTGTCTTCCAGGGTCGGCCTGTCTCCGATCCACGACAACTCCGCGTTATCGAGCTGCTGTATGGCACCATCCGGGCGCAAGCTCTCCCGACGCGGGAGTCGCTGGCCTTCATCGAGCAACTGCTGGGAGAGACATGATCCGCAAGGCCTCCGCCGAGGACGCCCCCGAACTGGCGTGGTTCAAGAGCAGCTACAGCGATGGCACCAATGGCGAGTCATGCGTCGAGATCGCCCACGCCCCCGGCACCGTCCACATCCGCGACTCCAAGGACACACGGCTCCCTCAGCTCACGCTGACATCGACCGCCTGGGCGGACTTCGTGTCGTACGCGATCGAGGGCTGAGCGTCCCTGCGGGATGCGGGAATCGTCCCGTCGGCGACCAGTTCCGCCACGGTGTCGCCGTGGTTGCGCACCAGGTAGTCCATCGCGTGTTCGGTGGAGGACTGGTATTCCAGCTGTTGGCCGTAGAAGCGGAGCCGAGTCTCACAGTCCTGGACGAGCTCGCCCCAGGTGCGTACCCAGATCCGGTATGTCGGCTGGTTGAGAGCGCAGCCGGGGGGATTGTGTGGTTGATGCGAGAGTTCCCGGAGTGTGTCAGTCATGTCGTTGCCGACAAGCCAGAAGTCCCACGTCGTGCGGGTGTCCCGGAATCGGTCGTCCTTCCGGACAGCCTGCGCGTAGCTGCTGAGCTGCTCGAACTCGGCCGACCCCAGAACGAGGGCAGGGCGCTTGAGTTCGATCACCAGGTGGTGCCGTTCATCGCGCCGGTGACGGGACGCTCGCGACAGCATGAGGTCGACGATTCCACGGCGCCCGTCGGGGCGCAGCACGGCGGAGCCCGTCGGTTCCTCGCGGCCGAGCAGATGGCAGTGCTGCCGCAGGACCTCGTTGAGGCTTCGATCGCTCACATGCAGGCCGTACTCCTCGCCGAAGACCCAGCACTCGTTCTCCAGGATCCGGTGGAGCTCGGAGCGTTCCCTCACGCGGTCCTTGGCTTCGGGGTCGAAGACGAGGTGTTCCAGAGCCGCCAGGAAGTCCAGCCGACTGGTTGCGGCCGTTGAGGCCTTGACCAGAGCCGACAAGGGAGTGCGGTCGAGAAGTCGGTTGAGCTGCTCTCGTTCCTGCTTCGAGAGACTGAACAGTTCCTCGGCGATCCGCAGGACGTCCGACGGCTCGTGCGCGAGCACGGACCGAAGCAGGGCGAAAGTGGTCCTGCGCGTTCCGGTGGACTTGGGCAGGTGACGGAAGACGGTCGTGGCCACCGCGTCGAACGTCTCACGTTCGGTGCGTTCGCGTGCGCCGCCGGGTTGCCCCGTGTACGGGTAGATGCCTTCCCGACGCCATTCAGCGACCTGTTCCCGACGCCGTGCGTCCACGCGTGCCCGGAAGTGGACCTTCAACTGGTCGCGGGCGGCCGCCAGGACATCGGCAAGAGGGCCGTGCAACACCCAGTCGGTGAAAGCGAGGTCCTCGGAGTCGACGTCGTCGAAACCGCCCCAGGTGAGATGGGCGGTGAAATCGAAGCCGGGGGCCTGGATGCCAGGCTTGAGCTGCGCCCGGGACATGCCCTCGCCATCGCACAGAAACAGCGCACGGGTGACGGGCCTGCGCCACTCGACGACTCTGAGGCGCGCCGGCTTGTCGGCTGAGTTGGAAGGCGACGGCAGGACGTAGTCGCGTACGTGAAGTCGCTCGCCGGCCGGGTCGAGCTCCCGGCCGTCGTACTCGATGCGTACGTCCGGGTACTTCTCCAGGTATGTGGCGAAGGCCGTGGTGAGTGATGACCTGGCGCGCTCCTCAGCCAGGGCGTTCAGTTGCTCATCCCCGCCGAACGCCTCGAAGAGCGTGCCGGTGGGATCGTCGGTGGGCTCCGGGTCGCCGATGTCGAACTCGTCCATGGAACGCCGGTCCGCCTCTATGACCAACTGCTGCCGGCCTCCGACGGCGTCGCTGACGCTGGTCCAGCGCACCTGGGTGCCGAGCGCGAAGGCGCGCACCCGACCGCGTCCGTTCTTCCCGTGCAGGGCACGCTTCTTCACCGGGCTCCCCTGCGAGCGCTTCTTCCAGGAGGCACCGATCGGCCGGAAGTACTCCTCACAGTGCTCGGCCGACATCCCGCTGCCGTCGTCCTGAACGCGAACCCTGTCCACGCCGCCCAGGTCGTTGCGCTCCAGCGTGACGACAACGTGTCCGGCGTCGGCGTCGACGCTGTTCCAGATCAGCTCCTCGACCGCGCCGACGGGGTCCCGCAGCCGTGCCAGCTCGGCGACGTGCTCCCGGCTGGTCTCCAGCCGCACCTTCACCATGACGTGGGCCTCTCTGTCGTGCGCCCCGAATCGAGAGCACAGTTTGCCCGCTCCGGGGAGTTCGACGTGTGGAATCGCCGGGAGATCACCCTTGGTAGCCTGCCGCCTTCTGGATAGGCATCTTTACTGAAGAGGCGTGAATGAAGTCAGGCAGACGAACCGTCGCGGTGGCCGCGCTAGTGGGGGCGCTGGGGCTCTCGGTGCTGAACGCGCCGGCGGCTCAGGCGGCGGACACCGGTATCACCGTGTCGGACATCGTCATCAACAAGGGCAAGCCGATCGTGGTCGGTACGACGAAGGAGGTGCGGCCGTCCGTCACCTTCAACATCGCCCTGCCGGCCGGTCTCAGCACCGCGGACCCGTCCGACTACACCGTGTATCCCTTCACCTACCGCGGCACCCCGAAAGCGGCCGCCGAGAGCGCTGACAACTACATAGGCCCCGGCATCTACACCTGCTTCGAGACCGACGCCAAGCACGCCCGGTGCGAGGGCACCTTCCACATCGACCCGCACCCGAGCCGGAAGCAGGTCAACTCCAACAACGACGCCACGACCTGGAAGACCGCCGTCTGGCTGCGTCTGTGGAAGGCGAGCGGCGGGCTGAAGACCGAGGAGTACGAGACCCGGTCCCAGACCGTGCAGCTCAAGCGCGCGGCCAGGGCCACCGTCGGTGCCACGCCGGAGACGGTCACCAAGGGCAAGAAGATCACCGTCACGGGCAAGCTGACCCGGGCGAACTGGAGCACCAAGAAATACGGCGGCTACAGCGGCCGTACGGTCAGCCTCCAGTACCGCGCCTCGGACGCCACCTCCTTCAAGACGGTCAAGAAGGTCACCACCAGCACCACCGGCGCCCTGAACACCACGGCCACCGCCTCGGCCGACGGCTTCTACCGCTGGGTGTACTACGGCAACTCGACCACCGACGCGGTCACCACCCCGGCCGTCTACGTCGACGTCCGCTGACCTCCGCGTTCAGCGGAGCGTCGGTACCTCGCCCCCCTCGGCCCTTGCCAGCGTGACCCCCGCCAGACCGCGCAGCCTGCGTTCCGCCACAGCGGCCAGGTCCGCGGCGGTCGGTGGGGTCGGGCCCAGGCCGATGGCGTAGCGGGCGGGGGCCGTGGCGAAGGGGCGGGGCCAGGCGTGGCACTCGGGAGCCGCCTCGGCGAGGTCGGTGATCAGGGCCCGCATCCTGCCCCGTACCCGGCCCTCGTCCGCACCCCCGTACGCACCCCCTTCCACCGTCACGACCGCCCAGGCAGCGTGGCGGCGGTGGAGCGGGGGAGGGGTGAGGAGGCCCGAGAACGCGGTGCCCTCCTCCAACAACTCCCAGGCCCGGAACAGCTCTTGGGTGATCAGGTCGCGCATGCCCGTCGTGACCTGGTCCGTGCAGGGGCGGACCGGGGCCGAGGGCGTCGCGATGGCGAGGGGGAGCCCGCCGGAGTGGCCTACGAGCCCGCCCACCGGCTCTACGAGCCCGCCCACCGGCTCTACGAGCCCGCCCACCGGCTCTACGAGCCCGCCCACCGGCTCTACGAGCCTGCCCACCGGCTCGCGCCAGTCCCACGCCGCCCACGTCGCGAAGAAATGCCGTAGGAGATCGGCCGACGGCAGGTCTCCCGCCTCGCTCGCCGTGCGGGCCGCCAGCACGGACCAGGCCAGGCCCGGCAGGCCGCCGAACGGTGCCGAGTCCAGACCCCGCGCCTTCGCCCATGCCTTGACCTGCCTGGCCAACCCGGCGAACGCCGGACCGTGGCCGCTCACCGAGGCGAGCACCGCCTCCGCGTCGCTCACCGCGCTGAGCGCGACCGCCGCGGCCTCACCCAACTCGGCCCGCCGGTCCACCGCCTCCATGGGCTCCAGCGGTCCGGTGGCCACGACGGCCAGGTCGACGTCCAGCCCGTCGAGCCGCAGCCGCAGACCGGGTACGCGTGCCCCCACCACTTCGCGCACGTCACAGGCCTCATGCGTCACTTCACTCAACTTCGCCCGAACAGTGGCCAGTTCGACCGGGCCGGGCAGTGCCGCCACCAGGTCCAGGTCGGCGCCGGGCAGCGCGCAGCCCATGCGCCGGGAGCCGACGACGTGCACGACGCCGTCGGGGAACGCGTCCGCGACGAGGCGAGTGACCCGGCCGGCTACGCCTACCCCGCCGTCCTCGTCATCCCCGCCGACCTCGTACAGCGCCGACTCTTCCCTCCAGCGCACCTCTCCCGTCCCCAGACTCACCGTCCCCCGCACCCGCATCGGCTCGTCCCCGCGTCGCGACAGCAGCGCCAGCTCGCCGACCCTGGTGGGCATGGGGGTGAGCCGGGCCGCGCAGGCGGCGGCCAGGGTGTTCGGGTCGGTGGCGCGGCCCAGGCTCAGGTGGGGGGTGAAGCCCTCGTAGCGGCCGCGGCAGCGCGGGAAGTGGCGTACGAGGGTGCTGTGCAGCTCGGCCCAGGGCTTCTCGCCGGCCGCCGCCGGGTCGAGCCACACGGTCGCGTCGTCCCGGTGGCCGAACCAGTGCACACCCTCCAGCCGGGCGTCGAACGGAGCCGTCGTGGCCGTCGCGAGCACCGAGGCCGCCTGCTCGAAGGTGTGTTCCGGTACGAAGCCGAAGAGCAGGTTCACATGCGGGGGCCAGCGGTGGATCTGCGGGTCGTGCTCCCGGCGGATGTCCTGCAACGGCGGCCACAGCTCCTCGGGAGGCAGCCACGCCAGGGCCGTACGGGCGGTCGGCCGGACGTCGAGGCACGCGAAGGCGGTGTCCGGGGCGTCAGGTCCCACCTCCGCCCGTACGGCGTAGTGGTCCGAGACGTACAGCCCGTCCGGCGAGGGCGCGTCCCCGTACAGCTCGGCCGACCGCACCCCCAGACCCTGCCCGCGCACCAGCACCCGGTCCAGCCGGGAGGCCCGACCCGTCAGGGACGAGACCGCCGCCAGCGGGTTGGCACCAGGGTCGAAGGTCGGCGTCCTGTCGTCCGGACCGTGCGTCTCGCTCCACGCGTCCCGCATCCCGAGCGTCACCTGCGGTGTGTCGCCGCCGTCGTTGAAGTCGCCCAACAGGACGAGATCGGCGTCCAGGGCCGCCAGTCCCTCGGCGATCCGGGCCAGTTCGGCGGCGCGGCGACCGGCACCGTTCTCGGAATGGTCGCTGCTCAGATGGGTGGCCGCGACGACGAGGGGCCGTGTGGCCGTGTCCACCACGACGGAGGTCACCGCCTTGTGCGGGCCCAGCGCGTGGAACGCGGCCTCACGGACCGGCAACCGGCTCAGGAGCAGCAGACCGCACGCGTCCACGTCCCGCCCGCGCGGGTCCGTCCCCAGCGTCCATCCGGCTCGTACCCAGGGCTCGCGCAGCAGCATCGCCAGCAGCTCCGCCTCGACCTCCTGCAACGCGATCACGTCGGCCTCGGCCTCCCGCAGGGCCCGCAGCAGCAACGGCCTGCGCCCGGCGCTGTCGATGAGGTCGGCGTCGTACCGGTCCCAGAGGGTGTTCCAGGTCAGCACCCGTACGCCTTCGGAGCCCGGCTCGGAGGTCACCGCGCGCGGCGAACGAGTCGAGGGCACCCACTCCTCCCCGTCCCACGCGTGCGGCGTGCGCGCCGTGAAGAAGGGCGCCCGGAGCAGGCGGGCCTCCTGCACGCGCCCCGCCTCCGTCGCGTCGATCCGGTCCACCCCCGTGGCCCGGTCCCACACCGTCTCGCCGTCCGCCTCGAAGAACAGCACCCGGTGCCACGGGATCTCGCCGCCGGGCACGAAGGCGGGCAGCGGAACCCGCTTGGGCGCGGCGTTCCGCTGCAGGACGCCGAGCACGAAGCGCACCGGATCGAAGCGCGCGTCCCAGCGCACCCGGTGATAGATCTCCTCGCTCGTACGCACGGTTCCTCAGACCTCTTCCTCTGTGGTCCCGCTCGCCCCGATGTACCAGGTGCGGTGCGCGTCGCCCGGATACGGCGGGGCGAAGCGGCGCAGCTGGGCGGTGAGCACCTCGGGCGGTACCGGGTGCTCGCGGCGGGTGTTGCGCCGGATCAGCTCGTCCTCGTCGACCAGGACCACGGCATGGGTGAGCAGGGCGTTGCGGCGGTGGGCGACCGCGTGCACCAGCGAGCGCTGCTGATGGTTGAGCGAGGTGGCGTCCCACACCACCGTCCCACCGGCGGCCAGTGCCCCGTCCAGCCGGTCGAGCCCCGCGCGCAGCACGTCCGGGTTGGCCCGCTGGTCGGCCCGTGCGCCGCGCGCCTCGCGCAGATCGTCCAGCGAGACGTACGTGTCCACTCCCGTGAGCCCCCGCGCGAACGTGCTCTTGCCGCTGCCCGCCGGACCGACCAGCTGGATCAGCCTCGGGAAGGCCCCCGACCGCCAGCGCCACGTCGCGGCGACGGCCTCGTCGCAAGCGCCGGAGCCGCCCCCACCCATGCGCCCCCGCGCGTACGCCTCCCGCGCCTCGGCCCGGCACCGGACGGCCGCCTCGGAAGGCAGCCCGGCGAACGCCTCCCGCAGGGCACCCTCGTCCAGTCCCGGCACCTCCTCGGCGTGCAGCGCCGACCACTCCACCTGCTCGCGCGCCTCGTCCGTCGCCGCGGTGGCGCGGGCGACCGCGTGCAGCAGACCGAGGTCGGCGGCGAGGGACAGCCTGGCCAGGCCCGTTGGGCGGTCCTCGTCCGGGTACGGCCGGTGCAGCGCGGGGTGCAGCCCCACGACGTCGGCGACCCGGCGCGCGAGCGGCATGCCCACGACCCCGGCCAGCCGCGCCGCGAGCCGGGCTCGTCGGCCGCCCCGGTCGTGGCCGTGCAGCAGCGCGGCCAGCACGCCCACGAGCCGGTCGTCGCCGGTCCGCCCCGCCGCGTCGAAGCGGGCGACGGCCCCACGGTCGCCCTCGCCGGGCAGCCCGACGGCCTCCGCCAGCGCGTCGGCGTCGGCGGGCGCCCCGGAACGCACCGCCCACAGCGGGGCCCGCGCGCCCAGCCCGTTCTCCACGACGGCCGCGTGCATCCAGTGCGTGTCCGTCCGTACGTGCCCGGCCCGCACCCACTTGGCGACGCGGGCGCCGAACTCCTGCGCGCCGAAGCCGTCCACGACCCGGACGACGTACCCCTCCTGGCGTGCGAGGTCCAGCCGCAGCGCGTGCAGCGCCCGCTCGTCGAACACGCCCCGCCACAGGACACGCGGCACGGGGACACCGAGTCCGCGCAGGAAGGCCACCGTCCGGTCCCAGTCCAGGCAGCGCCCGTCCCCGTCCCACACGGAGAATCCGTAGAACCAGCTGTCCAGGTCGTCGTACGCGATCGAATGCCGGGCGAACATGTTCTCCCCGCACACCCGCCAGCCCTCCGGAACGGCGTGGCCGATACGGGCCTGGAGCGCCTTGACCCAGGTACGGGAGGGGTGGTGCGCGGAGTCGAGTGAGCGGGCGTGCAGGCCGTCGGCGTACAGCGTGGTGTTCTCGCCGTCGAGCTTCTCGGTCACCACGACCTCGCGACCGCGCAGGCCGGACAGGTCGGTGACCCGCAGATCGTCGGCGGTGGCGCCGGGGGACCAGGGCAGATGCCTGGTCCGCGGATAGTGCGTGCGCATGATGAACGTTCCCCCGTGTCAGCCGACGTACCTGAACCGCCGACGTACCTGATCAGCGTAGGAGCGTCGGCCGGTGGCGGGCGAGCGGATTACCCCACGCTTAGGGTCCCGGTATGAAGCAGGTCCTGGTATGAAGCAGGTCCCGGTATGAAGCAAGCCCAGGTATGAAGCCCCGAGCGGGCGTCGGGCTCACCTCGGTCATGGTGGCGCTGACGCTGACGACCGGCATGATCGAGGCCGTCAGCTTCCTCGTGCTCGGCCCGGTGTTCACCGCGGTGCAGACCGGGAACCTCCTCTTCCTCTCCTTCGCGCTCACCGGCGCCGCCGGCCTGTCCCCGGCGGCGGCGGGCGTCTCGTTCGTGGGCTTCACGGTCGGCGCGGTGCTCGGCTCCCGGTTCGAGTCGAGCGTGGACGCCCACGGCCGCCGCTGGTTCGTCCCCGCGCTGATCGTCGAGGCCCTGCTGCTGGGGCTCGGCGGACTGGTCGCCTGGCGCGCCGGCCTCGACGCGACGGGCGCCCCGGCGGACGACCCGCACTTCACCGTCGTCGCCCTGGTCGCCGGGGCCATGGGCGTGCGCAACGTCACCACCCTGCGCGCGCGGGTCGCGGACGTTCCCACCACGGTGTCCACCCGCGCCCTGACCGCGCTGCTCAGCGGCCTGCCCCCGTACCCCGACAGCCACGCGGGAACAGGCGCGAGGAACGAGGGCCGCCGCCTCGCCTCGGTCGCCGCGATGTTCGCCGGGGGCCTGCTGGGCGCCTGGCTGCTGCTGCACGAAGAGGTGTCCCCGGCGCTGGTCCTGCTGATCCCCGCCGCGCTGGTCCTGATTCTGGGCGCGCTCTACCGGGGGGTGCCACGCCGGCGTATGCCGGAGCCCTCGGAGCCCGGCTGAATCGTGACACCCTCGCGAGGTCGCGCCTGATCATGGACGCATGAGCCTTTCAGTGAGCCGTCTCGTCGGTGCGGCCCTCATGGTCACCGGAATCGGCGTCAGCCTTTGGCTGGCACTCGGCGTACCCCAGGAGTGGACCGGAGGGATGCGGTGGGCGGGGGTTGCGCTGCGGCTGACGTCCCTGGGGGCCATCTTTCTCGGAGCTTGCTTCGTGTACCCCGACCGCGCGGCGAAGACCCCGGGCGATGCCCCGCACGGCGTGGATGCCGATGCCCCGCACGGCGCCGATGTCCACGCCCCGGGCGGCCTCGACGGCTCCCGGGTTTGACCTGCGTCACTCTCGGGGTAATCTCTCCGGCTCGATTGGCGGAGGTGCTGGGCCGTATGGCAGACTAGCGGGGTTGCTCGGTCGAGTGTTGATGCTGCACGCCTCCCGTCGGGAGGACCGGAAGCGAGTCCCACAGTACTCGTCGCCCCAACTGCCTTACGGCAGCGCTGGAGCGGACGTACGGGAATCTTTCGGGAAGTGCCAGTGCGGCGCCGGCCAGGCACCCGGTGGGCTTCTGCTCCCGGCCTGCGGTTCCGGAAGGGCCGTGTTTCCCGGACAAGGGATGCTCGAACAAGGGGCATCCGTGTCAGCGGAAGCGCGACACACCCGACCGCGTGGGTCGGAGGAGAGCAAGGGAACGCCGGGTTCCAGAGCGTTAAACCAGACAAAGGACTACTGAGTAGCCATGGCGGGACAGAAGATCCGCATCCGGCTCAAGGCCTACGACCACGAGGTCATCGACAGCTCGGCGAAGAAGATCGTCGAGACGGTGACCCGCACTGGTGCGTCGGTCGCGGGCCCGGTGCCGCTGCCCACTGAGAAGAACGTGTACTGCGTCATCAAGTCGCCGCACAAGTACAAGGACTCGCGCGAGCACTTCGAGATGCGCACGCACAAGCGCCTGATCGACATCCTCGACCCGACGCCCAAGACCGTTGACTCTCTGATGCGACTCGACCTCCCGGCCGGTGTCGACATCGAGATCAAGCTCTGAAGGCCGGTGATCTGAGAATGGCTAAGCAGATCAAGGGCATCCTGGGCGAGAAGCTCGGCATGACGCAGGTGTGGGACGAGAACAACCGTGTTGTTCCGGTCACCGTCGTCAAGGCCGGCCCCAACGTCGTGACCCAGGTCCGTACGAACGATGTCGACGGCTACGAGTCGGTCCAGATCGCCTTCGGCGAGATCGACCCTCGCAAGGTGAACAAGCCCCTCAAGGGCCACTTCGCCAAGGCCGACGTCACCCCCCGCCGTCACCTCGTCGAGATCCGCACCGCGGACGCCTCCGAGTACACGCTGGGCCAGGAGATCTCCGCCGAGGTCTTCGAGGCCGGCGTCAAGGTGGACGTGACCGGCAAGAGCAAGGGCAAGGGCTTCGCCGGTGTCATGAAGCGTCACAACTTCAAGGGCCTCGGCGCCGGTCACGGCACCCAGCGCAAGCACCGCTCTCCCGGCTCCATCGGTGGCTGCGCCACCCCGGGCCGTGTGTTCAAGGGCCTCCGCATGGCGGGTCGCATGGGCAACGAGCGGGTCACCACCCAGAACCTGACCGTCCACGCCGTTGACGCGGAGAAGGGTCTGCTGCTCATCAAGGGCGCTGTCCCCGGTCCGAACGGCGGCCTCGTCCTGGTCCGCACTGCGGCCAAGGGGGCCTGAGGTACCGATGAGCACTGTTGACATCCTTTCGCCTGCAGGCGAGAAGACCGGAAGCGTCGAGCTCCCCGCGGAGATCTTCGGCGTGGAGAAGATCAGCATCCCGCTGATCCACCAGGTCGTCGTCGCGCAGAACGCGGCTGCCCGCCAGGGCACGCACAAGACCAAGCGTCGCGGTGAAGTCCGTGGTGGCGGTAAGAAGCCGTACCGCCAGAAGGGCACCGGCCGCGCCCGTCAGGGCTCGACCCGTGCGCCGCAGTTCGCCGGCGGTGGCGTCGTCCACGGCCCGCAGCCGCGTGACTACTCGCAGCGGACCCCGAAGAAGATGAAGGCCGCGGCCCTGCGCCACGCCCTCACCGACCGGGCCCGCCACAACCGCATCCACGTCGTCTCCGGCGTCGTCGAGGGTGAGAACCCGTCGACGAAGGCCGCCCGGACGCTGTTCGGCAAGATCTCGGAGCGCAAGAACCTGCTCCTGGTCGTCGACCGCGCCGACGAGGCCGCGTGGCTCTCCGCCCGCAACCTGCCCCAGGTGCACATCCTGGAGCCGGGCCAGCTGAACACGTACGACGTGATCGTCTCGGACGATGTGGTCTTCACTCAGGCCGCCCTTGAGTCCTTCGTGTCCGGCCCGAACAAGGCCAACGACACCGAAGGGAGCGAGGCCTGATGGCTACGCGTCACCCGAGCATTGCCCCCAAGGCTGCCAAGGCCGCCAAGGCCGCGCGCGTCGCCAAGGCGAAGCGCCACGCGACCGAGGGCAAGAACACCGTCGTCACCGCGCCCAGCAAGGCGTTCACGGACCCCCGTGACGTGCTGCTGAAGCCGGTCGTGTCGGAGAAGAGCTACGCGCTCCTCGACGAGGGCAAGTACACCTTCATCGTCGCCCCCGGCGCCAACAAGACCCAGATCAAGCAGGCCGTCCAGGCGGTCTTCTCGGTCAAGGTCACCGGGGTCAACACGATCAACCGCATCGGCAAGCGCAAGCGCACCAAGACCGGTTTCGGTCAGCGTGCCGGCTCCAAGCGCGCCATCGTGACCCTTGCCGAGGGCGACCGCATCGACATCTTCGGCGGTCCGACCGCGTAAGCGGGTCGGAGCGTCCAGATAATCGGAAACTTCCGAGGACTGAGAGACAATGGGTATCCGCAAGTACAAGCCGACTACGCCGGGCCGTCGTGGCTCCAGCGTCGCCGACTTCGTCGAGATCACGCGGTCCACGCCGGAGAAGTCGCTGGTCCGCCCGCTGCACAGCAAGGGCGGCCGTAACAACGCCGGTCGTGTGACCGTTCGCCACCAGGGTGGCGGACACAAGCGCGCCTACCGCGTCATCGACTTCCGTCGTCACGACAAGGACGGCGTGCCGGCGAAGGTCGCGCACATCGAGTACGACCCCAACCGCACCGCGCGCATCGCGCTGCTGCACTACGCGGACGGCGAGAAGCGCTACATCCTCGCCCCGCGCAACCTGCAGCAGGGCGACCGCGTGGAGAACGGTCCCGGGGCCGACATCAAGCCGGGCAACAACCTGGCGCTCCGCAACATCCCGGTCGGTACCACGATCCACGCGATCGAGCTCCGTCCCGGTGGCGGCGCCAAGTTCGCCCGCTCCGCCGGTACCTCCGTGCAGCTGCTCGCGAAGGAGGGCTCGATGGCCCACCTTCGCATGCCGTCCGGTGAGATCCGCCTGGTCGACGCGCGCTGCCGCGCCACCGTCGGCGAGGTCGGCAACGCCGAGCAGAGCAACATCAACTGGGGCAAGGCCGGCCGTAAGCGCTGGCTCGGCGTCCGCCCGACCGTCCGCGGTGTGGCGATGAACCCGGTTGACCACCCGCACGGTGGTGGTGAGGGCAAGACCTCCGGTGGTCGCCACCCGGTCAGCCCCTGGGGTCAGAAGGAGGGTCGTACTCGCTCGCCGAAGAAGGCTTCGAGCAAGTACATCGTCCGCCGCCGCAAGACGAACAAGAAGCGCTAGGAGCGGGTTTAGATGCCGCGCAGTCTCAAGAAGGGGCCCTTCGTCGACGGACACCTCATCAAGAAGGTGGACGTACAGAACGAAGCCGGCACCAAGAACGTCATCAAGACCTGGTCCCGTCGCTCGATGATCATCCCGGCCATGCTCGGCCACACGATCGCGGTGCACAACGGCAAGACCCACATTCCGGTGTTCGTCACCGAGTCGATGGTCGGCCACAAGCTCGGCGAGTTCTCGCCGACGCGCACCTTCCGGGGTCACGTCAAGGACGACCGGAAGTCGAAGCGCCGCTAACGCGGGGTGGAATGACCATGACAGACACTGGAAGGACAACCATGGAAGCCAGGGCCCAGGCGCGGTACATCCGCGTTACGCCCATGAAGGCCCGCCGTGTGGTGGACCTCATCCGTGGCATGGATGCCACGGAGGCTCAGGCGGTCCTGCGTTTCACTCCGCAGGCCGCGAGCGTGCCGGTCGGCAAGGTGCTGGACAGCGCCATCGCCAACGCCGCGCACAACTACGACCACACGGACGCCTCTTCGCTGGTCATCAGCGAGGCGTACGTCGACGAGGGTCCGACCCTGAAGCGGTTCCGGCCGCGTGCCCAGGGCCGTGCCTACCGGATCCGCAAGCGGACCAGCCACATCACCGTGGTCGTCAGCAGCAAGGAAGGAACCCGGTAATGGGCCAGAAGGTTAACCCGCATGGGTTCCGGCTCGGCATCACCACGGACTTCAAGTCCCGGTGGTACGCCGACAAGCTGTACAAGGACTACGTCGGTGAAGACGTCGCCATCCGTCGGATGATGACGTCCGGCATGGAGCGCGCCGGCATCTCGAAGGTTGAGATCGAGCGCACCCGTGACCGTGTCCGCGTGGACATCCACACCGCGCGTCCGGGCATCGTCATCGGCCGCCGTGGCGCCGAGGCCGACCGTATTCGTGGCGACCTGGAGAAGCTGACCAAGAAGCAGGTCCAGCTCAACATCCTCGAGGTCAAGAACCCGGAGACGGACGCTCAGCTGGTGGCCCAGGCCGTCGCCGAGCAGCTCTCCTCCCGCGTCTCCTTCCGTCGCGCCATGCGTAAGAGCATGCAGGGCACGATGAAGGCCGGCGCCAAGGGCATCAAGATCCAGTGCGGTGGCCGCCTCGGCGGCGCCGAGATGTCCCGCTCGGAGTTCTACCGCGAGGGCCGTGTGCCCCTGCACACGCTCCGCGCGAACGTGGACTACGGCTTCTTCGAGGCCAAGACGACCTTCGGCCGCATCGGTGTGAAGGTCTGGATCTACAAGGGCGACGTCAAGAACATCGCCGAGGTCCGCGCCGAGAACGCCGCTGCCCGCGCCGGCAACCGCCCGGCTCGTGGTGGCGGCGGCGCCGACCGCCCGGCCCGTGGTGGCCGTGGTGGCGAGCGTGGCGGTCGCGGTCGTAAGCCGCAGCAGGCTGCCGGCGCCGAGGCCCCCAAGGCCGAGGCTCCCGCCGCCGCCGCTCCGGCTGAGAGCACCGGAACGGAGGCCTGAGGGACATGCTGATCCCCCGTAGGGTCAAGCACCGCAAGCAGCACCACCCGAAGCGCCGCGGCCAGGCCAAGGGTGGCACGACGGTCGCGTTCGGCGAGTACGGCATTCAGGCCCTCACGCCGGCGTACGTGACCAACCGCCAGATCGAGGCGGCCCGTATTGCCATGACCCGCCACATCAAGCGTGGCGGCAAGGTCTGGATCAACATCTACCCGGACCGCCCGCTCACGAAGAAGCCTGCCGAGACCCGCATGGGTTCCGGTAAGGGTTCGCCGGAGTGGTGGATCGCGAACGTGCACCCGGGCCGGGTCATGTTCGAGCTGTCCTACCCCAACGAGAAGATCGCCCGTGAGGCCCTCACCCGCGCAGCCCACAAGCTGCCGATGAAGTGCCGGATCGTCAAGCGCGAGGCAGGTGAAGCGTGATGTCGGCCGGTACCAAGGCGTCCGAGCTGCGCGAGCTGGGTGACGAGGAGCTTCTTGCGAAGCTTCGCGAAGCCAAGGAAGAGCTGTTCAATCTCCGCTTCCAGGCGGCGACCGGACAGCTTGAGAACCATGGCCGTCTGAAGGCGGTCCGCAAGGACATCGCGCGGATCTACACCCTGATGCGCGAGCGTGAGCTGGGCATCGAAACGGTGGAGAACGCCTGATGAGCGAGAACAACGTGACTGAGACGAACGACGAGACGCGCGGCTTCCGCAAGACTCGTGAGGGCATCGTCGTCAGCGACAAGATGGACAAGACCGTCGTCGTCGCCGTCGAGGACCGCAAGAAGCACGCCCTGTACGGCAAGGTCATCCGCAGCACGAGCAAGCTCAAGGCGCACGACGAGCAGAACGCCGCCGGCATCGGCGACCGTGTCCTCCTCATGGAGACCCGGCCGCTGTCCGCCACGAAGCACTGGCGTGTCGTCGAGATCCTCGAGAAGGCCAAGTAATTCCTGCGGGGTACATCCGCAGGTCAGTTCCGCCAGGCTCGGCAGGGGCCTCGTACATGAGGCCCCTGCCGGGAACCGGCAGACAATCAGGAGATAGACGTGATCCAGCAGGAGTCGCGACTGCGTGTCGCCGACAACACTGGTGCGAAGGAAATCCTTTGCATCCGTGTGCTCGGTGGCTCCGGTCGCCGCTACGCGGGCATCGGTGACGTCATCGTCGCCACCGTCAAGGACGCGATCCCCGGCGGCAACGTGAAGAAGGGTGACGTCATCAAGGCGGTCATCGTTCGCACCGTCAAGGAGCGCCGCCGTCCGGACGGCTCGTACATCCGCTTCGACGAGAACGCCGCTGTCATTCTCAAGAACGACGGCGACCCTCGTGGCACCCGCATCTTCGGCCCGGTCGGCCGGGAGCTGCGCGAGAAGAAGTTCATGAAGATCATCTCGCTCGCGCCGGAGGTGCTGTAAGCATGAAGATCAAGAAGGGCGACCTGGTTCAGGTCATCACCGGTAAGGACAAGGGCAAGCAGGGCAAGGTCATCACGGCCTTCCCCCGCGAGGACCGCGTCCTGGTCGAGGGTGTCAACCGGGTCAAGAAGCACACCAAGGCCGGCCCGACCGCCAAGGGTTCGCAGGCCGGTGGCATCGTCACTGTCGAGGCGCCGATCCACGTCTCCAACGTCCAGCTGGTCGTTGAGAAGGACGGCAAGAAGGTCGTCACGCGTGTCGGCTACCGCTTCGACGACGAGGGCAACAAGGTTCGCGTTGCCAAGCGGACGGGTGAGGACATCTGATGGCTACCACCACGACTCCGCGTCTCAAGACGAAGTACCGCGAGGAGATCGCGGGCAAGCTGCAGGAAGAGTTCTCGTACGAGAACGTCATGCAGACCCCCGGTCTCGTCAAGATCGTGGTCAACATGGGTGTGGGCGACGCCGCCCGCGACTCCAAGCTGATCGAGGGCGCCATCCGCGACCTCACCACGATCACCGGTCAGAAGCCGGCCGTCACCAAGGCCCGTAAGTCCATCGCGCAGTTCAAGCTGCGTGAGGGTCAGCCGATCGGTGCCCACGTCACGCTTCGTGGCGACCGCATGTGGGAGTTCCTGGACCGCACCCTGTCGCTCGCGCTGCCGCGCATCCGCGACTTCCGTGGTCTGTCCCCCAAGCAGTTCGACGGCCGTGGCAACTACACCTTCGGTCTCACGGAGCAGGTCATGTTCCACGAGATCGACCAGGACAAGATCGACCGCACCCGGGGTATGGACATCACCGTGGTGACCACGGCGACCAACGACGCTGAGGGCCGCGCGCTCCTCCGTCACCTCGGCTTCCCCTTCAAGGAGGCGTGAGCGAGATGGCGAAGAAGGCTCTGATCGCGAAGGCTGCTCGCAAGCCCAAGTTCGGTGTGCGTGGCTACACGCGCTGCCAGCGCTGCGGCCGTCCCCACTCCGTGTACCGCAAGTTCGGCCTGTGCCGCGTGTGCCTTCGTGAGATGGCTCACCGTGGCGAGCTGCCGGGCGTGACCAAGAGCTCCTGGTAGTCCCTTCTTTTAGGGATTCCAGAAGCTCTCGGTAAGCACTGGGCGTGTCAGGCGCCCACCCATCCATGGCTTAGGCTTGGAGGGTTGGGCGCCTGACGGTAGCCCGTACGACTTACTACGCCGTAGGTCCCCGCACCGCACCCGTCCCGCCACCGAGTGGGGAGAGGGATGGCGCATACAGGAAACCCCGGCGAGAGAGGCCGAAGGCCAATTCATGACCATGACTGATCCGATCGCAGACATGCTTACGCGTCTGCGGAACGCGAACTCGGCATACCACGACTCCGTGTCGATGCCGGCATCGAAGATCAAGTCTCACATCGCGGAGATCCTCCAGCAGGAGGGCTTCATCACGGGCTGGAAGGTCGAGGACGCCGAGGTCGGCAAGAACCTCGTCCTCGAGCTGAAGTTCGGCCCGAACCGTGAGCGCTCCATCGCGGGCATCAAGCGGATCTCCAAGCCCGGTCTCCGGGTTTACGCGAAGTCCACCTCCCTGCCCAAGGTGCTGGGTGGCCTCGGCGTGGCGATCATCTCCACGTCGCACGGTCTCCTCACTGGACAGCAGGCCGGCAAGAAGGGCGTAGGCGGAGAAGTCCTCGCCTACGTCTGGTAGCGGAAGGGAACGGAGGAAACAGCTATGTCGCGTATTGGCAAGCTCCCCATCACGGTTCCCGCCGGCGTGGACGTCACCATCGACGGCCGTACGGTCTCGGTCAAGGGCCCCAAGGGCACGCTGACCCACACCGTCGCTTCGCCGATCGACATCGCCAAGGGTGAGGACGGCGTTCTCAACGTCACCCGCCCCAACGACGAGCGTCAGAACAAGGCCCTGCACGGCCTGTCCCGCACGCTGGTGGCGAACATGATCACCGGCGTGACCCAGGGTTACGTGAAGAAGCTCGAAATCAGCGGTGTCGGTTACCGAGTGCAGGCCAAGGGTTCGAACCTCGAGTTCGCGCTCGGCTACAGCCACCCGATCACCGTCGAGGCGCCCGAGGGCATCAGCTTCAAGGTCGAGAACCCGACGCGGTTCTCGGTCGAGGGCATCGACAAGCAGAAGGTCGGCGAGGTTGCGGCCAACATCCGCAAGCTGCGCAAGCCTGACCCGTACAAGGCCAAGGGCGTCAAGTACGAGGGCGAAGTCATCCGCCGCAAGGTCGGAAAGGCGGGTAAGTAAGCCATGGCATACGGTACGAAGATCGCTAAGGGCGATGCTTACAAGCGTGCTGCCATCAAGCGGCGCCAGATCCGGATCCGTAAGAAGGTCAACGGTACGGCTGAGCGTCCCCGCCTGGTCGTGACCCGCTCGAACCGCCACATCGTGGCCCAGGTGATCGACGACCTCAAGGGTCACACCCTTGCGTCGGCGTCCACCCTGGACTCGTCGATCCGTGGTGCGTCGGAGGACAAGTCGGCGCAGGCCGGCAAGGTCGGCGCCCTGGTCGCCGAGCGTGCCAAGGCCGCCGGTGTCGAGGCCGTCGTGTTCGACCGTGGTGGTAACCGGTACGCGGGTCGCATCGCGGCCCTGGCCGACGCCGCCCGCGAGGCCGGGCTCAAGTTCTGAGCTCGCTGCGTAGCTAGCGGAAAGAGAGAGGTAAATCCAATGGCTGGACCCCAGCGCCGCGGTGGCGGTGCCGGTGGCGGCGAGCGGCGGGACCGGAAGGGCCGTGACGGCGGCGCAGCTGCCGCCGAGAAGACCGCGTACGTTGAGCGCGTTGTCGCGATCAACCGCGTCGCCAAGGTTGTGAAGGGTGGTCGTCGCTTCAGCTTCACTGCGCTCGTCGTAGTGGGCGATGGTGACGGCACCGTCGGTGTCGGTTACGGCAAGGCCAAGGAGGTGCCGGCCGCGATCGCCAAGGGTGTTGAAGAGGCCAAGAAGCACTTCTTCAAGGTCCCCCGTATCCAGGGCACCATCCCGCACCCGATCACGGGCGAGAAGGCCGCGGGCGTCGTCCTGCTCAAGCCTGCTTCCCCCGGTACCGGCGTTATCGCCGGTGGCCCGGTGCGTGCCGTGCTCGAGTGCGCCGGTGTGCACGACATCCTGTCGAAGTCGCTCGGCTCGTCCAACGCGATCAACATCGTGCACGCGACCGTGGAGGCCCTGAAGGGTCTGCAGCGTCCCGAGGAGATCGCGGCCCGCCGTGGTCTGCCCCTCGAGGACGTCGCTCCCGCGGCTCTGCTCCGTGCGCGTGCGGGAGCGGGTGCGTAATGGCTCGCCTCAAGGTCACGCAGACGAAGTCGTACATCGGCAGCAAGCAGAACCACCGTGACACCCTGCGGTCCCTTGGTCTCAAGGGGATCAACACCGTGGTCGTCAAGGAGGACCGCCCCGAGTTCCGCGGAATGGTTCACACCGTCCGCCACCTCGTGTCGGTTGAGGAGGTCGACTGATCATGGCGGAGAACAACCCGCTCAAGATCCACAACCTCCGTCCTGCCCCGGGCGCCAAGACCGCCAAGACCCGTGTGGGTCGTGGTGAGGCGTCGAAGGGTAAGACGGCTGGACGTGGTACCAAGGGTACGAAGGCCCGCTACCAGGTTCCGGAGCGCTTCGAGGGTGGCCAGATGCCCCTCCACATGCGTCTTCCGAAGCTGAAGGGCTTCAAGAACCCGTTCAAGACGGAGTTCCAGGTCGTGAACCTGGACAAGCTCGCCGCCCTCTACCCCGAGGGTGGGGAGGTCACCGTTGCCGACCTGGTCGACAAGGGTGCCGTCCGCAAGAACAGCCTCGTCAAGGTCCTCGGCCAGGGCGAGATCTCCGTGGCGCTGCAGGTGACGGTCGACGCCGTCTCCGGCTCCGCCAAGGAGAAGATCACCGCCGCCGGCGGTACCGTCACCGAGCTCGTCTGAACACATCAGGTGTCTCGATGACTTGAGCGATCCCGACCGGGGATACCCCACAAATGGGGTATCCCCGGTTGGTCGTTCCTAGGGAAGCAGTCTCGCCGGTAAGGTGACCTGCGCTGCCCGTTTTCACAGGGCGCTCATACACGGGCACTCGACGCGGCAGTTAAACGTTACGTAAGTCGTCCTCATCAGAATCTCAAAACCGTCACCCTTGACGCAGTAGCGCGGGGGTCGCAGGAGGCACCGTGCTCACCGCGTTCGCCCGGGCGTTCAAGACGCCCGACCTGCGCAAGAAGCTGCTCTTCACGCTCGGCATCATCGGGATCTACCGGATCGGTACACATGTGCCGATCCCCGGTGTCGACTACTCCGCCGTCCAGTTCTGCATCGACCAGGCCCAGACCACCTCGGGGCTCTTCGGTCTGGTCAACATGTTCAGTGGTGGCGCGCTGCTGCAGATCACCATCTTCGCGCTCGGCATCATGCCGTACATCACGGCGAGCATCATTCTGCAGCTGCTGACCGTGGTGATTCCGCGTCTGGAAGCCCTGAAGAAGGAGGGGCAGTCCGGTACGGCGAAGATCACGCAGTACACGCGTTATCTGACGGTGGCCCTGGCCATCCTGCAGGGCACCGGCCTCGTCGCCACCGCCCGCAGCGGCTCGCTGTTCAGCGGCTGCCCGCAGGCAGCCGGGATCGTGCCCGACCGGTCGATCTACACCACCATGGTCATGGTCATCACCATGACCGCCGGTACGGCCGTCGTCATGTGGCTCGGTGAGCTCATCACCGACCGCGGCATCGGCAACGGCATGTCGATCCTGATGTTCATCTCGATCGCCGCCACGTTCCCGTCCGCGCTGTGGGCCATCAAGGAGCAGGGCGACCTGGCGGGCGGCTGGATCGAGTTCGGCATCGTGATCGCCGTCGGCTTCGTCATGGTCGCGCTCGTGGTCTTCGTCGAGCAGGCCCAGCGCCGCATCCCGGTCCAGTACGCGAAGCGCATGATCGGCCGTCGGTCCTACGGCGGTACGTCGACGTACATTCCGTTGAAGGTCAACCAGGCGGGCATCATCCCTGTGATCTTTGCCTCGTCACTGCTCTACATCCCGGCGCTGGTCGCGCAGTTCGCTGGTGGAACTTCCGGCTGGAAGACCTGGATCGAGAAGAATCTTGCGCAACCGGACGCTCCGGCGCACATCACCCTCTACTTCTTCCTGATCATTTTCTTCGCGTTCTTCTACGTGGCCATCTCGTTCAACCCCGAGGAAGTCGCGGACAACATGAAGAAGTATGGTGGCTTCATCCCGGGCATCCGGGCTGGCCGACCGACCGCTGAGTACCTGAGTTACGTACTCAACCGGATCACCTGGCCGGGTTCGCTGTACCTGGCTCTGATCGCTCTCGTGCCGACGATGGCATTGGCCCCCATGGGGGCAAACGCCAACTTCCCGTTCGGCGGTACCAGCATCCTGATCATCGTGGGTGTCGGTCTGGAGACGGTGAAGCAGATCGAGAGCCAGCTCCAGCAGCGCAATTACGAAGGGTTCCTCCGCTGATGCGAATCGTCCTCGTCGGGCCGCCGGGTGCCGGTAAGGGAACGCAGGCCGCGTTCCTCGCCCAGAACCTGTCGATCCCGCACATCTCCACGGGCGACCTGTTCCGGGCCAACATCAGCAAGCAGACGGAGCTCGGCAAGCTCGCGAAGTCCTACATGGACAAGGGCGAGCTGGTGCCGGACGAGGTCACCATCGCGATGGCCAAGGACCGCATGGAGCAGCCGGACGCCGAGCACGGCTTCCTGCTCGACGGCTTCCCGCGCAACGTCTCGCAGGCCGAGGCGCTCGACGTGACGCTCCAGGACGAGTCCATGAACCTGGACGCGGTGCTGGACCTGGAGGTCCCCGAGGAAGAGGTCGTCAAGCGGATCGCCGGTCGGCGCATCTGCCGGAACGACTCCGCCCACGTCTTCCACGTCACGTACAAGAAGCCGAAGCAGGAGGGCGTCTGCGACGCCTGCGGCGGCGAGCTGTACCAGCGTGACGACGACTCCGAGGAGACCGTCCGCAAGCGTCTGGAGGTCTACCACACCCAGACCGAGCCGATCATCGACTACTACAAGGCCCAGGGCCTCGTGGTGACGATCACGGCCCTCGGCCCGGTGGAGGAAGTCACCCAGCGCGCCATGGAGGCGCTCAAGCGCGAGGACGACGACAAGTAAGGTCAGTCAGCCAGTACGTAGGCCGCGGTGCCCGTGAGGGGCGCCGCGGCTGCTTTTTGCGGTGAACCGTCCCCGCTCTCGCGGACGTGGTGATTCGCCGTTGTGCTTGCCCCATCGGTGGTTGCGGCACACTTGACCCAGACGTGCTTACCGGAAGTGGAGAGGCGAGAGCCTGATGGTGCAGATCAAGAGCCCCGAGCAGATCGCCAAGATGCGCGAGGCGGGGCTGGTCGTCGCCGCCATCCACGCGGCCACCCGGGAGGCCGCCGTACCCGGCGCCTCCACGAAGGATCTTGACGAGGTGGCCCGCAAGGTGCTCGCGGAGCACGGGGCGAAGTCGAACTTCCTCGGGTACGGCGGCTTCCCGGCGACGATCTGCACGTCGGTGAACGAGGTCGTGGTGCATGGGATTCCGAGCGACGAGGTCGTGCTGAAGGACGGCGACATCATCTCCATCGACTGTGGAGCGATCGTCGACGGCTGGCACGGTGACGCGGCCTACACCGCGTTCGTGGGATCCGGTCACGCCCCGGAGCTGATCGAGCTGTCGCGGGTGACCGAGGAGTCCATGTGGGCCGGGATCGCCGCGATGAAGGTCGGGAACCGGCTCGTGGACGTCTCCCGGGCCATCGAGACGTACATCCGCCGGCAGCCGAAGCCGGGCGGGGGCAAGTACGGGATCGTCGAGGACTACGGCGGCCATGGCATCGGGACCGAGATGCACATGGACCCGCATCTGCTGAACTACGTCGAGCGGCGGCGGGGGAAAGGGCCGAAGCTCGTCCCCGGGTTCTGCCTCGCGATCGAGCCGATGGTGGCGCTGGGTACGCCGAAGACCGAGGTTCTCGCGGACGACTGGACCGTGGTGAGCACGGACGGGACGTGGTCCTCGCACTGGGAGCACTCGGTGGCGTTGACGGAGGTCGGGCCGCTGGTGCTGACCGCGCCCGACGGGGGCAGGGCGAAGCTGGCGGAGTACGGGATCACCGCGGCCCCTGACCCGCTGGGCTGAGCGGGTCGGCCGACTGCGGGCCGTGTGTGGCCGGCAGCGGGGTCGGCCGACTGCGGGCCGTGTGCGGCCGGGCGCGCCCACGTGGCGGAGTCGCACGGTGACACAGTCCCGCACCCTTCTGGGCCTGAGGCCCATCGAGGGGCGCCGCAACCGGCCCGAGTAATGATCTTCTGCGATGGGCAGTCTTACCCGAATTCGTGTTTCTCGGGGGCCTGACGTAGACTGACTCGTCGGCTCTCGTGTTTCCGTGTGTCTTCATTCGGTTACGCCGAGTCGATCAAGGTAGTCGATTCGAAGGGCGAAGCGTGGCCAAGAAGCAAGGTGCCATCGAGATCGAGGGCACTGTCGTCGAGTCTCTTCCGAACGCCATGTTCAAGGTCGAGCTCCAGAACGGCCACCAGGTCCTGGCACACATCAGCGGCAAGATGCGTATGCACTACATCCGTATCCTCCCTGACGACCGGGTCGTGGTGGAGTTGTCTCCGTACGACCTGACGCGTGGCCGGATCGTCTACCGGTACAAGTGAGCTTGGGCGGGTCCTGTACTCGCCCCGGCGGCCGGGAGGGTCGTCGCTGGACAGGCTTAGACCTGTCAAACTCCCCGGAGCGATCCAGGGGAGAGTCTTCCTGATCCACCGGAAGAGAACTCCAACGCTACAAGTAGATCTTGTCTTGTCCGCCCCTGCCCCGTGCGGGAGCACTGACCCGGAGAACCTCACCCCATGAAGGTCAAGCCGAGCGTCAAGAAGATCTGCGACAAGTGCAGGGTGATCCGCCGTCACGGTCGGGTCATGGTCATCTGCGAGAACCCGCGCCACAAGCAGCGCCAGGGCTGACGCACGTTCGACCTCTCCCTCTGCATCGACATCGCAGGGATTCGCGCGACGCGAGCTGAATTTGTTCATACGCAGGACCCAGGCGTGCTCAGCGTCTGACACCCCCGGCTCGGAGGCCGGGGACCCGGGTCGTACCCACTCTTCGACACGTAAGAGGCCGGCGGCCGGGATCTGGTTCTGCGGAAGACCTCCGACAATCACCAGGAGCCATTGAATGGCACGCGTTTCCGGTGTTGACATCCCGCGCGACAAGCGCGTGGAGGTCGCCCTCACCTACGTGTTCGGCATCGGCCGGACCCTCTCCCAGGAGACGCTGGCAGCGACCGGCGTCAACCCCGACACCCGCGTCCGCGACCTCTCCGAGGAGCAGCTCGTCGCGATCCGCGAGTACGTGGACAACAACATCAAGACCGAGGGTGACCTCCGTCGCGAGGTTCAGGCCGACATCCGCCGCAAGGTGGAGATCGGCTGCTACCAGGGCCTCCGTCACCGTCGTGGTCTGCCCGTCCGCGGTCAGCGCACCAGCACGAACGCCCGCACCCGCAAGGGCCCGCGTCGCGCCATCGCCGGTAAGAAGAAGCCGGGCAAGAAGTAGTCCTCAGCGGACAACGCTTCATCAGCGGTCTTCGCTGTAGGACCGACCACCTCCCCGTAGGAGTTTGTAGATGCCCCCCAAGGGTCGTCAGGGCGCTGCCAAGAAGGTGCGCCGCAAGGAAAAGAAGAACGTCGCTCACGGTCACGCGCACATCAAGAGCACGTTCAACAACACGATCGTCTCGATCACGGACCCCTCGGGCAACGTGATCTCCTGGGCCTCCGCCGGCCACGTCGGCTTCAAGGGCTCCCGGAAGTCCACGCCGTTCGCCGCGCAGATGGCCGCCGAGTCGGCTGCCCGTCGCGCGCAGGAGCACGGCATGCGCAAGGTCGACGTGTTCGTCAAGGGCCCGGGTTCGGGTCGTGAGACGGCCATCCGTTCGCTGCAGGCGACCGGTCTCGAGGTCGGCTCCATCCAGGACGTCACGCCCACCCCGCACAACGGCTGCCGTCCGCCCAAGCGTCGCCGCGTCTGATCGCGTCGGCTCAGGGCGGCTCGGCTTCCGGCTGGGGGTGTGGGGGTCATTCCCCACAATGTCGCAGTACGGCTGCCGTCCGCCCGAGCGTCGCCGCGTCTGACCCTTCGGGGCCGATGCACGGCAGCTTGGTCTGAGGTTTTCGGGCGGTATGGCTCTTCATGGCCATATCGCCCGTACCCTTGTAGTTCTCAAGGGCATCAAATAGTGGGTGCCCATGACTGAAGGATTCACTTCATGCTGATCGCTCAGCGTCCCTCGTTGACCGAAGAGGTCGTCGACGAGTTCCGCTCCCGGTTCGTGATCGAGCCGCTGGAGCCGGGCTTCGGCTACACCCTCGGCAACAGCCTTCGCCGTACGCTCCTGTCGTCGATCCCCGGTGCGGCGGTCACGTCCATCCGTATCGACGGTGTCCTGCACGAGTTCACCACCGTGCCGGGCGTCAAGGAGGACGTCACCGACCTGATCCTCAACATCAAGCAGCTGGTCGTCTCCTCGGAGCACGACGAGCCGGTCGTGATGTACCTGCGCAAGCAGGGCCCGGGTCTGGTCACCGCCGCCGACATCGCGCCCCCGGCCGGTGTCGAGGTGCACAACCCCGACCTCGTCCTCGCCACGCTCAACGGCAAGGGCAAGCTGGAGATGGAGCTGACGGTCGAGCGTGGCCGCGGTTACGTCTCCGCCGTGCAGAACAAGCAGGTGGGCCAGGAGATCGGCCGTATCCCGGTCGACTCCATCTACTCGCCGGTTCTCAAGGTCACGTACAAGGTCGAGGCGACTCGTGTCGAGCAGCGCACCGACTTCGACAAGCTGATCGTCGACGTCGAGACCAAGCAGGCGATGCGTCCGCGTGACGCCATGGCCTCCGCCGGTAAGACGCTGGTCGAGCTGTTCGGTCTCGCCCGTGAGCTGAACATCGACGCCGAGGGCATCGACATGGGCCCGTCCCCGACGGACGCCGCTCTCGCCGCCGATCTCGCCCTGCCGATCGAGGAGCTGGAGCTCACCGTTCGGTCGTACAACTGCCTCAAGCGCGAGGGCATCCACTCCGTGGGTGAGCTCGTGGCTCGTTCCGAGGCGGACCTGCTCGACATCCGCAACTTCGGTGCGAAGTCGATCGACGAGGTCAAGGCGAAGCTGGCGGGTATGGGCCTGGCGCTCAAGGACTCCCCGCCCGGATTCGACCCGACCGCCGCCGCCGACGCGTTCGGCGCGGACGACGACGCGGACGCCGGGTTCGTGGAGACCGAGCAGTACTAAGAGCTCGGGCCATCCGGTCCGTACTTGGGTGCGGGTGCGCTGTGGCTTGTCGCGCAGTTCCCCGCGCCCCTTCCGGGAGCGTCCCTTCGGGACTGCTCCCGGATCTTCGACGGGCATCCGCCCGCTCGGATACTGACCTCGGTACCTGATACGGCCGGGGCAGACACCTAGGAGAAACACCATGCCGAAGCCCACCAAGGGTGCCCGTCTGGGCGGCGGCGCCGCGCACGAGAAGCTGCTCCTCGCGAACCTCGCGAAGGCGCTCTTCGAGCACGGCCGCATCACCACCACCGAGGCGAAGGCCCGCCGTCTGCGGCCGTACGCCGAGCGTCTGGTCACCAAGGCGAAGAAGGGCGACCTTCACAACCGCCGCCAGGTGCTCCAGGTCATCACGGACAAGAGCATCGTGCACACGCTCTTCACCGAGATCGGCCCGCGGTACGAGAACCGTCCGGGTGGCTACACCCGTATCACCAAGATCGGTAACCGCCGTGGCGACAACGCGCCCATGGCCGTCATCGAGCTGGTCGAGGCGCTGACGGTCGCGCAGCAGGCCACCGGTGAGGCCGAGGCCGCCACCAAGCGTGCCGCCAAGGACGCGGAGGCGCCTGCCGCTGAGGCCAAGGTGGACACGACCAAGGCCGACGAGGCCGCGGACGAGGCTGCCGAGGAGTCGAAGGACGCGTAAGCGTTCTGCGGGGGCTGTGCGTCGGCGGCCGCGGGTTCGTTGTGGTTGTTCGCGCAGTTCCCCGTGCCCCTGAAAGACGGGGCGTGTGTGAGCGGGCCCGTTCCTTTCGAGGAACGGGCCCGCTTTTCTGTACCTGAGAGGATCTTCGTGTGAGTGATGAAGCGGCGCCCGGTCATGTCCGTGTCCGGCTGGACCTGTCGTACGACGGGAGTGAGTTCTCCGGGTGGGCCAAGCAGGCCGGGGGACGGCGGACGGTGCAGGGGGAGATCGAGGACGCTCTGCGGACCGTTACGCGGTCGAGCGAGACGTATGAGCTGACCGTGGCGGGGCGGACCGACGCGGGGGTGCACGCGCGGGGCCAGGTGGCGCATGTCGATCTGCCGCGGGAGGTCTGGGACGAGCACCACGGGAAGCTGCTCAAGCGGCTCGCAGGGCGGCTCTCCCGGGACGTACGGGTCTGGGCCCTGCGGGAGGCTCCCAGTGGCTTCAACGCCCGGTTCTCGGCCGTCTGGCGGCGGTACGCCTATCGGGTGACCGACAACCCCGGCGGTGTCGATCCGTTGCTGCGCAGCCACGTGCTGTGGCACGACTGGCCGCTGGACGTGGACGCCATGAACGACGCCGCCTCGCGGCTGCTCGGGGAGCACGACTTCGCGGCCTACTGCAAGCGGCGGGAGGGCGCGACCACGATCCGTACGCTGCAGCGGCTCAGTCTGGTGCGGGGGGACGACGGAATCATCACCGCGACCGTGCGGGCCGACGCCTTCTGCCACAACATGGTGCGCTCGCTGATCGGGGCGCTGCTGTTCGTCGGAGACGGGCACCGGGGGGCCGAGTGGCCCGGGAAGGTGCTGGCCGCCGGTGTGCGGGACTCCGCCGTGCATGTCGTACGGCCGCACGGGCTGACCCTGGAGGAGGTCGGGTATCCGGCCGACGAACTGCTGGCCGCGCGCAGCAAGGAGGCGCGCAACCGGCGGAGTCTGCCGGGGGTGCCCGGGGTCGGCTGCTGCTGACCTCGGGCGGCGGCATGGGTACGGGTGGTCACTGCCCGTTGGCAGCGGCGGCGGCCTGGGTCTCACCCCGGCGGCGGATCTGTTCGTACGTGGACTCACTGAGGTCGTCGCCGGCCGTGAAGACGGCGGTGTCCTTCTCCGTGACGTCCTTGCCGTCGGTGAAGCCGGCCAGGGTGAAGTGGGCGTAGCGGCCGTAGGAGTTGGCGGTCGTACGGCAGAACGTCGTACGGCAGAAGGTGGGCACGCCGTCGCCGGAGAGGGAGACGAGGGTGCTCTTCTTGTCCCAGTCCTTCTTGACCTTGGTCGCCTTGGCCTCGGTGTCGAACAGGGCGACGCCGACCGTGACCGCGATCTTGTCCCGGTAGTAGGTCACGCGCATGAAGCGGGTGCAGTCGTTGCTGGTCAGCAGCTTGCCGAGGGTGCCCTGGACGGCCGAGGCGCAGTCTGTCGTCGAGGCTGTGGCGCCCTTTCGGTAGACGACGTTGTCGCGCTTGGTCAGCTGGGAGCCCGGGAAGAGGATGTCCGGGCTGATCGGCGCCTTGTCCTTGCCCGAGCTGGAGATGAAGTCCTTCGGGTTCAGCGGTGGCGGGGCCGAGGTCGGCGCGAACGACGGGTCCGTCTTGGCGCTGGCGCTCGGGATGTCCGCGGTGGCCGGCAGGTCGTTCGGGCCGTTCGCCGTGGTGGTGCCGCTGTCCGCGTTGACGACGGCGACGGCCACGGCGACGCCTATGCCGACCGTGGCGAGAGCGCCGCCGACGATCATCAGGAGTCTGCGGCGTCTGTTGCGTGTTTCGGACTGCTCGGCGAGTGACGCCCAGTCCGGGGTCTGGTTACTGGTGGAATTCCGCTGATTGTCCCACGGGTTGTGGGAACCTCCGGGGCTCCACTGAGACCCCCCCTGCCCAAAGCTCATGGGCCGCAGTTTAGACGGGCGAGGCGAGGCCTTCTTCAGTTATGGGTTACGCCAGGTATCGGGTTACGCCTTGTCCTTCCAGCCTTTGAACTTCATGTCGCAGGTCTTGCTCTTGCCCTTGGCCTCGCACCAGTCCGTCGTCGGGTTCTTCGCTGACAGGTCGGGTTCTTCGCGGAGAGGTCGTGGACGGGGACGCGGAGGGCCGGTCCTGCCCGCCTTCAAGTCCCAGACCTTGAGGATCTCGCCCTTGGGCGTGAACTTCACCTGGCCGCCGGGCGCCGAGTAGCGGCTCGACGCGGACGCCGTCCCGGCGGTGCCCGGCGTCAGGGCGACCCCGGCCGCCACGGTCGAGGCGACGGCACTCTTGCGAGACTTCATACGTGGACCCCGGTTTTTCAGGCTGCATGCCTGATCATGTGCCTGCCTCGCGGCGCGTGAGGCCGGATCGCATCGAACCCGTGGGCGAAGTGGATCAAGGGTGCGGCGGCCCCCGGCCCGGACCCGTTTTGACCTGTCCGGGGCGGCGCGGGTAGCCTTCCAGTTTGTTATGCGTATGGGCTTGGTCGTTCTCACGCGAGAGGCCCTTACGTAGGTTCCCTGGAGCAGTTACCAGTGGGCGGCATACGGGCAGCGTCCCCGGCACTGTCGTCCCCAGCTGCACGATCGCTTCAGTGATGCCATGTGTCAGCACCCATCCACTGAAGAAGAAGGCTGCGAAGTGCGTACGTACAGCCCCAAGCCCGGCGATGTGACTCGCCAGTGGCACGTCATTGACGCTCAGGACATCGTCCTGGGCCGTCTGGCTACCACTGCCGCGAACCTCCTCCGCGGCAAGCACAAGCCGACCTATGCCCCGCACATGGACATGGGCGACTTCGTCATCATCATCAACGCCGACAAGGTTCACCTGTCCGGCAACAAGAAGACCCAGAAGCTGGCGTACCGCCACTCCGGCTACCCGGGTGGTCTGCGCTCCGTCCGCTACGACGAGCTGCTGGCGAAGAACCCCGAGAAGGCCGTCGAGAAGGCCATCAAGGGCATGATCCCCAAGAACACCCTGGGCCGTCAGATGATCTCGAAGCTGAAGGTCTACTCGGGCGACCAGCACCCGCACGCTGCGCAGCAGCCGGTGCCGTTCGAGATCACCCAGGTCGCGCAGTAGTTCCGGCCACAACCCCCCTAAGACAGAAAAGAATCTGAGGAGAATCGTGGCCGAGACCACCGTTGAGCAGCCGGTCGAAGAGACCGAGAGTGAGCTCGTCGACATCGAGAGCTACACCACCGAGTCCGAGGTGCCCGTCGAGGGCGAGTACACCACTGAGACCTCGGGTGACCTTGCCGGCCGCTTCGGCGACCCGCAGCCGGCCGCCGGCCTGGGCCGTCGCAAGAACGCCATCGCCCGCGTCCGGATCGTCCCGGGCTCCGGCAAGTGGAAGATCAACGGGCGTACGCTCGAGGACTACTTCCCGAACAAGGTGCACCAGCAGGAGGTCAACGAGCCGTTCAAGGTTCTTGAGCTCGAAGGCCGCTACGACGTCATCGCCCGCATCGCCGGTGGCGGTGTCTCCGGTCAGGCCGGTGCGCTCCGTCTCGGTGTCGCCCGCGCGCTGAACGAGGCCGACGTCGACAACAACCGTGGCGCCCTCAAGAAGGCCGGCTTCCTCCGCCGCGACGACCGTGCGGTCGAGCGCAAGAAGGCCGGTCTGAAGAAGGCCCGCAAGGCTCCGCAGTACAGCAAGCGCTAAATCGCGCTCGCGCCGTATCGCGCGTATCGCCCCGGTGGCACGTACCTGTGCCGCCGGGGCGGTTTGCGTAGCAGGGGCGATCGTTCATCGCAGACTTATACACAGACTGTCGGTACAACCCCGAAAGGGGGAGGACAGTCTCAGGGGATGTACTTGGTCCGGGGAATGCCGGGACACTCGGGGACAGCCGGTGCGGGACCGCCCGGTAGGGGACCATCAGGTACGAGCCGCACATTCTCAGCAATTCGGAGGACACCACAGTGGGACGACTCTTCGGCACGGACGGCGTGCGCGGTGTCGCCAACGCGGATCTGACGGCCGAGCTCGCGCTCGGACTCTCCGTCGCGGCGGCACACGTACTCGCCGAGGCGGGAACGTTCGAGGGCCACAAGCCGGTGGCGGTGGTCGGGCGGGATCCGCGGGCGTCCGGAGAGTTCCTGGAGGCGGCCGTCGTGGCCGGCCTCGCCAGCGCGGGCGTCGACGTGCTGCGCGTCGGTGTGCTGCCCACCCCCGCGGTGGCGTTCCTCACCGGCGAGCTGGGCGCCGACCTCGGCGTGATGCTCTCCGCCAGCCACAACGCCATGCCCGACAACGGCGTCAAGTTCTTCGCCCGCGGCGGGCACAAGCTCGCCGACGATCTGGAGGACCGGATCGAGGGCGTGTACGAGCAGCACCGCACCGGGGCGCCCTGGGACCGGCCCACGGGTGCGGGTGTCGGGCGCGTCCGGTCGTACGACGAGGGCTCCGCGCGGTACGTCGAGCATCTGCTCTCCGTCCTCCCCAACCGCCTCGAAGGGCTGAAGGTCGTCCTCGACGAGGCGCACGGCGCCGCCGCCGCGGTCTCGCCGGAGGCGTTCACGCGCGCCGGCGCCGAGATCCTCACCATCGGGGCCGAGCCGGACGGGCTCAACATCAACGACGGGTGCGGGTCGACGCACCTCGGGAAGCTGCGGGCCGCCGTCGTCGAGCACGGGGCGCACCTCGGGATCGCGCACGACGGGGACGCCGACCGGTGCCTGGCCGTGGACCACGAGGGCAACGAGATCGACGGGGACCAGATCCTCGCGGTGCTCGCGCTGGACATGCGCGAGCGCGGGGCGCTCCGGTCGGACACCGTGGTCGCCACCGTGATGTCCAACCTCGGCTTCAAGCTGGCGTTGGAGCGGGAGGGGCTCAAGCTGGTGCAGACCGGGGTCGGGGACCGGTATGTGCTGGAGGAGATGAAGCGCCACGGGTACGCCCTCGGGGGCGAGCAGTCCGGGCATGTGATCATCTCCGACCACGCGACGACGGGTGACGGCACGTTGACGGGGCTGCTGCTCGCGGCTCGGGTCGCGCGGACCGGTCGTACGCTCAAGGAGCTGGCCGGGGTGATGGAGCGGTTGCCGCAGGTGCTCATCAACGTGCCGGATGTGGATCGGTCGCGGGTGGGGACGTCCGCGGAGCTGGCGGCGGCGGTGGGTGAGGCCGAGCGGGAACTGGGTTCTACGGGGCGGGTGTTGTTGCGTCCTTCCGGGACCGAGCCGTTGGTGCGGGTGATGGTGGAGGCGGCGGATATCGAGCAGGCTCGGTCTGTTGCGGGGCGGCTTGCGGATGCGGTGAAGTCCGCGCTCGGGTAGTTCTGGCGTTCCGTTTCGTTCCGCGTAGGGGCGTGGGGTTCTGTGTTGTGCGGGCTGCGGGCTGCGGGCTGCGGGCTGTGGGTTCGTCGTGGCTTGTCGCGCCCCACGCGGCGGAGCCGCAGATCGATACAGCCCCGCGCCCCTGAGGAGCAGGGGCTGCGCCACCTGCTCCTCAGGGGCGCTGCTGACGGGGCAAGGACCACAGCCACTTCTGGAAGAACAGGGTGAGGGTGCCTGCCAGGACGATGCCTGCGAGGTTCAGCAGGAGTTGGTTCGTCGAGCCGATCGTCTGGGCCGTGTCGCCGTAGCTCAGGGCGACCGCCGCGTTGGCTGCCGCCGGGACCGTGGTGACCGAGATGGCCACGCCGACCAGGGCGCCCGACTTCGCCGAGGTGAGGGAGAGGGTGCCGGCGATGCCGGCGAGGACGGCCACGACGAAGGAGAAGGCGTCGGGGGCGTAGACGAAGGCCGTGTTGGGGCGCTCGGCGTCCAGTTGCTCCCTGCTGAACAGGTCGAGCGCGTCCATGAAGAGGCTGAAGCCGACGGTCACGGCCATGGCCACCGCGAAGCCCACGAGGAGCGCGATCAGGGAGCGCAGGGCGAGGCGCGGGTGGCGTTGCACGATGGATGTGCTGATGCCCGCCAGGGGGCCGAACTCGGGGCCGACCGCCATCGCGCCGACGATCAGGATGGCGTTGTCGAGGACCACACCGCAGGCCGCGATCATCGTGGCGAGGGTGATGAAGGCGATGTAGGTGAGGGAGAGCGTCGACTCCTCGTGGGTGGCGTCCGTCAGGTGCTCCCACAGGACCGCGTCCGCGCCCTCTCCGGGCGCGTCCTTCTCGGCCCTGTCGGCGCGCTCGGAGAGCGACAGATCGATGTTCTCCACGGCGATGGAGCCGGTCCTGTCGAGGTCCAACGCCCTGAGCGCGCCGATCAGTTCGTCGCCCGCCTCGCGGGCCGCGTCGCACATCACGACGTCTCCGGCGGGGTTGCGGGCGGCGCCCGGTACGACGACGAGGTGGGCGGTCCCGACCGTGTTCTCGATCAGGTGCACCACCTCGTCGGTCCTGTCGGACGGGGTGATCAGGCGGAGATGCAGCATGCCGCCCTTTCTAACAGGCCGTGGTTACGGCCGTGGGCATCGCGTTGTCCGCGGCTTCACAGTTTGCGCAGGCTGAGGCGGCGCACCTTGTGGTCGGGGCCCTTGCGGATGATGAGGGTGGCGCGGCCCCGGGTGGGGGCGATGTTCTCGACCAGGTTGGGCTTGTTGATGGTGCGCCAGAGGATGCGGGCGTAGTCGACGGCCTCGTCCTCGGAGACCTGGGTGTACTTGCGGAAGTACGAGTCGGGCTTCTGGAAGGCGGTCTGGCGGAGCTTCTTGAAGCGGTTGAGGTACCAGCGCTCGATGTCGTCGGCGCCGGCGTCGACGTACACGCTGAAGTCGAAGTAGTCGGCGAGACCGACGCGGGTGCGGCCGTCGCTGCCGGGGAGGGCGGGCTGGAGGACGTTGAGGCCCTCGACGATGAGGATGTCGGGGCGGCGGACCGTGAGCCGCTGGTCGGGAACGATGTCGTAGATGAGGTGGGAGTAGACGGGGGCCGTCACCTCGTCCTTGCCGGCCTTGATGTCGGCGACGAAACGGGTCAGGGCCCGGCGGTCGTACGACTCGGGGAAGCCCTTGCGGGAGACCAGACCGCGTTCCTGGAGGTCCTTCATGGGCAGCAGGAAGCCGTCGGTGGTGACCAGTTCCACGCGCGGGTGTTCGGGCCAGCGGGCGAGGAGGGCCTGGAGGAGACGGGCGACGGTCGACTTGCCGACGGCCACGGAGCCGGCGACGCCTATGACGAACGGGGTGCCGGACTGGGAGCCCTGCTCGCCCAGGAACGTGTTGAGGGCGCCGCGCAGGCCGTCGGTGGCGCCGATGTAGAGGTTGAGGAGCCGGGACAGTGGCAGATAGATGTCCCGTACCTCGTCGAGGTCGATGACATCGCCCAGGCCGCGCAGCTTCTCGACCTCCTCGGCGTTCAGGGGCAGCGGCGTTTTTTCACGCAGCGCGCTCCACTCGGCACGGGTGAGGTCGACGTAGGGAGTCGCCTCCGGCCTGGGCCGGTGGGCGCTCCGCGGCAACGAGGAGACCGGTGAGATCACAGTCCATTGTTAACGGAGTTTGAACGGGGTGGCGGGTGGGGTCCGTCACGCCGGGGGCACATCAGGGGATATGCCCTTCACTGTGCGTGAACTGTGGCGAAGGTGTGGACCTGGAGTGGGGGGAGGACTAGCGTCCGGGCGGTCGGGAGGGAGCCGCCTCCCGGTCGGCCAGGGGGAATTGGGGGATCTGGATGACTTTCGACGTGCGTTCACGGTTACGGGGCGCTGTTCGGAGGGGGTCTACGCGCGGTGAGTCGGAGCTCGCCGGGCGGGTGTGCAGCGAGCTCTCGGTGGATCTGCCGGACGAGGATCTGGGCGAGTGCCTCTCCGACGCGATGGACATGTACCGGATGGGGAGCAAGCCCCGGTGCGAGGAGGTCGAGTACCTCGGGATGGTGCGGGAGGCGATCGACCGGATCGAGGAGGGGAGTTGAGGAGTCGAGTGGCGAGGGCGGGGTGAGCGTCAGGTCGTGATGTTCCGCCAGGCGGCCGGGATCGCCTCCGCCACGTCGTGGGCGCCCGCCGGGGCGCCGTCGGCGGCGTAGCGGCCCGCCAGGCCGTGTACGTACGCCGCCACGCTCGCCGCGTCCAGGGGGGAGAGGCCGGCCGCCAGGAGCGAGCCCGCCAGGCCCGAGAGGACGTCGCCGCTGCCGGCGGTGGCCAGCCAGGGGGTGCCGGTGGCGTTGACGCGGACCGGGGTGTCGGGGTCCGGGGCGGCGACCAGTGTGGTCGAGCCCTTGAGAAGGACCGTCGCGTCGTAGGCGCGGGCCAGGTCGCGTACGGCGGTGAGACGGGAGGCCTCGACCTCCTCCCGGGAGATGCCGAGGAGGGCAGCGGCCTCGCCCGCGTGCGGGGTCAGCAGGGTCGGGGAGGGACGGGCACGCACCGTCTCGCGGTCGGCGAGGCGCAGGCCGTCGGCGTCGAGGAGGACGGGGACGTCGGTGGAGAGGGCCTCGGCGACGGGGGCCGGGTCGTCGCCCGCCCCGGGACCGGCGACCCAGGCCTGGACCCTTCCCGCCTTCTTCGGGCCCGTGTTCGAGACCAGGGTCTCCGGGAAGCGGGCGAGGACCGCGTCGGTGGCCGCGCCGACATAGCGGACCGCGCCCGCTCCGCCGCGCAGGGCGCCCGCGACCGCGAGGACCGCCGCGCCCGGGTAGCGGGTCGAGCCCGCCGCGATGCCCACGACTCCTCGGCGGTACTTGTCGCTCTCCCGGGACGGGTGGGGGAGCAGGGCGGCCACGTCGGCGTGCTGGAGGGACTCCAGGGCTGGGGTGGCCGGGAGGGTGCTCGCCAGGCCGATGTCGATCAGGCGGACCGAGCCTGCGTACTCGCGGGCCGGGTCGATGAGGAGGCCCGGTTTGTGGGTGCCGAAGGTGACGGTGAGGTCGGCGCGGACGGCTGCGCCGTGCACCTCGCCGGTGTCCGGTTCGACGCCGCTCGGGAGGTCCACGGCGATGACCGTGGCGGGGGAGGAGGCCACGAGGGCGGCGAGGAGGGCGGCTTCCGGGCGGAGTCCGCCCTTGCCGCCGATGCCGACGATGCCGTCCAGGACGAGGTCGGCGTGGTGGATGAGGGCGGCGGCGGTGGCGGGGGTGGCTGTGGTGCCGCCCGCTCGGAGAAGGGACTTGAGGGCGGCGGGGTGGGTGCGGTCCGGGGTCAGGAGGACGGCGGTGACTCCCGCGCCGCGCTTCGCCAGGCGGGCGCCGGCGTAGAGGGTGTCGCCGCCGTTGTCCCCGCTGCCGGTGAGGAGGACCACGCGGCTGCCGTAGACGCGGCGGGGGAGGGTGTCGGCGCAGGCCGCGGCGAGGCCTGCGGCCGCGCGTTGCATCAGGGCGCCGTCGGGGAGCTGTGCCATGAGGGTGCGTTCGGCTGTGCGGACGGTTTCTACGCGGTGGGCTGAGCGCATGGGGACGAGTCTGCCTTGTGGTGGGGGTGGGTGCAGCTGGGTGGGGGCGTGGGGTGCGCTTGGCTGTGGCCGGGCGGGGGTGGGTTCCGCGGCTCGGCGGTTACGAGGTGCCGCTGCGCCCACCTTCCCCACTCTCGGCTTCGCTCGAGCGGGAGGTACCCCATCGCCCCAGCGGCACGATTGCCCGCGGTTGAGTGGACGGGTGGGTGAGCTATTGGACCCCTCCCTCACCCTTCGGCGATCACCACCGCCGATGCCACCCCCGCGTCGTGGCTCAGGGAGATGTGCCAGGACTTGACGCCCAGCTCGGACGCGCGGGACGCGACCGTGCCGGTCACTCGGAGGCGGGGTTGGCCGGAGGGTTCGACGTAGACCTCGGCGTCGGTCCAGCGGAGGCCGCTGGGGGCGCCGAGGGCCTTGGCCAGAGCCTCTTTCGCGGCGAAGCGGGCCGCGAGGGAGGCGATGCCCCGGCGTTCCCCGCTGGGGAGCGTGAGTTCGTCGGGGAGGAAGAGGCGATCGGCCATGCTGGGCGTGCGTTCCAGCGCGGCGTGGAAACGGTCGATCTCGGCGACGTCGATGCCGACTCCGATGATGGGCATGATCCGCACCCTAGCCTCAGCCCGAGGCCGCCCCGCCCCCGCTCACTCCACCGTCACCGACTTCGCCAGGTTCCGCGGCTGGTCCACCTCGTTGCCCCTCGCCGTCGCCAGTTCGCAGGCGAAGACCTGGAGGGGGACCGTGGCGACCAGGGGCTGGAGCAGCGTCGGGGTGGCGGGAATGCGGATCAGGTGGTCGGCGTACGGGACGACCGCCTCGTCGCCCTCCTCCGCGATGACGATCGTGCGGGCACCGCGCGCGCGGATCTCCTGGATGTTGGAGACGATCTTGTCGTGGAGGAGGGAGCGGCCCGCCGGGGAGGGGACCACGACGACCACCGGGAGGTCCGCCTCGATCAGGGCGATCGGACCGTGCTTCAGCTCGCCCGCCGCGAAGCCCTCCGCGTGCATGTAGGCCAGTTCCTTGAGCTTCAGGGCGCCCTCCAGGGCCACCGGATAGCCCACGTGGCGGCCCAGGAACAGCACCGTGTTCTTGTCGGCGAGGGTGCGCGCCAACTCCCGTACCGGCTCCATCGTTTCGAGGACCCGTTCCACCTCGCGGGAGATGCGGGAGAGGTCGCGGACCACCGCCCGGATCTCGTCGCCCCACTTGGTGCCGCGTACCTGGCCGAGATACAGGGCCACGAGATAGCAGGCCACCAGCTGTGTCAGGAACGCCTTCGTGGAGGCGACCGCCACCTCCGGGCCGGCGTGGGTGTAGAGGACCGCGTCGGACTCGCGGGGGATCGTCGAGCCGTTGGTGTTGCAGATGGCGAGGACACGGGCGCCCTGTTCACGGGCGTGCCGCAGGGCCATCAGCGTGTCCATGGTCTCGCCGGACTGGGAGATGGCGACGACCAGGGTGTGCGGGCCGAGGATCGGGTCCCGGTAGCGGAACTCGCTCGCCAGCTCCACCTCGCACGGGATACGGGTCCAGTGCTCGATGGCGTACTTGGCGATCATGCCCGCGTGGAACGCCGTACCGCACGCGACGATGACCACCTTGTCCAGCTCGCGCAGCTCCTTGTCGGGGATCCGGACCTCGTCCAGGGACAGTGAGCCCGCCGTGTCGATACGGCCGAGGAGCGTGTCCGCGACCGCCTTGGGCTGCTCGGCGATCTCCTTGAGCATGAAGTAGTCGTAGCCGTCCTTCTCCGCCGCCGACGCGTCCCAGTCGACGTGGTAGGAGCGGACCTCGGCGGGGCGGCCGTCGAACGTCGTCACCGTGACGCCGTCGCGGCGCAGTTCGACCACCTGGTCCTGGCCCAGCTCGATCGCCGAGCGGGTGTGGGCGATGAACGCGGCCACGTCCGAGGCGAGGAAGGCCTCGCCCTCGCCGACACCGACCACCAGGGGCGAGTTCCGGCGCGCGCCCACGACCACGTCCGGCGCGTCCGCGTGCACCGCGACCAGGGTGAACGCTCCCTCCAGCCGACGGCACACCAGCCGCATCGCCTCCGCGAGGTCCGCGCACGACGAGAACTCCTCGGCGAGCAGGTGGGCGACGACCTCGGTGTCCGTCTCGGAGACCAGGGCGTGGCCCCGTTCGGCCAGTTCGGCACGGAGCGCGGCGAAGTTCTCGATGATGCCGTTGTGGACGACGGCGACCCGGCCCGCGTTGTCGAGGTGCGGGTGGGCGTTGGCGTCCGTGGGGCCGCCGTGGGTGGCCCAGCGGGTGTGGCCGACGCCGGTCGAACCGGCCGGCAGCGGGTGGCCGACCACCTCCTTCTCCAGATTGACCAGCTTCCCGGCCTTCTTCGCGGCGGCCAGGCCCCCGTCGGCCAGTACCGCCACGCCCGCGGAGTCGTACCCCCGGTACTCCAGCCGCTTCAGCCCGGCCAGGACCACGTCGAGCGCGGACTGCGAGCCGATGTATCCCACGATTCCGCACATATCAACCCCTGTGTCGTGCCGCTCGCGACCTGTCGTGTGCAATATGTGACTGTACGTGACGCCGGTGGTGTCCGGTGAGCCCTCATATCGGGTGACTTGCCGCGCGGATATCGGGTGACCGTACGCGCGGCGCCCTCACCCGCGCGCGTACGGCACGTATCGCTGATCACATGACGAGCAGACGAATGATGTTCCGTGCCGTCGCCGTGTCCCCGGCGCAACGATGCGCCCCGTGCCCCTGACGACCGGGCTGCGCCCGTTCGATGATGCGTCCATGGGCTCTGAGACACTGGGGCTGACATGAGTGAGACAGCACCTCTGCGGAGCGCGCCCCTGCGGGCCCGTGCCGAGATCGATCTGGATGCCCTGCGGGCCAATGTGCGGACGTTGCGTGCGCTGGCGCCGGGCGCCGCGCTGATGGCCGTGGTCAAGTCGGACGCGTACGGCCATGGGGCGGTGCGGTGTGCGCGGGCGGCGGTCGAGGCCGGGGCGACCTGGCTGGGGACGGCCACGCCCGAGGAGGCGCTGGCGCTTCGCGCGGCGGGGCTGTCGGGACGGTTGATGTGCTGGCTGTGGGCGCCGGGCGGGCCCTGGCGCGAGGCGGTCGAGGCCGACCTGGACGTCGCGGTCAGCGGGATGTGGGCGCTGCGGGAGGTCACCGACGCCGCCCGCGAGGCGGGCCTGCGCGCGCGTGTGCAGCTCAAGGCCGACACGGGGCTCGGCCGGAACGGCTGCCAGCCCGACGACTGGCCGGCGCTCGTCGCCGAGGCGCTGCGGGCTCAGGCCGAGGGGTTCGTGACGGTCACCGGACTCTGGTCGCACCTCGCGTGCGCCGACGAGCCGGGGCACCCGTCCATCGAGGCCCAGCTCACCCGCTTCCGCGACATGGTCGCCTACGCCGAGGGCCAGGGCGTCCGCCCCGAGGTGCGGCACATCGCCAACTCGCCCGCCACACTCACCCGCCCGGACGCCCACTTCGACCTCGTACGCACGGGAATCGCGGTCTACGGCATCTCGCCCAGCCCGGAGCTGGGCAGCTCCGCCGATCTCGGGCTACGGCCCGTGATGCGGCTCAGCGCCTCGCTCGCGCTGGTCAAACACGTCTCAGGGGGGCACGGTGTCAGCTACGGGCACCACTACGTCACGCCCGGTGCCACAACCCTCGGCCTGGTCCCCGTCGGCTACGCGGACGGCATCCCCCGGCACGCCTCCGGAACCGGGCCCGTACTGGTCGGCGGCAAGTGGCGGACCGTCGCGGGCCGGGTCGCCATGGACCAGTTCGTCGTCGACCTCGGCGGGGACGAACCCGCCGCCGGGGACGAGGTCGTGCTGTTCGGGGCCGGCGACAGGGGTGAGCCGACCGCCGAGGACTGGGCGAAGGCGGCCGGGACCATCGCGTACGAGATCGTGACGCGCATCGGAACCCGCGTTCCGCGCGTCTACGTCAACACGGGTGAGTGAGCGGGCGCGTGCGGCCGTGAGCGCGGCCCATGAGGATGTGACCACGGGTGTGCGATCGCCGGTGTGCGGCACGGGCGGGTGGCCACGGGTGTGATCCGGGGCACGTGTGGGTGGGGGCATGAGCGATAGGTGCCCGAACACGAGTAAGTGAAAGACGAACAGGACTGGTGACTCCGTACGGATGTGCGGAGCGCCAGTGGGAGCGGGACCGGCCGTCGGCGAAGAGGAGCGGGACGTGAGCGAGAGCAGCGCGGAGGCCCTGGAGGCCGTCGCGAGCGCGGCCGCCGCCACGGCCGCGTCCGGCGACGGGATCTGGCGCAGAGCCGGTGTCGCGGGGGCGGCGATAGGCGTGGTCGCGGCGGGCGCGGCGGCCGGCGTCGCCATAGAGCGGCTCACCGTCGGACGCGGCATGCGCAGGAAGGCCCAGCTCGCGCTCGACTCCACCGGCCCGTACGGGGCACTGCGCGGCACCCCCGGCAAGGCGTACGCCGACGACGGTACCGAGCTGTACTACGAGGTCGACGACGTTGAGCCGGAGGCCGGGCTCTCGCCCCGTAGACGCCGGCTCTTCGGCCGCAAGGCGCCCGCCCCGGTCACCGTCGTCTTCAGCCACGGCTACTGCCTCAACCAGGACTCCTGGCACTTCCAGCGGGCCGCGCTGCGCGGTGTCGTACGGACCGTGCACTGGGACCAGCGCAGCCACGGCCGGTCCGGCCGTGGCGCGGGCCAGGTGCAGGACGGGCTGCCGGTCACCATCGACCAGCTCGGGCGCGACCTGAGGGCCGTCATCGACGCGGCGGTGCCCGAGGGGCCCATCGTGCTCGTCGGGCACTCCATGGGCGGCATGACCGTCATGGCGCTGGCCGCGCACGACCCGGAACTGATCCGCGAGCGGGTCGTCGCCGTCGCGCTGGTCGGTACGTCGTCGGGGCGGCTCGGCGAGGTCAACTTCGGGCTGCCGGTCGCCGGCGTCAACGCGGTGCGGCGGGTGCTGCCGGGTGTGCTGAAGGCGCTGGGGCAGCAGGCCGCGCTGGTGGAGCGGGGGCGGCGGGCGACCGCCGATCTGTTCGCCGGGATCATCAAGCGTTACTCGTTCGCGTCGCGGGACGTCGACCCGGCGGTCGCGCGGTTCGCCGAGCGGATGATCGAGGGCACGCCGATCGACGTCGTCGCCGAGTTCTATCCGGCGTTCACCGAGCACGACAAGACCGAGGCACTGCCGACCTTCGCCGAGCTGCCGGTGCTCGTGCTGGCCGGGGTCAAGGACCTCGTCACGCCGAGCGAGCACAGTGAGGCCATCGCCGATCTGCTGCCGGACGCGGAGCTGGTGCTCGTACCGGACGCGGGGCATCTGGTGATGCTGGAGCACCCCGAGGTCGTGACCGACCGGCTCGCCGACCTCCTCACCCGCGCGGGGGCCGTTCCGGCGGGGGCTACCGTAAGTGGCTATGGAAGCGCCAGCAGCACCGCACGTCCCGGGTGAGTCCGGGCCGTCTCTGCGGATCACCGTAAATTCCCCCGACCAGATGCTGGAGCTGGGCCGTCGCCTGGCCAAGCTCCTGCGCGCGGGCGATCTCGTGATGCTCAACGGGGAGTTGGGCGCCGGGAAGACCACCCTGACCCGGGGGCTCGGGGAGGGACTGGGGGTGCGGGGTGCGGTCACCTCGCCGACCTTCGTCATCGCCCGGGTGCATCCCTCGCTGGTGGAGGGGCCGCCGCTCGTCCATGTCGACGCGTACCGCCTGGGCGGCGGGCTGGACGAGATGGAGGATCTCGATCTCGACGTCTCGCTGCCGGATTCGGTGATCGTCGTGGAGTGGGGCGAGGGGAAGGTCGAGGAGCTCACGGACGACCGGCTGAACGTGGTCATCCACCGGGCCGTCGGCGACACCACGGACGAGGTGCGACATGTGACGGTCACCGGGCTGGGGGAACGGTGGGCATCCGTGGAGCTGGGTGTGCTGTCCGCGTGACGCCGGGTCGTCTGCGGCTCGTCTGTTCCGACAAGGCGTCGGCAAGATGTTGCGTCGGCCGTCCTCGGCGTGGTCACATGGTAACCAGTCCTTGGTTAGGTCTACCTAACTTGGTTCGCCGGTGGCACCAGGAGGCGTCCATGTCGACAGCGGAGCGTAAGCCGACCGGGGCGGGCGGGGTGTCGATGCGGGACCTTCTGGCGGCGTGTGCGGCGGCGAAGGTGATCTCCACGCCGCCGGCTCCGCCAGCGGCTCCGCCGGTGAAGGTGGAGGGGCGGCGGACTGTGGTTGAACGGTGCCCCAGGGCTGCGTAGCGCCGCGGGAGGGGTGTCTCGGGTCGTGTCGCGGCTGGCGGGTGGGTGGGGGCTGGTCGCGCAGTTCCCCGCGCCCCTGAAGGGCCGGGGTTTCCTGCCCGGCGACCAGAAATGACCCTCTGTTCGACCCGACCGCGCTCTGCCCTGCGGGCGGACATGGCGGCCTCTGCTCGATCAGGGCCGCCCTCGCGGCGCTGGCCGCCGAACGGCTCGCGGCGGGCGGGGAACTGGAGCCGCCCTCTGCTCGATCACGGCCACCCTCTGCCCTGCGGCCGGAAATGGCCCTCTGCTCGATCACGGCCACCCTCTGCCCTGCAGGCGGGCGGATATGGCGCCCTCTGCTTGATCAGGACCGCGCTCTGCAGGCGGCCGGACATGGCGCCCTCTGCTCGACCACGACCAACCTCTGCCCTGCGGCCGGAAATGGCCCTCTGCTCGATCACGGCCACCCGCTGCCCTGCGGCTGAAAATGGCGGCGCCTTCTACTCGACCACGATCACCTTCGTGCCGATGCCGGCGAACTCCCACATCGCCTTGCCGTCCTTGCGGGCCTCTCGGATGCCGCCCGTCTTGGTGGTGGGGTCGGGCTCGGGGGTGGAGCCGTCCACCGCCGCGCTGAAGCCGATGGAGACGCCGTCGACCGTGGCGAAGCGGACGACGTTCTCGATGGGGGTGCCGTCGGAGCCGGTGACGGCGGCGGAGCGGGACGTGACCGTGTAGGTGGCGGGGGTGGGGTCGACCGTGCTGGGGGTGACCTCGAAGGTGCGGGTGACCTTCTCGTTCGCGCCGACCAGCCAGACGCGGTCGTCGTCGAGGGAGTAGACGACACGTTCGCCGGAGCCCGAGTCGTCGGGGAGGACCTCGTCGGTGTCCTTCTCCCGGTCGGCGGGGGCCTTGGACTTCGGGAGCGCCGAGGACTTGGAGGGTGACGGTTTCCCGAGGTCGTCGGGCGCGTGCGCCGACGCCTGATAGGTGAGGAAACCGACTGCGGCGATGGCCGCCGCGGTGAGCCCGGCCACGAATACCGAGCTGCTACTGGCCACCTTCTGAGTCCACCTCTCGTACCCACGTACGCCCTTGAAGTACGTCTGTGCTGTGACGGTAGCAGCAGAGGGGACGTGTACCAGGTCGGCCGTGGCCCGGCCCGAAGCGCCGTAGGCTGTTTGTGTGCTCTTGCTCGCTCTGGATACCGCCACCCCCGCCGTCACCGTCGCGCTGCACGACGGGACGGACGTCGTCGCCGCGTCGAGTCAGGTGGACGCGCGTCGCCACGGGGAACTGCTGCTGCCCGCCGTCGACCGGGTCCTCGCCGAGGCGGGCACCCGCCTCGACGCCGTCACCGGCATCGTCGTGGGCATCGGCCCCGGCCCGTACACCGGGCTGCGCGTCGGCCTCATGACCGCCGACACCTTCGGCCTCGCCCTCGGGGTCCCCGTCCACGGCGTATGCACCCTCGACGGGCTCGCGTACGCGGCCGGGGCCGAGAAATCGGTCGAGGGACCGTTCGTGGTGGCGACCGACGCCCGGCGCAAGGAGGTGTACTGGGCGCGGTACGAGGACGCCCGGACGAGAGTCACCGAGCCGGCCGTCGACCGGCCCGCCGAGATCGCCGAAGCGGTGGCCGGACTGCCGGCCGTGGGGGCCGGGGCGGTCCTCTATCCCGGCACCTTCCCGGACGCCCGCGCGCCCGAGCACGTCTCCGCGGCCGCCCTCGCGGCGCTGGCCGCCGAACGGCTCGCGGCGGGCGGGGAACTGGAGCCGCCCAGGCCGCTGTATCTGCGCCGGCCCGACGCCCAGGTGCCCAAGAACTACAAGGTGGTCACCCCCAAGTGACGACCCCGGTGCTGCGCGAGATGCGCTGGTGGGACATCGAGCCCGTCCTGGAGCTGGAGAAGGACCTCTTCCCCGAGGACGCCTGGTCCCGTGGCATGTTCTGGTCGGACCTCGCGCACGCGCGCGGGCCCCAGGCGACCCGGCGGTACTACGTGGCCGAGGACGCCGCAGGCGACGGTGACAGCGGCGGCAGGCGGATCGTCGGCTACGGGGGCCTCGCCTCCGCGGGCGACGTCGCCGACGTCCAGACCATCGCCGTCGCCCGGGAACATTGGGGCACCGGCCTCGGCGCGCTGATCCTCACCGAGCTGCTGCGGACCGCCACCACTTTCGAGTGCGCCCAGGTGATGCTCGAATGCCGGGTCGACAACGTCCGTGCCCAGAAGCTCTACGAACGCTTCGGCTTCGAGGCGATCGGCTTCCGCCGCGGCTACTACCAGCCGGGGAACGTGGACGCCCTCGTCATGCGCCTCAACGACCCTTCCGCATCCGTACAAGGAACCGAGATCAATGGCTAGGTCAATGGCTGACGAACCGCTGGTCCTGGGGATCGAGACCTCCTGCGACGAGACCGGTGTCGGCGTCGTGCGCGGCACCACACTGCTGGCCGACGCGATCGCGTCGAGCGTCGACGAGCACGCCCGCTTCGGCGGCGTGGTGCCCGAGGTCGCCTCCCGCGCGCACCTGGAGGCGATGGTCCCGACGATCGAACGCGCGTTGAAGGAAGCGGGGGTGAGCGCGAAGGACCTCGACGGCATCGCCGTCACCGCCGGGCCGGGGCTCGCGGGTGCGCTGCTGGTGGGTGTCTCGGCCGCCAAGGCGTACGCGTACGCGCTCGGCAAGCCGCTGTACGGCGTCAACCACCTCGCCTCCCACATCTGCGTCGACCAGTTGGAGCACGGGGCGCTGCCCGAGCCGACGATGGCGCTGCTGGTGTCGGGCGGGCACTCGTCGTTGCTGCTGTCCACGGACATCACGTCGGACGTACGGCCGATGGGCGCGACGATCGACGATGCGGCGGGCGAGGCCTTCGACAAGATCGCGCGGGTGCTGAACCTCGGGTTCCCGGGCGGGCCGGTCATCGACCGGTACGCGAAGGAGGGTGACCCGACCGCGATCGCGTTCCCGCGGGGGCTCACCGGGCCCCGCGACCCCGCCTACGACTTCTCCTTCTCCGGTCTGAAGACCGCCGTGGCCCGCTGGATCGAGGCCAGGCGGGCGGCGGGCGAGGACGTTCCGGTGCGGGATGTGGCGGCTTCCTTCCAGGAGGCCGTGGTGGATGTGCTGACGCGCAAGGCCGTGCGGGCCTGCCGTGATCAGGGGGTGGATCATCTGATGATCGGTGGCGGCGTCGCGGCCAACTCCCGGCTGCGGGTGCTCGCCCAGGAGCGGTGCGAGGCCGCCGGGATCAGACTCCGGGTGCCCCGGCCCAAGTTGTGCACGGACAACGGGGCGATGGTGGCCGCGCTGGGCGCCGAGATGGTGGCGCGGGGGCGCGCCGCTTCGGACTGGGACCTGTCCGCGGACTCGTCGTTGCCGGTGACGGATCCGCATGTGCCGGGGCGCGCCGCTGGCCACGGCCACGGCCACGGGCATACGCACGATCACGATCATGTGCACGAGGTCGCGAAGGACAACCTGTACTCGTGACGACCGTCGCGTTGATGTGGGAGGCGCGGGCGGTGGCCGGGCGGGGGGAGGAACTCCTCGCCTGGGCGCGGGCCCAGGAGCTTCCCGTACGGCCGCTGCGGCGCGAGACGCTCAGGGCGCCGCAGGACCGGGTGCTGGTCATCACGTGGTGGGATGCGGAGTACGACGCCGATCTACCCGAACTGCCGGAGCCCGGCGCGGAGTTGGTCAGTCGGACGGTGCACCGGTGGAGGTTCGAGTCACTGGGTGGGTGAGGCGTCGGTGCTGACTTTCGCCGACGCGGTCCAGGGCGAGGAAGAAGACGGCGAGGCAGAGCAGCGGGACGCCCCCGAGCAGCAGGAGCGTGTGTGCCGGCCGGTCGGTGAAGAGCAACCCGGTGGTGAGGGCGAACATGGCGGCCGCGACGACCAGGCTCGCGATGCCCGCCCGCCGCGCTGCCATGCGCCGTCGCGTTCCCCGGGCGATGCGCTCCTCCACCTCCGGTCGCGTCTCCAGGGACGTGAGCCCGAGCCGCAGGGCTGTGGCGCACAGGTCGGCGACCTCGGCGATCGGGTCGGTCAACTGGTACTCGTCGAGGTGCGGGAGGCGGATCCGGCGACCCTCGGTGGAGTAGAGATACCCCGACCAGCGAGGGGCGCTCCCCTTGTTGTCCTCGACCCGGATGCCGTAGATGTCGGACCAGGCCCAACTACGGGTGCGTATCACCCCGCGTACGGTGACCCCGTCGGCCGTGACGGACGTACGCGCCCGCCACTGCTCCAGCACTGCCCGGCAGGCGACGGCCAGCCACGCCACCACGGCCAGCACGTCCCAGCCCGACGGCCCGAGCGTCGCCATCGCGTGCAGCGCGCCGGCGGAGACCAGCCCCGCCGCGACCAGCGTGGTGAGGAACGCGGGCGGAATTCCCCGCCGTCTGCGGTAATCCCGCTCGATGCCGTTGCTCATGGGGCCGTTATAACCCGTCTCAGTGAGCGTGAGGTAAGGATGCTGCGGCGCGTATCGAGGGGGAGTACGTGGCTGTTCGGTGGAGCAGCCGCCACCCCCGCCACCATCCACAGCCGCGACTCCGAGGGCATCACCCCGTCCCCGCCTCGGCCCCTCCGCCTGGGCCGCGTTCGTCGCGCACGCGGCGGCCCAGGCGGAGGGACGAACGGCCGTCAGCTCTCCACGGCCCGGACCTCCGTATCGCAGTGCAACCGGCGGTCCGGGCCCACCTCGCGCACAGGGCCCGTCAGGGTCAGCCGCACCCGGTGGCGTACGTCCACGCTCGACGCGGCCAACCGCAGTTCCAGGTCGCCCGGTTCGACCACGCGCCGCCCCGAACGGTCCGTGAAGGACGACACGTCCGCGTGGAAGCGGAAGGTCACCCGCCGCGCCTCACCCGGCTCCAGCTCCACGCGCCGGTAGGCGATCAGGCGTACGTCCGGGCGGGTCACCGAGGCCACCGGGTCGTGCAGGTAGAGCTGGACGACCTCCGCACCCGCCCGCTCTCCCGTGTTGCGGACGGTCAGCGAGACGTCGTACGTGCCGTCTCCGTCCGTCGAGAGCTCAGCGCCCTCGCCCCCGTCCTCGAAGTCCGTCCACGCGAACGTGGTGTACGAGCCGCCGTGCCCGAAGGGATACAGCGGGGTGGGGTCGATGTTGCTCGCGCCGCCCAGGAGGCCCAATGGCGGCTGGAGGTACGTCCACGGCTGGCCACCGGGCCGGTGCGGGACGCTCACCGGGAGGCGGCCGGACGGGGAGACGCGGCCCGACAGCACTCCCGCCACCGCCGGGCCGCCCTCCTCCCCGGGGAAGAACGCCTGGACCACGCCCGCCAGTCGCCCGTGCCAGCGGCCCAGCGCGTACGGACGCCCGGTGAGCAGGAGCGCCACCACCGGCGTACCCGTGGCGATCAACGCGTCCAGCAGCTCCGCCTGGACCCCGGGCAGGCGCAGATCCTCCGCGTCGCAGCCCTCACCCGAGGTGCCACGGCCGAACAGGCCCGCCCGGTCGCCGAGCACCGCCACGCAGACGTCGGCCTCGGAGGCCCGCGCGACCGCCTCCGGGAACCCTCCTGTGTCCGCACCGTCCACGTCACTGCCCGCCGCGTACGTGATCTTCGCGTCGGGGAGTTCGGTGCGCAGGGACTGGAGGACGGTCGGGATCTCGATGCCCAGCGGCGTGCCGGGGTGGGCCGGCAGGACGTGGGAGGGGAAGGAGTAGCAGCCGAGCATGGCGAGCGGGTCGTCGGCGCGTGGGCCCACCAGCGCGATCCTGATGTCCGGGGCCAACGGCAGTACGTCGTCGGGGTTGTCCAGCAGGACGACCGACTCCTCGGCCAGGCGGCGGGCCAGGGCGCGGTTCGCCGTCGAGTCCAGGGAGATGCGCTCGACATCCGGTTCCGGGGCCCAGTCCTCGTCGAGCATGCCCAGCTCGCACTTCTGGAGCAGGACCCGGCGGGCCGCCCGGTCCACCAGGGACTCCGGGCTCTCACCCGCCCGCACCGCCTCCACGAGGGGCTTGCCGTAGCAGCGCAGGGTCGGCAGTTCCACGTCGAGGCCCGCCGCCAGCGCCGCGTGCGCGGCCTCCGCGCGGCTTCCCGCCACGCGGTGGTTCGTCTCCAGGAAGCCGATGCCGAAGTAGTCGGAGACGACCGTGCCGGTGAAGCCCCAGTCGTCGCGCAGGAGTTCGGTCAACAGGTGGGGGTCCGCCGAGACCGGGACGCCGTCCGTCTCCGTGTACGCCGCCATCACCGAGCGCGCGCCGCCCTCGCGCACCGCCATCTCGAACGGGGGCAGGGTCACGTCCGCGAACTCCCGTACACCGGCCCGTACGGGCGCGTGGTTGCGAGCGCCGACGGACGCGGCGTACCCCGCGAAGTGCTTCAGCGTGGCGACGATCCCGGCCGACTCCAGGCCACGGACGTACGCCGTGCCGACCGTGGACACGAGGTACGGGTCCTCGCCGATCGTCTCCTCGACCCGCCCCCAGCGCGGGTCGCGGACCACGTCCAGAACGGGGGACAGTCCCTGGTGGATGCCGACGGAGGCCAGGTCGTCGCCGATCCGCCGGGCCATCTCCTCCACGAGCGCGGGGTCGAAGGTCGCGCCCCAGGCCAGGGGGACCGGGTAGGCGGTCGCGCGCCAGGCGGTGAAGCCGGCGAGGCACTCCTCGTGGGCGACGGCGGGGATGCCGAAACGGTTCGCGGCCATGATGCGGCGCTGGGCGCGGGCCAGTGCACGCGCGCCCAGCGCCGGGTCCACGGGGGCCGTGCCGAAGACACGGGTGAGCTGGCCGAGGCCCCGGGTGATCAGCTCGTCGAAGTCGAACGACTCCGTCATGCCCTGCTCGTCGGGGGCGATGTCCTCGCCGTTCGAGTCGCTCTTCACCCACACGCCGTAGAGCTGGGCGGTCTTCTCCTCCAGGGTCATCCGGGAGAGAAGGTCGTCGACCCGGGCCGCTGCGGGCAGGGCGGGGTCACGCCAAAGGGCCGTGGTCATGAAACTCCTGTCATGGGTTGGTGAGTTTCAGTGGCAACGATGCGATGGGGGTGTCACTTGCCTCCCACCCCCATCAACCCGCCCACCAGCGCCCGTCGCGCCACCAGGTACACGGCGAAGATCGGGATGCCGGAGAGGACGACCGAGGCGAGCACGGCGGGGATGTTGATGCCGAACTGGCTGACGTAGTTGAAGAGTCCGAGGGTGAGAACGCGCGGCTCGTCGGACTGGGTGAAGATCAGCGGGAAGAGGAACCCGTTCCAGGCCTGGAGCGCCGAGAAGATGACGACCGTGCTGATGCCGCCCTTGGCCAGCGGGATCGTCAGCTGGAAGAGCATCCGGAGCGGGGACGCGCCGTCCAGGGCCATCGCCTCGTACAGGTCTTCGGAGACGTCCCGGAGTGTGCCCACCAGGACCAGGACCGAGACCGGCATCGCGAAGGCGGCCGTCGGGAGGATGACGGCCAGGAGGGTGTCGTAGAGGTCGAGTTTCGCGATCAGCAAATACAACGGGACGACCACCGCCTGTGCCGGGATCGCCACGCCCAGGAGGAACAGGCGGAAGGCCGCGTTCGACCAGCGGTCGCGGGTACGGACGGTGACGTACGCCAGAGGGATGGACAAGGACAGGACGATGCCCACGACCGACACCGCGACGATCGCCGTGTTGCTCAGCAGATGGCCGAAGCCGGTGGTGAGGACGGTGTTGTAGTTGTCGAGGGTCGGGTCCGTGGGGGGCTTGAGGGGGTTGCCCGTCAGAGCCTTGTCGGCGCCCGTGAGGGAGGCCGACAGCATCGCGTAGATGGGGATCAGGACGATGGCCAGCCAGATGAACGCGCCCAGGCCCGCCACCGGGTTGGCGCGCCTGGTCCAGTGGCGTCGGCGGCGAGAGGCGGTCACGCGCTCGCGCGAGGGCTCGTCGGTCTTCGTGGGGCGCGCCAACGTGTCGTGTGACATTCCGGCCCGTCACATCCCTTCGCGGGTGCTGCGCATGGCGCCGAATCCCGTCAGCCGGACCAGGACCAGCGAGAGGCCGGTCGCGGCGATGACCAGGAAGGACGCGATGGCGCTCGCGTAGCCGAAGTCGTAGGTCTTGAAGCCCGCCTCGTACATCAGGTAGGGCAGGATCGCGGTGTCCGTGCCGGGGCCGCCCTTGGTGAGGATCAGGACCGTCTCGAAGTACGTCAGTGAGCCGACGACCATCAGGACCGTGGACGTGGTGATCGTGTGGCGCAGCTGCGGGAGCGTGATCGAGAAGAACTGGCGGTAGCGGCCGGCACCGTCGATGGCGGCGGCCTGGTAGAGGACGTCGGGGATCTGGCGGGCCCCGCCCTGGTAGATCAGGGTGTGGAAGGGGATGAACTGCCAGCCGCCGACGAAGACGATCGCGAGGAACGCGCCGCTCTGCGAGCCCAGGGTGTCCTTCTGGATGATGCCGAAGTTCGGGTCGAGGAGGGCGTAGAAGAGGATCGCGATGGCGGTGGAGGAGAGCAGGAACGGGACGAAGAAGACCGCGGAGAGGATCGCGCGGTTGCGCTGCCGGCCCGCCGCCCAGACGCCGAGCAGGAGGGCGATGACCGTCTGGAACACCCAGCTGGCGACCGTCAGGACGACGGTCAGCCACAGGGACTGCGTCATCCGGGGGTCGTCGAGGAGCTTGCGCCAGTTGTCGAGGCCCACCGGCCGCGGGTCGCCGAGGCCGTCCCAGCTGGTGAAGGAGAGATAGAGGGCCAGGGCCATCGGGACGACCGCGAAGAAGGTGAAGAAGAGGACGCCGGGGAGGGCCCAGGCGGCGTGCGGGCGGCCGGTGCGGCTCGCGTGGTGCGCCTGCCCCTTCCGCGCCGTCGGGGTCTTCTCGACCGTGACGGTCATTTCAGGCCCTTGCACGCCGTCACGAACTCGCTCGGCGTGGACTTGCCCGCGAACAGCTTGCCTATCTCCGTGTGCATCTTGGTGCCGAGGCCGTCGCCGAGCGCCTGGTCCCAGGAGAGCGTGAACGCGGGGGCCTTCTGCACCATGTCGTACTGGAACTTCGCGTACTCGGGGTTGGGCGCGGAGGTGAGGAGGCCGGCGGCGTTCGAGGTGGTCGGGACGTCGCCGTTGTCGATCAGGGCCTGCGCGTACGCCTGGGAGGCGCAGTCCTTCAGGAAGCCGACCGCCAGGTCCTTGTTCTTCGTACGGGCGTTGACGGACCAGTAGTTGGTGGGGTTGCCGACGACGTTGCGGACATCGCCCGTGCCGCCCTCGACGGTCGGGAAGGGGGCCCAGCCCAGGTTCGCCTTGGCGAAGTCCGGGAACTTGCCGAGCTGAGTGGAGTACTCCCAGGAGCCCATCAGGTGCATGGCGGCCTTGCCGCGCGCGAAGACCGCGGGGGCGCCGCCGTTGACGTACGACACCGAGGTGAACTTGGAGCCGAAGGCGTCGTCGTCGACGAGTTCCTTGACCAGTTCGGCGGCCTTGAGGATCGTGGGGTCGCCCCAGCCCTCGGCGTCGCCGTCCTGGATGCGCTTGAAGACCTCGGGGCCGCCGATACGGTCGACCAGGTACTCCAGCCACATCAGCTCGGGCCAGACGTCGGATCCGCCCAGGGCGAAGGGGGTGATCTTCGCCTTCTTGAGCTTGGCGTTGTTGTCGAGCAACTGGTCCCAGGTGGTGGGGGGCTGGAGCTTGTGCTCGGCGAAGACGGCCTTGTTGTAGAAGAGGATCACCGGTTGCATGCCGCGCATCGGAATGCCGTAGTGGCGGCCCTTGAGATCGCCTGCGGCCAGGACCGACGGCAGGAAGCCGTCCTTGAGGACCGGGTCGCCCTCGATGACGTCGGTGAGGTCGGTGAGCTTGCCCGCCTCCTCGTACGGCTTGATCGAGCCGCCGCCCCAGTTGAAGAACACGTCCGGGGCGCTGGGGGAGCCCATGGCCGTGCGGAGCTTGGGGGAGTAGTCGGAGCCGGGGACCTTCTGCAGCTTGATGGTGCCGCCGGCCTTCTTCGCCGCCGCCGACTTGTTGAACCGGTCGACGCCCGCCTGTTGGACCTTCACCGCGTCGTCGCCGTACACGAACGCGGTGAGCGTCTTGCCGTCCCCGGCGCCGCCCCCGCCGCCGGAGCCGCAGGCGGTGAGGCCGGTGCCGAGTCCCGCGGTGAGCAACGAGGCTGAACCGGCGCCGAGGAACCAGCGCCTGCTGAACGGCCGGCCGCCCGCGCTGTTGCCGGTGACCTGGCCTCTACTCTGCTCCATGACAGCACCCTTCACGAATGTTCGGACGCGCGAATGTTTCGGATGGCACTTCGAATGTTCCGGGAACGTATGACTGTCGAAAGGGTTCGTCAAGAGGTCGCGCAGGGATACGATCCCGCTCATGAAGCCCGCGAAGCCCGAGGAAACCCAGACAAGAGCGCGTGCGTCGCGGTCCACGCAGACCGCGACGCTCGCCGAGATCGCCCGCCAGGCCGGCGTTTCGGCTCCGACTGTTTCGAAGGTGCTCAACGGCCGCGCGGATGTCGCGCCCGCGACCCGTACCCGCGTCGAGGACCTGCTGCGCGCGTACGGCTACCGCCGCCGACGCGCCGAGGCGAGCCGGTCCCCCCTCATTGACCTGGTCTTCCACGAACTGGAGAGCGCCTGGGCGATGGAGGTCATCCGGGGGGTCGAGAACATCGCGCGGGAGGAGGGCCTGAGCGTCGTCCTCTCCGAGAGCGCGGGCCGGCTCACCCCCGGCCGCACCTGGGCCGACCAGGTCGCCGCGCGCCGCCCGCACGGGGTCGTCCTCGTGCTGTCCGGGCTCGACGAGTCCCAGCGCGCGCTGCTGACCAGCAGGTCCATCCCGTTCGTGGTGATGGACCCGGCCGGTGACCCCGGTGACGACGTGCCCTCGATCGGCGCCACCAACTGGCAGGGCGGCCTGGCCGCCACCCGCCATCTGGTCGAACTCGGCCACCGGCGTATCGGTGCCATCAGCGGCCCCTCGCGGATGATGTGCAGCCGCGCCCGGGTCGACGGCTACCGGGCCGCCCTGGAGACCGCCGGGCTGCCGGTCGACCCGGGCCTGCTCAAGGCCGGCGACTTCCATCACGAGACCGGCTACCGGCTGGGCCTGGAACTGCTGCGTCGCCCCGACCGCCCGACGGCAGTCTTCGCCGGCAACGACCTCCAGGCGCTCGGCCTCTACGAGGCCGCCCGGGAACTGGGCCTGCGCATCCCGGAGGACCTGAGCGTGGTCGGCTTCGACGACCTGCCGGTGGCCCGCTGGGTGGGGCCGCCGCTGACGACCGTACGGCAGCCGCTGATGGAGATGGCCGAGGCGGCGGCCCGGCTCGTCCTCGACCTCGGCCGCCAGGACGGCTCCTCGGCGGCGACCCGGGTGGAACTGGCGACGAGCCTGGTGGTGCGGAGCAGTACGGGGGTGCCGCCGAGCGGCACTGACACCGACCGGGTCCTGAGGCCGACCGAGTCCTGACGTCATTGGTCGTCTGGCGCCGGCGGTGCCCCGAGGTCAGCCGTGTGCGGACGCCTGCCGAGTCCTGAGGCCGACCGGGTCCTGAGGCGGGCCGTGCTCTGACGTCAGTGGTCGTCTGACGGCGGCGGTGCCCCGAGGTCAGCCGTGTGCGGACGCCTGCCGAGTCCTGAGGCAGGCCGTGCTCTGACGTCAGTGGTCGTCTGGCGCCGGCGGTGCCCCGAAGTCAGCCGTGTGCGGACGCCCGCCGAGTCCTGAGGCCGACCGGGTCCTGAGGCCGACCGGGTCCTGAGGCAGGCCGTGCTCTGAGGCCGGCCGTGTGCTGACGCCGACCGTGCCCTGACGCCAACTGCCCCCGAAGTCAGCCCTGCCCGGAAGGGGTGCGGGGAACTGCGCGATCGGCCACGGCGGAGCGGCGGTCGGGCTGCGGACCGGACTCGGCGACCGGCCACGGCGGAGCGGCGGTCGGCTGTGGATCGGACCCGGCGGACGGGTGTCCGACGCGGTCAAGCGCCGCCGGTGACCCGTGTGGCCGAAAGTTGATGTATTGACGGGGTGAGACAACCCGCTCCACACTCCTCCGCAGTCAATCGGTTGCACAACCGAAACTTTCGGAGGCACCCGCAATGAGAACCTCCAGAACCCCCTTGCGTTCCCGTCTCGCTTCCCTGTTCACCGGCGTGGCCGCCCTCGCAGCCCTGCTCGTCGCGGCCCCCGCCGCCCACGCCGCCGACCCGCCCCTGCGTGACCTCGCCGCCGCCAAGGGCAAGGGCATCGGCACCGCGGTGACCGGCTCCAAGCTCACCGGCACCTACGGTGAGATCGCGGGCCGGGAGTTCAACTGGCTCACCCCCGGCAACGCCATGAAGTGGGGCTCCGTCGAGCCCACCCGGGGCAATTTCAACTGGACCGAGGCCGACAGAATCGTCGACTTCGCCGAGGCCCACGACCAGGACGTACGCGGCCACACCCTGGTCTGGCACAGCCAGAACCCGAGCTGGCTCGACAACGGCACCTGGACGCCCGCGCAGCTCAGCCAGCTGATGAACGACCACATCGCGCTCGAAGTCGGCCGCTACAAGGGCCGGTTGGCCGCCTGGGACGTGGTGAACGAACCCTTCAACGAGGACGGCACCTACCGCCAGACCCTCTGGTACAACGGCCTCGGCACCGACTACATCGCCCAGGCGCTCACCGCCGCCCGCGCCGCCGACCCGGCCGCCAAGCTCTACATCAACGACTACAACGTCGAGGGCGTCAACGCCAAGAGCACGGCCCTCTACAACCTGGTCAGGGACCTGAAGGCGCGAGGCGTCCCGATCGACGGGGTCGGCCTCCAGGCCCATCTGATCCTCGGCCAGGTGCCGTCGACCCTGCAGCAGAACATCCAGCGCTTCGCCGACCTGGGCGTGGACGTCGCCATCACGGAACTCGACATCCGGATGCAACTTCCGGCCACCGAGGCCAAGCTGGCCCAGCAGCGCACCGAGTACGACGCCGTGGTGAAGGCCTGCGTGGCCGTGACCCGCTGCACCGCCGTCACCGTCTGGGGATTCACCGACTCCGACTCCTGGATCCCGGACACCTTCCCGGGACAGGGCGCGGCGACCCCGTACGACGAGAACTACGCGCCGAAACCCGCGTACCACGGCATCGTGACGGCGCTCGGCGGCACGGTGACCGAGCCACCGGTCCCGGCCGGCTGCTCGGCCGCGTACAGCGTCGCCAACCAGTGGAACACCGGCTTCACCGGCAATGTGACGATCCGCTGCGCCGCCGGGTCCTCGCTCTCCTCCTGGAGGGTCACCTGGACGTTCGGGGCCGGTCAGCAGGTCGGCCAGGCCTGGAACGCGACATGCACCCAGACCGGCGCGACCGTCAGCTGTGCCAACGCCTCCTGGAACGGCGGCGTGTCGAGTGGCGGTTCGGTGAGCTTCGGCTTCAACGGCACCTGGAGCGGCAGCAACCCGGTGCCGACCGTGACGTTGGGCTGAGAAGTCTGAGAATTTCCGAAGGAAAGGCGGCAGGTAGTTTCTCGCCGTAACAATTCGGACGTACGTTCATGTGTGTGACGGGTGAAGGGAACGAGTGCGGGAACGACAACGGGGGCGCGGGCAGACGGCGACGCCGGCTGAAGACGGCCGGGTTCACGCTCGCCTGCGTCCTCGTACTCGGTGTGAGCGGGGCGGGCTGGGCGTTCTGGCGGCTGAACAGCAACATCAAGAGCGTCGACATCAACAGCGCGCTCGGCGACAACCGCCCCGCGAAGATCCAGTCGGCGGCGTCACCCGAGGCGTCGGCCACCGCCGAGGCCCTGCCGAGCGGCGCGCTGAACATCCTCGTCCTCGGCTCCGACTCCCGCAGCGGCAAGGAGAACGCCGAACTGGGCGGAGGCGACGAGGATTCGGGCGCCCGCTCCGACACCGCGATGGTCGTCCACATCGACGAGGGCCGCACCGAGGCGACGGTCGTCAGCATTCCCCGCGACACCCTGGTCACCCGCCCGTCCTGCCCCCTGGAGTCGGGCGGTTCGACGGCGGTGGCGTACAACGTGATGTTCAACAGCGCGTACGCGGTCGGCGGACCGATCTGCGCGGTCAAGACCGTCGAGTCGATGACGAACGTCCGTATGGACCACTACGTCGAGATCGACTTCGCCGGCTTCGCGAAGCTCGTCGACGCGCTCGGCGGTGTCACGGTCACGACGGACGAGGACATCGACGACGAGGACAGTCACCTGAAGCTGCAGGCCGGCACGCACCATCTGGACGGCGAGCAGGCCCTCGCCCTGGCCCGCACGCGTCACGGCATCGGCGACGGCAGCGACCTCGGCCGCATCGGCCTCCAGCAGAAGCTGGTGAAGGCCCTGCTGGACCAGATCTCCTCGACCGACCTCCTCGCCGAGCCCACCCGGCTCTACGAGGTCGCCGACGCGATCACCGGCAGCCTGACGACGGACACCGGCCTGGACTCACTGACCGAACTGATCAGGCTGGGCGAGAGCCTGAAGGGCCTGTCCTCGGACACCACGAGGACCGTGATGATGCCGGTGGTCACGGCCCCCTACGACAGCAACCGGGTGGTGGCGGACGAGTCTGAGGCTAGCGAGCTGTGGGAGTCGCTGAAGTAGCGGCGGAAAATACTCCCGAGGAATCCGGCGGCCGTGTCGATCCGGGGTGCGGCCGTTCGACGCATGGGTGAGAGTCGGGGAGAAGCCCCGGCCGCCGATGCACTTTGGAGTGACCATGCCGCGCTATCTCTCGATGATCCAGATCGACGAGAAGACCGCCCCCGCCGAGGGCCCGAGCCCCGAGCTGATGCAGCGGATGGGGGATCTGCTGGAGGAGATCACCAAGGCGGGGGTCATGCTGGACACCGCCGGGCTGACGCCGACCGCGCAGGGGAAGAGGGTGCGCTGGGAGAGCGGACAACTGTCGGTCACCGACGGGCCGTTCACCGAGACCAAGGAGGTCGTCGGCGGCTATGCGCTGATGCAGTGCAAGGACATGGCCGAGGCCGTCGAGTGGGCCAAGCGGTTCCTGAAGGTGCACGAGGACTTCTGGACGGTCACCTGCGAGGTGCGGGAGATCCAGGAGGGCTGAGCCTGCTTGGCGTGGCTGCCCGCCGGGTGTCTGATGGTGGGCTGTGACCCCACAGCCCACCCCCGTCGGCCGCACCCCCGTCGGCCCCGCCCCCGACCCCGGCACGGCCATCGAAACCGTCTTCCGCATGGAGTCGCCCCGGCTCATCGCCGCCGTCGCGCGCATCGTGCGGGACGTCGGGATCGCGGAGGAACTGGCTCAGGACGCGCTGGTCGCGGCACTGGAGCAGTGGCCGAGGGACGGGGTGCCGGACAACCCGGGGGCCTGGCTGACGGCCACGGCCAAGCACCGGGCGATCGACCTCGTGCGCCGCCGGGAGCGGTACGCGCGCAAGCTCGCCGAGGTGGGCCGGGACCTGGAGGCGGCCGGGCCGTATCTCGACCGGCCGTCCGACCCGGACGACATCGACGACGACCTGCTCCGCCTCGTCTTCACGGCCTGCCACCCCGTGCTCTCCGCCGAGGCCCGCATCGCCCTCACCCTCCGCCTCCTCGGCGGCCTGACCACGCCCGAGATCGCCCGCGCCTTCCTGGCCCCCGAGGCGACGATCGCCCAGCGCGTCGTCCGCGCCAAGCGCACGCTGGCGACGAAGAACGTCGCTTTCGAGGTGCCGTACGGCCCCGACCGCGAGGCCCGCCTCGACTCCGTGCTCGAGGTCATCTACCTGATCTTCAACGAGGGGTACGCGGCCACCGCCGGCGACGACCTGCTGCGTCCCGCCCTGTGCGAGGACGCCCTCCGGCTGGCGCGCGTACTGGCCCAGTTGATGCCCGAGGAACCCGAAGTGCACGGCCTGGTGGCCCTGCTGGAGCTCCAGGAGTCACGGGCCGCCACCCGTACGGGCCCGACCGGCGAACCGGTCCTGCTGAAGGACCAGGACCGCCGCCGCTGGAACCGCCTCCTGGTCGCCCGGGGCTTCACCGCTCTCGGCCGCGCCACCGCCTGCGCGACGGGCGCCCCCGGCCCGTACGCCCTCCAGGCCGCCATCGCCGCGTGCCACGCCCAGGCGCGCACCTATGCGGAGACGGACTGGCTGAAGATCGCCACCCTGTACGCCCTGCTGGCCGTCCGTACCCCGTCCCCCGTGGTGGAGCTGAACCGCGCGGTCGCCGTCTCCATGGCCGAGGGCCCCGGCCCCGCCCTGGAGATCGTGGACGGCCTCGCCGCCGAGCCCGCCCTGCGCGACTACCACTTGCTGCCCAGCGTGCGGGGGGACCTGTTGCGGCGGTTGGGCCGTACGGAGGAGGCCCGCGCCGAGTTCGTACGGGCGGCAGGGCTGGCGCGCAACGAGCGGGAGCGGGCCTTGCTGCTGGCGCGGGCGGAGGAAGGGGCGTGAGAGGGCGTAACGGGGCCTGAGGGGACTGCGGGTCAGGCGGGGTGCCCGATCAGCATCGCCGGCGCTCCCGCGACCCGGGTCAGGAAGACCGTCGCCGAGTTGCGGCCCTGGGGCTTGACCTTCTTGCGCAGTTCCTCCGGCTCGACGGCCGACCCCCGCTTCTTCACGGTCAGGACGCCGACCTCGCGCTCTCGCAGCAGGGCCTTCAACTTCTTGACACCGAAGGGGAGTTGGTCGGTGATCTCGTAGGCGGTGGCGTACGGCGTGACGTGGTGTTCGTCGGCGGTGATGTAGGCGATCGTGGGGTCGATCAGCCCGCCCTCCAGGTCCTCGGCGACCTCGGCGACCAGGTGGGCGCGGATGACGGCGCCGTCGGGCTCGTACAGGTACCGGCCGACCGGGCGGACCGGGGGATCGGGCAGCATGGTGTCGGGGGAGGCGCCGATGCCGGCCTCCGAGGGCAGCAGCATCGCGCGCCGCGCCCCTGGCGTCCCGTCCCCGCGGAACCACAGCACGGCCTCCTTCACATCGCCGCCGTCCGAGATCCACTCGGCCTCGGCCTCCGGGGGGATCGCCTCGTGCGGGATGCCGGGCGCGATCTTCAGCACGCCGAGCGGGGCCTTGAGCGCGGCCGACACGGCCCAGGACAGGGGAGGGGAGTAGGCCTCCGGGTCGAAGATCCGGCCGCGCCCGGAGGACCGCCGGGCCGGGTCGACGAACACGGCGTCGTACCCGGCCGTGTCCACCTCCGTCACATCCGCCTCGCGCACCTCGATCAGATCGGCGAGGCCGAGCGCGTCGGCGTTGGCGCGGGCCACCGCCGCCGTCAGCGGGTCGTGGTCGACGGCCAGCACGCGGATCCCGGCGCGCGCCATCGCGATCGCGTCCCCGCCGATCCCGCAGCACAGGTCGGCGACCGACCGCACGCCCATCGCCCGGAAGCACTCGGCCCGGTACGTCGCCACGGTCGTCCTGGTCGACTGTTCGACCCCGTTCGGTGTGAAGAACATTCGTCCCGCGTCCGTCGCGCCGAACTTCGCCGCCGCGCGCTGCCGCAGACGTGCCTGGGCGAGGGCCGCCGACACCAGTGGCGCCGGGTGGTCGCGGCGCAGCCGGGTCGCCACGGCCAGCTCCCGCGCCGGATCGGTGTCGCGCACCTCGTCGAGGAGGGCGCGGCCCTCGGGGGTGAGGAGGGGGGCGAGGAAGGTGGCGGGGTCCTGGGCGTTCACCGGGCCATTGTCGGTCAGGGGGAGGGGGCGTGGGGCGGGGAGGGGGCGCGGGGTGAGCGGGAGGGACGAGGGAGCGAGGCGGTGGTGTGGGCCAGTCGGTGGATGGTCAGGGGCCGGTGGCGGTGTCGGGGTGGTGCGGAGGGGCCGTCCTGTGAGGATGAGGCGCCATGCGACTCGTACGACAAAATGATGGAAAGAGTGCGAAGCGGGCGAGTTTCTGGAGGGGGAGCGGCGGTGTCCGGGGCTGTGTCGCCCTGCTCGCCGCCGCGGTCATCGTGTCCGGGTGTGCTGCCGGAGGCGGGGGCGGTGGTGGTGCCCCCGAGGAGGCGCCGGGGCAGGGCGCTGCCGAGCGGCGGGAGGCCGCTGAGCCGGCCCACGGCCAGGACCGCGGGCAGCGGCCCTTCGACGCGCCCGGCGCCCGTGCCCTCGACGCGTACGCCGGGAAGTTGCGCCGGGCGCACACCGCACGGGTCGCCGCCGCGAAGCGCTGGGGGCTGGCCGAGGTGCCGCTGCTCGCGCCCGCGCCTCCGGCGGAGAAGCCGACGCTCAGGACGCGTGGGGGATTCGAGGTCGACGGCCACGAGGAGGACGGGCTCCCGCCGGTCTTCACGACCGTCCCCACCCGCCACAAGGTCCTCTTCCTCACCATCGACGACGGCGCCGAGAAGGACCCCGTGTTCCTGCGGATGATGAGCGAGCTGAACATCCCGTACACCGCCTTCCTCAGCGACTACCTGGTCAAGGAGGACTACGGCTACTTCGAGCGGATGCGGGACCGTGGCGTCGCCCTCCACAACCACACCCTCAACCACCGTCACCTGCCCGCCCTCTCCTACGCCGCCCAGAAGCGCGAGATCTGCGGCATGCAGGACGTGATCGAGAAGCGGTACGGGAAGCGGCCCACACTCTTCCGGCCGCCGTACGGGAGTTACAACCGGGACACCCTCCGCGCCGCCATGGTCTGCGGCGTCAAGGCCGTCCCCCTGTGGAACGAGGAGGTCTTCGTCGACCGCTGGGACTACCGCGAAGCGGACCGCGAACTCCGCCCAGGCGACATCGTCCTCAGCCACTTCCGGGGCAGGTCCGACTGGAGCGGCACCATGCCCGACATGGTCCGCCGCTTCCTGAACCTGGCCACCGCCGAGGGCTACGCGGTGGCGAGGCTGGAGGACTACCTGTGAGGGGCGGCGGGGGGCGTCGGGCGAGCCGGGCGAGGGAAGGGCGTCGGGCGAGGGGAGGGGGCGAGGCATCGGGGGGACATCCGGCGCGAGGAAGGCGTGCGGCGCGGGAGGAACGCCGGGCGGGCGGAGGGTGTGGGACCCGGCGAGAGCGGGTGGTGCGCCGGGGGGCGCGTGTGGTGACAGCTCGTACGCCGGTCGCCCGCGCCCTGGCCGCCCTCTGCGCTCTCACGGCCCTCGCCGTACTGCTTCTCGCCGGGTGCGCAGGCGATCCCGGCGGCCGCTCGGCCCGAGCGGAGGGGCCCGGGGCCGAAGCGGCGGAGAAGGACCTGCGGCCGGCGCAGGGCCCGAGGCCGCCATCGGCTCCGGCCACCCGGACACCGACCCCGGCGCTCCCGCCGTCGGCCCCGACCTCGGCGGCCCCGCCCCCGAGCGGGCAGCCGCCCAAGAACCCCGACCCCTCCGTTCCCGCGGCTCCCCGTCACCCCCACTCACCCCCGTACCGCCGCTGGGGCCTCGTCACCCCCCTCGCCCCCGCGCCCGAGCGCCCCGACCGGCCGTCGGCGTCCCGCGCGGCCGGCCCGGGCCTGCCGCCCGTCGTCGACCGCGTTCCGACCCGGGACAAGGTGGTCTTCCTGACGTACGACGACGGCGCCGAGAAGGACCCGAGGTTCGTCGACATGGTGCGTGAGCTGCGGCTGCCGGTGAGCATGTTCCTGACGGACAGCGTCGTGGGGCCGGGGTACGGCCACTTCGCGCGACTGCGGGCCGTCGGCGCGACCGTGCAGAACCACACGCTCGACCACACCGCCCTGCGCGGCCTGCCGTACGCCGGACAGCGCGCCGAGATCTGCGGCCAGCAGCACAAGCTGAAGCAGCGCTTCGGCGTCAGGCCGACCCTCTTCCGTCCGCCCTACGGCGTCTACGACACCACCACGCTCCGCGCCGCCGCCGACTGCGGCATCTCGGCCGTCGTCCTGTGGCGCGCGTCCATGCAGATCAACGACCTCCGCTACGCCGTCGGCGACCACCTCCACCCGGGCGACATCGTCCTGGCCCAGTTCCGGGGCCCGGACCAGCTGAAGGGCTCCACGCTCACCGAGATGACGACGCGGCTGCTGCGCCGGATCCAGGAGCAGGGCCTGACGGTCGGCCGCCTGGAGGACTACCTCTGAGGGCACCCGCCCCGGACGTGTACGAGGCCCGCCGAACCCCGGACGGACCCTCGCCGTCCACCGCGCGACGACCCGCCGCAACCCACTCGATTAGCAGTCCGCTTGACCGAGTGCTAATCGCGGTCATAGTCTCAGGTCTGGCACTCCCCACTGGAGAGTGCCAACTAGCGACGGGCAGATCCGGCACCCGCGACGACGGATCCACCTGGTCGCCACCTCAGACAGTTAACCCCGTGAGATCTCCGAAGGGGGAGGTCGGATCGTGACGACCACCAGCTCCAAGGTTGCCATCAAGCCGCTCGAGGACCGCATTGTGGTCCAGCCGCTCGACGCCGAGCAGACCACCGCCTCTGGCCTGGTCATCCCGGACACCGCCAAGGAGAAGCCCCAGGAGGGCGTCGTCCTGGCCGTGGGCCCGGGCCGCTTCGAGAACGGCGAGCGCCTGCCGCTCGACGTCAAGACCGGCGACATCGTGCTGTACAGCAAGTACGGCGGCACCGAAGTGAAGTACAACGGCGAGGAGTACCTCGTCCTCTCGGCTCGCGACGTCCTCGCGATCATCGAGAAGTAAGGGGCTCCGGGGGTCACCCCGGAAATCCTGCACCCGCTTCCACCGAAGCACATTGCTTTTGAGCTGCGCCCCGGGCCCCCGCGACCTTATGAAGCCGGGCGTTCGGGGCGCAGTTCGTTTCACCCACGTTTTCCGAGAGGGCTGAACCGCTCCCATGGCGAAGATCCTGAAGTTCGACGAGGACGCCCGTCGCGCCCTCGAGCGCGGCGTCAACAAGCTTGCCGACACGGTCAAGGTGACGATCGGCCCCAAGGGCCGCAACGTCGTCATCGACAAGAAGTTCGGCGCCCCCACCATCACCAACGACGGTGTGACCATCGCCCGTGAGGTCGAGGTCGACGACCCGTACGAGAACCTCGGCGTCCAGCTGGTGAAGGAGGTGGCGACCAAGACCAACGACGTAGCGGGTGACGGTACGACCACCGCCACCGTGCTGGCCCAGGCGCTCGTCCGCGAGGGCCTGCGCAACGTCGCCGCGGGTGCCTCCCCGGCCGCCCTGAAGAAGGGCATCGACGCCGCGGTCAAGGCCGTGTCCGAGGAGCTCCTCGCGACCGCCCGCCCGATCGACGAGAAGTCCGACATCGCCGCCGTCGCCGGTCTGTCCGCCCAGGACACGCAGGTCGGCGAGCTCATCGCCGAGGCGATGGACAAGGTCGGCAAGGACGGTGTCATCACCGTCGAGGAGTCCAACACCTTCGGCCTGGAGCTGGACTTCACCGAGGGCATGGCCTTCGACAAGGGCTACCTGTCGCCCTACTTCGTGACGGACCAGGAGCGTATGGAGGCCGTCCTCGACGACCCGTACATCCTCATCCACCAGGGCAAGATCGGCGCCATCGCCGACCTGCTGCCGCTGCTGGAGAAGGTCATCCAGTCCAACGCCTCGCGTCCGCTGCTGATCATCGCCGAGGACGTCGAGGGCGAGGCCCTGTCGACCCTGGTCGTGAACAAGATCCGCGGCACCTTCAACGCGGTCGCCGTCAAGGCCCCCGGCTTCGGCGACCGTCGCAAGGCGATGCTGCAGGACATGGCGACGCTGACCGGCGCCGAGGTCATCTCCGAGGAGGTCGGCCTCAAGCTCGACCAGGTCGGCCTGGACGTGCTCGGCTCCGCCCGCCGCGTCACCGTCACCAAGGACGACACCACGCTCGTCGACGGTGCCGGCGACTCCGGTGCCGTCCAGGGCCGCGTCGCCCAGATCAAGGCCGAGATCGAGAACACGGACTCCGACTGGGACCGCGAGAAGCTCCAGGAGCGCCTCGCGAAGCTGGCCGGCGGCGTGTGCGTCATCAAGGTCGGCGCCGCCACCGAGGTGGAGCTGAAGGAGAAGAAGCACCGTCTGGAGGACGCCATCTCCGCGACCCGCGCCGCGGTCGAGGAGGGCATCGTCTCCGGTGGTGGCTCCGCGCTCGTCCACGCCGTGAAGGTCCTCGAGGGCAACCTCGGCAAGACCGGCGACGAGGCCACGGGTGTCGCCGTCGTCCGCAAGGCCGCCGTCGAGCCGCTGCGCTGGATCGCGGAGAACGCCGGCCTGGAGGGTTACGTCATCACCTCCAAGGTCGCCGAGCTGGACAAGGGCCAGGGCTTCAACGCCGCGACAGGCGAGTACGGCGACCTGGTCAAGCAGGGCGTCATCGACCCGGTCAAGGTCACCCGCTCCGCCCTGGAGAACGCCGCCTCCATCGCCTCCCTCCTCCTCACGACCGAGACCCTGGTCGTCGAGAAGAAGGAAGAGGAGCCGGCCGACGCGGGCCACGGCGGCCACGGCCACTCCCACTGACGTTACGCACGTCGGCAGGTTTTTCTGAGGCCCAGTCCCCGGTTGCCGGGGCTGGGCCTCTTCCCTTGCAGTGACGTCGTGCGCCTGCGGTGGGAACAGTCACCAGGGCAGACGAACCGTGTGGACTCGCGCCCGCTCCTTGCTCGTCCCCCGTCCGGGCGCGAGGCTCACCATGGCGAGCCTCGGGGGCAGTGCTTCGGCGAATCGCAGCCCTCGTACGGCGTGGATGCCGATCTCGGGGCATGAGCCCCGCCGTGGTCTCCGCGACCGCGGCTCCCCAGGTCAGCGTCGTGACGTCCTCGCGCAACCGGATGAAACCGGTCGTCCGTCCGCCGTGAGGGACCGTCACGGACGCAAGGGAGGCGGTCAGTGGCGTTCGCCCGGTGCCCGGCCCACCTCCGTGGCCGCACGCCGCCGTCGCCGTCACCGCCGCGCGCGACGGCCGTGCCGACCGGGTGCACCACGTCCGGGTGCGCCTCGCGCGCCTCGGTCAGCCTGGCACCGGCGCGCCGGGTCAGGGCCACCGGCGGGTCGTTGCCGAGGAGTACGTCCCGCGCCGCACGGGCCGGCGCGTGCGGCCCGACGCGGTTGGCCCCCATGCGAACGGGTGACGGATCGTCGGTTCGTTCCAGGGTCGTTGCGCGTGAAATCCCGGGTTGCGGACGGTAGTCCCCGGTGAAACCCTGATAACTGTCTGGACTCACCAGAGCTGTCGCTTTCTTTCTCGTCCGCGAGGTGTGGTCGGCGTGCCGACTGTCAGCGGGACAAGTGGAATTCACTTCGATGCGCCGGAAGCGCTACGGCCCGATGCCCAGGAAAAGGCAATCGATTCGGCGGTCGAAGCGTGGAGCGGGGGCGGGCTTGAGGTGGTGGTCGACCGGAGTTCCTTCGCTGACCCGCTGACCGGCTACGGCCAACGTCCTGAACACGCCGCCTCTCTGCAGGAGGTGGGCGGCCGACCGGCCCGTGTCGTGGAGTTCACCGACGAGGACGGATCGCATGTGGCGGGGGTTCACTTTCCTGGACAGGGCGAGGGTGCGACCGGCGTGCGGGACGCGGGCCGGCCGCCCATGACGGTGATCGTGAGATCGAGCCCCGGGGCACCGAGGGAGTCCGCTCTGAGAGTCGTCCACAGCATCCGGTTCACCGGCTGATCCCCTGTACGGAGCTTCACGATTCATCTGTGCTTCCACACCCAACAATTCACCATGCAAGGGAGGATGAGATGGCTTCCGTTCTCGCTTTTCCCAAGATCGCGAATGTGCCGCCCGTCGAAGCAGGGGAGAAGGTTCGCGGAGTGGGGCGGGTGCAAGGGTTTCTCAACCGGTTCGGCTACCTGACCGACGAATACAGTGAGAACAGGGTGGACGATCCGACGTCTCGCGCGCTGGAGAAGTTCCAGGAGTTCAACAGGATTCCCGCGACCGGCGATTTCGACGAGCGGACTCGCGCCGCGATGACCCAGCCTCGCTGCGCCATGCTGGACATGGACGACGGCGTGGCGTTCGCCGCGAGGTGCGCCTGGGGTCACCGCGACCTGACGTTCGCCTTCGACACGGGGACCGACGACGCGGGCCCCGGCCAGGAGTTCGACGCCGTGCGGAGCGCTCTGCAGACGTGGTCCGGCTCGGTTCCGGTGACGTTCGCCGAGGTCACGTCGGCCCAGGATCCCGACATCGTGATCGGGTGGCGGTCCGCCGACGATCCGGACCACAGCATGGTCGGCGGAGTCCTCGCACACGCGGACTTCCCGCCGGGATGCGGGGTCGTCACGAACGGGAGCACACCGAAGCCCGTCCACTTCGACGACACCGAACACACCTGGAGCATCGGGGCCGTGGCGGACTGCTTCGACGTGGAGACGGTCGCCCTGCACGAACTCGGGCACATTCTCGGCCTTGGCCACTCCAGTGTCCTTGGAGCGGTGATGGCGCCGACGGTCGCTGCGAACATGACGAAGCGGGACCTGGTTCAGGACGACATCAATGGAGCCCTGGCCCTGTACGCCGGGTGACAGGGGAGTGAGGTGTGGTGGGGAGCCCGGTGCGGGGCTCCCCACCACTCACACGACCGAGGGTGTCGGCGGCAAGAGCGCCCGTACGCCACCGGGGAGCGCGCACGGCGCCGCCCGGCCGCAGCGTGCCGGGCCGCGCCTGGCCACCCGGCAGGGGGGAGGGGGCCATGAACCGCTTGGCCGGTCTTGTCCCACACCCTGCCGTCCACCGACTGCGGGGCCGCCGACGACCACGTACTGCTGCGCCTGCACGGCAGCCCCGACATGGGCTCTCCGCCCGCTCGTGGAGACCGGACCGGAGGAGTACCTGTCGGGTGCGGGTGCGGGTGCGGGTGCGGGAGCGGGAGCGGAGGTGGGAGCGGAGGTGGGGACAGCGGGGCGCGCGGGGAGACCGGACGGCGCACGATCCGCTGAACGCTGCGACACCCTCGCCGGTCCCTCTGAAGTGAGCCGGAGTCGCGATCAACCCGTGACCCCCGACGATTGGGCCGGATCTCGTCTGGCGTGTGGAGGTGAGCTTCACCTAATCTGAACCCGAGGTAGCTCTTTGTAGTGTGGCGAGCACTACGGGCGATTGTCGACCCGGAGTTTTCGGGTACTCGTCTGCGGTAGTGGACCGTCGTCCACTACCGTTGAGTACGCCGACCGGGCAGCTCGGGGGATACGGGGGGACTGCGGTGGTTCATGAGGGGCAACCCTTGTGGCGTAGGAGCAGTGCTTGTGGCAATGAGACGGAATGCGTGGAGATAGCCATGCGGACAGGACATGTCTTCGCGCGCGACACCAAGACGCCTGCCACGGACGTGCTGCGTTTCACCACCGTCGCCTGGACGTACTTCCTCCGCGCTCTGTTACGAGAAGAGCTGAAGGACTCATGACTTTCTTACAGGTCGTCGGCAGGAAGTGTGGGGCCGTGAGGGACAGGTCTGCAGCGCAGTCTCCGGGACGCGAGAGCGGCTCCCGGCCCACCGGCGTGGGGGGTGCGGCGGTCTTCCTGCTCGTCGTGGGGACAGCTGCTTCGACCGCGGCCGCTGCCGCATCCCTGCTCGTTGAGAGCGTTCCCGTCAAGCGCGCGCTGTGGGTGGCCGTGCTCCTCGCCGTCTCGGTGAGTGCGGGCCTGTGGCGCAGCGGGCAGTCCGTCACGGGCTCCCCACCGGATTCTGATCGTCTTTCTCACGTCCCGCGCGCGGGCTCTCCGCGCTGAGGGCGTTGTCCCGTCGTTGTCGCCAGGTGTTCGCGGCCCACCAGGCGATGGTGGTGAAGACGACGGCGATCACTACTCCCACCAAGAGCCTGACGACCAGTCCCCACAGTGGCAACTCCCCGTTGGTCACTCGGGTCGCGATGAACCACACGCACGCTATGAGGAAAAATGCCGCGGCGACGAAGCATCCGACGGCGGCGTCGCCATGGGCCCCGGGCGTCGCATGCGGATTCTCCTCGCCGGGGTGCCTGTTCCCTGCCGCGTCCCAGGTCGCCGGGTCATCGGTCGGCTTGCGGGTGGGACCAGTCCTGTCCGCCTCTCGTCCGTCGGTGAGCGTCGGCTTGCGCCGACGACGCCACACTGACCTGGCCACGTCGATCCTCCCCCTGGTTACACCGATGGCGGTTGGTGTTGTGGGCCTTAGCCCATGCCGAGGTCCTGCTTGACGCGGCTGATCAGGTCGAGTGAACCGGACTCGTCGAGCGCCAGGTCCGAGAGGCGCCGGGCGCAGTCCTGATAGTGCTTCAGCAGTCCGTCGTCCTCACCGCCCGTCATGCTTCCGGCGGCGTGCTCCAGATAGAGCAGGTCCTTGTCGTCCGTGAAGCCGAGCAGGACGAAGCTGCCGAAGGTGCTGTAGTGGGCGCCGGCCTCGTAGGGCAGCACCCGGATCGTCACATCAGGGCGGACGCCGAATTCGAGCAGCTGCTGCAGCTGCTCCGCCTGAACCTCCTTCCCTCCGATCTCACGTCGCACGGCGGCCTCGTCGAGGACGAACACGGAATCGAGCCGTCCCTCGCCATCGAACATCCGCGCCTGGCGCTTCATCCTGAGGTCGACCACACGGCCGACCCGGTCGGCGTCAAGACCCCGTGGGGCGAGGAGCGCCTCCGCGTACCGGCGGGTCTGCAAGTGTCCGGGAATCACGATGGGGTGGTACGTGTGGAGCCGCACGGCGGCGGTCTCGTATCCCAGGTACTGCGCGAACTGTGGAGTGAGTACATCGTGGAAACTCGACCACCAGCTGGGACCCTTGCTTCCCCGGGCTGCTTCCTCCAGCTTCGCCATCAACGTGGGGTCGGTGATCCCGTAGATTTCCATCAGCGCGCGCAGGTCGCTCACGGAGATGCTGACCGCTCCGGTCTCGATCCGGATCAGCTTGGACTGGGACCATTCCACGCGCTCGGCCGCCTCACGTTGCGTGAGACCGACCTCGTCGCGTGCCTGGCGCAACGCGATACGCAGCTTGCGCCGGTTGAGGCTGGGATCAACAGAGGGTGTCATCGCCGCTCCTTCCTTGGTGCACGTACCCCGACGTTCTTCTGCCATGCCCAATCAACTCAAAGCCATTGGCTGTGTCCATTATGCCAAGCCTCATCAGCTACTAGCTGATTGGCATGTTCATGATTCCAGGGGGGTGGGGCGGTAGGGGTCGGCCGCTAGAAACCGCTGGGGGTGCTCAGACCCTTTTTGAAAATGAGCGAGGCCCCCACGCTCCCGTGGGGGCCTCGCACTGTCATCTTCCGTCCAGGACGGTGTCAGTCGACCTGGCGCTTGGGGTCGCTCCACTGTTCCCACCGAATCGTGCATGCGCCCAGGAAGAGTCGCAGGTGGTGCAATCGGGGCACGCATCCTTGCTTCTGTCGCAGCGTGTTGCGCTCCTCCATCATCTCCTCGATGCGGCGCTTTCTGTCTTCTTCGGGCAGCGCCGCCTCGATGATGTGCAGACGGAGGCCGACCCGGTCCTCTGCGCGTTCCCGCAGGGCAGCCGTGTTCGAGCGCGGAGTCAGGAGGCGGATGGTCAGTCTGCCCACTCGGACGAAGAGGCCGCTCAGTTGTGCGGGCATCAGATTGATCAGCTTGCCCGCTGTGTTCATTGCCGACCGTTTTCCATGCTTCAGTTTCAGAATCAGGACCAGTAGCGGCAACAAGGCGAGTGCCGCCAGGACGGACAGGGCGACGGCGAGGGCGGTGACCATGGCGGTGGATCCGATCAGAAGTCCGCGACGGGTTTCGTCGTCCTGGTGGTCCCGGAGGGCTTGCTCTGGTGGGCGCGGGCCAGAACCAGTCGGGCTTGCTCGGCTCCGTCCTTCGTGAACCTGTAGTAGCGGCGCCGGGGCCGAGGGGGATCGGCGGAGGCGTGATCGTCGGGGTCCTCCCAGGAACTCTCCAGTATTCCCGCTCGCTCCAGTCGGGCCAGGATGGGATGGATGGTTCCACTCTGCAGGCCCACCGCCTGGCCGACCGTCAGCCCGTACTGGGGCTGTGCCGGATTCTGGAGCAGCTCTTTGAGGACCAGCTGTGTCTGCATGGTCATTCGGAGTCCGCTCATACCCCTAACTCTACTTAGGTTGTCAAGGACCTAAGTTGCCCCCGAGGTCGGGTTCGCGGTGCGACCGGAGGTCTACATCTAGCTAGGTTGTTCTTGACTTAAGTGGCGCTGTAGGGTTCCAGCGGGACGCGACGAGAGGACAGACATGGCTGCACAGGAGCACAGCGAGCACGGAAGTGGCGGCGACGGGTCCCAGCTCTGGGACTTCCGGCTGGACCGCTCAGGACTGGTCGTCAAGGCGGGGCGACATCTGCAGCTGCACATCTCCCTGGTGCTGCTCCTGTGGCTGGTCGCGGGGGTGGCCGGTTTGGGGGCCTTCAACTGGGAGTGGCCGCCCACGCCGTAGCGGCACGCCGGGAATGTCCACTGTGGCCACGCGGTGAGGGGCTCCGCCGGAAGGCGGAGCCCCTCACCGCGTTCCGGACCGCTTCGGCGCCGAAGCCGAGCTGCGGCGAGCGCACGGTCCGCAGCACTGCCCGTCCCGCTTGCGGATCTCCGCCTCGACCGAGGCCCACACCAGGGTCAGAGCCTTGGCCGCCAAGCCCGAGAAACCCGGGGCAGCGACCGGCCACGACGGACCGTTGGCCACGGGCCGGACCTCCGGCCGGCGCCAGGCTGATTCTGACGGCTCTTGAAGCCGTTGGTGAGCGGTCACGGACGAGTCCGGTGAGGCGGCCGGCGCCTCACCAGTCACCTCGCGCGGCGCCGATCGGCCGGATGATCTCCGGCCAGGAGCCATCGGAAGCGCCCTAGCCCTCCAGGTCGTCCAGCGCGCCCAACTGCCCCATCAGCCCGAGCCGGTCGTACTCCCACCATCCCTCGGCGATCTTCCCGTCGGAAGCGCACCGGTGCACGATCGTCCCCGTCATCCGGACCGTCCTGCCGCTGGCCGGAATCCCGAGGAAGTCCCCTTTGTGGGTCGCGTTCCAGGTCCACCGCGTGCACACCCGGTCGCCCTGGGCGATCTGGTCCTCCACGGTGAACGCGAAGTCGAACCCGCCCCGCCACTCCTCGACGGTCCGCCGGAACGCGTCCATCCCGATGGCGTCCGGCTCCTCGGACGGCACGTGGTCGTGATAACCCTCCACGAGAAGATCGTCGAGCGGCGGCAGTTCGCCCTTCGCGGCGATGGTCGTGAGGAACCGCCGCGCCGTCGCGGCGTACAGCTGCTCGTCCCGCACCACGTCCAGATCCGTGAACGTGGGCATCTCCTCACACAGCGCCACCATCTCCTGGAAGATCCGCTCCGTCTCCGGCAGCCCGGAGTTCCGCATAGCCTCCTCGTACGACGGGAACTCCACGATCTCCACGAAGTGCGAGCCGTCCGACCGGTCCTTCCCGATCACGCTGTGCGTCGCCGTCCGCTTGCCCTTGGTCTGCTCGACCCATGTGTCCATCAGCTGGTTCATCTCGTCGAACCGGCTCGTCCTGCAGTCGATGAGCTGCACGAATGTCATGAGACCGCCTCCGGCCCCCCTGGCTCGGGTGGAACAGCTCCATTGTCTCCCGGCGCCTGCTCCCGCACCCGCCGGCGCCGCCGCGACGACCGCTACTGCGGCCCGTACTTCCGCCCCGTCTTCGAGCTGATCCCGCCCAGCAGCCCTCGCGGCACCACCTTCACCACACCCATCAGGGCCTTGTAGCGCGGGTCGGGGATGGAGACGGTCCTGCCCCGGGAGAGGTCGGCGAGGGCGGCGGTGACCAGCTTGTCGGCGTCGAGCCACATCCAGGACGGGATGCTGTCGGTGCCCATGCCGGCCCGATCGTGGAACTCGGTGCGGACGAAGCCCGGGCACAGGGCCATCAGCCGGACGCCGGTGCCGGCCAGATCGCGCGCGGCACCCTGGGTGAACTGCACGACCCAGGCCTTCGACGCCCCGTAGGTGCCCCGCGGTACGAACGCGGCGACGGACGCCACGTTCACCACGCCGCCCCGGCCGCGCTCGCGCATGGCCTCGCCGGCCGCCGAGGTGAGACGGAGGACCGCCTCGCAGTGGACCTTGAGCATTCTCAGCTCGTCGGCCATGGAGACGTCGAGATAGCGGCCCTTGTTGCCGAAGCCGGCGTTGTTGATCAGCAGGTCGACCGGGTTCTTGCGGTCCGACAGCCGCCGCGCCACCGACTCGATGCCGTCGTCCGTCGCGAGGTCCGCCGTCAGCACCTCCGCCTCGATGCCGTGCCGGTCGTGCAACTCGGTCGCCTGCTCCCGCAGCCGCTTGGTGTCACGCGCCACCAGCACCAGGCTGTGCCCGTCCGCCGCCAGCCGCCGCGCGAAGGCGGCACCGATCCCCGCGGTCGATCCCGTAATCAGAGCCGTTGTCATGGCGCAAGCGTAGTGACCGGAACTGTGCGGGTCCGTCCGGTCCACCACACGTTCACCAGCGGCTTCGGCAGCGCCCCGGTGAACAGCCGCACCGGCATGGCGCCTTCACGGGCACCCCGCCACGGACCGGCCCGTCACCCCTGCTTCGCCGCGTACTTCCGCGCGATCTCCAGCACCTCCGGATGCAGCGCCTCGCCCGCCGCCAACAGCCTTGGCAGCAAACCGTGTTCGTTCATCGTGGCGCGGAAGGCGAGGGCCACGGTGATGTCGTGGTCGGGGCGGTGGACGATCTCGATGGGGTCGCCGGCCCGGATCTCGCCGGGCTGGATCACCCGGAGGTACGCGCCGGGCGCGCCCTCGCGCGTGAATCGCTTCACCCAGCCCCGTTCGCCCAGATGCCGCTGGAAGTTGAGGCAGGGGACGCGGCCGGACGTGATCTCCAGGATCACCTCGGAGCCGATCCGCCAGCGTTCACCGATGAGGGCACCGGAGACGTCGAGACCCTCGGTGGTGAGGTTCTCGCCGAAGGCTCCGCTGGGCAGGGTGCGGCCCAGTTCGCGCTCCCAGCCGTCCAGGTCCTCGCGGGCGAACGCGTAGACCGCCTGGTCGTCGCCGCCGTGGTGCTGCGTGTTGCACACCGCGTCACCGGCCACCCCGCTGGCACCGACCCCCTTGGGCCCGGGCGCGGACACCCGCACCGGCCCGTCCACCGGCCGCTTGTCGATGCCCGAGACCCGCTTCGACTCCTCCGGGACGTCGACGGCCTTGGGACGCCCCACATTCAGTGACAGAAGCTTCATACGGGCACGGTAGGCGGACGAGGGTCAAAGCGTCGACGCGATATTCGGCACCCTGTCCAAGCCCCGCTTATGCTCAACCCGTGATCGAGGCCCGTCATCTCCGTGTCCTGCGCGCCGTCGCCGCCACCGGTTCCTTCTCGGCGGCCGGACGCGAACTCGGCTGCACCCAGCCCGCCGTCAGCCAGCAGATGAAGGCGCTCGAATCCTCCGTCGGCACTCCGCTGCTCGTCCGCAGCGGCCGCGAGACGCGGCTGACGCAGGCGGGCGAGGCGCTGGTGCGGCACGCGGCCGGCATCCTCGCCGGGCTCACCGCGGCCGAGGAGGAGGTCGCCGCCATCGCCGGTCTGCGCGCCGGCCGGGTCCGTCTGGTGTCCTTCCCCAGCGGCAGCTCCACCCTCGTCCCCACCGCCCTGGCCGCCCTTCGCGCCGCCCACCCCGGCACCAGGGTCTCCCTGGAGGAGGCCGAACCGCCGCGCTCGGTCGCGATGCTCCGCGAGGGCGACTGCGACATCGCGCTCGCCTTCCGCTACGAGGGCGCGGCAGGCGCGGAGGAGTGGGACGACCTGGTCGTACGCCCCCTGCTCACGGACCGGCTCGTCGGACTCGTGCCGCAGGGCCATCGGCTGGCCCGTTCACGGTCCATCGGCATCGGGGAACTCGCCGGGGAGCCCTGGATCGCCGGCTGCCCGCGCTGCCGGGGGCAGCTGGTGCGGGTCTGCGAGAGCGCGGGCTTCACGCCCCGCATCGACTTCGCGACCGACGACTATCCGGCGGTGGTCGGCCTGGTGGGCGCGGGTCTGGGCGTCGCCGTCCTGCCGGAGCTGGCCATCGAGTCCGTACGCGCCAAGGGGGTGCGCCTGGTGGCGGTCGAGCCGGTGGTGCGCCGGGAGATCGTGGCGCTCACCCTGCCGGACCTGGCGCAGGTGCCCACGGTCGCGGCGACGCTGGACCGGCTCGCCGGAGCGGCCGCGCGGTAGCGCCGGACGGTCCCGAGGCAGTGCCGGACGCTCCGGCGCCGGGACCGTGAAGAAACGTTCCTTCAAGTGTTCGAACCGGCGTCGCCCCCCGGTGCGGACGCGGCCGCCGTCACCAGTCGGTGGCGTGCCCTGCCCATGAGTTCCTCGCGCTCGTCCTCGGTCAGCCCGCCCCACACGCCGTACGGCTCGCGCACCGCCAGGGCGTGGGCCGCGCACTGCGCGCGCACCGGGCATCTCATGCAGACCTCCTTGGCCGAGTTCTCACGAGCGCTCCGTGCCGCACCGCGTTCTCCTTCGGGGTGGAAGAAGAGTGAGCTGTCGACCCCGCGGCAGGCCGCGAGGAGCTGCCAGTCCCACAGATCAGCGTTCGGTCCGGGAAGGCGGGAGAAATCTGCCATTACGTGTCCCCTTGTTGCCGTTCTGGGCGGAGATGTTGCCCATGACCGTACATCGACTATCTAAGGAGATGAAAATATGACTCATTGCGAATCTAGCCTCAGACACCAACAAATGGGAAGAAAAACGGCTGAATGGGGCATAGGTTGTGGTGAAACGTTGAGGGTCCGTTGTGCATGTATGCACCGTGTGCGCGCCCTCACGTAGAGTGCCGAAGGTAGCCAGCCATCCCGTAACTCTTTCGAGTGACCGTCGTTGAGACGGGCGGAGGCGGTTGAGAGAACAAGCGCTCGGGCAGGCGTTCGTGTCCGCTCGTGAGTGTCGACCGCACAGGTGACGATTTCGTACCAGCCTGGAGGCTCAAGGTGACGCGCATCAGCTGCGGAGGACGGTCATGACATCCGTCCTCGTCTGCGACGACTCCCCGCTTGCCCGAGAGGCGCTGCGCCGCGCGGTGGCGACCGTGCCCGGCGTCGAGCGCGTGACCACGGCGGCCAACGGCGAGGAAGTCCTCCGCCGCTGGGGGGCCGACCGCTCGGATCTGATTCTGATGGACGTACGCATGCCCGGACTGGGCGGCGTCGAGACAGTACGGCGGCTGCTGTCCGCCGACCCCGGGGCACGCATCATCATGCTCACGGTGGCCGAGGACCTGGACGGCGTGGCCCTCGCGGTCGCCGCCGGTGCGCGGGGCTATCTGCACAAGGACGCCTCCCGCGCGGAGTTGCGCGCCACGGTGACGCAGGCCCTCGCGGACCCGACCTGGCGGCTCGCCCCGCGTCGGCTGCGCTCCGCCGAGATGGGCGCCGCGCCGACGCTCACCGCGCGCGAGATCCAGGTGCTGGAGGGCATGAGCCACGGTCGTTCCAACGCCGAGATCGGTCGCGAGCTGTTCCTCTCCGAGGACACCGTCAAGACCCACGCCCGGCGCCTGTTCAAGAAGCTCGGCGCCTCGGACCGCGCGCACGCGGTGGCGCTCGGCTTCCGCTGGGGCCTGGTCCGCTAGGTGAGCCGCGACGGGGGTTCGGTAATCCCCGCCTGCCGCGAGGCGGGCGGGGGCGCTTACCGCGAGGTGAGCGGGGCCGCGTGGGTGCCCGCTGCTCGTTTCGCCGCGGATGCCGCATCCTTGAGGTGTGGAGTTCCTCGGGGAGCAGTCGAACGAGCGGGAGGGGAGGGCGCAGGAGATGAGTTCCGGCGCACCTGCTCATAACGCTTCGGTGCACAACCATGGACGTGGCGCCACGGACCGGACGGCCGCAAGGCACCATGGACCGATGCGCGACGACGAGACGACAGTGATCGGTGCGCTCGTGCATCGCGCGGTCGACGGGGACGAGCAGGCCACGCACGATCTGCTCGCCCATGTCCACCCCTTGGCGCTGCGCTACTGCCGCACCCGTCTGTCCCGGCTTCCGGGTGACGCGCGGCACTTCGTGGAGGACCTGGCGCAGGAGGTCTGCGTCGCCGTCCTCCTCGCGCTGCCGCGCTACAAGGACACCGGACGGCCGTTCGAGGCGTTCGTCTTCGCCATCGCCGGCCACAAGGTCGCCGACCTCCAGCGTGCCGCGATGCGTCACCCCGGGTCGACGGCCGTCCCTTCGGACGAGATGCCGGAGCGCCCCGACGACTCGCTGGGTCCCGAGGAGCGCGCCCTGCTCAGCAGTGACGCCGAGTGGGCCAAGAAGCTCCTGGCCAACCTCCCCGAGAACCAGCGGGAGCTGTTGCTGCTGCGGATCGCGGTGGGGCTCACGGCCGAGGAGACCGGACAGATGCTGGGGATGTCACCGGGCGCCGTCCGGGTGGCACAGCACCGGGCGCTGAGCCGGCTCCGGGCGCTGGCGGAGCAGTAGCACCGGCGTTCGCGACGGTTCGGAAGGCGCCCCGGATGAACACGCGGGGTGCCTTTTCCGTACGAACATACGAAGCCCGGTATCAGTTCGTACCGTGGAATGTGTGCCCCACGCTTCCCGTTAGCATGGACATCCGCACCGATCAAGGCCATTTGGGGAAGGTGTCATGACTGCCAACGTCGACGGAGTGCCCGGTAAATTCGCGACTCTCGGGCTCACCTACGACGACGTGCTGCTGCTGCCGGGCGCATCCGAGGTGCTCCCCAACGCGGTCGACACCTCGTCCCGCATCTCTCGCAACGTCCGTGTGAACATCCCGCTGCTCTCCGCCGCGATGGACAAGGTCACCGAGTCCCGCATGGCGATCTCGATGGCCCGGCAGGGCGGTGTCGGCGTGCTGCACCGCAACCTCTCCGTCGAGGACCAGGTCAACCAGGTCGACCTCGTGAAGCGTTCCGAGTCCGGCATGGTCACGGACCCGATCACCGTGCACCCGGACGCCACGCTCGCCGAGGCGGACGCCCTGTGCGCCAAGTTCCGCATCAGCGGTGTTCCGGTGACCGACGGCAACAAGAAGTTGCTGGGCATCGTCACCAACCGCGACATGGCCTTCGAGACCGACCGCTCCCGTCAGGTGCGCGAGGTGATGACCCCGATGCCGCTGGTCACGGGTCAGGTCGGCATCTCCGGCGCGGACGCCATGCAGCTGCTGCGCCGCCACAAGATCGAGAAGCTGCCCCTGGTCGACGACGCGGGCATCCTCAAGGGCCTCATCACGGTCAAGGACTTCGTCAAGGCCGAGCAGTACCCGAACGCCGCCAAGGACTCCGAGGGCCGGTTGATCGTCGGCGCCGCCGTGGGCGCCAGCCCCGAGGCGCTGGAGCGCGCCCAGGCCCTGGCCGAGGCCGGTGTGGACTTTCTGGTCGTCGACACCTCGCACGGCCACAACAGCAACGCCCTGAGCTGGATGTCGAAGATCAAGTCGAGTGTCCACGTCGACGTGATCGGCGGCAACGTCGCCACCCGCGACGGCGCCCAGGCGCTGATCGACGCCGGTGTCGACGGCATCAAGGTCGGCGTGGGCCCCGGCTCGATCTGTACGACCCGGGTGGTCGCCGGTATCGGCGTCCCGCAGGTCACCGCCATCTACGAAGCCTCTCTCGCCGCCCGCCCGGCAGGCGTCCCGCTCATCGGCGACGGCGGTCTGCAGTACTCCGGCGACATCGGCAAGGCGCTGGCCGCCGGTGCCGACACGGTGATGCTGGGCAGCCTCCTCGCGGGCTGCGAGGAGTCGCCCGGCGAGCTGCAGTTCATCAACGGCAAGCAGTTCAAGTCGTACCGCGGCATGGGCTCGCTCGGCGCGATGCAGTCCCGCGGCCAGGGCAGGTCGTACTCGAAGGACCGCTACTTCCAGGCAGAGGTGGCGGCCGACGACAAGCTCGTGCCCGAGGGCATCGAGGGCCAGGTGCCCTACCGCGGTCCGCTGGGCAACGTGCTCCACCAGCTCGTCGGCGGTCTGCGCCAGACCATGGGCTATGTGGGCGCCGCCACCATCGCGGAGATGGAGACCAAGGGCCGCTTCGTACGGATCACCTCCGCGGGCCTCAAGGAGAGCCACCCGCACGACATCCAGATGACCGTCGAGGCGCCGAACTACAGCCGTAAGTAGACAGCGCGCCTCGTCACGCTGCGGCCAGGGCGGCCCCGGTGCATCCGGGGCCGCCCTCGTCGTGCCCGTCGGCGATACTGGTAGACGCTGAACGCATCAGGGAAAGGCCACAGACGTGACTGAGATCGAGATCGGGCGCGGCAAGCGCGGCCGCCGGGCGTACGCCTTCGACGACATCGCCGTCGTCCCCAGCCGCCGTACGCGGGACCCGAAGGAGGTCTCGATCGCCTGGCAGATCGACGCCTACCGTTTCGAGCTGCCCTTCTTGGCCGCTCCCATGGACTCGGTCGTCTCCCCGGCCACCGCGATCCGCATCGGCGAGCTGGGCGGCCTCGGCGTCCTGAACCTCGAAGGCCTGTGGACGCGGTACGAGGACCCGCAGCCGCTGCTCGACGAGATCACCGGCCTGCCCGACGAGGCCGCGACCCGCCGCCTCCAGGAGATCTACGCGGCTCCCATCAAGGAGGAGCTGATCGGGCAGCGCATCAAGGAGGTGCGCGACTCCGGTGTGGTCACCGCCGCCGCGCTCTCCCCGCAGCGCACGGCCCAGTTCTCCAAGGCCGTCGTGGACGCGGGCGTCGACATCTTCGTCATCCGCGGGACGACCGTGTCGGCGGAGCACGTCTCCGGCTCGCACGAGCCGCTGAACCTGAAGCAGTTCATCTACGAGCTGGACGTCCCGGTGATCGTGGGCGGCTGCGCCACCTACACGGCGGCCCTGCACCTGATGCGCACCGGCGCGGCCGGCGTCCTCGTCGGCTTCGGCGGCGGCGCGGCGCACACCACGCGCAACGTGCTGGGCATCCGGGTCCCGATGGCCACGGCGGTGGCCGACGTGGCCGCCGCCCGCCGCGACTACATGGACGAGTCCGGCGGCCGGTACGTGCACGTCATCGCCGACGGCGGTGTCGGCTGGTCCGGCGACATCCCCAAGGCGATCGCCTGCGGCGCCGACGCGGTGATGATGGGCTCCCCGCTGGCCCGTGCCACGGACGCGCCCGGCAAGGGCAACCACTGGGGCATGGAGGCGGTGAACGAGGAGCTGCCGCGCGGCAAGAAGGTCGACCTCGGGACCGTGGGCACGATCGAGGAGGTCCTCGCCGGGCCGTCGCACACGCCCGACGGTTCGATGAACCTCTTCGGTGCGCTGCGGCGGGCGATGGCCACGACCGGGTACAGCGAGCTGAAGGAGTTCCAGCGGGTCGAGGTCACGGTGGCGGACTCGCAGCACATGCGGTGACATGACGCCGCGCTCGGCTTGAGCGGAGAGAGGGGCTCGGTTGCCTGGGGGCGACCGGGCCCCTTTTTGCGTGCCCAAGTGGGCTAGCGGGGGCGTGAGTTGCGGGGGTGGGGGGCGCGTGGTTGCGTTTGGGGCGAATGTGGGCTGAACGGGCGTAGCGGGGCGATAACGTTCGTGTCCGGCGCCCCAGCTCGGCTGGGAGCCCCCTTCCAAGGACATGGTCCGGACCCCGCCCTCGGGGCCCGGCCCGATTTCCGACGGTCTGCCTACCGGGTCAATGGGCGGCATCGTGGAAGGGGGCGCCCATGGGACGTCACCGCAAGCCCACCCGCTGGGACCGGATCCGTCTTCGGATGGTGAAGTGCCGGAGGAGGTGGATCTTGCGGATCTACGGAAGGTGAGCGGCCGCCCCCACACCGAGTAGGGGCGGACACCCGATCACTTTTCAGGAGCCTGTCGCAGTGACCGCTGCGGTGGGCTCCACCTGTTTCCGTACGCTACCGGGGTGGGGCGGTGTCTGCCACCAGCCCCGGAGGCCGGGGCCGCGTCGTGCGCCCCCTCTCACAACCTGTGCGCCGCCCCCGTGGGCGTGGCCCCCCTGGTGTCCAGCAGGAGCTGGGCCTTCACCGACAAGCCCTGGAGGTCGTACGTGCGGTGCTGCTGGAGGAGGATCGTCAGGTCGGCGTCGGCGGTGGCCTCGTAGAGGGAGTCGGCCCGGGGGATGGGGCGGTCGAGGACGCTCCAGGTGGGGATGTGGGGGTCGTGGTAGCTGACATGGGCGCCGAGTTCGATGAGGCGGCGGGCGATCTCGTCGGCGGGGGTGCCCTGTTGGTCGGGGACGTCGGGCTTGTAGGTGACGCCGAGGAGCAGGACGCGGGCGCCCCGGGCCGACTTGCCGTGCTCGTTGAGGAGGGTGGCGGCGCGCTGGACGACGTACTGGGGCATGCGGTTGTTGACGCGCTGGGCCAGTTCGACCATGCGGAGTGAGCGGGGGGTGCGGCCCGACAGGTCCTGGGGGAGGGCGTGGCCGCCGACGCCGGGGCCGGGGCGGAAGGCCTGGAAGCCGAAGGGCTTCGTCTCGGCGCAGCGGATGACGTCCCACAGGTCGACGCCCAGGTCGTTGCAGAGGGCGGCCATCTCGTTGACCAGGGCGATGTTGACGTGGCGGTAGTTGGTCTCCAGGAGGTGGACCGTCTCCGCCTCGCGCAGGCCACGCGCGCGTACCACCTTGTCGGTGAGGCGGCCGTAGAAGGCCGCCGCCGATTCCGTGCAGGCGGAGGTGAGGCCGCCGATCACCTTGGGGGTGTTGGCGGGGCCGAAGTCGCGGTTGCCCGGGTCGACGCGGGCGGGGGAGTAGGCGAGGTGGAAGTCGCGGCCCGCGCGTAGGCCGGAACCCTCTTCGAGGAGTGGGCGGAGGAGTTCCTCGGTGGTGCCCGGGGGGACCGGGGACTCCAGGATCACCGTGGTGTGCGGGCGCAGCCGGGCGGCCAGGGTGCGCGCGGCCTCCTCGACCCGGGTGAGGTCGAGCGAGCCGTCGGCGCCCGGTGAGGTGGGGGCGCAGATGACCGCCGTACGGACGCGGCCCAGTTCGGCGGGGTTGGTGGTGGGCTTGAAGCCGCGGGCGAGCATGCGGCGCAGTTCGCCGGAGGTGAGGGAGCCGGAGTCGGGGCCGGTGCGGTAACCGAGCGTGGGGATGCCGACGGCGACGGCGGCCTGGGCCAGCGGCAGCCCCAATTGGCCGAGTCCGATGACGGCGAGATCTGCGGGCATGGCGTGTGGCCGTCCTTCCCAATAACCGAAGCGGGACAGGCGCGCAAGCCCTGTGGACTGGACGAGCGAGCGCAATGTCACACTAGGAGTAAATATGACCGATATGCGGGATTGGGAAATTGTTTTTCTGTGCGCGTCCTGCGGAGTTATCCACAGGCTGGGGGCTGGTGGTGGCCGAAGTCGGGCAACACGGTCAGAATTTTGGGCAGGGGGATGTGAACCGGGTCCTGCCTGACGGACATCGACAGGTGAGGCCGGCGCGACCGACATCGGGAGGCAGCGGTGAGGACAGCGGCACTGGGACCGGCGCAACGCGCCGAGTCACTGGCGGGTATGGCCGAGCGCGAGCTGGATGTGCTGGTCGTGGGTGGTGGCGTGGTCGGTGCGGGCACGGCCCTGGACGCCGTGACGCGCGGTCTGTCCACGGGCCTGGTCGAGGCACGTGACTGGGCGTCCGGCACCTCCAGCCGGTCGAGCAAACTGATCCACGGCGGTCTGCGCTATCTGGAGATGCTCGACTTCGCCCTCGTGCGCGAGGCGTTGAAGGAGCGCGGGCTGCTGCTGGAGCGGCTGGCCCCCCATCTGGTGAAGCCCGTGCCGTTCCTCTATCCCTTGCAGCACAAGGGCTGGGAGCGGTGGTACGCGGGCTCGGGCGTCGCCTTGTACGACGGGATGTCGATGGCGCGCGGGCACGGCAGGGGGCTGCCGGTCCATCGTCATCTGACCCGCCACCACGCCCTGCGCATCGCGCCCTGTCTGAAGAAGGACTCACTGGTCGGCGCGTTGCAGTACTACGACGCCCAGATGGACGACGCCCGCTATGTGGCGACGATGGTGCGCACGGCCGCGTCGTACGGGGCGAAGGCCGCCAACCGCGCGCGCGTGACCGGGTTCCTGCGGGAGGGCGAGCGGGTCGTCGGGGCCAGGGTGCAGGACGTCGAGGGCGGCGGGGAGTACGAGATCCGCGCCCGGCAGGTCGTGAACGCCACCGGGGTGTGGACCGACGACACCCAGGCGATGGTGGGTGAGCGGGGGCAGTTCCACGTCCGGGCGTCCAAGGGCATCCATCTGGTCGTACCGAAGGACCGGATCCACTCCACGACCGGGCTGATCCTGCGGACCGAGAAGTCCGTGCTGTTCGTGATCCCCTGGGGGCGGCACTGGATCGTGGGGACGACCGACACCGGCTGGGACCTCGACAAGGCGCATCCGGCGGCGTCCAGCGCGGACATCGACTATCTGCTGGAGCATGTGAACTCGGTCCTGGCGGTGCCTCTGACCAGGGACGACGTGCAGGGGGTCTATGCCGGGCTCCGGCCGCTGCTCGCGGGGGAGTCGGAGGCCACGAGCAAGCTCTCGCGGGAGCACATCGTGGCGCATCCGGTGCCGGGGCTGGTCGTGGTGGCCGGTGGCAAGTACACGACCTATCGGGTCATGGCCAAGGACGCGGTGGACGCCGCCGTGCACGGGCTGGATCAGCGGGTCGCGGAGTGCGTCACCGAGGATGTGCCGCTGCTGGGGGCGGAGGGGTACCGGGCGCTGTGGAACGCGCGGGCGCGCATCGCGGCGAGTACCGGCCTGCATGTGGTGCGGGTGGAGCATCTGCTGAACCGGTACGGGTCGGCGGTCGAGGAGGTGCTCGATCTGATCGCGGCCGATCCGTCGATGGGCGAGCCGTTGCAGGCCGCGGACGACTATCTGCGGGCCGAGGTGGTGTACGCGGCTTCGCACGAGGGGGCGCGGCATCTCGATGACGTGCTGACTCGGCGGACGCGGATCTCGATCGAGACCTTCGACCGGGGGACGCGGAGTGCGCGGGAGGCGGCGGAGCTGATGGCTCCTGTGCTCGGGTGGGACAAGGACCAGATCGAGCGGGAGGTTCAGCACTACGAGAAGAGGGTGGAGGCGGAGCGGGAGTCGCAGCGGCAGCCGGACGACCTGACGGCGGACGCGGCTCGGTTGGGGGCGCCGGACATCGTGCCGTTGTAGGTGGGAGGTTGGGGCCGGCAGGGGGTGGTGGGTGGTTGGTTTCGCCCCGCCGCCCCCACCCTTCCCGTCCCTGGGGGCCGCGCCCCCGGACCCCCTCCTGTCGCCCTTCGGGCTCGTCCTCAAGCGCCGGACGGGCTGGAATCGGCCCGGCGTGGCTGGTTGAGGGGGCCCTGGGCGTGGGGCGGTTGGCGGGTGGGTGACAATGGAGGCTCTGTCAGGGCGGGTTGTATGAGGGGACGCATGTCGGAGGCGCAGCGGGCTGGGGATTCCCGTCAGGACAAGGACGCACGTCTCCTCGCCGGGCGGTACCGGCTGGGAGGGGTCCTCGGTCGCGGCGGCATGGGCACGGTGTGGCGTGCCGAGGACGAGACGTTGGGCCGTACGGTCGCCGTCAAGGAGTTGAGGTTCCCGTCGAGCATCGACGCGGACGAGAAGCGGCGGCTGATCACGCGCACGCTGCGCGAGGCCAAGGCGATCGCGCGGATCCGTAACAACGCCGCGGTGACGGTGTTCGACGTCGTGCACGAGGACGACCGGCCGTGGATCGTGATGGAACTCGTCGAGGGCAAGTCGCTCGCCGAGGTCATCCGTGAGGACGGGGTGCTCGAACCCAGGCGGGCCGCCGAGGTCGGCCTCGCCATTCTCGACGTTCTGCGGGCCGCGCACCGTGAGGGCATCCTGCACCGGGACGTGAAGCCGTCGAACGTGCTCATCGACAAGCACGACGGCCGGGTCGTCCTCACCGACTTCGGTATCGCCCAGGTCGAGGGCGACCCCTCCATCACCTCGACCGGCATGCTCGTGGGCGCGCCCTCGTACATCTCGCCGGAGCGGGCGCGTGGCCACAAGCCCGGGCCCGCGGCCGACCTGTGGTCGCTGGGCGGTCTGCTCTACGCGGCGGTCGAGGGGGTGCCGCCCTACGACAAGGGGTCGGCCATAGCGACGCTGACCGCGGTGATGACCGAGCCGGTGCCGGACCCGAAGCGCGCCGGGGCCCTCAAGGACGTCATCTTCGGGCTGCTGACCAAGGACCCCGAGCGGCGGCTCGACGACGTCGGTGCGCGGGCGATGCTCAACACCGTGATCCACGCGCCCGACCCCAAGGACGTCGAGCCGGCGGACGCCACGAGGGTCGTACCGCTGCCGCCCGTGCCGGAGGAACGCCCGAAGAAGGGTGGTTCCGGCGGCGCCGGGGCCGGGGCCAAGGAGAGCGGCGGCGAGCGGCCGCGTGCGCCTCGGTGGTCCATGCGGAAGAGCGCGGCCGGGGCGGGAGCCGGAACTGCCGCCGGTGCCGGTGGCAGTGGCGGTGGCGAGCGGGGTGCCTCCGGTGGAGTGCTCGGCGGGGCTCCCGGTGGGGCGGGGGCCGGCGCGGTGTCTCCGGCCGCGTCCGGGGCGGCTGTGACGACGAGGTCCGCCTCCGTCGGGGTGGCGTCGGGTGCCGATGCCGCGAAGGCCGGCGGTGGCTCGGGGCAGACCGCGGGCAGGCCGGCGCCAGGGGTGCCCGGACCGCGTGCCGCCGGCGCCGGTGTGGGCGCGGGCGTCGGTGCGGGGAACGCCGCTTCGGCGGGGCGGACTTCCGGATGGCCCCAGGTGCCGCCGCCGGATCTGCCGCCGCGGTCGGTGCCCAGGGCGCCGATCACGGACGTGGTGTCGCGGCGGACGCTGGCCGTCATCGCCGTGGCCGTGGTGCTGGCCGTCCTCGGGACCGTGCTGGCGCTCACCCTCGGCAATGACGAAGGCAGTTCCAACAACAGCAAGGGCGCCGGCACCAAGGCGGTGGCGTCCAGCGGGTCGGCGTCGGGGAGCGACGCCGACACCAAGGACGCCGACAAGGGCAAGGAGAAGGACAAGGACAAGGGGTCCGACCCCAGTCCGGACGGTGACACGACGGAGGAAGCCGACGGTTCGAGCGGATCCGGGGGCAGTTCGCCGAGCCCTTCGGGCGGGTCGAACGGGTCGGTGAACGGCGACGGCTCCGGCGGCTCGGGGAGCATCGCGACCGAGACGTACAAGGGCAGTCAGGGGTTCTCGATCGGGCTGCCCGACGGGTGGAAGTACCAGTCCACGGACGCCGCGGGCGCCCGCTTCTCAGGTCCCGACGGGCAGCGGCTGCTCGTGGCCTGGACGACCACACCGAAGAACGACCCGGTCGCGGACTGGAAGAACCAAGAGCAGTACATGGTGCGTTCTCAGTACAAACGGGTGCGAATAGAGGCGGTGGACTACCGGGGCTGGAACGCGGCCGACTGGGAGTTCACCTATGTGGAGCGCGGAACGAAGTACCGGTCGATCGACCGCGGATTCGTCGTCGACTCCCAGCAGGGATACGCGCTGATGTACACCGCGAAGGCGTCGAAGTGGAGCGGTGAGCTGCGCAAGGACACATGGCGGACGTTCACGAAGACGTTCAAGCCGAAGTCGTGAGGCGCCGGACACCCCGCCCGTGACGGTGTGCGCAGGCGCGCGCGTGGGTGGGGTGTTGTGCGCCGGTGCGCTTGGAGCTGTGGCTGTGTGCGGTTTCGTGCCTCGGCTCGGCATGCCGTGCGGGGGCGTGCGGGGGCGAGGGTCGGGGTGAGTTCCCCCGATGTGAGCTCGGCTTCGGGACTTGTGCCCGCCGGGTGAGTTCGGGGACGGGTCTGCCGGGGAAGATCGGATGCGTTCGAGTGCATTCGAGACGAACGAGATATCGCATCGAGTCAATGTGAGTTGCCTCCGGCACGTATCGTGAAGGGCTGCGGACCTTACGCCTCAAGAGCGGAACGGGACGCAAGGCGAACGGAATTGACCAACCGGGCGGCCGGGGGAGGGCGTTGTGGACGAATTCGCGGGGCGAGTACTCGCCGACCGCTATCGCCTGCCGCTGCCACCTTCCGACGAGTACGAACTCGCCTCCGAGGTCCGGGCCTTCGACACCTACAGCGGACAGGAAGTCCTCGTACGCCAGGTGCCGTTGCCCGAGGTCGTCGAGGCGGAGATGCTCGACGCGGACGGGCTGCCCGAGGGGTATGTGGCGCGGGACGGCGGAGGGCGTCGGGGTGCGGCGCGGACCACGCGCCGGTCCACGGACCCGGCTGTCGGGCGGGCCATCGAGGCCGCGCAGGCCGCCGCGCAGATCCCCGACCATCCGCGGCTCGACCAGGTCTTCGACGTGTTCGCCGAGGGCGGCTCGCTGTGGATAGTGAGCGAACTGGTGTCCGCACGGCCCCTCGCCGCGCTGCTGGCGGAGCAGCCGCTGACCCCGTACCGGGCGGCCGAGATCGCCTCCGACGTCCTCACCGCCCTGCGGGCGCTGCACGCCCACGGCTGGGTCCACCGGAACATCACCGCCCGCACGGTGCTGGTCTGCGACGACGGCCGGGTGATGCTGACCGGGCTGGCGGCCGGGGCGGCGGAAGAGGCGCTGTGCGGGTACGACCCCGTGCCCGTGCGGGAGTTCGAGGACAGGCCGCCCGTGGCTCCCGGCGGCGGTGTGGGAGTGCCTGCAGTGGGGGCCGGCGGGGGGCAGGGTCCGCGTCGTGACCCGGTGCCGCCCGGTGGCGTTCCCGGGGCGCGCGGGGCCTCGGCGCCCGGGGGTGCCCTGCCGGGGGGTACCGGCGGGGGCACGTTCGGTGGTTCCCGTGGCAGCGGGCCCGGTGGCGGGGGCGAGGACCCCGAAGCTGCTCGGCGGGCCGCGATAGAGGCACGGGCGGGAAGGGCGGCGGCGCCGGCCACGGCCCCCTCCGGGGGGCAGCGCGCGCTGGAGGCCGGTGGTGACGCTCGGGCGGCGCGGGCCGGTGCGATCGCCGCGTACCGGGCGGGCGCGCGGGCCGCGGCCCGGGTGCAGGACGACCAACACGGCGGGCCGGGTGCGGGGTTGCCCGCGCAGCGGCCCGCGTCGCGGGACGGTACGGCGGCGGGGGCGGGCCGGGACGGCGACCCCGCTTCCGGCGCGGGGACGCGCCCGATGCCGCTCGGCCAGATCGCCGACCCCTACGGTGTCCTCGCGAACGGCGGCGCCACGAGCGCCTGGCACGGCGCGCTGCCGCGTGCCGGGAGGGCCGCGCCCGGCGGTGACGGCCGGGGGACCGCGGCGCCCGGTGCCTCCTCGCCGTACGGCGGCGGTCCACCCCGTGGTGCGTCAGGTGAGGGCGGTCGGGGCGACGACACCTTCGACGGCGGCGACACCGGCACCCACACGACACCGGGGCACGGCTCGCGTCGCGGCCCCGGGTACGGCGACTCCACGTACGACACCGCTGCGCACGCCGACCCCGCGTACGGCGTCGGCACGCACGCCGGCTCCGTGCAGGACAGGGCTGCCGCGCACTCCACCGGCGTCACGGACGCCGCCCCCTGGGACGGCGCCGACGGCGGGGCCGCTCCCCGGCGGGGGCCCGCGACCGCGCTCGCCGCCGAGCGGGCACGGCAGGCGCGGATGGCCGTGGTCGGGCCGGTCACGGAGCGCTGGGCGCCGGAGCAGGCCGGGCCGGTGCACGAGAACTGGCAGCTGGCGGCGCCGATCGGGCCGTCGACGGATCTGTGGGCGCTCGGGGCGCTGCTGTTCCGGGCCGTGCAGGGGCACGCGCCGTACCCGGAGGAGAACACCGCCGAGCTGGTGCAGATGGTGTGCGCGGAGCCACCCGCGTTCGCCGAGGAGTGCGGACCGCTGCGGCCGGTCGTGGAGTCCCTGCTGCGCCAGGACCCCATCGAGCGGCTGGACTTCGAGGAGCTGCGCGGCTGGCTGCGTTCCCTGGTCCGGTCGGCGCCCGAGCCCGAGGCCGGTGCGCATGTCGTGCCGGCGCCGCCCGTGGACGCCAGCCGGCTGCCGATCGTGCGGCGGCGGGGCGAGCTCGTCCGCAGACGCCGGGCCGGGCTGCCCGCGACGAGCGCGCACGCCCGACACAAGCGCACCCGGGAGAAGCCCCCACAGCCCCGCAAACTCGGCCGGAACCTGCTCCTGCTGATCCTGCTCGCGCTGGTGGCTGCGGTCACGTACGCCTTGGTGTTCATGCCGAAGGCCGCGCCGAGCAGTGAGGGCGGTGACACGAGAAGCCGTACGGACAGCGCCGGGCAGCAGAGTTCGGCGCCGGCGGCGAGCAGTGAGCCCCGGCCCGACCGGAACTCGAACTCGCCCGACGGAGGCGAGGAGGGCCAGAGCGGGGCGAGCCCGTCGGAGTCGTCCGGTGCGACGCAACCGCAGACCGGTGACTCCGAGGTCGCCCAGGGATTCACTCTGCGCAAGGACCCCGAGGGGTTCCAGGTCGCCGTCGCCAGCGGCTGGGACCGCAGCGCCAAGAACGGGCGCGGTCAGATCGTCTACTCGCAGGGCGACTTCGAGCTGATCCTCGTCCCCGGGCGGGACCGCACGGCGACGTACGGCAGTGATCCGCTGAAGTACCAGCGGGAGGACGAGCGCGAGTTGCAGCCGTTCCGTGACTCGTCCTGGGCCACGTCCACCGGGATGCGGTTGATCGAGGTGGGCGGGGTGACCTCGGCCGAGGGACAGTTCACCTGGCAGGACTCCGAGGGGCGCGGCGTCTACGTACGGAACCTCGTGATACTCCTCGACGGGCGGTACCACGTGGTGCAGTTGCGGGGGCCGGAGGCGGAGCGGGACGAGGTCACGCGGCTGTACGAACAGGCGGCGGACACGTACAAGGCGACCGGTTGAGCGGCTGTCCGGCCCGGCCGCGGAAGGTTGTGCTCCGGTCGCGGAAGCGAGAACCGTCACAGTGCTGTCCCTGTGCGGCCCGGCCGGTTCCCCGGGCCGCGGGCCGCTCCCTAGTCTGAACCTGTCAAGAACATTGCGGGGCAACGTGAATCAGATGCAGGGGCTGCTCCTCGCGGGGCGCTACCGGCTCGTCGACACGATCGGCAGCGGTGGCATGGGACGGGTCTGGCGTGCGCACGACGAGGTGCTGCACCGGGCCGTCGCGATCAAGGAGCTGACGGCCGCGCTCTATGTCTCGGAGAACGAGCAGGCCATCCTGTTGCGGCGGACCCGGGCGGAGGCGCGCGCGGCGGCACGGATCAACCACTCGGCCGTCGTCACCGTGCACGACGTGCTGGAACACGACAACCGGCCGTGGATCGTCATGGAGTTGGTCGAGGGCGTCTCACTGGCCGACGCGGTCAGGGAGCGGGGGCGCGTCGAGGCACGCGAGGCGGCTCGGATCGGGATGTGGGTGCTCCGCGCGCTGGGCGCAGCCCATCGCGCCGGTGTACTGCACCGCGATGTGAAGCCGGGCAACGTGCTGCTCGCCGAGGACGGCCGGGTCCTGCTGACCGACTTCGGCATCGCGCAGGTCGAGGGCGACACGACCATCACACGGACCGGCGAGATCGTCGGTTCCGTCGACTACATCGCCCCCGAGCGGGTGCGCGGGCACGACCCCGGGCCCGCCTCCGACCTGTGGTCGCTGGGCGCCACGCTGTACACGGCGGTCGAGGGCAAGTCGCCGTTCCGGCGCACCACACCGCTCACCACCATGCAGGCCGTCGTGGGCGAGGAGGCCGCCGAACCCGTGGCCGCCGGGCCGTTGGGGCCCGTCATCACCGCGCTGCTGTGCAAGGACCCGGCCGTAAGACCCGCTGCCGACGAGGCCGAGCAGATGCTCGCCGAGGCGGCGGAGGGGCGTCGGCCACGGGTGGCGCAGGCGTATGTGCCGACCCGGCAGCAGCCGGGGGGCGCGGGGGACGGCGCGGGTGTTGCGGCCGGCCCCGGTGGAGCGGATGGTGGGGGCGCGCGCGGTACGGAGGACGTGCACGGTGCGCATGGTGAGTATCAGGGCGGCGCGCAGGCGTCGGGGCACTCCACCGGGGGTGCGGCCTTGGCCGGGGGCCATGACGTGTCCACCGGCGGTGGCTTCGGCACCCCGGCCACCCCGATGGCCACCGTCCATCAGCCCGCCGGCGGTGCCCCCGTCCTCCCTGCCGCGCCCACTGCCAAGCGGCGCCGGGGTCGTACGGTCGCGCTCGTCCTCCTGCTGGCCGTGCTGGTCGGCGGTGGTGGTGCCGTCGCGGCGCACTACGCGGACGGGTGGCGTGCGGGGAGCGGCTCCGCGACGGCCGGGACGGACGGGACGGACGGGACGGACGAGGCTGAGGACGGGGATCAGCCGGCCGACGGGGTGCCCGAGGGGTGGGAGCGGGTCGAGGACCCGGAGGGTTTCAGCCTTGCTCTGCCCAAGGGGTGGAAGCGCCAGGTGACGGGGACGCAGATCGACTACACCCCCGACAAGGGTGAACACTTCCTCCGGGTCGCCGTGGACGACTCGCCGGACTTCGACAGTCCATACCACCACCAGCTCGACCTGGAGGAGCAGGTGCGGACGCGGTCCGACTACCAGCAGGTGACCTTGGAGGAGAACATCTACCGCGACCGGCCGGGCGCGCTGTGGGACTTCACCTGGACCGCGCCGGCGACAAGCACGGAGTTCCGACCCGGGCCGCGCCGGGCGATCGAGCAGATGTATCTCTCCCGGGACGGCGTCGAGTACACGATCTACATGTCCTCGCCCGCGGCGGACTGGGACACGGCGGAGGAGCAGTTCTACGCGGTACTGCGCAGCTGGCGGCCTGCGCAGCGGTGAGGCGGCGGTACGACACGGGAGTCGGCGCGCGACACGGGAGTCGGCGGAGAGGCATGCGGAGTCGGCGGAGAGGCAGCGGCGCGCCAGTGGTGAGCCGGCGCTGAGGCAGCCGCGGGGCGGCGGGGAAGCGGAGTGAGGCGGGGCTCGGAGCGGGCGTCTGCGGCGTGAACCGCGAAGCACCTTCGCGGCTCCGCGTTCGAGTCCCGCGTTCGGGCTCGGCGTTCGGGCTCCGCGTTCGGGTCCCGTGCTCGGGCTCGGCTTCGGGGCCCGCGTTCGGGCTCGGCGTTCGGGTCCCGCGCGCACGCGGGGGACACGGGCCACACGCCGCCTCGCACGCAGGCACCCGACGAAGGCCCACATGCGAGCTCCGCACGGTGGCTCACCCGCGCTCCCCTCACCCGCAGACCCACACGCCGGCCCCACGCGTGAGCCTTCCGCACGGCGCTCGTGAGGCGCTCGCGAGTCGTGCGTACGTCGCTTGTCGGCCAGGCCGTCACACGGCACCGGAGGGTTCCGGTCCGGTGCGGCATGATGGGGCGTATGGGGACCGAGGGGGAGAACGTCCGTGTCATAGCGGGTCGTTACCGGCTGGAGGCCAGGATCGGCCGCGGCGGTATGGGGATCGTGTGGCGCGCCACCGACCAGCTCCTCGGTCGGCAGGTGGCGGTCAAGGAGCTGGCCCTCGACGACTCGCTCCCGGAGGACCGGTCCCGCACACGGCGCGAGCGCACCCTGCGGGAGGCGCGGGCTGTCGCCCGGCTCAGCCATCCGCACATCATCGTCGTGCACGACGTCGTCGAGCAGGACGAACGCCCTTACATCGTCATGGAATTGATCGACGGCGGCTCGCTCGCGGAGCGGCTCGCGGACCAGGGGCCCGTCGACGCGCGGGAGGCCGCGCGGATCGGGATCGATCTGCTGGGCGCGCTGCGGCGGGCACACGACGCCGGGGTGCTGCACCGTGATCTCAAGCCGGCGAACGTCCTGCTGGAGACCGGCACCGACCGGGTCGTCCTCACCGACTTCGGCATCGCCCAGGTCGCCGGCGCGACCACGCTCACCGAGAGCGGGTCCTTCGTCGGCTCGCCCGAATACACCGCGCCGGAGCGGATGTCGGGGGTCCGCACCGGGCCGGAGTCCGACCTGTGGTCGCTGGGCGCGCTGCTGTGTGCCGTGCTCAGCGGGGAATCGCCGTTCCGGCGTGACTCGTTGGGCGGCATCCTGCACGCGGTCGTCGTCGACGAGATCCGGCCGCCCCCGCAGGCCGCGCCGCTGCTCCCCGTCGTACGGGGGCTGCTGGAGCGCGATCCCGACCGGCGGCTCGACGCGGCGGAGGCGGAGCGGCTGCTGCGGGCCTTCCGGGAGACCGGCAGGACACCGAAGACGACGAAGAGCCCGAGGACGTCGACCGGTTACACCCCGACCCGGCGGGACCTGCCGCGCCCGGGCCGGGACGCGCAGCGCACGGACCCTGCCGGGGCCCCCGCCCGGAACGCGTCGGCGGCCGGGCAGTCGCAGTCGGGGCCGCCCGCTGGAGGCCCGGTGGCGTCCCTGCGGGAGCAGCCCGCGCAGCAGCGGCAGCCGTACTCCGCCCGGAGTGTGCTGGTCGCGGCCGCGCTGGTGGCGGCGATGGCCGGGGCGGGCGTCTCGGCGGCGGCGCTGCTGATGCGGGACGGGAGTGGAGAGGGCGGGGGCGGCACGCCGAGCAGTTCGGCACCGCGGACGCCGGGCGAGTCGCGTACGACGGGCGCGCCGACCACCTCGGGCGCGTCCGGCACGTCCGGTGGCACGTCCGGCACGTCCGGTGGCGCGTCCGGCACGTCCGGTGGCGCGTCCGGCACGTCCGGTGGCGCGTCCGGCACGTCCGGTACGTCGGCCGACGCCACGCCCACCGTCACACGCTCACGGGCGGCCACCGCGCCGACCGTGCCCTCGGGGTACCGGCTCGCGAAGGACGAGCAAGGCTTCAGCCTCGCCGTGCCGGACGACTTCACGCGGGAGCCGCAGGGAGAGCGGGTCTTCTACATGTCGCCGGGGCAGATGATCCGTATCGGCATCAAGCTCGACGACCCGGAGGAGGGCGGGCCGGCCGGGGTGATGCGGCGCGCCCATGAGAAAGGGCCCTCCACGAACCCCGGCTACCGCGACGGCAGGGTCGCCGAGACCACGCACGACGGGCGGCCCGCCGCGCTCTGGGAGTTCACCTGGGACGGCTTCAGTGCGGCGGAGGGACCCCGGCACACGTACGACCTGTGCTGGGAGCAGGACGGGCGGCTGTACGACGTGTGGGTGTCGGCGCCGGTCGGGAAGGTGAGCGAGGCGAAGGAGTACTTCGACGTGGCGGTGGACACGTTCGTACGTAACTAAAGCGGAGATAAGTGGTGTTCCGCGTCACGGGTCTGTGACCGGAAAGCGACGGGGGTGGATGCCGAAGCGCTTGCCGCGATACAGATGAACGTATGAGCAGCAACGGGGGCGCCCCTTACGGATCCGGCCAGGGGGCCGGCTACGGGCCGGATGAGCCGACGAGTTTCGGACTGCAACCGCCGCAGCCGAGTGCGCCGTACCCGGGGAACCCGTACGCGCAGCCGACCCGGGTGGCGGCGCGGCCGGAGCCGTCGTCACCGGTACAGCCGTCGTCACCGGTGCAGCCGTCGGCGCAGCAGCCTCAGCCCTCGCAGGAGCCCGGCACCGGGCGGCTGATCGCGGGCCGTTACCGGCTGCTCGCCAAGCTCGGCCATGGCGGTATGGGCACGGTGTGGCGTGCGAAGGACGAGACGGTGGATCGTGAGGTCGCCGTCAAGGAGCCCCGCGTACCGGACCATCTTCCCGATCGCGAACGGGCCAACGCCTTCGAGCGGATGCGCCGTGAGGCTCGTGCGGCGGCCAGGCTCGATCATCCGTCGGTCGTGAACGTGCATGACGTGGCGGTCGTGGACGGCCAGCCGTGGATCGTGATGGAGCTGGTGCGGGGGCGTTCGCTGGGCGACGCGCTCCAGGAGGGCACCCTCGGGGTGCGTGACGCCGCGAGAATCGGCCTCGACGTGCTCGGCGCGCTGGAGGCAGCGCACGCGGCGGGCATCCTGCACCGTGACGTCAAACCCGACAACGTCCTCCTCGGCCGCCATGACCGGGTCGTCCTCGCCGACTTCGGGATCGCCCAGATCGAGGGCGAGACGAACCTGACGGACACCGGCGGCTTCGTCGGTTCGCCCGAGTACATCGCCCCCGAGCGGGTGCTGGGCCAGCGGCCCGGCCCCGCCTCGGACCTCTGGTCGCTCGGCGTCGTCCTCTACGCCGCCACGGAAGGCGTGTCGCCCTTCCGGCGCAGCAACACGCCGGCGACCCTGCAGTCCGTCCTCAACGCCACGCCGGCGGCGCCGGCCTCGGCCACGGGTCCGCTCGCCGAGGCCATCAACGGCCTGCTGCAGAAGGACCCGGCGCGCCGCCCGACCGCCGCCCGCGTCCGCGAGCTGCTGGAGACGGCCGCCAACCCGCCGGCGCCCGTGGTCACCCGGGTGGTCCAACAGGTCACCGGGCCCCCGGCGGGGGACACCAAGGGCATCAGGATCGGCGCCAAGACCCTCGCCGGGGTCGGCGCGGTGGTCGTCTCGGCGGCGGTCGTCGGGCTCGGCGTGGTGGTCGTGGCGGCGGCGGTGACGGCGTACGTGGTGATCGCCGACCCCTTCGCGGGGCCCCTGCCGGACGGCTGGAAGCAGCGGGACCTCGGCTCGAAGGTCGCCGCGAGCGTGGGCGTGCCCGGGGGCTTCGTGAAGGACAAGTTCGAGCCGGACGACACCGACGGCACGTTCGCGCAGTACAGCGATCCGAGCGGGCTGATCCGGATCAACGTCGACCGGGACGTCGAGAAGGACGACAAGGACAACGAGATCCCGGCCGTCGCGCTGGACAGGGCGTACGCCGACTGGGAGCTGGTCAAGGACGGCGAGTACACGCTGGACGTCGCCGTCGACCCCGCGCCGAAGGGGCGGCCGCAGGAGTCGAAGTTCAAGGACCACGAGGCCGCAGAGAACACCATCGTGTACACGAGCACGGACAGCCAGGCCCCACGGCTGCGTGAGGCACGGGTCCTGTACTACAAGGCGGGCAACGGTGACATGTACCGGATCTGGATCGACTATCCGGGCAAGGGGCACTTCACCGAGCAGGGCCGCGAGATGGCCCGTACGGTCATCGCGAACCTGAAGATCGACCACATGTAGGTCGCCTCGGGCGAGTACGAGTACGAGTGCGAGTGCGAGTGCAAGCGTGACGGCGGGGGCGACGGCCGGGGCGTCGGTGCCGGTGAAAGCGGAGGGCGAGCGGACGGTGCCGCCGGTGCCGTAAGTGTCGGGGAGCGGGAAGCGATCTGTACGGCGCTCAGTACGTCCTCTCGGCGATCCAGGCCAGGACCCGGTCGGCCACACCCGGCTCGTCCAGCAGCGCTCCGCCGTGCGACGAACCGGCCACCGTCTTCACCGTGACCCCGTTGGCGGGCATGTTGTGGTCGCTCTCCTCGGCCGCTTCGAGGTCGAGCGAGTGCTGAACGGTTACGGGGTCGCCCTTGGAGTGGAGCAGGTACATGGGGGCGTCGTCGGCGCCGGAGGCACGGCTGTTGGCCGCCATGTCGTTCCAGGTCTCCCGGCAACCGGGGTGCGTGGACGAGGTGTCGGTGCCCGGCACGTCCGGGGAGCAGCGCGCCAGAACGACGGCGTTGTCGCGGAGCCTGCGCTGCCCGTCCGTCGCGGTGGCGGCGTTGCCGTCCTGCCAGGCGCGGTACGGGGAGACCACGGGGGACAGCGCCACCACGCCGTCGAGGCCGTGGTTGCCGGAGCGGTAGGTCGCGACCGTGGTCGCCAGCTGGCCGCCGGAGGAGGAGCCCAGGAGCACCAGCCGGTTGGTGTCGAGGTCGAAGTCGGCGGCGTGGTCGCGGATCCAGTCGAGCGCCGACAGGGCGTCGGTCCGCTGGGCGGGCCAGGGGGCGTCGAAGTTCAGCCGGTAGTCGACGGCGAAGACGGCGTACCCGGCGTCCGCGAAGGTGCGCGACCAGGTGGCCCAGCCGGTGTCCTCGGACCAGTGACCGCCGTGCAGGATCACGATGCCCGCCTGTTTCCCGTCCCGTTCCTCACCGGCGCCGTTCCAGTAGGCGTCGAGGGTCTGGCGGGTGTGCGAACCGTAGGAGTACGTGGCCTCGTTGCGGTCGGCCGCCGCGCTGTCGCGCGTGTCCGAGATGAGGAGGGCCGCGACTGCCGCGGCGCAGAGAATCAGACAACCCCAGAGCCGACGCACGGCCACCTGTCCTTCGAACGACCCGACGGCAGGCGACCGTTGTCCCCGGGCGCGCGAACCGACCGTGACGTCCGCAGCAGGGGGAGCGCCCACACGGCCTGCGCGCGCGAGCAAGCCGGACTATAGGCGGCCCACTCGAACAAGTACCAAGTGGGTACGGTGGTTGGAGCGAAATGCCTGGTTCGAAAGCATTGGTGAGTGTTCTTGTCCGTGTGCCGCCCTTCGCCGTGTGGTGAAGACGGCCCAGGGGTGACGCGGCCGGTGCCCGGAGCCATCGCCTTGTCCGGCCTCATGCCCCTAACATGCCGTGTCAAGGGCATGATCGGCGCGAGGGGCGAGCGAGCGTGGGCATCGAACACCTGGACGTGTGGGCTCATGCGAGACAGCGCTGGGCGGCCAGGGCCGCACTCGGCTGCGCCGCACTCGCCGTACTGCTGCCGCTCGGCTACGCGCGCGAGGCGAGCCTGCTGCTCGTCGTCGGCGTCGTGCTGGGCGTCGGCCTCACCGTGGCCTCGCTGTGGTGGGTGCTGATCCACCGCGGCGCCGTCCGGATCGCGGCGGGCGCGCTGGCCGTGGCCGCGCCGGTCGGCGTCATCTGGTGGTTCGCCGCCGTCAACCTGCTGTGGGTCGTGATCGTCTCCGCCGTCCTGTGGGCCGTCGCCGTCTGGTCCGGCAAGTTCGCCCTCAGCAGCACCAAGTCCCACCAGGTGCATGTGCCCGAGCACCGCACACCCGCCCCCACCCGCCCCTTCCTCATCATGAACCCCAGGTCCGGGGGCGGGAAGGTGGAGCGTTTCCGGCTGAAGGAGCGGGCCGAGCGGCTCGGCGCCACGGTCCATCTGCTCGACCCCGCGCACCACGAGGACGTCGCCATACTGGCCCGGGACGCCGTCAGGAACGGCGCCGACCTCCTCGGTGTCGCCGGCGGCGACGGCACGCAGGCCCAGGTCGCCGCCATCGCGGCGGCGTACGACGTCCCCCTCCTCGTCATCTCCGCCGGCACCCGCAACCACTTCGCCATGGACCTCGGCCTCGACCGCGACAACCCCGCCGCCTGCCTCGACGCCCTCACCGACAAGGGCGTCGAACTCCACGTCGACCTCGGCTACGCCAGCGGCCACCCCTTCGTCAACAACGCCTCCTTCGGCGCGTACGCCGCCGTGGTGCAGAGCCCCGCCTACCGCGACGACAAGGTCCGCACCACCCTGGAACTGCTGCCCGAACTGCTCACGCACCAGCGGGGACCGCGGCTCACCGCCCGCATCGGGGACGCCGTCATCGACGCGCCCCAGGCCGTCCTCGTCAGCAACAACGTCTACCGCAGCGACGACCTCGTCGGCCTCGGCCGCCGCGAACGGCTGGACGCCGGAGTGCTGGGCGTCGTCGGTGTCCGCGTCGACAGCGCCGCCGAGGCCGCCGGAATGGTCCTCGGCCCGAACGCCCCCGGCCTCAGCCTCCTCGTCGCCGACGAGATCGTCGTCGAGGCCGACCGGCCCGAGATCGAGGTCGGCGTCGACGGTGAGGCCCTCCTCCTGCCCACCCCCGTCCACTGCCGGGTCTCGCCGAAGGCCCTGCGCGTCCGTGTGCCCCGGGACCGCCCCGGCGTTCCCGAGCCCAAGCCGCCCCTGGACTGGCGCCGACTGCGCAAGCTCGCCGCCGCGGTCGGCCGCACGGCCCTGCCCAAGCACCGCGAACGGTACGGGTGGGCACAGCGGTTGTGGGACCGGTGGCGTTAGGGCATGCGTTGGCCGTCCGGCACGGCGCCCACGGCGCCCACGGGTTGGGAGTCCGGCACGGTGCCCAGGGCGGTGGCCGTCCGGCAGGCTCCCATGGCGCCCACGGGTTGGGAGTCCGGCACGGTGCCCAGGGCGGTGGCCGTCCGGCAGGCACCCACGGCGCCCACGGCGTTGGCAGTCCGGCACGGCGCCCAAGGCGCCCGGCACACCTGCCCACTCCCGGCTCGGTCGAGCTCCCGGCTCGGGCGAGCGGAAGGGCCCCCACCGCCCCACCGGCCGGCGGCCCAAGTCGCTCCACGCCCGCCGCCCAGGACCCGGCGGACGACAGAAGCGCACGGCGGTGTTCAAGGGCGCACCGGACCGGCTGAAGATCCGTGAGGCGGGGAGCCGTCGACGAATCGGCCGGGGTGATCGACGCCGCATTCGCGCCCGCACGGCACCGCCCGCCGCGCTGATCAGCGACTTCGTTGCCAGCGATCACTGGCATGGTGTGTACGCCCGGTGAATCCCTGTTACCGCCGGGTACCCAAAGTCGTCCGGTCCGGAATACCCTGCGCGTCATGACGGACTCGCAGGCCCCCGAAAAGACCGGCACGGCACGGACGACCGGCACCAACCCCCTCGCGGCAGCGCCGCAGGGCGCCCGTACCGCCGCCGACGTGGTCACCCCCGAACTGGTCGCCCAGCTCACCAAGGGCGTGGTCGGCTCCGGCCGGACCGCCAACCACACACCGTTCACCGGTGAGAAGCTGGCCGACCTGCCGGAGTCCACGCCCGAGGACGTGGAGAAGGCCTACGAGCGGGCCCGCGCCGCCCAGGCCGTCTGGGCCCAGCGGCCCGTGCGCGAGCGCGCCGCCGTCCTCCTTCGCTTCCACGACCTGGTGCTGGAACGCCAGGCCGAGGTGCTCGACCTCATCCAGCTGGAGACCGGCAAGGCCCGCCTCCACGCCCACGAGGAGGTGCAGGCCGTCGCGGTCGCCGCCCGCCACTACGGCCGCAAGGCCCCGTTCTACCTGAAGCCGAAGCGGCACACCGGCGCCGTACCGACCCTCACCAAGGTCACCGAGCTGCGCCACCCGCGCGGGGTGATCGGCCAGATCGCCCCCTGGAACTACCCGCTCGAACTCTCGGTCGGCGACGCGATCCCCGCCTTCGTGGCGGGCAACGCGGTCGTGATGAAGCCCGACACGGAGACCTGCCTGACCGCCCTGTGGGCCCGTGACCTGCTCATCGAGGCCGGGCTGCCCGCCGACGTCTTCCAGGTCGTCCTCGGCGAGGGCCCCGTCATCGGCCCCGAGGTCGTCAGGCACGCCGACTACGTCTCCTTCACCGGATCCACCCGCACCGGCCGCGAGGTCGCCCAGGGCGCCGCCGCCCGTCTGGTCGGCGTCTCCCTCGAACTCGGCGGCAAGAACGCGATGCTGGTCCTTCAGGACGCGGACATAGAGAAGGCGGCCGCGGGCGCCGTCCGTGCCTGCTTCTCCTCCGCCGGCCAACTCTGCATCTCCATAGAGCGGTTGTACGTCCACGAGTCCATCGCCGACGCCTTCGTGCAGCGCTTCGCCGCACGCACCAAGGCCATGCGCCTCGGCAAGTCCCTCGCGTACGGCGCCGAGATGGGCTCCCTCGTCGGCGAACGCCAGCTGGAGACCGTCACCCGCCACGTCGACGAGGCAGTGGAGAAGGGCGCGAAGATCGTCGCGGGCGGCGTGGCCCGCCCCGACATCGGTCCCTACTTCTACGAGCCCACGATCCTCGACGGCGTCACGGAACCCATGTCCGTGTGCACGGAGGAGACCTTCGGCCCGGTCGTCTCCATCTACCGCTTCACGGACGAGGACGAGGCCATCGCGGAGGCCAACTCCACGGCGTACGGCCTCAACGCCTCCGTCTGGACCAAGGACGGCCGCCGCGGCCGCGAGGTCGCCTCCCGTGTGCGCGCCGGCACCGTCAACGTCAACGAGGGCTACGCCTCCGCCTACGGCAGCGTCCAGTCCCCGATGGGCGGCATGAAGGACTCCGGCCTCGGCCGCCGCCACGGCTCCGAGGGCATCCTCAAGTACACGGAGGCCCAGACGGTCGCCCAGCAGCGCCTGCTCCCGATGGCCCCGTCCTTCGGCATGGACGACGAGAAGTACGCCCAGTTCATGAGCCGCAGCCTGAGGGCGATGAAGGCGCTGAGGCTGCGCTGAAGCCGCGCTGAGGCCGCGCCCCTTCTCGGGGGCGCGGCGCCGGGGAACGGCGCGAGCGACCACGGACGGCCCGCACGGACACTCAACGAGGAGCAAACGTGCCTCAAGACGCTTACGACTACGACGTCATCGTGGTCGGATCAGGCTTCGGCGGCTCGGTGACCGCCCTCCGCCTCACGGAGAAGGGCTACCGGGTCGGTGTCCTGGAGGCGGGCCGCCGCTTCACCCGCGCCACCCTCCCCAAGAACTCCTGGGACCTCAAGAACTATCTGTGGGCCCCGGCCCTCGGCATGTACGGCCTCCAGCGCATCCACCTGCTGGGCAACGTCATGGTGCTGGCCGGAGCCGGTGTGGGCGGCGGCTCCCTCAACTACGCCAACACCCTCTACGTACCGCCGAAACCGTTCTTCGAGGACCCCCAGTGGAAGGACATCACCGACTGGCAGGAGGAGCTGAAGCCGTACTACGACCAGGCCCGCCGCATGCTCGGCGTACGGCTCAACCCGACGATGACCCCGTCGGACGTGCACCTGAAGGCCGCCGCCGAGCGGATGGGCGTCGGTGACAGCTTCCACCTCGCCCCGGTCGGTGTCTTCTTCGGCGACGGGGAGGACGCCGACGGCAAGGCGAAGGCCGCCCCCGGCGAGCAGGTGGCGGACCCCTACTTCGGCGGCGCGGGCCCTGCCCGCAACGCCTGCACCGAGTGCGGCGAGTGCATGACCGGCTGCCGCCACGGCGCGAAGAACACCCTCAACGAGAACTACCTCCACCTCGCCGAGAAGGCGGGCGCGGTCGTCCACCCGATGACCACGGTCGTCGCCCTCACCGAGGACTCGCAGGGCGGCTACGCCGTCACGACCCTCCCGACCGACGAGCGCCGCAAGGGCGCGTCCCGGGTGCTGAAGGCCCGCCGGGTCGTCCTCGCGGCCGGCACCTACGGCACCCAGACCCTGCTGCACCGTATGAAGGCGAACGGTCAACTGCCGCACATCTCGGACCGGTTGGGCATGCTGACCCGCACCAACTCCGAGGCCCTCGTCGGCGCCCAGACCGACAGGCGCCGCTACCGCAAGGCCCACGGCGCGCCCGAGGTCGACTTCACCAGGGGTGTGGCGATCACCTCCTCCATCCACCCCGACGAGAACACCCACATCGAGCCGGTCCGCTACGGCAAGGGCTCCAACGCGATGGGTGGCCTGTCGATCCTCCAGGTCCCGTACGCGGGCGGCACCGCGTCGGACGCCTCCCGCGTGCTCGGCTGGCTGGCGTACGCGGCCAAGCACCCCCTGCTGGTGGCCCGTTCCCTCTCCAACCGCCGCTGGTCGGAGCGGACCATCATCGGCCTGGTGATGCAGTCCCTGGACAACTCCCTGTCGACGCACCTGAAGGCGAAGGGCCTGGGCAAAGGACTGTTGACGGCACGTCAGGGGCACGGCGCGCCCAACCCCAAGCAGATCGAGGCCGCTTCGACGGCCGCCTCCACCATCGCCGCCGAGATCAACGGCTTCGCCGGCAGCAACGTGGGCGAACTGATGGGGACCCCGCTCACCGCGCACTTCCTCGGCGGCTGCCCCATCGGCGCCACCGCGGCCGACGGCGTGATCGACCCGTACCACCGTCTCTACGGCCACCCCGGCATCTCCGTCGTCGACGGCGCCGCCGTCTCCGCGAACCTGGGCGTGAACCCGTCCCTGACCATCACCGCGCAGGCCGAGCGCGCGATGTCGTACTGGCCCAACAAAGGCGAGCCCGACCACCGCCCGGCCTCCGGCTCCGGCTACGAACGCCTCAGCCCGGTCGAGCCCGCGCACCCGGCGGTCCCGGCGGACGCCTTCGGCGCGCTGCGGCTGCCGCTGATGCCGGTGCCGAAGGTACCGCCGAAGAAGTAGAAGCAGTCGGCCCGGACTCAGGAAGCGGCACAAGGAACATGACAGCGGAGAAGGACCCGCACCCCCCTCCGAGCGCGGGTCCTTCTCTCGTGTGCCAGGTGTGACCCGTGGGTGGTGTGAAGGGTTGCCCCTGTGATGACAGTTTTTTCGTGTGACGTGAGTCACATATGCCTGGGGCTGAAGTGAGACCCGAAACCGGTTGTGGCGCCATGTCGCACACATGATCTGATGTGGCCTGAGAGGCCTCTGTGAGGCATGTGATGAAAGCCGTAAGGGTGGGGGACATGAAGGTGGGGGACATGAAGTCGACGATGTCGCGGGCGGCGGTGGCTGTCTCGGTCGCGGCCGCGCTGGGGTTCACTGCGGCGTGCGGTGGGAGCGACGGGGGCAAGGACGCGGACGCCAAGCCGTCGGCCGTCGGCAGCGCCACGGCCGCCGGGGACGCGAAGAACGAGCAGGACGGGGCAGGGAAGGCCGCGCTGACCGAGGCCCAGCTGAAGGAGGCCGCCCTCGCGAAGGGTGACGTCAAGGGCTACAAGATCGCCGACATGCCCGCGGAGGACATGCCGGCCGTGCCCGTTCCCGCGGAGCCGGCCACCTGCCAGCCGCTCGCGAACATGTTCAACTTCACCTCGGACCCGCAGCCGAAGGCCCGCGCCGGACGCACCCTCACCGCGGAGGACGAGCTCTCCGCCAACGTCATCTCCCTCGCCCTTGCCGCGCATGAGGAGAGCGGCGCCGAGAAGGTCATCGCCGACCTGCGCAAGGCGACGGAGAGCTGCGACGGGTACGAGCACGTCGGCAACAAGTACACCGACATCGAGGCCCTCGCTGCCCCGAAGCAGGGGGACGAGGCCGTCGCGTACAAGCTGAAGGCCGACATCGAGGGGGCGAAGATCCCGATGTCCTTCACGGTGGTGCGCAGCGGCTCGACGCTCATCGGGTTCTACTCGATGAACATGCTCGACGCGGACAAGGCCGAGGTGCCGGACGAGATCCTCGACGCGCAGGTCGCGAAGGTGGAGAAGGTCGCCGGCTGAGCGGACCACGGCATGACGAAGGGCCCCGCGAGACGGAAGTCGCGGGGCCCTTCTGCGTCAGCACCGACGTCAGGGCAGCGCCGGTGCCTCGAAGCGGCGCCGGGGGATTGCGCCGCTGGCTCGGAAGGTGGAACCGGGGTCGGCGCTCCGGCGCACCGGGGCGTGCGCCCGGTGTCGACCCAGGGCGTTCGGTGGCGGACCGTTCCGCATCGTGAGGGACGGACAACGGCCTCCGCAACCGCTTCGACCGCCCCGGAACGGATTCCGCCGGACGGCCCCGGGCGTCCCCGGAGCCGACCGTTCTCTTGCGTGACCGGGCTGCTGTCCCCTGCCGTCCGGTCACAACCATGGAGCGAGGTCCCACGGCGCACGGCACGATCCGTACGCCTCATCGCTCCAGCGGAGCCACGCGTGGTTCTTTCGGGCCCGAACCTGGCTGGCACGGACACCGACACCAACGAAGCGTGTCGTACGACGGTCACGCGCCGTACGGGTGAGAGGGCAGGCGTACGTACGTCCGCCGGTCAGATGCGCCCCCGGCACAGCTCCAGGAGGGTCATGGCGAGCGCGGTGCCGGGCTTGCCGATGGCGTCCCTGTAGTGGGCGAGGATCTCCATCTCGCGGGAGAGGTTCACCCGGCGGCCGCCGGACTCGATCCGGGCCTCCTGGATCACGGCGGAGACCGCCACCCGTTCCTGGATCAGGCCGATGATCCGGTCGTCCAGCGCGTCGATGCGCTCACGGGCGCCGGCGATCACACCGGCCGCCTCGGAGGTACGGGCGCCGGTCACGTCGATGGCGGTCACGTCGGTGGCGGTCATAGGAGGCTCCTCGTCGGAAGGTCGGAAGAGGCTCCCCGAAGCGGTAGGACCCGGAGAACGCCAGACGCCCCGGACCTTGTCGGCCCGGGGCGCCTGGGGAAGTCGCTTGTCAGTGACTCAAGCAACACGACCATGGCAGCCGGTGGGCCGGTTGCCATAGGTAAAGAGGAAGGTCGTGTGCCTGAGCATGGGGGTCAGTATGCCATGCGGTACGGCGGAGCCTTCCGGGCCCGAGCGGGTGGTGGGGTGGGCAGAGGTCCTCGGGCGCTCGGGGGCGGAGCCTCCCAGTGGGCCCACTGGGGGAGTCGGCACCCCGGTAGACTCGACCGCACAGACCCCCGCCCGACCGCCGGAAGGCACCCCGTGTCATCAGCGAACCCCGCTGCCGCCGTCCCCGACACCGTCCTGGTCGTCGACTTCGGCGCCCAGTACGCCCAGCTCATCGCCCGACGGGTCCGCGAGGCCCGGGTCTACAGCGAGATCGTGCCGAGCACCATGCCGGTCGCGGAGATGCTCGCCAGGAACCCGGCGGCGATCATCCTCTCCGGCGGCCCCTCCTCGGTCTACGCCGAGGGCGCCCCCCGCCTCGACCGCGCGCTCTTCGAGGCCGGCGTCCCCGTCTTCGGCATGTGTTACGGCTTCCAGCTGATGGCCACGACCCTCGGCGGCACGGTCGACAACACGGGGGCGCGCGAGTACGGCCGTACACCCCTCCATGTCTCCAAGGCCGGCAGCACCCTCTTCGAGGGCACCCCCGGCGAGCAGTCCGTGTGGATGTCCCACGGCGACGCCTGCTCCGCCGCCCCCGAGGGCTTCACGGTGACGGCCTCCACCGACGTCGTACCGGTCGCCGCCTTCGAGGACGACGAGAAGAAGCTGTACGGCGTCCAGTACCACCCGGAGGTCATGCACTCCACGCACGGCCAGCAGGTCCTGGAGCACTTCCTCTACCGGGGCGCGGGCATCACCCCGAGCTGGACCACCGGCAACGTCATCGAGGAGCAGGTCGAGGCCATCCGCGAGCTGGTCGGCGACAAGCGCGCGATCTGCGGCCTCTCCGGCGGCGTGGACTCCGCCGTCGCCGCGGCCCTCGTGCAGAAGGCCATCGGCTCCCAGCTGACCTGCGTGTACGTCGACCACGGTCTGATGCGCAAGAACGAGACCGAGCAGGTCGAGAAGGACTTCGTCGCCGCGACCGGCGTCCAGCTGAAGGTCGTGGACGCGGAGGAGCGGTTCCTCAAGGCGCTCGCCGGGGTCTCCGACCCCGAGCAGAAGCGGAAGATCATCGGCCGCGAGTTCATCCGCGTCTTCGAGCAGGCCCAGGCGGAGATCATCGCCGACGAGGGCCCCGAGGTGGCGTTCCTCGTCCAGGGCACCCTCTACCCGGACGTCGTCGAGTCCGGCGGCGGCACCGGCACGGCCAACATCAAGTCCCACCACAACGTGGGCGGCCTGCCTGAGGACCTCGAGTTCCAGCTGATCGAGCCGCTCCGCCAGCTCTTCAAGGACGAGGTCCGGATGGTCGGCCAGGAGCTGGGGCTCCCGGAGGAGATCGTCCAGCGACAGCCGTTCCCCGGCCCCGGCCTCGGTATCCGGATCGTCGGCGAGGTCACCAAGGACCGGCTCGACCTGCTCCGCGAGGCCGACGCCATCGCCCGCGAGGAGCTGACGGCGGCCGGCCTCGACCGTGACATCTGGCAGTGCCCGGTGGTGCTGCTGGCGGACGTCCGGTCCGTCGGCGTCCAGGGCGACGGCCGCACCTACGGCCACCCCATCGTCCTTCGCCCGGTCTCCTCCGAGGACGCCATGACCGCCGACTGGTCCCGGCTGCCGTACGAGGTCCTCGCGAAGATCTCCACCCGCATCACCAACGAGGTCGCGGACGTCAACCGCGTGGTCCTCGACGTGACGAGCAAGCCCCCGGGGACGATCGAGTGGGAGTAGACCCCGCTTGAGGGTCAGGTCCGCTTGAGGGTCCGCATCGGCTCTCCGGGCTTCCAGACCTGGACGACCAGGTACTTGTCGTCCTCGACGTAGGTCCGTACGACCTCCGTCAGCTCGGTGCGGAAGAGGTGGAACGGCTCCGGCGGTTCCACCTCTTCGCCGTCTCCGCTCTTCTCCGCGGCGGTGTCCTTGGCGCCTTCCCCGCCGCTCGCCTCGCCGCTCGCCTCGCCTTCCGCGCCGTACGCCGCCTTGACCGCGGGGTCGTCGACCTCGACCGCCCGCCCGCTCACCCTGACGTCACCGCCGCCCATCTCCGTGCCGGGGCCCGGGTTGGCCTGCAGCGAGAAACGGGGATCGCGGCGCAGATCGAGCGCCTTGAGGGAGCCCGACATCATCCCCAGCCACAGCTCCCCGTTCACGAACCGGACCTCCAGCCCGGTGGTACGGGGGGAGCCGTCCCTGCGGAGGGTGGCGAGGGTGTGATGGGTGAAGGCGCCGAAGCGCGCCTCGACAGTCTGTGCGAGCTCGGGCTCGGCGGCGACGAACGCGCCCCAGTTCGAAAGATTCTCCGGCATACGTCGAGTCTCGCGCGGATACCCGACAACCACTGTCCGGTTACCCCGAGCGACGTACGACGAACGGTTCGACCCGAGCGAAGGGCAGGTGGCTTGGCGCGCTTCCGTGACTTGCGTAACGGTTGCGCACTCTCTTCACGGGACGGGCCTGTTCTGTCAGGGGCACCGACGGTAACTTCCGCTTCGTAAAGGAAGTCACTCTGGAGGACACATGCACGGGCCCACACCGCCCCTGCCCCTACCCACCGACCAGCTCCGGTTCGCCATGCCGCCGATGCACGAATCGGCACAGGACGAGCGGCGGCACCGCAAGGAACGGCTGGCCGGGGCCCTGCGGATCTTCGGGCGACTGGGGTTCGAGGAGGGCGTCTCGGGGCACATCACCGCGCGCGACCCGGAATTCAGCGACTGTTTCTGGGTCAATCCGTTCGGGATGCCGTTCAAGCACGTCACGGTGAGTGACCTGGTGCTCGCCAACCAGGACGGGCAGGTGATCGAGGGCCGCTACCACGTGAACCAGGCCGCCTTCACCGTCCACGCGCAGGTGCACGCCGCCCGACCCGACGTCGTCGCGGTCGCGCACTGTCACTCCGTGCACGGCCGTGCGCTGGCCGCCCTCGGTGACCTGCTCGACCCGATCACCCAGGAGTCCTGCGCGTTCTACGAGGACCAGGCGCTCTACGACCACTACACGGGCGTCGCGGTGGACGCGGACGAGGGCCGCCGCATCGCCGGCGTGCTCGGCAGCCGCAAGGCACTCGTGCTGCGCAACCATGGTCTGCTGACGGTCGGCGACTCGGTCGACGCGGCGGCGTGGTGGTTCCTGTCGATGGAACGCTCGGCACAGGTGCAGCTCACCGCCAAGGCGGCAGGACGGCCGCTGATGATCGAGCACCGACTGGCCGCGGCGACGCGGGAACAGGCGGGCGGAGATCTGGTGGCGTGGATCAACTATCAGCCGCTGTGGCAGGACATCAGCAGGAGCGAGCCGGATCTGTTGAGCTGAACAGGGGCGCCCGAAAGGGGCGCGGGGAACTGCGCGACGTCTGCCGCAACAGAGCCACGGAACGGTGCAGGCCCGGCGTGACCAGGACCGCGCTGCCGTCGAAGGCCCAGGTCCCGTCCCGCTGGATGATCTCGGCCATGGGGAGATTCTCGCAGCCGGGTCAACACGGGCACCGCGACTTCACCCCGGGGTTCTCTTGCGCGGAGTGGACCTGCCGGACGCGGGCCGTGTTCCGTACGGCACAATGCGCTGTCATCGCAGGGCAGTTGTACGGCCGCACGGCTGTGGTAGCGAGCGGGCGTACGCACGACCCCCGGCGACGACTACGAGGTCGTCCACGAAGGCGCCCATGACAGCGCTGACAAGGCGCTGATGAAGGCGTCGACGACGACGATGACGACGGCGATGACGACAACGGCAATGACGACGGCGGCGAATGCCGAGGGACGCGGACGCGGAGGCGGACGCGGAGGCGGACGCGCGCGGGAAGGCGGGCTCGGGCGTGGCGGTGCAGGAGGCGAGAGGGGGCATGGGCGCGGGCGCCCATGAAGGCAGGTGCACGTGCGGGGACTGCCCGCACGGGGCGCGTGCGGGACATCGGCGTGCGGTCGCCGAGTTCCTGCTGAAGCGGGAGGAGTTCGCGTCCGGGCAGGGACTGCCCGCGGCCGTCGCGCACTCCGCGTCCGCCTCCCGGCAGTGGGTCTCCGACGAACTCACCCAGTCCGCGGCCCTGGTCGCCGAACGCGGCCGCGTCGAGGGCGAGGCCTGGCTCGCCCGTCTGTGGCTGCGCACGGCGATCGTCGTCTGGGTCGCCGTCGTGACCCTCCTCCTCGTCCAGTCCCTCACCGCGATCGGTGCGGGCTGGACGGTCGCCCGCACCGCCGGGCTGCTCGCCGCCCTGCTGGTGGCCACGGCCCTGACGGGCGCCGGATATCTGCACCGGGCACGCGGCGGAGCCCTCGCCCCCGTCATCGGCGAGGACAACCGCCTCTCCACCTCCCGCGCGATCGCGGCCGGGTGGGTGCTCTTCGTCGTCTTCGCGGTCCTCGTCCTGGTCGGCCGCCTGGCCGCCGCCTCCGACCACCGCGAACGCGACGCTCTCATCGCCGGCCTCGACCTCGCCCGCGGCGCGGGCATCGTGACCGTCCTGGCCGTCGTCTGCGGCATCGCGGTCCTGGTCCGCCGTGTCGTAGGCCTCCGAGTCCTGTCCCAACGTCTTCAGAAGGTCCGCGCCCACCGCCCCCGCGCCGCCGACCTCCTCACCGACGACTCGGGCCGAGGCAGCTTCACGGACATCCAGTACGTGATCATCTGCGCCGTCGCCCTCATCTTCGCGGCGGTCCGCCTGGCCCGCCGCCCCGACCAGCTCCCCGACCTCCCCTGGGGTTTGGCCCTCCTCGTCCTGGTCTCCGCAGCCACCTACGTCGCCGGTAAATACGCCGAGGGCGGCCGTCCCGTCATCCTCTCCGTCGTCCGCGCCCGCGAGGCCGGCGACCTCGACGCCCCCATCCGTAACGGCGACGACATCGAGATCCGCGGCGCCGGCTTCGTACCGCCGGGTGCCCAGACCGCCGACAGCCTCTCCCGCATGGTCGTCCGCATCGGCCCCGTCCACGTCCACGTCCCCCTCGTCCCCGTCGCCGGCGGCTTCGACAACCCCACCGACGCCGTCCTCACTGCCCCCGTCCCCGCCGACGTCGAACCCGGCAAGGTCGATGTCCAGGTCGTCACAGCCGCCGGCGTGGAAACCAACCGCTACACGATCGAGGTCTCAGCGGACTGAGCAACCGCCACACGGCGGGGGCCTCGGCGACATCAGCTCGGGCGGCATGAACTCGATCGGGTCCTGGGCCGGGGGTGGGGTCGAGGGCTGAGCCCGGTTGGATTGAGCCCGGTAGCCATGAGCCCGGATGGGCCCTTGGGGAGTCCGCCGCCGAGGCCACAGCCCGCCCCCGACAGAGCACCCCGACCCGGAAAAGTGCGCCCGAACCATTGAGCACCCCCACCCCTCCGAACGTATCGTCTCCTGAGGGGTCAACGGCACGGCGGACAAGAGGCGGCGCAGACCATGACTCACGGCATTCGCACGGACTCCCACACCCCCTACCTCGACGGCGGCCCCGACTGGCGGGACACAGCCACCCGCTACGCCCTGCTGCCCCTGCGCGTCTTCCTCGCCGTCACCTTCATCTACGCCGGCCTGGACAAACTCACCGACAGCGCGTTCCTGGCGGATTCCGGCTCCGGCTCCATCGGCGACATGATGAGCGCCGCAAGAGACTCCTCCGCCATCCCAGCCATGATCGACATGGCCCTCAACAACCCTGTCGGCTTCGGCTACGCCATCGCCCTCGGCGAACTCGCCGTCGGCATCGGCACCCTCCTCGGCCTCCTCACCCGCCTCGCCGCCTTCGGTGGCGCCCTGATCTCCCTCAGCCTCTGGCTGACAGTCAGCTGGTCGGCATCCCCGTACTACTACGGCAACGACCTCCCCTACCTCATGGCCTGGCTTCCCCTGATCCTCGCCGGCGCCCCGGTCCTCTCCGTGGACGCAGCCATCCGCTCCCGCCGCCACGGCGGCAGCAGGCACCGCGCGGGCGCCTACCGCTGAGCCCCCGCGGGCGCCTACCGCTGAACCTCTCAGCGCCCCGACCACGGCTCACCACCGCACCCGCACAGCTCGCCACGACGGCTCAACCTCAGCGCCCCAGCAGTCCCGGTTGAGCCCCGATGTGTCATGCGTCCGAGCTTCACCTCAGGGCACTGCCCGCCCGGCCGACACCGATGGAGCCAAGCCCCGTAGCGCTGCCTCCGGCAGGTACCGCGATCAGGGCTCGCCTCAGCCCGCACAGCAGACCGGCCGGTCGGCGGCAGACTCCGGCCGGCGCCGCACTGGCGGCGTCCTGGGAGGCCACGTCACGCATCCGGGCCGGACACTCGGCTCCTTCTTAGGGCGCCGCCCCTGCCCCCTTCCTGCCTCACCTCCCCCACTCTCCCGGCCGATCTTGCCGGTGCCGAGCCGACCCCTGCCGATCCCGCCCGTGCCCATCCCGCCCGGTCGCCCCCACGCGTCCCTGCCCCCGGGCAACTCGTGCCCCTCATGCTTGCTCTGCCACTCCCGCTCATCCCGCCACGCCCCGGCAGCTTCGACCCATCCGCGTGCTCCCGGCCGCTGCGGCCTGTCCCGCGGCCCCTCACGGACCTGCCACCCCCTTCGCACCCGTCGCGCCTTCAGCCCCCCGCCGCTCCTGTCGGTCCGGTCGTATCCCCTGGCCCCGTCGGCCCTATCGGTCCCATCGGACCCGTCCGTCCAGACGCCCGGCGTCCCCGTATCGCATGGTTCAGAAGACCCGCTGCCCCCGCCAGACACAGCCCTCCGACGACGAGCGGTATCACGACGAACCAAGGGGTTTCCCAGGCCTCTCCCGCGTCGCCGAGATACGCGACACCGGCGGTCGTGAGGAAGAGGCCGGCTATGAGCTTCCCCGGGCGGAACTCATGACGTAGCACGGGCCACCTCCGCCTGCCCAAGACCGACTTCGAGGTCGATGGTGAGCGTGCCGCCTCGGTCCGAACCCTTCTCGGGGGACAGCGTCAGCCGATCGCTCTTGTCGGGTGCCACGTCCACGTCCTCCTTGTCGTCGCCCGGCAACTGGATGTCACCGAGGCCCACCTCGACGTCGAGCCGCACGGTGACGTCGGGCGGGACCACCACCTTCACCTTGCCCGCGCCGACCTCCACGCTCGTCGTCAGCGTCTCTCCTTTCGGTATGTCCACATTGGACAGGTCCAGCGTGCCCACGCCGGTCCCCAGCTCGTACCGGGCCGCCACGCTCTCCGCGTTCCGCGGTGTCCAGGCTGTACGGACCCAGTCGGTGGTGATGTTCGTCGGGAGCGCCGCCGTGCATGCCAGGAGTCCAGCCGTGACCACGGCCAGGAAGATCGACCCCGCTCCCGTACGGCCGAGGAAGGCGCTCAGGGCTATGCCCAGGCCGAACACGGTCAGCGCGCAGGCCAGGCCGGTCTGCAGGCTGGTGGCGAGAGTGCGGTCCTCCCAGGTCGCGCCGGTGCCGAGGCCGCCGGCGAGCAGCGCGAGCAGGAAGATCCAGCCGCCTGTCCAGCGCGCACCACGCGGCTTGGGCGGCCGCACGGTGCGTATGTCCTGGCGGGAGGGCGGCATGCCCCGGGCGATGTTGACGGCCGCCGCCATGTCCCGGTCGCGAATCCCCCACGGCCCCCACAGATAGCCCGTGCCGCCCACATGCGTTCCGTCCTTGATGATCGGGTCGCGCCACCAGGAGGGGTAGGCGGAGGCCACAGGCGGTGCCTTCGCCTCCGGTGGAGCGTCGGCCGCGGCCTGTGCGGCGAGCGGATCGGGATAGGGGGCACCGCGCTGCTGCGACCAGTACCCCGCGCCGGCCAGGAGCAGGGAGACGACCACGGAGAAGGTCAGGACGGTCGTGTTGCTCAGCAGACTGAGGAAGACACCGCAGCCGACCAGGGCAAAGAGCACGGCCGTCAGGGCCTGGCCGTCGACCCGGCCGGTCAGCAGCTTGCGTACCTCGTTCTCCTCCTCGTCGTCGTACGGCACCAACAGCCAGGCGAAGCCGTAGAAGATGAGGCCGAAGCCGCCGGTCGCGGAGAGGACCGCGAGCACCACTCGGAAGATCACCGGATCCATGTCGCACTGCCGCCCGAGCCCGGCACAGACACCGCCCAACATCTGATATCGCCGGTCACGGCGGAACCTGTGCGGAGCGGCAGGCCAGCCGGCCGGATCGTCGGGGGCGGGGTGCCCCATGCCACCGGGGGTGGACGGGTTCGCGCCGGGGGAGGGACGGCCGGCGGCTCCGGCAGGGTCGGTGGTGGCCGCTTGATCCGCGGGTCTGCCCGCACTCGTGTGCGGGTGTGTGTCCGGCCGCGTCCCCGCCTCCGTGTGCGGGTGTGTGCCCGCGTCCCCGTGTGCGCGCGGTTTCTCTGCCCCCATGCCCGGTGGGGGCACGGCGTCCTGCGGCTCGGTGGCTGGCCGCATGGCGTCCGGACCCGAGCCGGGGCCCGGCTCCGCTGCCGCGTGCTGGTGATCCGTCATGCGTCCATCGTGACCGCCGAGCCGGTTCGATGGCAGTCGGGATGACCCTGGTCGAACCCTGATATCCGCCCGGGGATGCGTTCGATCATGGCTGGGCCGAAGATCAGGGGCGTCTCGGGGGTCGACCCTGATGCCTCGATCCGCCGTGCGTGTGAACATCGATGGCATGCCGGAAGCCGCAGCACTGCCAGTCGACACTCCGCGGCCCCCGCGCAAGCTCTACCGCAGCAGCGACGGACGCTGGCTCGGAGGCGTGGCGCGAGGGCTCGCCGGACATCTCGGCCTGCCCGTGACCTGGGTGCGGCTCGTGTTCGCCGGCCTCTTCCTGGCGGACGGCCTCGGTGCCCTGGTCTACGCGGCCTTCTGGTTCTTCGTCCCGCTCGGTGTGGGAGGCGTCGACAACCAACGGCCCCCGGCCATCGCCACCGAGACCTCTCCCGACGGCCGCCGCAGGCTCGTGGCCCGCAAGCCCGACCGCGGCCAGATGGTCGCCCTCCTCCTCATGGTCGTCGTGGCCATGGTCTTCGTCGGCAATGTGGACCTCGGCGAGGCCGCCAGGGCCTATCTCTGGCCGACCGTGCTCGTCGCGGCCGGCGTGGCCCTGGTCTGGCGTCAGGCGGACAACGCGCGGCGGGCCCGCTGGGCCGAGGTCGGCCGTCGGCGGCGCACGATCACGCTGCTCCGCTCCGTGGCCGGTGTCCTGCTGGTCACCGCGGGAGTGTCCGGGATATTCGTGTTGCAGGGCTCGGCCGCCCACCTCGGCTCGGTGCTGCAGGCCGCGCTCGCGGTCCTCGTGGGCATAACGCTGCTGGCCGGCCCCTACCTGGTCCGTATGACCCAGGACCTCTCCGAGGAGCGCCTGATGCGCATCCGCGCCCAGGAGCGTGCGGAGGTCGCGGCCCACGTCCACGACTCGGTGCTGCACACACTGACGCTGATACAGCGCAACGCGGACAGCCCGAACGAGGTCCGCCGCCTCGCCCGCGCCCAGGAGCGCGACCTGCGGAACTGGCTGTACAAACCCGAGGGCACAGGAAAGGACGAGGCCGACGAGCCCGACACCCTCGCCGAGGCCGTGCGGCGGAATGCTGCGGAGGTCGAGGACAAGCACGGCGTCCCCATAGAGGTCGTCGTCGTCGGCGACTGTCCCCTCGACGAAGGACTGACCGCGCAGATGCAGGCCGCGCGCGAGGCGATGGTGAACGCCGCCAAGTACGGTGGCGAGGGCGGCGCCGTGCAGGTCTTCGCGGAGGTCGAGGGAAGGACGGTCTTCGTGTCGGTCCGCGACCGCGGTCCCGGCTTCGACCTGGACGCGATACCCGCCGACCGCATGGGCGTCAGAGAATCGATCATCGGCCGCATGGAGCGCAACGGAGGCACGGCACGGCTCCGCGCCGTACCGGACGGCGGCACGGAGGTCGAGTTGGAGATGGAGAGGGCGGAGACGACGTCATGAGTGACGCGAACAGGGCGAACGATCTTGCCGCACAGGGCGGTTCGGGCACTGGCCCGGACGGGGAGCAGGGGGAGCAGGGAGGTCCGACCATGCGGGGCACGGATCCGGCCGAGGGCCTGTCCAACGAGTCCGGCAGGCTCGATGCGTCCGACGAGACCACCACGTCAGGCGATTCCGGCGTGACCGCCGTACCCGGGAAGTCCGCCACGGCCGGGTTGCCCGCTGAGGCCGGGACCGGGACCGGGGCGGGGGCCGGTGTCTCCGGGCCCGGGCGGCACGTCAGGGTAGTGCTGGTGGACGATCACCGGATGTTCCGTACGGGAGTGCAGGCCGAGATCGGGCAGACGGAGCGTACGGGGGTGGAGGTCGTGGGGGAGGCGCCCGACGTCGACCAAGCGGTTTCGGTGATCACCACTATGCGACCCGAGGTGGTGCTCCTCGATGTGCATCTGCCCGGTGGTGGTGGTGTCGAAGTCCTGCGCCGCTGTTCGGCGTTGATGGCGGATGCCGAGCAGCCCGTCCGGTTCCTCGCCCTGTCCGTGTCGGATGCGGCGGAGGACGTGATCGGCGTGATCCGGGGCGGTGCGCGCGGCTATGTCACCAAGACGATCACCGGCTCCGACCTCGTCGGATCCATCTTCCGGGTCCAGGAAGGTGACGCGGTCTTCTCCCCGCGCCTGGCCGGCTTCGTCCTCGACGCCTTCGCCTCCACCGACGCCCCGCCCGTCGACGAGGACCTCGACCGGCTCACCCAGCGTGAGCGCGAGGTGCTGCGTCTCATCGCCCGCGGCTATGCGTACAAGGAGATCGCCAAGCAGCTCTACATCTCGGTGAAGACGGTTGAGTCCCATGTCTCCGCCGTGCTCCGGAAGTTGCAGCTCTCCAACAGGCATGAGCTGACGAGGTGGGCGACGGCGCGACGCTTGGTGTGAGGGTGGGCAGGTCCTGTCACCGGTACCGGTGGGCGGCCGTCAGGTAGTCGCTGGTCGGGTCGAGGGGCGACCTGAGGGTGACGGGTGGATGGGTGGGTGGGTTGGCGTCGCCGGCCCGCCGCCGGGGTCGGTTGGTCGCCATCGCGGTCGCGCGTTCCGGCCTCAAGGCCGTCGAGGACGGCCTTGAGGATGAGCTCGGAGGTTCGGGCAGAGGCGGCGCAGCGCTCGGTGGTCCATCTCGACCGCGGCCCGAGCCGAGTCACTCCGTTCGCCGGTCGCCGTTTGATGTCGGTCGGCCCGAGCCGCCCCAGCGCATGGGTCGGCCCGAGCCGCCCGGCTTCAGGGAGCAGGCCGCCGCTGACCAGCTCAAGGCAGCCGGCTCACGCCGCCCGGCTCACGCCGCCCGGCTCACGCCACCCGTGTGGCCCCCACGTACGGCATCTCATCGAGGGGTGCCACGCGTACCGGGGCCGAGGGGTTTGGGGCGTGGATCATCTGGCCGTTGCCGATGTAGATGCCCACGTGGCTGATGCCGGAGTAGTAGAAGACGAGGTCGCCGGGGAGGAGTTCGGAGCGGGCGACGCGGCGACCGGCGTTGATCTGGGAGTAGGTGGTGCGAGGGAGGGAGACGCCGGCGGCGCGGTAGGCCGCCAGGGTGAGGCCGGAGCAGTCGAAGGCGTTGGGGCCGGTGGCGCCCCAGACATACGGGCTGCCGAGCTTGGAGTAGGCGTAGGAGACGGCCGCTGCGGCGCGGGAGTCGGGGGCGTCGGCGGTGGCGGGGGAGACCGGGCCGGTGAGGGTGCGCCGGGACGAGGCGGAGGAGCGCGAGACGTGCCCCGCGCCGCCGCCCGCCGTGTCGAGCCGCGCGCGGTCCTCGGTGGTGAGCCGGCCGAGCAGCTGCCGCGCTTCGGTCAGCTTGGAGGTGACGGTCTTCTTGTGCCGCTTCAGCTCCGTCTGCCGGGTCTTGAGCGTGCCCAGTTCGATGCGGGCGGCCCCGCGCAGCCGTTCGATCTCCAGCAACTGCCTCCGTACGCTCGCCACGTCCGCCGACTGCCGGCTGCCGACGCGCTCGGCGAGGGCGGCGCCGTCCAGGTACTGGTCCGGGTCGGCGGAGAGCGCAAGTTGCCAGGAGGGGTCCATGCCCCCGCCCCGGTACTGCGCCGCCGCCAGCGAACCGAGTTCGTCCCGAGCCGAGTTGAGCCGTTCGGTGCGGCGGGCGGCCTGGTCGCGCAGCTCTTCGAGGTTCTCCTGGGCCTTGTCGGCCTTCTCCTTCGCGCCGTTGTACTTCTCTGTGGCGACCTCAGCCTCTTGGTACAGCTTGTCCACTTTCGCCTTCACCTGGTCAGGCGTGAGCTGTGGATCGGCGTGCCCGGTGCCGTCGAAACCGGTCGCGGTCGCCGCGCCCGCGAGGGCGAACGTAGCGGCCGTGCGGACCGTATGGCCGCCGAGTGAGCGCTGTCTGGGCTTGCGGTGCGCTGCCACGTGGAGTGCATGTCCTCTCCGTACGACCGCCGTCCGCAGTACGAACATCGTCTGTCCGTACGGACCGCCTGGGGGGAGCGGTTACACGTCCGGCGGCGGCCCGCACAGGGGGAGCGGGACGCCGCCGGACCTTCTCGGCGGTGGTGTCCGACTGCCGCCCCTGGCCAGGGCGGCGGTGGGGAGCCGGTCACCTGAGGGAGGACGTTAAACCTGACTGTGAGCGCACCGTAACGCGTTGTGCGGAAGTGGCGTGCACCGACCGCGAGGTGACCGTATGTGACCGTGATCCCACCCCGGCGCCATCGGCTTCACGCTGCGCGATGACCGATGTGGCCATTTCGGACCATAAGGGGGTGTGGTGGTGCTATGTGGCGCATATATGCAAGATCATCACGGCTCATCAACGGGCACCGCGGCCATCACAGATAATATGGACGCCGCGGACGCCGCGGACGCCGCGGACGCCGCGGACGCCGCGGACGCCGCGGACGCCAGAGGCGCCCGAAGTGCCATCTGGGGCCCCGGGTGCGTTGCTGTGTCCCGCCCCGGCGCCCGGCGGGACACAGTCCTCTTATTAGGCTCCGCGCATGGACGTACTCATCCACATCCTCGTCGCCCTCCACATCATCGGCATCGCCTCCCTCCTGGGTGGATTCCTCACCCAGATGAAGGCCATGGGCCAGGGCGCCGCCCGCTTCGTCCCCTCCATGCTCCACGGCGCCCTGACCATGCTCGTCACCGGCGTGCTCCTCGTCGGCCTCAACCAGGCCGATGACCAGCCCGTCAACAACATCAAGATCGGTGTCAAACTCGCACTGCTGATCGTGATCCTGGGGCTCGTCTACGTGAAACGGGACGAAGAGACGGTGGAGAAGCCGCTGTTCGGTCTGGTGGGCGCGCTGACCACCGCGAACATCTTCATCGCGGTGCTCTGGACCTGAGGACCCACGCCCCTTCGGGGACTGCCAAACGAGTGCTGCAACCGGGTTGGTTGAGGCTACTGACGTGCCGTCGACAGGCGGCCGTCGAAGGTGATGTCGAAGGCGTTCAGTGCGGTCTTCCAGCGCACGGTCCAGCGTGCCTGACCTTTGCCGGTGGGATCGAGCGACGTGATCGCCATGTAGACGCATGTCAACGCGGCCTGCCTCGTTGGGGAAGTGTCCGCGGGCCTTGACCGCCCGGCGGATCCGCGCGTTCACCGACTCGATCGCATTCGTCGTGCAGACGATGCGGCGGATCTCGGTGTCGAACCGCAGGAACGGGGTGAACTCCTCCCAGGCGTTCTCCCACAGTTTCGCGATCGCCGGATACTTCCGGCCCCAGGCATCGGCGAACTCGGCGGACTCGGCGAACCGTTCCAGGGCCGCCTCTTACCGAGCCGGGCGGCGTGCTCGACGAGGTGCTGGCGGTAGCCGCCGTCGACCCAGACTTGGCGGACCGAGGGGTGGGCGGCCGCGACCTGGTCGACCAGGGTGGGTGCCGGCGGCGGAGTCCTGCAAGGCTCGCGGCCGTGACCAGCACCGCGAGCAGCGGTCCGAGGGTGTCGGTGACGATGCTCCGCTTGCGGCCCACGATCTTCTTCGCCGCGTAGGTGCCCTGCCCGGCGGCCCGGGACGCTGGTAGAGGTCTTCACGCTCTGTGCGTCGATCACACACGCGGACGGCTCCGCCCGCTTGCCCTCCTTCTGTCGTAACAGGCTGCGCAGTACGCCGGTGAGCTGGGCTAACGCGCCGTCCTTCTGCCACTTGGCGAGGTAGCCGTAGCAGGTCTGGAAGGGCGGGAAGTCGTGCGGTAAGCAGCGCCCCTGCACGCCGGTGGGATCCACGTACAGGATCGCGTTCATGATCTCGCGCAGATCGTGCTCGGGCGGGCGCCCGATGTCCAGGGCATGCCGACGGCGCTCGGCCCGCCAGGCGCTCATCACCACCGGCAAGAAGACAAGAAGAAGGACAGCACGCCTCGCCCGCGACCGTCATGCGCATGCTGCGCGAGCACGACGAACAGACCACCGCGCCGTTGGCGTCGTAGGTAATTGGCTGCCCTCCACCTCCGGCGAGGGGGGCAAGATCGTCCCCATGACCGCCGAACGAAAATTCGCCGATGCCGAAACCCTGACCCCGGTGCTGCGGGAGGTCTTCGGCACCGACCGCCGCATCACCGCCGTCGACCGCCTGCGCAACGGCACCAAGAAGGGTGTCTACCGTGTCACGCTGGACGACGCCACGAGCACGATCGTCTATGTCTGGAACGCCGACGAGGACTACTGGGACGGGCTGCTTCCGGACGGTCACGACGACCCGTCGAACCCGTTCGCCCACGCCTCCGGCATCGAGTTCTTCGAGGGTGCCACCCGTCGGCTGGAAGCGATAGGAGCTCGTTCACCGCGGCTGTTGCTCGCCGACCGCAGCAGGAATCTGTACCCGGCCGACATCGCCGTCGCGGAGGACGTCCGCGGCGGAACGCTGGAGGCCCTGCTGGAACACGATCCGGACGCCGGCCGGCGAACGCTCGCACAGCTCTCAGACATGCTGAGGCGCATGCACGCCTACCGCGCGCCGGCGTTCGGGCGGGTGGCGTGGATCGATGGTGGGGGCGCGCCGCCGGACATGACCTGCGAGCAGGCCTACCTGGAGCGCACGCTGGTGAACATTGCCACCGCCGTGCCCCGTGACGTCCGAGCGGCCGAAGGCGAGGCGATGCTGGAGGAGAAGCTCCGCACCCTGCACGCCGCACTCGAACCGCGCGCAGAGCTGGGCGTGGTCCACGGCGAGCTCTGCGCGGAACACACCCTCGTCGGGCCTGACGGGGAGCCCGTCATCATCGACATCGAGGGCCTGATGTACACCGATATCGAAGTGGACCACTGCTGGATGCGGATGCGCTTCGGCCCACACTACGAGGCACTCCGCAACCCAGACCTCGACCCGCGGCGCGTCAAGTACTACCAGTACGTCATGCACCTGGACCTGGTCGGCGGCCCGCTTCGCATCGCCGAGGGCGACTTCCCGAACCGGAAGTGGATGCTCGGCGTCGCGGACTTCCATCTACAGAAGGCGCTCGCCTACGAGGCATGAGCCGGCCGTAGGTCTTCGGCCGATCGCGGCTTCACACCGGCGCGGTGGGAAACAGCGCTCCGGGAGCCAGTTCCGACCTGGTGGCGATGACATCCTTGGGCGGGGTGAGGTCCAAGTGCCAGTCGCCGAAGCGGCGTATCGTGCGCGCGATCAGCGGGCTGACGGGTGGCCAGGTCGTCGGGGTCCACGGCGTGGCCCTCGGCGGTGAGGGCGTTGGCGGCATCGGTAGTGTCCAGCGCGGTGGAGTGGACCGCGCAGTTGGCGATCAGCTCGTCGAATTTGACGACTCGCTCCTGGTAGTCCGGGTCGTTGTGGCCGATCAGCCGTCCGCCGATCATCAGATGCGCAGCGAAGCCGTGGAACGCCTCCGTGTGGTTGGTGATCGCGGTGATCTGGTCACGCAGCTCGGACTCGGACAGGTATCGAAGGAGCGTCACGGTCCTGACGACCCTGCCCAATTCGCGCAGCGCCTTGATCGGAATCGAGGACCTGCACGGCGTCGGCTTGTCCGGCCAAGAGCCTTGCAAGATCACCGCTGCCGGAACAGACGTCCAGGGCGAGGTCGAAGCGCCTCGGCAACTGCCGCAGGATCCAGCGATGGTAGTGGGCATTGTGATCCCAGGGATAAGCGGCGTTGAACCGTTCAAGAGCCCGCAGGACACGAGGTGACAAGATCTTCATCGCCTCAGTCCATCAAGTCTCTGTGGCATGCACGCCCTGTTCCGGGACAAAGATCACTCGCTCCCGGTCTGTCGGACGCAGTACGGGAGCGAGTTGAAAACACCGACTCAGGTGATTCCGAGCAGCGCCGAAACGGCCGTCTCTGTGACTACGCCCGTTTCGCCTCCGAATCCTGCGGCAGCGGGTCCTCCGCTCCATCGTGGGGAGAACCGACAGGGTCCATCTGTCTCCAGGCCGGGAAGATCACCGGACACAGTGTGGCAAGCAGATATACACCGCCAGCCGTCAGCAGAGCACAGGGCAGGCCGGTCGAATCCACGAGGAAGCCCGCGGCCAGTCCGCCCAGCGGAGTGACCATCTGGACCGCCGCCGTTGTCGCACTCAGCACGCGGCTGCGCAGATCCTCCGGCACCGTCTCATACGTCACGGTGGCCATGATGGGGTTGAGTACACCGAAGGCAAGACCCTCTACCGCCATGATCACGGCCAGCGGGGTGAAGGTGTCAGTGAAGGCGGCCACCACGAAGCGCGGCAGGCCCCCGATGAGAAAAGCGATCGTGAACACGGGCCACCGCCGAAAGCGGCTGCCCACCGCCCCATAGACCAGCGCCCCCGTGAGAGCGCAAACCCCGAACGCCGCGTTGAGCAGACCGAGATCGACGGCACCGTCAAGCTCCTCACGAGCGTGCACGGGGAGGAGCACGGCGCTCCATCCCTGGTCGAGGCCCCTGGTGACCAGCGTCATCAGGCACAGGCCCAACAACAGCGGCGAAGCCGCCACGAAACGGTAGCCGGCCGCGAGTTCACGACGGTAGACACGCAGCGACGTCGGCTCGGCCCGTCGTTGGGCCTGCGCCTCGGGCAGGCCGCGCACTCCGAACGCGAACAGTGGCGCCGCCACGGCGAAGGTCGCGGCATCCACCAACAGGACGTTCTCGGCTCCGAGTACGGCGATCAGCACACCTCCGAGAGCGGATGCCGTCAGCGCCGCACAGCGTGCCGCGCCGTCGTACAGCCCGGCAGCCCTGGCCAGCGGCATTCCGGCACGTTCGGCGAGCGTGGGCAACAGCACGCCGCGAGCTGTTTCACCCGGCGCACGGCACAGCCCTGTCATCGCCATCAGCACACACAGCATCCAGAACTGCAGGATGCCGGCGAACTGCAGCAGTGGGATCGCTCCAACGGCGACACCGCAAGCGAGATCCGAGGCGACACTCACCCGCCGTCGCCCCATCCGGTCGATGACCGGACCGGTGATGAGCGCGGCGAGCACTGCGGGCAGCAGGGTGCAGAACGCGACGATCCCGGCCTTGGAGGCGCTGCCCGTGCTCTGCAGCACGAACCACGGCACGCCCGTGTATGTGAGGCAATTCCCTGCGATCGAAACGAGGTTGGCGGCAAGAACCGTTGCCAGAGGGCGGCGATCAACCGTCCCGAAGTATTCGGACACTACGGTGGTCTCCCATAGGGGGAAGCGCCCACCGTGAACGAAGCAGGTCAGCCGGTGGGCGAAGCGAAGTGGTCGGCGTCTGGCGCGCATGGCGAGGCGCACCGCGGTGCGGTGTTCACAAGCAGCGCCTCCAACACTTCGCCGGGATGACCACCCGGCACTCCATGCATTGTGGCGTCGGGCATCGGCCCTCCGCAACGACGATCCGTCGCAATGGACGAGCTCACACAGGCAATTGACCGAGTTGCGCCCATGAGGACAGATCTGCTGACCATCTGGATCTCGGAGCGCCATGCTTCAAGGCGCTAGGAAGAAAAACACATACTTAGCGATCAGATCGCTCGGAAATATCGATGAGAACTGAAACACAGGGCACATCCAGCTGTCGTTGTGTGACCTGTTCCGGCATCGCCTGCCGGTGATCTTCGCTGGTACGGTCCGGTCATGGCGCGCCTAGCGGAAGTTCCTGGGTACGTACGTTTCTGGACCGCCTCGGCTGTGTCGGCTTTCGGTTCTCAGGTCACGGGGCTGGCCTTGCAGATCCTTACCGCGGTGACGCTGAGCGCATCCGCCACGGAGGTAGGCATCGTCAACGCCGCGCGCTGGGTCCCGTATCTGCTCTTCGGACTCATAGCCGGCGTCTTGGTGGACCGCTGGCGACGCAAGCCGATGATGGTCGCCACGGATCTCGGGAGGGCAGTACTGCTCGGTGCGATACCCGTGCTGTATGCGCTGGATCTGCTCAGCATTCCCGCGCTGTGCGCGTTCGTCTTCGCGTTCGGGGTGCTGTCTTTGCTGTTCGAGGCGGCGAACCAGTCGTATGTGCCACAGCTGGTACCGAAAGAGCTGCTCAACGCGGGGTACGCCCGTGTGCAACAGGCCGACGCGGTGGCCGGCTCGACCGGCCCTCTCATCGCCGGGGTACTGATCAAAATCATGGGCGCGCCCCTTGCCGTACTGGTGGACGCCCTCACCTATCTGCTATCCGGCCTGCTCCTCGCCTCGGTGAAGGCGCCTGCCCCCGTCCCCGATCGAGGCGCACGGCGCAGCCTGGCCAGCGAGCTGCGCGAGGGCGTGGCATGGGTCTACCGGCATCGCACGCTGACGTCCATCGCCCTGACCTCGCACGCGATGCTCCTCTTCAACAGCATGGTGAGCACGGTCTTCGTGGTCTTCGCCCTGCACGGCCTCAGGATCGGCGAATTCGGTCTGGGGGTCACCTATGCCTGCGCGAGTGTCGGCGTATTACTCGGCGGTGCGCTCTCCGGGCGCGTGGCCGGAAGACTGGACGTCGGCGCCACCCTGATCGCCTTCCGCCTGCTCGCCGCCATCGGCTGGCTGCCCCTGGTCCTGGCCGAGCGCGGACCGTGGGCGCTTGCCTCCGTGTCGCTCGCCTTCTTTCTCGTGTCCCTGGCCATCGGCATCGAAAGCCCGGTGGAGATGAGCTACCGCCAGGCGGTGACACCCGACCGGCTGCGCGGGCGGATGAACGCGACGATCCGCTCGATGAACTGGGGAATGGTAGCGGTGGGGGCACCGCTTGGCGGAGTAATCGCCGACCAGGTCAGCTATCGCTTCGCCCTGTGGATCGGACTGTCCGGGGCAGTCGTCCAGGCGCTCGCGCTGGCAGTTTCTCCTACCCGCAGGGCCCGTGCTGCCGACGAACTCGATCCCTCGACAGCTGACCCGACACGGCGCGGCGCAGCAGCTGCTGCCGAGGAGGCCAAGGACTGATCAACTCGCCATGGCGTCTTGCGCCCGGCCCGACCTGGCGTCACTCCAGCCTCATCCCGCAGAGCACGTCAATGCTCCTACCCCGCAAGCCCTCAAGTGTCGCCAGAACCCAGCTTTCACCAACACATCCACGCCACCCGGCTGCCGGCCGTCTCACCGACTTCGCGTCACGCGCAACGTAGGCGCAGAGTCAGTGAGAAAGCGCAAAGTGGCAAGGGAACCTACACGTGCCGTTACGCAGGCCGCACCACGCTGTGGATCGACGACTCCCCGTCGTAGAAGACCGACTCCTCGCGGACGTACGTCCCCGGATTCGGGGCGTGGATCATCATGCCGTTGCCGATGTAGAGGCCGACGTGGCTGATGTTGTCGTAGAAGAAGACCAGGTCACCGGGTCTGGCGTTGGCGAGGGAGACGGCGGTGCCGGAGGTGGCCTGGTCGTAGGTCGTGCGGGGGATATCGACGCCGGCGGCCTTCCAGGCGGCCTGGGCGAGGCCGGAACAGTCGTAGGAGCCGGGGCCGGTGGCGCCCCAGACGTACGGCTTGCCGATCTGCGCGCGGGCGAAGGCGAGGGCCTTGGTGGCCTTCGAGGCGTAGGTCGAGTCCTCGGCCGGGGCGACGGTCTCGGAGGTGGCGTCGGCGGACGTCTCGGCGCCGGTGGAGGTCTCCTCCTGGGTTCCCTGGGTTCCCTGGCCGCCTTGGGCTTCCTGGGTCTCCTGGGGCGCCCAGGTCGTCGGCTGTGCCGCCTGCTGCCGCGCGAGTTCCTCTGCCTTGCGGTCGGCCTCCTCCTGCTCGCGCTGTTCGAGCGCGGCGAGCCGGGCCTTCTCGCCGGCGGTGATGGTGGAGAGCAGTTCGCGGGCCTCGGCGAGCTTCGCCTGGACCTTGGCCTTTTTGGCCTTGAGGGTGTTCTGTGACTCGGTGAGCTGTTCGAGGCCGTCGCTCGCCTCCTGGCGCTGCTCCGTCGCCTCCGCCTGCTGGGTGACGTACGCGTCGACGGAGTCCTGCCGGCGGTCCGTCAACCGGTCCATCAGCTGGTTCTGGTCGAGGTGGTCCTGTGGGTCATCCGCCAGGAGCAGCGAGGCCTGGTCGGGGGCGGCCGCGCCCGTGCGGTACTGATCCGTGGCGAGCGGACCGAGATCCTCCCGCGCCTCGTTGAGTTTCTCCGTGCGCTTGGCGACGCCGTCGAGGAGGGTGTCGACCTGCTTCTTCTGCTTGGTCGTCTTCTCCTTGGCCGCGTTGTAGTTCTCGGTCGCCGAACCTGCCTGGCGGTAGAGGGCGTCGACCTTCTTCTCGACCTCCTCCAGGCTCGGCTTGGCGTCGGCCGAGGGGGCGGCGGTGGCCGTCTGGGAGAGCAGGGCCACGGAGGTGAGGGCGGCCGTGGCGAGAGCGGGGGTGCGTATGCCCGCGCGCGTTCCGGCCGGACGCGGCTTGCGGTGCGGCGCCATGGTTCGGCGTCTCCTTCCGTATTCCGCCTACCGAGTTAGCTGTCGGGTTCGGGCGCAAGCTTCGGAAGGTTTGCCCTACGACCCTTGCCGCATGCGGCGGTCGGGTCGATTCACCCCAGAGATCGGTGGGTCCCCGGCTCCGGCTGCCTCGGGAGGCGTACCGGACTCGGCGGAGGCTGTGCGGCCCGGCGACGTTCGCCGGTTGGGTCGTACGGCCCAAAGGAAAAAGCTAGCCAACTCGTGTGGCCCGTGTGAAGGTTGATGTGCGATATGCCCGATACGTTTTCGTGACCTTAGCCTCTTCGGCGCGACAGGCGGTACGCTCGATCGCTCACCGTCGCAAAGCCGTCGCGGTGGGTGGCGAATGCGGACTTTCCGGGGTGGCCTCTCGCTGTCAGTGGGGGCGCCTAGACTCGGAGAGCGATGAGCAGCCTCTTTGACGACAGCTTCCTGGCGGACCTCCAGGCCCCCCGCGGTCATGCGGAGGAACCCCCGCCGCCGCCCGAGGACGATCACGTACCGGAGCCGCTTCCGGACGATCTGTTCGGCGGGAAGTTCGACGTGCCTCCGGACCGGGACGCCTACTACCGCGACGGTGCCCCCCGCCCGGTGATCGACGCGGCGGCGCTCCTGGACGGGCTGAACGAGAACCAGCGCGCGGCCGTGGTCCACGCGGGCTCGCCCCTGCTCATCGTGGCCGGTGCCGGCTCCGGAAAGACCCGGGTGCTCACCCACCGCATCGCGCATCTGCTCGGCGAGCGGCAGGTCCACCCGGGCCAGATCCTCGCGATCACCTTCACCAACAAGGCCGCGGGCGAGATGAAGGAACGCGTCGAGCAGCTCGTGGGACCGCGCGCCAACGCTATGTGGGTCATGACCTTCCACAGCGCGTGTGTACGGATCCTGCGGCGCGAGTCGAAGAGGCTCGGCTTCACGTCCTCCTTCTCGATCTACGACGCCGCCGACAGCAAACGGCTGATGGCGCTCGTCTGCCGTGATCTGGACCTCGATCCGAAGCGCTTCCCGCCCAAGTCCTTCAGCGCCAAGATCTCGAACCTGAAGAACGAGCTGATCGACGAGGAGGACTTCGCCGCCCAGGCCGCCGACGGCTTCGAGAAGACCCTCGCCCAGGCCTACGCGCTCTACCAGTCCCGCCTCCGCGAGGCGAACGCGCTCGACTTCGACGACCTGATCATGACGACGGTCAATCTGCTGCGCGCCTTCCCGGACGTCGCCGAGCACTACCGCCGCCGCTTCCGCCACGTCCTCGTCGATGAGTACCAGGACACCAACCACGCGCAGTACTCCCTGGTCAGAGAGCTGGTCGGCACCTTTGAGCACCCCGTCGACGTACCGCCCAACGAGTGGGACGTACCCCCTGCCGAGCTCTGCGTCGTGGGTGACGCCGACCAGTCGATCTACGCCTTCCGCGGCGCGACCATCCGGAACATCCTCCAGTTCGAGGAGGACTACCCGGACGCGACGACGATCCTGCTGGAGCAGAACTACCGCTCCACCCAGACCATCCTGAGCGCGGCCAACGCGGTCATCGAGCGCAACGAGTCCCGCCGCCCCAAGAACCTGTGGACCAACGCGGGCGCGGGTGCGCAGATCACCGGCTATGTCGCCGACACCGAACACGACGAGGCCCAGTTCGTCGCCGACGAGATAGACCGACTGACGGACGCGGGCGACGCGAAGGCCGGAGACGTCGCCGTCTTCTACCGGACGAACGCCCAGTCCCGAGTCTTCGAAGAGATCTTCATCCGCGTCGGCCTGCCCTACAAGGTCGTCGGCGGCGTCCGCTTCTACGAGCGTAAGGAGGTCCGGGACGTCCTCGCGTACCTGCGCGTCCTCGCCAACCCGGAGGACTCGGTCCCGCTGCGCCGCATCCTCAACGTGCCCAAGCGAGGCATCGGTGACCGCGCCGAGGCGATGATCGACGCCCTCTCGCAGCGCGAGAAGATCAGCTTCCCGCAGGCGCTGAAGCGCGTCGACGAGGCGTACGGCATGGCGGCCCGGTCGACGAACGCGGTCAAGCGGTTCAACACGCTGATGGAGGACCTGCGGACCGTCGTCGAGTCCGGCGCCGGACCGGCGACCATCCTGGAGGCGGTCCTCGAACGCACCGGCTATCTGGCCGAGTTGCAGGCCTCGACCGACCCGCAGGACGAGACCCGCATCGAGAACCTCCAGGAACTCGCCGCCGTGGCACTGGAGTTCGAGCAGGAGGCCGGTGCCGCGGAAGGTGACGGCGAGGCGGCGGCTGCGACGCCCGTCGGGCTGCCCGCCTTCCTGGAGCGGGTGGCGCTGGTCGCCGACTCCGACCAGATCCCGGACGAGGAGGAGGACGGCTCGGGCGTCATCACGCTCATGACCCTCCACACCGCCAAGGGCCTGGAGTTCCCGGTCGTCTTCCTGACCGGCATGGAGGACGGCGTCTTCCCGCACATGCGCGCCCTCGGCCAGGCCAAGGAGTTGGAGGAGGAGCGTCGCCTCGCGTACGTCGGCATCACCCGCGCGCGCGAACGGCTGTACCTCACCCGCTCCTCGCTCCGCAGCGCCTGGGGCCAGCCCTCGTACAACCCGCCGTCCCGCTTCCTGGAGGAGATCCCGGCCACGCACCTGGAGTGGAAGCGCACAGGCGCCTCCGCACCGGTGTCCTCGGGGCCGGCCGCCGGGATCGCGTCCTCACTGTCCTCGTCCCGTTCCCGCTCCTCGGCCTCCGGCGCGTCCGGCTTCGCGACCCGCCGCAGCAACGAGAAGCCGGTGGTCTCGCTCTCCGTGGGCGACCGCGTCACCCATGACCAGTTCGGCCTCGGCACGGTCGTCGGCGTCAACGGCACGGGCGCGAACGCTGAGGCGACGATCGACTTCGGCGACACCAAGCCCAAGCGGCTTTTGCTGCGGTACGCGCCGGTGGAGAAGCTGTAGCGAGCTGTGCGCGGCGAGCGTTCCGGCCGCGGGACACGCATCGGGCCCCTGCTCGGCAGGGGCCCGGTCTTCGTTGTCCGTGTTCTTGACGGGGGCCGTCGCGGCGTCCGTTACGTCGGGTCCAGACCGTGGCTGCGCAGCCACGGCAGGGGGTCGATGGCAGAGCCGCCCGCCGGGTGGACCTCGAAGTGCAGGTGCGGGCCGGTCGAGTTGCCCGAGTTGCCGGAGTAGGCGATGGTGTCGCCGGCCTGGACGGTCGTACCGGAGGCGACCTTGTAGGTGGAGAGGTGGCAGTACCAGGTCTCGGTGCCATCCTTGGCGGTCACGATGACCATGTTGCCGTAGGCGGGGTTCCACTGCGTGCGCACGGTGCCGTCCGTCGCGGCCATCACCGCGGTGCCGTACGAGACCGGGAAGTCTATGCCGGTGTGCAGGGACATCCAGTTGACGCCGGACTGTCCGTAGTACGCGCTGAGTCCGTGCCTGGCGACCGGCAGTGCGAACTTCGGCCGCAGTCGCTCCTTGCGGGCCGCCTCGGCCGCCGCCTTCTTCTGCTCCAGCTCCTGCTGGGCTTTGAGGTCGATGCGCTCCTGCGTCCGGCTCGCCCGGTCGGCGAAGTCGTCCGCCTCGGCGGAGAGGCTCTCCAACTGGGTGTCTAGCTGGTTGTTCGCGGTGGACGGCTTCACCGCGGTGGCGTCCGACTTGATGGACGCCGTCGTCTCGGTGTCGTCCGACGTGGCGCCGACCGAGGCCGCCGCGATCCCCGCGACACCCATGACGCAGGCCGACGGAACGGCCACGGTCAACAGGGCGGAACGTTTGGCCGGAGCCTTCCGACGCGACCGCGAGGCCGTGCGGGTGGCCGCCCGACCGGGGCTCGTGCTCCCGGTGGCCACCGGGGTGACCTCCTCCTCGCCGTCGAGGAGCGCGGCGCGGTCCGCACCGTCGGTCTCGAACTCGCCGTCCGCGGGAAGGTGTTCGTCCTGGTCGTACGGGGCGATCTGCTCGAAGGTGGCCGTCGCCTGCTGGTGGAAGTCCGCGGCCTCGGCCGCCGAGAGGTCCACCACCACGGTCTGCGGATGCTCGTGGGCGTCGTACGACTCGTGGGTGCCGCCGCCGTGTTCGTACGACTCCGCGGCGGAGCCGCCGTGCTCGTCGCCGGCGGGGGTGCCGTCGCTGTTCCACTGCGTGGCGTCGAACGCGCCTGTGTCGAAGTGCTGGGTGCCGACCCACTGCTGGGTCTGGTCGGACTGCCCCGACTGGCCCGTCTCGTCGGCCTGTTCGGCCTGCAGCCAGCCGCTCGCGTCCCACTGGCCGCTCGCGTCGGGGCTCGTCGACTGCGTCGGGACCTGGGAGAGGTGTTCGTAGCCGGCCGACCAGGACGTCGTTTCGTAACTGCCCGTGTCGTACGCGGCTTGGTGCTGCGCGGCGTACGGGTCGTAGTTCAGCGTCTGGTGGCTGCCCGTCGACCACTGTGAGGCGTCGTAGGAGCCGGTGCCGGCGTCATTGCCCGGCAGGTCACCGAAGAGGGGATCGGCCGCGAAGGTGCCGGTGCCGGTGTGGGTGCCGGAGTCGAAACCGGTGGCGGGATAATCGCCGTACGTGGTGAAGTCACCATGGGTGGCTTCCTGGTGGCCGTACGACGCGTAGTGCGCCGGGTCGGCTTCGGAAGCCGGAGCCGGGGGTGTTGCGGTCCCCGACGGGTGACGATCGTTCACCAACTTCTCTTTCGCCTCGACGACAGGGGCTGGCAGAGCAGTGCGGTGACTGTACCCGGCGGTATGCGGGCGCGACAATCTTCAACGGGTTTCACGCGCGCAGGAAACGGGCATTCGAGCGTCTTTCGGCGGTCTGTGGGTACGACCTTGGCCTTGCGTTCGAAGGTTGTTCGATAGTGGGTGGCTGTGTGGGGGTTGTGGGACGCCCGCGCCGACGGGGGCGAGACGTTTCTCGGGGTGATGGCGTGCCGGAGGTGGGGCGCGTTGTTGCCGTCGGGAGGGGTGTCGCGAGTCCGGCGCGCGGCGGGGGCGCATGGGTGTGCGCCGCGTTTACCGCCTTATGTCCCTGTTTCGTAGTCCTGTGTCGAGCGTCACTGTGCTGTCGTAGGCGGTCTGGGGCTCACGCCACGGTCAGGCCGCCGGGGCGGGCGGTGGTGCGGGTGCCTGTCCGTGAGGTGTCGAGCGCCTGCCGTATTCCGGTGGCGACGGCGGGGTGCACGGGCAGGGCGAGGTGGCCGATGCCCGTGACCCGGATGTTCTGCGCCATCAGGTCCGGGTGGTCGACACAGGCGGTCTCCGGCGGAACCATCACGTGGTCGAGGTCGCTCCAGAACGCCACGAAGTGCGTACGGCAGCCCGGTGCCGGCTCCCGCAGTTCCTCCAGCACCTTCGAACCCGGCCGCATCTGGCGGACGATCGGGTGCGCGTCCGCCAGCGGCACGGCCCGGGTGCCGCCGTGCGGGGTGCCGAGCGTGACGAGCGTACGGACGCGGTGGTCCCCGCCGAGCCGCTGCACGTAGTACCGCGCTATCAGTCCGCCGAGGCTGTGGCAGACGACATCCACCTGCTCCTGACCCGTGCGCTCGCAGATGTCCTCGATGTGGTTGCCGAGCAGTTCGGCGGCGGCGCGGATGTCGCAGGTGAGGGGCGAGTAGTTGAGCGACTCGATGTGCCGGCCGCCGTGCTGCGCCAGGGAGCGGCGCAGCAGGACGAAGACCGAGCGGTTGTCGATGAATCCGTGCAGCAGGACGACGGGGGGCTTCTCCTCGGTGGGAAGCCGGGGGGTGTCGGCCGGGGGGAGCGTGGGGCTGATCCGGCGTTCCTGCGTCATCCCGGACGGATAGAGCAGCATGTGTCCGGCAAGGATCGCCAACTCCAGGGCGGTCGCCTTGAGAAGGGCCACCGAAAGGCCTGCCAGATGGGTGGGCAGGAGCCGCTCGCAGAGCGGAAGAAGGGGCGCGACCGCCCTGGTGACCTTCATGCCCGACCTCCCGTCGGCAGACGGGTGGACGCCTCTGTCCCCCGTGTGCCCTAGTGGAGAGCCGCGGATGCGGACGGCGGGTGCGATGCGACGTGACGCGGTGCGTGTGGCCTGCGTGACGTGCGATGCGTGTACGACGCGTGAGGCGCCGATCGCGCGATGGGGGGTTCGGCGCTCCTGACCCCCCGCTGCCCCTGCCCTCTGCCGGTGCCGATTCGTCCGGTCGCCGTGATCTCCCGCGGCGGTGGGGCGGTGCGGCGTCCTTCCGGCGACTCTCCTTTGCGCATGCTTCCCCGTGGCCCGCACGCGCGGGGGCCTGTGGCAGGCGGCCCGGAAACGGTCCGGATGCCGCGATCACCTCCGTGATCACCTCTGTCCCCGCGACGCGTGAGCCGCGGAATCCGGGAGCGGTGCGCGGCGAACGTGTCCCATCATGTGATTTCCCCCTCGCCCTCCATCGCGAAACTGCCGGTTACGGGATGCTGGAGATAACGTTCGTTCACTTTCCCGGCGCGCGGTGTGGGTAGGTGTTCCATGGACCTGAAGCCGTGATGTGCGCGGTTTGCGCGATTCACGCGACATGTGCGGCTCTGTTCTGTTACGGGTTGGTGTAGTCGTTTCATGGAGGCAGTGATGGGTGTGGCAGCCGGTCCGATCCGCGTGGTGGTGGCCAAGCCGGGACTCGACGGCCACGATCGCGGGGCCAAGGTGATCGCGAGGGCGCTGCGCGACGCCGGTATGGAGGTCATCTACACCGGCCTCCACCAGACTCCCGAGCAGATCGTCGACACCGCGATCCAGGAGGACGCCGACGCGATCGGCCTCTCCATCCTCTCCGGCGCCCACAACACACTCTTCGCCGCCGTCATCGAACTCCTCAAGGAGCGCGATGCCGAGGACATCCTCGTCTTCGGCGGCGGCATCATCCCCGAGGCGGACATCGCGCCGCTCAAGGACAAGGGAGTCGCCGCGATCTTCACACCGGGCGCGACGACGGCGTCGATCGTGGAGTGGGTGCGGGCGAACGCCCGACAGTCTGCGGGGGCGTAGGGCCTTTGGGGCGTTCGGGTGCGGGTCAGGTGGGGCTTCTCGCGCAGTTCCCCGCGCCCCTGAAAAGCAGGGGCTGCGGCCGTGCTTTTCGGCCGGCAGTCCTGTCGCCTTCCAAGCCCGAAGGCCCATCGTCCTCCCTCCAGATCCGCAGTCCCTCGCCTTTCAGGCCCGCAAGAGCCGGGGCTCTTGGGGGCCCGGGGAACTGCGCGAGCAACCACGACGATCCCGCGCTCGCCCGCGAACCCGAACCCCCGAGCTATGAGGCGCCCGGCGGCGCCAGCTCGGCCCACATCGTCGCCCGCAACCGCAGCGTCGTCGCGAGCCGCTGGAACGCCTCGGCCCAGTACCCACCGGCCCCCGGCGCCGAGTCCTCCGCGTCCTCCGGCGTCGCCGTGAGCGGCTGGAGCCGCACCGCCTCCGCGGGGTCCAGGCACCGCTCGGCCAGCCCCATCACCCCGCTGAAACTCCAGGGATAACTCCCCGCGTCCCGAGCGATGTCGAGCGCGTCCACCACGGCCCGCCCCAGCGGCGGAGCCCACGGCACCGCACACACTCCGAGCAGCTGAAACGCCTCCGACAGCCCGTGCGTGGCGATGAACCCCGCCACCCACTCGGCCCGCTCCCCGTGCTCCAACGTGGCCAGCAGCTTCGCCCGCTCGGCCAGCGACACGGCCCCCGGCCCGCCGGCCTCCGGCATGGAGGGCGTCCCCAGCAACGCCCGCGACCACCCGGCGTCCCGCTGCCGCACCGCCGCCCGGCACCACGCGCCGTGCAGCTCACCCTGCCAGTCGTCCGCGACCGGCAGCGCCACGATCTCCTCCGGCGTACGCCCCCCGAACCGCCGCGACCACGCACCGAGCGGCGCCGCCTCCACCAACTGGCCCAGCCACCAGGAACGTTCACCCCGACCGGCCGGGGCCTTGGGCACCACCCCGTCACGCTCCATGCCGGGGTCGCACTCGTGCGGGGCCTCGACCACGAGCGTGGGCGTGCCGGCAGCCGCCGACGTGCTGCCCGTGCGGTCGACGGCCACACACGCGGTCGCCCGCTTCGCCATCCTCCCCGCAAGCATCGATCCGGGCAGGGCGGACAGCAACTCCGCCGCCGTGGCCCGCACATTGCGGCTGCGGTCGGCCAACGCAGCCTCCAGGAACGGCTCGTCCGCAGCCTCCAGACCCGCGCGGAGCGTGTCGAGGAACATGAGCCGGTCCTCGGCCCGCTCCGTCGACCACGTGGCCGACAGCAACTCGCGCGCCGGGGCGGCATCCCGGGCCCGTATCGACGTGAGCAGTGCGACGCGCTCCGCGAACAGGCCCTCCCGCCAGAGCCGCTGGACCCGCTCGGACTCGTCCGGGCCGGGCAGGGCCGCGCCACCGCCGGGCGCGGCACGCAGCGCGAAACGCCAGTCCGTGTTCAGCCGGGCCAGCCACAGCGCCCGCGCGCCCGCGAAGGCCAGGACGGCCGGACGCAGGTCGGTACGGCCGCGCGCCGCGTCCAGCAGCGCGGGCAGGGCCTGAGGAGGTGGCGCGTAACCGTGTGCGTTGGCCAACGCCAGCCACTGGGGCAGTAGTTCCATCAGATCGGGTGCCGTGCCCCGGCGCCCGCCACCGCTGCCGGGCCGGTCGGCCAGCAGCGTCGTCAGTCTCCGCGTCGCGGCGGGCGGCAGCGGTGGACGCCGATCCGGTGCCACCGGCTCCGGCCGCGCCGCCGCCCGCACCGGCCGTATGCCCGCCCGGCGCCGCACGGTCTCCACGGCCGCCGCGTCCAGCAACGCCACGGGCGCCTCCCGGCCCGGCACCGCCACAGTCGGCGCACGACGATCCGTCCCGAGCAACGCGGTCGTGACCAGCTCCTCCCAGGTGAGCCCCGCCGTGGTCGCCCTAGCGGATGAAGTGCCTGACGTACTGGTCATAGCGCCTGACGTACTGGTCATAGGGCCTGACGTACTGGTCATGCGGGGTTCCTTCCGTACCGGGACGGTCGCAGGCGACGAACCGCTGCTCCCGTCGCCGCCTCCCTGGCCGCCGTCTCTCCTCACCACAGCGTCACCGCCTGCCCGGGCGGCCACTGCGCACCTTGCGGCTCCTCCGCCCACGCCGTCAGCGGTGTGAAGCCCTGGTGTCCGCACTCGCCGAAGACCGTGACGGGTGTGCCGCCGGAGAGGGCCATGAGGCGCCACAGGCCGGGGCGGGAGCGGGCGGAGGGGGCGAGGGGAAGAGCGAGGTCGCTGTCGGCGTCGGCCAGTTGCCAGGAGTCGCCGTCCGGGGCGGGGATGACGCGGGTGAGGGTGACCGGGACGGAGTCCAGCCAGGGATCGTCCCGCAGGGCCGCGCCGTAGCGGGCCGCCGCTTCGGACGGAGTGATCCCCGGCGGTCGTACGGCGGTGGGCCCGGGCGCGGTGAACCGCTCGCCCAGGGCCGCTCGAAGCTGTCCCGCGCCCGGGTAGGCCGACACCTCGGCCTCGAAGGCCAGCCCGACCGGCAGCGACAGCTCGGGTGCCCGGCCGGCGGCTCCGTAGGAGAGGAGCAGCGCCGTACGGCCCGACTCGGTGCCGTGCAACCAGATGCGGCGGGTCGTGAGAGTGGAGTCGGACCTGTCGTACTGGGCGAGGGTGAGCCAGCTGTCGCGGACCGGTGGGCCGTCCGGGGAGCAGGGCAGGCCGATCCGGGAGCGGACCGTGGCCGCGAGGCCGTCCGGGAGACGATCGCGGCGCAGCCAGCCCTGGTCGAGAAGATGGAGAAGCGCGCACTCCTCCAGGAGGTGGACCGGCCAGCCGGGGCCCGAGCCCGGTATCGCCCCCAGTTCCCGCACCCGCGCCGCCAGTCCGGGGGCCTGGGCGTCGACCATGCGGGCCGCCGTCTCCTCCCACAGTCCGTACCCCGCCTGTTCCGCGGCGGCCAGGCCGCCGCGGAACAGGTCGGTCAGGCGCTGTTCGAGCTCCGCCGCGCCCGCGGTGATCCGCTCGGCACGCCGCTCCGCCCGGCGACGCGCGGCCTCGGGGTCAGCGGACGTGGCCCCAGATGCCCCGTCCGTCCTCGTCGTCCTCTCCGCTGCGCGCGTGCGGCGGCCTGACAGCCACTGCTGCGCCCAGTCCGGCACCTGCCCTGCCGGCACCACTGCGTCGTCGCCCGCCCAGAGCAGGAGCAGCCCCAGCGCATGCTTGCACGGGAACTTCCTGCTCGGACAACTGCACTTGTACGCGGGCCCGGTGGAGTCCGCCACGTCGATGATCGTCTGATACGGCTTGCTGCCACTTCCTTTGCACAGTCCCCACACCGTCCCCTCGTCCGAACTGCCAGCACCCGACCACGGCCCGGCCGCGGCGAGTTTGCTTCCGGCTTTGCGCGACGCTGCGTCAGGTGCCAATGCCAGCACCTGCTCAGCCGTCCAGCGCACCCCCTGCTGAGTCATGTTCTGAAGGTAGATCCCACCACTGACAATTGGCTTGCGCGATCTAATTTCCGCAGGTCAGACTGGATTGTCAGTGGTGTGGTGCAGTGTGGTCCCCAGATCCGAACCGGCCGAGCTGGAGGGGGACTCAGCCATGCCTGTGTCTGCTGGAACGACCACTGTCGACCCGAGCCGCAACCAGTCCGCGCCCGCGAACACGCGTACGGGCGGTGAGGTGCTGCGGGCACACGCCGAGCACGCCTTCGCCGATGAACTGGCCTCGCTGGCCGCCCAGGACGACCGGCCCAGGCCGGCCCGCTGGAAGCTCTCGCCGTGGGCCGTCGCCACGTATCTGCTCGGCGGGACGCTCCCGGACGGCACGGTGATCACACCGAAGTACGTCGGGCCGCGCCGCATCGTCGAAGTCGCCGTCACCACCCTCGCCACCGACCGCGCCCTGCTCCTGCTCGGCGTGCCCGGCACCGCCAAGACCTGGGTGTCCGAGCACCTGGCGGCTGCTGTCAGCGGCGACTCCACGCTGCTCGTGCAGGGCACGGCGGGCACCCCGGAGGAGGCGATCCGCTACGGCTGGAACTACGCGCAGCTGCTCGCCCACGGCCCGAGCCGCGACGCCCTCGTGCCCAGCCCCGTCATGCGGGCCATGGCGGAGGGCATGACGGCCCGCGTCGAGGAGCTGACCCGCATCCCGGCCGACGTCCAGGACACGCTGATCACGATCCTGTCCGAGAAGACGCTGCCGATACCGGAGTTGGGGCAGGAGACACAGGCCGTCCGGGGCTTCAACCTCATCGCCACGGCCAACGACCGCGATCGCGGGGTAAACGACCTGTCGAGCGCCCTGCGCCGCCGTTTCAACACCGTGGTGCTGCCGCTGCCGGAGAGCGCCGACGCCGAGGTCGACATCGTCTCGCGCCGCGTCGACCAGATCGGCCGCTCCCTCGACCTGCCGGCCGTGCCCGACGGCGTCGACGAGATCCGCCGCGTCGTCACGGTCTTCCGTGAGCTGCGCGACGGCGTCACGACGGACGGCCGTACGAAGCTGAAGTCGCCCAGCGGCACGCTGTCCACCGCGGAGGCGATCTCCGTCGTCACGGGCGGGCTCGCCCTCGCCGCCCACTTCGGCGACGGCGTCCTGCGCGCCTCAGACGTCGCCGCCGGAATCCTCGGCGCCGTCGTCCGCGACCCGGCCGCCGACCGCGTCGTCTGGCAGGAGTACCTGGAGGCGGTCGTCCGCGAGCGCGACGGCTGGACCGACTTCTACCGCGCCTGCCGCGAGGTGAGCGCGTGACGGGGCGAGAGGAGGGAGCGGCGGACACCGGCGACGGCGCCCTGGCCGACGGAGCGGGCCGGGCGGCCGGGGGTGAGGCGCGGGGCGGGGCGGAGGTGGCGCGTGGGGTGAGGACGCCACCTGAGACGCGGGGCGGACCGGGGGTGCGTGACGGGGTGGACGCGGATGCCGAGGGCGAAGTGCGGCGTGAGGTGAGGGCGTCCGCCGCGTCCGCCGGAGGAGAGACGTACGGCGGGACGGATGCGGTCGGTGGTGCGGGGGCGTACGCCGCGGCGGAGGCGGCCCGTGGGGTGCGGGTGGCCGGTGGTGGGCCGTTGCTGCTCGGGGTGCGGCATCACGGGCCGGGGTCGGCGCGGGCCGTGCGGGCGGCGCTGGACGCGGCCCGGCCCCGGGTCGTGCTGATCGAGGGGCCACCGGAGGCGGACGCGCTCGTCCCGCTCGCCGCCGACGAGGACATGCGGCCCCCGGTCGCCCTCCTCGCCCACGCCGTCGACGAGCCCGGCCGCTCGTCCTTCTGGCCCTTCGCCGAGTTCTCCCCGGAGTGGGTGGCCATCCGATGGGCCCTGGCCCACGGAGTTCCGGCCCGCTTCATCGACCTGCCGGCCGGCCACACGCTGGCCTGGGGGAGGGGGGAGGCTGCCGCCGCCGAGCCGGGCGGTCCGACCTCGCGGCCGGACGAGCCGACCGAGGAGACGGCACCGGGCGAGGGGACGGCACCAGGAGCGGACGAGGTTCCGGCCGGGGGCGGTGCGGACGAGGCTCTCCGGGGTGATCCGCTCGCCGCGCTCGCCGAAGCCGCCGGGTATGACGATGCCGAGCGGTGGTGGGAGGACGTGGTCGAGCACCGAGGGACGGGCGGGGACGTGTTCGCCCCGTTCGCCGTGCTGGAGGAGGCCATGGGGGCGCTGCGGGAGGTGTACGGGACCGGGGGGCGCGACCGGGATCCGGTGCGCGAGGCATACATGCGGTTGCAGGTGCGGGCCGCGCAGAAGGAGTTCGGGGACGACCGCGTGGCCGTCGTGTGCGGGGCCTGGCACGTTCCCGCACTGCGGGAGAGGCGGACGGTGGCCGCCGACCGGTCCTTGCTGAAGGGGCTGCCCAAGGTCAGGACCGACATGACCTGGGTGCCGTGGACGAACCGGAGACTGGCCAGGGGCAGCGGCTACGGGGCGGGCATCGACTCCCCGGGCTGGTACGGACATCTGTTCGGCGTGCCCGACCGTCCCGTGGAGCGCTGGCTGACCAAGGTGGCGGGGATGCTGCGCGAGGAGGACCGGATCGTCTCCGCCGCACACGTCATCGAGGCGGTACGGCTCGCCGACACGCTCGCCGCGATGCGCGGGCGCCCTCTGCCGGGGCTCACCGAGACCACCGACGCGGTACGCGCGGTGATGTGCGACGGATCGGACGTACCGCTGTCCCTGGTGCAGGACCGGCTGGTGGTCGGTGATGTCCTGGGAGAGGTGCCCGAGTCGGCGCCGGCGGTGCCGTTGCAGCGGGACCTCACACGGCTCCAGCGGCGGTTGCGGCTCAAGCCGGAGGCATTGGAGCGGGAGTTGGAGCTCGACCTGCGGAAGGAGAACGACGCGGAGCGCAGCCGCCTGCTGCACCGGCTGCGGCTGCTCCGCGTCGAGTGGGGCGAGCCGGCGACCTCACGCGGCAGCACGGGCACGTTCCGGGAGACCTGGCGGCTGCGCTGGGAGCCGGAGCTGTCGGTGCGGGTCGCCGAGGCCGGGGTCTGGGGGACGACCGTGCTCTCCGCGGCGACCGCCAAGGCCGTGACGGACGCCGTCACGGCCGGGTCGCTCGCCGACATCACCGGCCTCGCCGAGCGCTGCCTCCTCGCCGAACTCCCCGACGCCCTGCCGGTGGTGATGCGCGTGCTCGCCGACCGTGCCGCCCTCGACACCGACGTCGGCCACCTCGCCCAGGCGCTCCCGGCCCTGGTCCGCTCCCTCCGCTACGGCGACGTCCGCGCCACCGACACCCGAGCACTGGCCGAGGTCGCCGCCGGACTCGCCGAACGGGTCTTCGTCGGGCTGCCGCCCGCTTGCGCCGCGCTCGACGCGGAGGCGGCACAGGAGATGCGCCGCCATGTCGACGCCGTGCACGGGGCGGTGGGCCTGCTCGGCGACGCCCTCGCGGGGGAGCACACGGCGCGGGACGGCGGCGGAATACGGGGCCGTTGGCACTCGGTGCTCCACGTCCTCTCCGGGCGGGACACCGTGCCGGGTGTGATCCGGGGGCGAGCCGTACGACTCCTGCTGGACGACGGGGAGCTGGCGCAGGACGAGGCGGCGCGGCTCATGGGGCTCGTGCTGTCGCCGGGGACGGCGCCGGCGGACGCGGCGGCGTGGATCGAGGGCTTCGTCGGCGGAGGCTCCGGCGGCGGGATGCTGCTCGTGCACGACGAACGGCTCCTCGGCCTGGTGGATGCCTGGCTCACCGGGGTGTCCGGGGACGCGTTCACGGACGTCCTGCCGTTGCTGCGGCGGACGTTCTCGGCGTACGAGCCGGGGGTGCGCCGGACCCTCGGCGAACAGGTGCGGCGCGGGCCGGGCCAACGGGGGAGCACGGCGGTCGGAGGAGTCGGCATACCCGGCTTCGCCGACGACCTCGACAGCGACCGCGCGGACGCGGTGCTGCCGGTGGTGCGGCTGCTGCTGGGCCTGGACGGCGACGGCCGGACGACTGCCGACGACAACGACCTTGTGGGGGTGGCGGGATGACGACCGACGGACTGCGCGAGCCGAGGCGGGCCGCCGAGGCGATGGGTACGAGGGACGTGCACGATCACGGAAACGGGCCGCGGTCGGGCGAGCGCCCGACGACCGTGGCGGTCATGCCTCTCTGGGCCCGGCCTCGTGCGGGGGTGCGCGGATGACGACAGGGGCAGATGCGGACGCGGACGGGGACGCGGCGGACGAGCGGTTGCGGCGCTGGCGGCTCGTGCTCGGCGGGGACTCGGCGGACGGTACCGGGTGTGCGCTCGGCGGGCGGGACGCGGCGATGGACCAGGCGCTGACCGCGTTGTACGGGAAGGGGGACAAGTCGCGCGCGGGGCAGGACCGATCGGCGGGGCTGGGGGCGTCGGCGCCGTCCGTGGCGCGGTGGCTGGGGGACATCCGGACGTACTTCCCCTCTTCCGTGGTCCAGGTCATGCAGCGGGACGCCATCGACCGGCTCGGGCTGTCCGCGCTGCTGTTGGAGCCGGAGATGCTGGAGGCGGTGGAGGCGGACGTCCACCTCGTCGGCACCCTCCTCTCCCTCAACAAGGCCATGCCAGAGACGACGAAGGAGACCGCGCGGGCCGTCGTACGGAAGGTCGTCGAGGATCTGGAGAAGCGGCTCGCGACCCGCACCCGGGCCACCCTCACCGGCGCCCTCGACCGCAGCGCCCGCGTCAACCGGCCGCGCCACCACGACATCGACTGGAACCGCACGATCGCGGCCAACCTCAAGAACTACCTGCCGGAGTACCGGACGGTCGTGCCCGAGCGGCTCGTCGGGTACGGGCGGGCCTCGCAGTCGGTGAAGAAGGAGGTCGTCCTCTGCATCGACCAGTCGGGGTCGATGGCGGCGTCCGTCGTCTACGCGTCCGTGTTCGGGGCGGTGCTGGCGTCCATGAGGTCCATCAGCACCAGGCTCGTCGTCTTCGACACGGCGGTCGTCGACCTCACGGACCAGCTCGACGACCCGGTCGACGTCCTCTTCGGCACCCAGCTCGGCGGCGGCACGGACATCAACAGGGCCCTCGCGTACTGCCAGTCGCAGATCACCCGGCCCGCGGACACCGTGGTCGTGCTGATCAGCGACCTCTACGAGGGCGGGATACGTGACGAGATGATGAAGCGGGTGGCGGCGATGAAGGCGTCGGGGGTGCAGTTCGTGACGCTGCTCGCGCTCTCCGACGAAGGGACGCCGGCGTACGACCGCGAGCACGCGGCGGCCCTCGCGGGGCTCGGCGCACCGGCGTTCGCCTGCACGCCCGACCTCTTCCCGGAGGTGATGGCGGCGGCGATCGAGAAGCGGCCGTTGCCGATACCGGACAGTGCGTGAACGGGTGGGCGGCTCGACGTGCCGGGGTGTGCGGCTCAGGCGGCTCGGGGGCGGGACACAGGTGGCCGTGACCGTGGCGGCAGTCGGTAACCGGACAAGGGAGGTGGAAAAGAGGACATGACCATGCGTCGGTGACAGGGTGCTTGCGCGACGGCGGGAGTCCCGTGCGAGGATCGGCAACGCTTCACAGCCTTCACACGGGTGTTCGTATCTCGCGCATCTTCGCCTCGTACTCCGCCGTTCCGTCGCACGGGAGGGTCCTCCCCGTCTTGACTTCGACAGCCACCCTTCCCGGTGCCGGTGCCGCCCTGCGCGTGGTGCGCGGGACCGCCGGGCGCTGCCTGGTGCGGGTGGCGCTGTTGGTGGGCGGACTGTTCGTGCTGGGCGTTCTCTGCGGGGCGCGGGCGAGCGCGACGGAGGGGGCGCCGACTCCACCGCCCCTCCCGGCTGCCGTCACCGCTGCCGTCACCGAAGTCACCGGAACGGCCGGTTACGCGCGGCCGCCGACCGACGAACCTGCCGTCGCGCGGCACATGGTCCAGCGGCACACGGTCCGGCCGGTCACAGAACGGGTCGTACGGCCGGTCACTGACCGCATTGCCCGACCGGTGGCCGAGGACGTCGTGCAGTCGGTGGCCGACCCGGTGTCGCGGCCGGTGACCGACGGTGCAGTGCAGCCGGGCGTCGGGCTTGTCGTGCGGCCGGGCGTCGAAGACGTCGTGCGGCCGGTCACCGACCCGGTGTCGCTGTCACGGCCGGTGGCCGAGGACCTCGTACAGCCTGTGGCCGATTCGGTGTCGCGGCCTGTCGTCGAGCATGTCGTGGTGCCGATGGGTGATCTCGTGGAGTCGGTCACCGAGGGGTTGGCCGAGGTGCAGTCGCAGCTTCCGCTGGTGACCGGGGTGCCGTCGCTGCCCGGGATGCCGGGGCTTCCGGAGTTGCCGGAACTGCCCGCGTGGACCACGTTGCCCGTGGAGTCGCTGCCCGTCTTTGTGACGCCGCAGGAGCCGGGGCGGGCGGGGGCCGAAAGGCCGCGCTCGGCCGTGGACGGTGACAGCGGGAGTGGCGGTGAGCGGGTTTCCGTTCCGGCCTCCGGCGCGTACGGGCCGGAGGCCGCCTTCGGCGGTGCGGTGGCCGTATCGGCTCTTCACCGGGACGCCGGTGCCGGGGACGCGTCCGTCGTTCGGGTGACCGCGCAGCACAGCCCCGACGGTCTTCCGACGAGTGCCCTCGGCCGGCACTCCACCGTCGACAACGGCGGGCCTCGCCACGCCGAGCCGCAGGCTGCCGCCTCTTTCGACCGGGCGCCGCTGAGCCTCGTGCCCGGCGCCCCTGAGTCCGACGCCGTGAACGGGACCCGGGACCGGCACCAGGACATCCCGGAGTTCCCCGGCTAGGGCCGGCCGGCCTTCCTCCCTCGCCGCACCTGCAGTGCGGGGGCGGACCAGGTTTGTCCGCCGCCCCGCTGCCCCTCCTCTCCCGGAGGCCCGGCTTCCGGAAGTCCGGACACCAGCCACTCGGAGCCGCCGGAAGCAGAACCTCGTCGGAACGGCGAACGGCGGCGCGGTACGGACTCCCGGACAACCCACAGAAGCGGGGTCACCGGTCCTGGCTCCCGCCATCCGGTTCCCCCGCCCCCGCCCGGCACCCCACGACTCGCCTTCCCGAAGGAACCGCACCCATGAAGAAGGACATCCACCACTCCCTCGTGAAGGTCACGCCGGCGAAGGCCGCGCTCGTGATGACCGGCGCCGGCGCCCGGCCGTTTCCCACGCGTCCTCTGAGCCCGAACCCGTAGGGGTGGTCACGGACAACCGACCCACCGGCCGAAACCCGGACGACCGAAAGCCATCGGCACGGTCCGGACGGGAGCCGGGGGCGGTGACGGGTGGTCTCCCTTTGGGGAGGGGATCACCCGTCAGCGGCCCTTCGCAGCCGGCGAAGGGCCTCGTAGGGACCTCACCGGACGTACCCCCGTCCGGTGAGGTCCCGCACACGCGGCACGCGGTGCCAGTGAGTGCGGCATCATGTGACAGGTATCACCGCTCAGGTGTGACCCGCGATTTAGGGGCCTCCCTGAAGCAGCGATAACCTGCGAGACGGACATGCCGCGCGCTCGGACACCGTGTGCGCCTCCCTTGTGACTCACGGCGGACGTCACGTTGCCCTTCGCGGCACGCCCACGCATCCAACGAACCGCTAGCTCACTGATAGGGACGGACGCGCGTGGACCTGTTCGAGTACCAGGCGAGGGACCTCTTCGCCAAGCACGATGTACCGGTGCTGGCCGGTGAAGTCATCGACACGCCTGAGGCGGCTCGCGCAGCCACTGAGCGTCTCGGTGGCAAGTCCGTGGTCAAGGCCCAGGTGAAGGTCGGCGGCCGTGGCAAGGCCGGTGGCGTGAAGCTCGCCGCCACCCCGGACGAGGCCGTCGCGCGTGCGACGGACATCCTCGGCATGGACATCAAGGGCCACACGGTCCACAAGGTGATGATCGCCGAGACCGCGCCCGAGATCGTCGAGGAGTACTACGTCTCGTACCTCCTCGACCGCACCAACCGCACCTTCCTCTCCATCGCCTCCGTCGAGGGCGGCATGGAGATCGAGGAGGTGGCGGCCACCCGCCCCGAGGCCGTCGCCAAGACGCCGATCGACGCCAACGAGGGTGTGACCCCCGAGAAGGCCCGCGAGATCGTCGAGGCCGCGAACTTCCCGGCCGAGGTCGCCGACAAGATCGTCAACGTCCTGGTGACGCTGTGGAAGACCTTCATCGAGGAGGACGCCCTCCTCGTCGAGGTCAACCCGCTGGCGAAGGTCGCCTCCGGCGAGGTCATCGCCCTCGACGGCAAGGTCTCCCTGGACGAGAACGCGGACTTCCGCCACCCCGACCACGAGGAGCTCGTCGACCACGCGGCCGCGAACCCCCTTGAGGCCGCGGCCAAGGAGAAGAACCTCAACTACGTCAAGCTCGACGGTGAGGTCGGCATCATCGGCAACGGCGCGGGTCTCGTCATGAGCACCCTGGACGTCGTCGCGTACGCCGGTGAGAACCACGGCGGCGTCAAGCCCGCCAACTTCCTCGACATCGGCGGTGGCGCCTCCGCCGCCGTCATGGCGAACGGCCTGGAGATCATCCTCGGCGACCCGGACGTCAAGTCCGTGTTCGTCAACGTCTTCGGTGGCATCACCGCCTGTGACGAGGTCGCCAACGGCATCGTGCAGGCGCTGCAGCTGCTCGCGGACAAGGGCGAGGAAGTCACCAAGCCCCTCGTTGTCCGCCTCGACGGCAACAACGCCGAGCTGGGTCGCAAGATCCTCTCCGACGCCAACCACCCGCTGGTGCAGCGCGTGGACACCATGGACGGCGCGGCCGACAAGGCCGCCGAGCTCGCGGCCGCGAAGTAAGGGACGAGGGAAAACAGCCATGGCTATCTTCCTCAACAAGGAATCCAAGGTCATCGTCCAGGGCATGACCGGTGCCACGGGCATGAAGCACACCAAGCTCATGCTGGCCGACGGCACGAACATCGTCGGTGGCGTGAACCCCCGCAAGGCGGGCACGACCGTCGACGTCGACGGCACCGAGATCCCGGTCTTCGGCACCGTTGCCGAGGCGATCGAGAAGACGGGCGCCAACGTGTCCGTCCTCTTCGTGCCGCCGGCCTTCGCCAAGTCCGCCGTCGTCGAGGCCATCGACGCCGAGATCCCCCTCGCGGTCGTCATCACCGAGGGCATCGCGGTCCACGACTCGGCCGCGTTCTACGCGTACGCCGTGTCCAAGGGCAACAAGACCCGGATCATCGGCCCGAACTGCCCGGGTCTGATCACCCCGGGTCAGTCGAACGCGGGCATCATCCCCGGTGACATCACCAAGCCGGGCCGTATCGGTCTCGTCTCGAAGTCCGGCACGCTGACGTACCAGATGATGTACGAGCTCCGTGACATCGGCTTCTCGTCGGCCGTCGGCATCGGTGGCGACCCGGTCATCGGTACGACGCACATCGACGCGCTCGCCGCGTTCGAGGCCGACCCCGACACCGACCTCATCGTGATGATCGGTGAGATCGGTGGCGACGCGGAGGAGCGGGCCGCCGACTTCATCAAGGCGAACGTGAAGAAGCCGGTCGTCGGTTACGTCGCCGGCTTCACCGCGCCCGAGGGCAAGACGATGGGCCACGCCGGTGCCATCGTCTCCGGGTCCTCCGGTACGGCCGCCGCGAAGAAGGAGGCCCTTGAGGCCGCCGGCGTCAAGGTGGGCAAGACGCCCACCGAGACGGCGAAGCTCGCGCGCGAGATCCTCGGCGGCTGATCTTCAGCTCGGCTGAGCCTTTTGCGGGCCCGTCCCCCCTTGTCCGGGGGTACGGGCCCGCTGGCGTTTCCGATCCGAGGCGCGGCTCGGCCTGCGCGGACCCCCGGCGGGCGGCCTCCGGGCGGGTGCCGCTCACCGGTGGTGCAGGGCGCCGCCCGCGCCCACCCGTCCTGCCCCGGCGGCCCGACCGCCCGCAGTCGGGGCGCGGCGGATGTGAGGCTCAGTGGGCCTCCGGGTGCAGGCGTTCCGGGCCGGCGGCCGTTTCTGCTCTCAGCTTGGCGCGGAGTTTCTGCTGGGGTTGGGAGAGGGGGCCGGGGGCCGCTCTCGGGGGGATGCCGTGGATCGGCGCGCCTGGGGGAACCGGGCGTTCGTAGTGGTCGGGGGCGGTGTGGAGGGTGAGGGCGGTGGTGGTGAGCAGGAGGGTGGTGAAGGCGATGGCGGCGTGGATCCAGCGGCGGGCGCGCAGGTCGGCTCGCTCGCGGAGGGCGAGTGGTTCGGTGGGGCCCGGGCGGATGTCCGAAGGGAGCGCGGCCAGGAGACGGCTGAGGTCGTCGGCCGAGACCGGCTTCGGGAGGCGCTCCGTGACGGTCGCGCGGGCGTGGAGCAGCCGGCCGGCCGCGGCGGGTGTGCTGGACTCCGTCTCGGCGGCCGTGTCGGGCAGGTCGAGGCCGACGCCGTCGTAGAGGACCAGAGTGCGGCGGTACGGGGGCGGCAGTTCGAGCAGCGCGGTCAGCAGGGCGCGGCCGGTGGGGTCGGCCGGCGGCGGTTCGTGGTGCCGGCGGGGGACGGGGCGCAGCCGGTGCCAGGGGGAGAGGGCGTACTCGTGGGCCGCCGCCCGCACCCAGCCCGCCGGGTCGCGGTCGACGGCTACCTCCGGCCAGCGGTGCCAGGCGAGCTGGAAGGCGCGCTCCACCGCCTCGCGTGCGAGGTGGCGCCGCCCGGTGAGCAGATAGGTCTGCTGTACGAGGGAGGGGGCACAGTACGCGTAGAGCGCGTCGAAGGCCTGGCCGGGTGTCAGGGGTGGTGGGGTCGTATCCGGATCGTCGGCGGTGTCGTCGCCCTCGCCGAGCGGCTGTTGGTACCACTCGGCCCCGCTCCGGACGGGCAGCTCGCCGGACGTCTTGGCTCCGGCCTCACCTTCGCCCCCTGCCCTGGCTCCGGCCTCACCTTCGCCCCCTGCCCTGGCTCCGGCCCCGCCTTCGCCCCCTGCCCTGGCCTCGGCCCCGTCTCCTGCCCCGGTCCCAGGCCCGGTCACCGGATCGCCTCCCGCAGCAGCGACCCCCGTTGGACCAACCCTCGTACGAAAAAGCACATAAGCACATATTGGGCGACACGTGCATGAATCCTTCGTTACGCCGGTAAAGCGCGTGTCGTTGGGAGCATGGCCGACGTGACACACGAGACCGACCCGAACGACCCGACCGCGGGGCCGGGCCACCACCCCGACGACCACGGCCGGTCGGCATCCCCCACGGCACCCGGGGCGTCCATGAGGCCCCTGGCGTCCATGCCCTCCCTGTACTCGGCGCCGCTGTCGCCGCGGTCGCCGCTGCTCGGGCGGGTGCGGCGGAGGTCTCCCAAGCTCGTCGCCGGCGTACTGGGCGGGGCCCTGGCGGCGGGGCTCGGACTCGGGGCGTTCGTCGCCCTCGTGACGGTGCTGTGGATCAGTTCGCCGTACCCGGACAGCGGGCCCGACGGGGCGCTGCACGTGGCGGCGGCGCTGTGGCTGCTCTCCCACGGCGTGGAACTCGTCCGCACCGACACGCTCTCCGGCGACCCCGCCCCGGTCGGCCTCGTCCCTCTCTTCCTGCTCGCCCTGCCGGTGGTCCTCCTGCACCGGTCGGCCCGCGACCATGCGGGCGACGGTTCCGGGACGAGCGCCCGTACGACGTGGGCCGGGCTCGTCATCGGATACGCGACCGTCGGCGCGGCGGTCACGTTGTACGCCTCGGGCGGGGTGCTGCGGCCGTCGTGGTTGTGGGCCGCGCTGTGCGTACCGCTGCTGGCGGCGCTCGCGGCGGGCACGGGGGTGTGGGCGGCGCGCGGCTGCCCCCGGCTGCCCCTGCCCGCGCTCCTCGGCGGCACCCCGACGACGGAGGGCCGACGGCACGTCGCGGCCGCCGCCGGACGGGCCGCTGGGGCGGGTGTGCTCGTGCTGGCCGGCGGCGGCGCTCTGCTGGTGGCCGTGTCCCTCGTCTGGCACGGGGGCGCGGCCCGCGACTCCTTCCTCCAGCTCACCGAAGGGCTGTCCGGGCGCTTCGCCGTACTGCTGCTCTGCCTCGCCCTCGTCCCGAACGCGGCGCTGTGGGCGGCGGCCTACGCCCTCGGCCCCGGCTTCGTGCTGGGCGCCGGACACACCACAGCCCCGCTGGCCGCAGCCGCTCCGGTCGCCCTCCTGCCCCCGTTCCCCCTGCTCGCGGCCGTCCCGGCGGGCGGGGGGACGCCGGTGTACTGGGCGGTGGGCGCGGTGCCCCTCGCCGCGGGGGTGACGGTCGGCTGGTTCACCGCGGCGCGGGCCGCCGCCGACCGGACGGAGCCGTGGTCAGCGTGGCGCACGGCCACCGCGACCTTCCTCGCGGCCCTCATGTCCGCCGCCGCCTTCGCCCTCCTCGCGCTCCTCGCCGGCGGGCGCCTGGGCGTCGCCGCCCTGACCGCTTTCGGCCCGGTGTGGTGGCAGGCGGGCGGCGCGGTCGGGGCCTGGGTGGGTGTGGTGGGGATGCCGGTGGCGTTGACGGCGCGGTCGTGGCGGATGCGGGCCCGGACACGGAAGAAGAAGACGTCGGCGGTGCCGGTGGCCCGGGGAGCCGGACAGGGGCAGAGGCCAGGGGCGCCTGTGGTCGCGGGGGCCGGTCGGTGGCGGAAGCGGCGGCCGGTGGCGGCCAGGGTGTCCCGGAGTGGGGCGAGGGCGACCGGGAGCGGGGCGATTCCCGAGGCTGTGCGGGCGGCAGACGCCGAGGCTGTCCGGGGCGGCTCCGATGGCCGGGACGCGACGACGGGCGGCGCGTCGGGCGAGCCCCGAACCGGGGCCCGGCGCACCGAGCGGTCGACGGAGCCGACCTACCCGCCGCAGCCGCAGCCCCTTCCGAAACGCTCCCGCCGGTTCCCCGCGTGGCTCTCCACAGCGAAGCCGCGTCCGGTCGAGCCGCCGGTCCCGGCCGGCTCCGCATCCGCCGCCGAGGCCAGAGCCGACGCCGGTCCCGGTCCTCGTCCCGGCCCGGGCTTCGGCGGCAACGCCGACCTCGGCTCCGGCTACGGCATCAGCCCCACCGACGCCCTCGCGCCGTACGACGCCCTCGACCCGTACGCCTACGAGTCCACCACCCCCGTACCCGAGCCCGTCTGGGACCCGGACTCCCGCGCGGCCCGCTGGGCGGCGCTGCGCGAGGCGTCGTCAACCCGCCGGGACGAGCACGGACGCACCCCTCACTCCGGCTCCGGCTCCATCCCGGGCCACGCCCCCGCCCCCGTCACCGATCCCACTTCCGGGGAGGCCGTCTGACGTGGTGAAGGCGCGCTGCCGGGACCACCGGCAGACGCGCCTTCACCTTTCGCTCTGCCTCGGCGCCCCTACTGCGCGCCCAGCACCTCCCGCAGCGGCCCCTCCGGCAGGAGCTCCTTGCAGGACTTCGCGGAGGTGGTGGTCAGGGAGTCGTTGACGCAGGTGTAGTAGTCCCGGTACACGAACTGGGCCGTGAAGGTGACGGCCACGATGGTGAGGGCGATCGTGGAGGTCACCAGGCCGCTGATGGCCGCCGTCTTCTGGGGACGGCCGCTCGGCTCGGGGGTCGCCGGCCGGTCCGGGTCCGGGGTGCCGGGCTTGGCGCGCAGGGCGCTGACGGCCCAGTACACGGCCAGGGAGCCGAGCAGCAGGGCGACGTACGGCCAGGCGAAGAGGGCGAAGAAGAAGGCCCACATGCCGCAGAGCAACGAGTACCGCGCGCGACGCTGGGAGGGGTCCGTCGGGTCCCAGCGCAGCCCGCTGCCCGGACCGCCCTCGGAGCCCTGGCCGGGACCGCCCGGCCCACCCGGCCCACCCGGTCCGCCCTGGCCGCCCGGACGCTCACCGAAGGGTCCGCCGGACGAGCGGCCGGGCTGCCGGTCGCTCCACTGACTGCCCCAGGGGGAATGACCGCCACCGCGCCCCGTTCCGTCGTCGGAACCCTGGCCGTCGGGCCGGCGCGGCTGCCACGGCCGGTCGGGCGTGCCCTCGGGCGGCGGCGCGAACGGATTGTCGTCCGAAGAGCCCGTGCCCTGGCCCCGACCGGGCTGCCCGGACTGCTCGGGGGTGTCCTCGCTCTCGCGCGGAGGCGTGGGCGAGGAACTCCGCTCGCGCAGCAGGAGCGAAGGAAGGCGGAGGCTGCGGTCCGGCATCAGGAGTGCGTCTTCCCCTTGGTGAATACGGCGGTGAACAGGGTGGTGATTACGGCGGTGAACTCGGAGGTGTGCTCAGTGGTGAACTCGAAGGCGTGCCTGGCGGCGGTGGAGTCCGTCGGTGAACTCGGCGGTGAGTTCGGTCGTGATCCCGGTCGTGATCTCTGTCGTTCCAGTAGTGATCCCGGCGGTGAAATCTACCGGCAGCGCATGAGCTGTCACTCCGTGAACGCCCCGCACACCGACCGCGTTCCCGAGCCCGCTCCTCGCAGACGCTACCTTCCGGCCACGCCCCCGTCCCACGGGGGCCGTCCGGTGTGCCGGTATCGTTGCTGACGGTCGGCCGCTTCGTAGACTTCCCCGTATCGGGGGACGTGAAGCATTCGTATGAATGCACAAGTACACATTCGGCGGACCGAACGTTCCCCGTAGAACCCGTAGAAAGGGCCCCACCGTGGCCGCCAAGCCCGTGGCCAAGCGCCTCGTCGTGCTGGTCTCCGGATCCGGCACCAACCTCCAGGCGCTGCTGGACGGCATCGCCGCGACCGGTGTCGAGGCCTACGGCGCCGAGATCGTGGCCGTCGGGGCCGACCGCGGTGGCATCGAGGGGCTCGCCCGTGCCGAGCGTGCCGGGCTGCCGACCTTCGTGTGCCGGGTCAAGGAGTACGAGACCCGTGACGAGTGGGACGCGGCGCTCGCCGAGGCCGTCGCCGCGTACGAGCCCGATCTCGTCGTCTCCGCCGGGTTCATGAAGATCGTGGGGAAGGAGTTCCTGGCGCGGTTCGGTGGGCGGTTCGTCAACACCCACCCGGCCCTCCTCCCCAGTTTCCCGGGGGCCCACGGGGTGCGGGACGCGCTCGCGTACGGCGCCCGGGTCACCGGCTGCACCGTCCACTTCGTCGACGACGGCGTCGACACCGGGCCGATCATCGCGCAGGGCGTGGTGGAGGTCCGGGACGAGGACGACGAGAGCGCTCTGCACGAGCGCATCAAGGAAGTCGAGCGAAGGCTGCTCGTCGATGTCGTGGGGCGGCTCGCCCGCAACGGCTATCGCATTGAGGGACGAAAGGTAGTTATCCAGTGACCGCCGACAGCACTGTCACGGCCGAGAGCGGCAAGCGGGGCATCCGTCGCGCGCTCGTCAGCGTCTACGACAAGACGGGCCTCGAAGACCTCGCGCGCGGCCTGCACGAGGCGGGCGTCGAACTCGTCTCCACCGGGTCCACCGCCGGGCGCATCGCCGCTGCCGGTGTCCCCGTCACCAAGGTCGAGGAGCTGACCGGCTTCCCCGAGTGCCTGGACGGCCGGGTGAAGACCCTGCACCCCAAGGTGCACGCGGGCATCCTCGCCGACCTCCGGCTGGAGGACCACCGGCAGCAGCTCGCCGAGCTGGGCGTCGAGCCGTTCGACCTCGTCGTCGTGAACCTCTACCCGTTCCGGGAGACCGTGGCCTCCGGGGCCACCCCCGACGAGTGCGTCGAGCAGATCGACATCGGCGGCCCGTCGATGGTCCGCGCCGCCGCCAAGAACCACCCCTCCGTCGCGGTCGTCACCAGCCCCGCCCGGTACGCCGACGTCCTGGCGGCCGTGCAGGTCGGCGGCTTCGACCTCACCACGCGCAAGCGGCTCGCCGCGGAGGCCTTCCAGCACACGGCCGCGTACGACGTCGCCGTGGCTTCCTGGTTCGCGTCCTCCTACGCGCCCGCCGACGACTCGCAGTTCCCCGACTTCCTCGGGGCCACCTGGGAGCGCGCGCACACCCTGCGCTACGGCGAGAACCCGCACCAGCCCGCCGCGCTGTACGTCTCCGGCACCGGCGGTCTCGCCGAGGCCGAGCAGCTGCACGGCAAGGAGATGTCGTACAACAACTACACGGACACGGACGCCGCGCGCCGTGCCGCGTACGACCACGACGAGCCGGCCGTCGCGATCATCAAGCACGCGAACCCCTGCGGTATCGCGGTCGGCGCGGATGTCGCCGAGGCACATCGCAAGGCGCACGCGTGTGACCCGTTGTCGGCGTTCGGCGGTGTGATCGCGGTCAACCGCCCGGTGTCGAAGGAGATGGCCGAGCAGGTCGCCGAGATCTTCACCGAGGTCATCGTCGCTCCCGACTACGAGGACGGCGCCCTCGAAGCCCTCGCCAAGAAGAAGAACATCCGTGTCCTCAAGGCCGCGGGCGCGCCCGGCAACCCGGTCGAGCTCAAGCCCGTCGACGGCGGTGCGCTCCTCCAGGTGACCGACCGGCTCCAGGCGGACGGCGACGACCCGGCCGACTGGACCCTCGCGACCGGCGACGCCCTCTCCGCCGACGAGCTGGCCGAGCTGGCGTTCGCCTGGAAGGCCTGCCGCGCGGTCAAGTCCAACGCGATCCTGCTCGCCAAGGACGGTGCCTCGGTGGGCGTCGGGATGGGGCAGGTCAACCGCGTCGACTCCTGCAAACTGGCGGTGGAGCGGGCCGGGGCCGAGCGGGCCGCGGGCTCGTACGTCGCCTCGGACGCCTTCTTCCCTTTCCCGGACAACATCGACGTCCTGAGCGCCGCCGGCGTCAAGGCCATCGTCCAGCCCGGCGGTTCGGTCCGTGACGAGCTGGTCGTCGAGGCCGCACAGAAGGCCGGGATCACGATGTACTTCACGGGGACACGGCACTTCTTCCACTGAACTTCTTCCACTGAACCGCACGAGCATCAGGAGGGCCCGCCGGTCTCGTACCGGCGGGCCCTCCTCCTACGTGGACTCGCGCGGTGCCGACCGGGTCAGGTTGCCCACCTCGCCGTCGGGGCCCAGGGAGCCCTCGGCCTGGTTCAGTACGAGGACGTGGCGCCGTCGAGCCGTCGGACCCGGGGTTGCCGTTCACGACGATGTCGATGGCCGGGTTGTGGCCCCGGGTGTTGAGCTGCCACTTGGTGTCGCACTTGAACGTCAAGGGCGGCCCGGAGGGCAGACCCTCATCCGAGCCACCCGCTCGGGCCCGGGCGGAACACACCGAGGGCCGTGCCCCCTCGTACGGGGGCACGGCCCTTCTGGTGCGGTGCTCGGTCGTGCGGGTGCCCGGCCGCTCAGTAGCGCGGGCGGTTGAACCATGCCTTGCCGTTGGTGTTGCCGACGAAGACGGCGATCAGGATGCCCAGCACCAGGTGGACCAGGCCGATCAGGAGGAACGGGAAGACCCCCAGGATCGCGGTGATGATGCCGAAGACCAGGGCGGCGGTGCGTACGCCGCTGCCGCCGGACTTGAACTTCACGGCCAGCATGATCGCGTAGACACACCAGGCCACCGCGAAGATGGCGATCGCCACCATCTGGCCGACGGGGATGTTGCCGAGCGCCTCCGCGAGGGCGGGGTCCTCGGTGCTGTCGCTGGCCGCGGACACACCGATCGCGCCGATGCCGTACAGGAGCACGCCGATCACCTGCAGGCCGACGATGACCCAGAGCATGATGCGGGCCGCGTTCACCGTGCTGGGCATGGTCTCGGGCGCGTTCGGGTAGCCCCCGTATCCCTGGGAGACCGGCGGGGCGGCCGGGTAGCCGTACCCGGGCTGCTGGGGCTGGCCCTGCTGCGGGTAGCCGTAGCCCTGGGCGGGCGGCTGCTGCTGGGGCTGGCCGTACGGGTTGTTCGGGTCGCCGAAGCTCATGGCGGGGTTTCCTCCGTTGCCTGGTGCGGGGACGCGCGGCACGGTTCGGAGGAATGCCCTGGATCTTTTGAAATGGTCACGCCCCCCGGCAGTGCCCGCGGCACTGTGTCCCAATCGTTTTATATGCCCGGCCGGATGTCCAGGGAGATTCGTCGGGTGTTGTGCAAGTGCAACACATCTGATCATGTCGGGCACGGGCCGCCGCCCTGTCGGGTACGGGGCTGTCGGGAACAGCCCGACGCGTGCCCGGAAGCGGGGGAGAGCGTCCGTCAGGTGACCGGATTGGAACCCGGCGCCGGTCATCCGCGAAGATTGGGGCCATGAGCGCCCAGATTCTCGATGGCAAGGCCACCGCAGCCGCGATCAAGTCCGATCTGACCGCCCGCGTGGCGGTGCTGAAGGAGAAGGGCGTCACGCCCGGACTCGGCACGATCCTCGTCGGCGAAGACCCCGGAAGTCAGAAGTACGTCGCGGGCAAGCACCGCGACTGCGCACAGGTCGGCATCGCCTCCATCCAGCGGGAACTGCCCGCGACCGCGACCCAGGAGGAGATCGAGGCGGTGGTGCGGGAACTCAACGAGGACCCCGCCTGCACTGGTTACATCGTCCAGCTGCCCCTCCCCAAGGGCATCGACGAGAACCGCATCCTCGAACTGATGGACCCCGACAAGGACGCGGACGGCCTGCACCCGATGAACCTCGGGCGCCTCGTCCTCAACGAGCCCGCCCCGCTGCCCTGCACCCCGAACGGTGTCCTGACCCTCCTCCGCCAGTACGGCGTCGAGATCAAGGGCGCCGAGGTGGTGGTCGTCGGGCGCGGTGTGACGATCGGGCGCCCGATGCCGCTGCTGCTCACCCGGCGCAGCGAGAACGCGACGGTGACCCAGTGCCACACCGGCACGCGTGACCTGGCCGCGCACCTGAGGAAGGCGGACATCATCGTCGCCGCGGCAGGCTCGGCCCACCTCGTCCGGCCCGAGGACGTGAAGCCGGGTGCCGCCGTCCTCGACGTCGGTGTCTCCCGCTCCGCCGAGGGCAAGATCGTCGGCGACGTCCACCCCGGCGTCGCGGAGGTCGCCGGCTGGATCTCTCCCAACCCCGGCGGCGTCGGCCCGATGACCCGCGCCCAGCTGCTCGTCAACGTGGTCGAGGCGGCGGAGCGCAGTGCCGGCTGACGACAGGGCGGAGGGCGCTTCGAGGGTGCCGCGGGCGTCGGAGTCGTCGGGGGTGTCGGGGGCGCCGGAGAAGGCGACCGGCCCGGTGAAACCGGGGGCGTCCGTGAAACCGGGGGCGTCCGTGAAACCGGGGGCTTCGGGAACTGCGGAGGGTTCTTCGGGAGCTCCGAGGGCCGCGGAGAACGCCGAGCCGCCCGGGGAGACGGCTGACCGGTCGGAGGCCGCGGAGCGGTCCAAGTCGACGGACGGGGCTGGAGCTTCGGAGAGGGTGGAAATGCCGAGGCCCGCGGGGACGGCCGGGACGGCCGGGAAGGCCGGGACGGCCGACGCGACTGGGACGGCCGGCGCGGCCGAGGCAGAGGCCGCTGGCGAGATCACGGTGCGGGATCACATCGGCGTGCCCGATGCCGAGGGCAAGCCCGTTCGCGGTACCCGGCGCTTCCCCATGTTCACCAAGGACACCGCACGGCCCGAGGGCGGCGGCCGGGCGGCGCCGCGTGAGGCGCCCGCGCCCTTCCGCCAGTGGCCGATCCTCGCCGTGCTGTCCACGGTGGGGCTCGGGCTGCTGCTCACCGCGCTCGACGTGTTCCGGGTCGGCACGATCCTGATCGGGGCCGCGCTGCTCGCCGGCGCGGTGCTGCGCTGGTCCGTCCGGGACGTCGGCATGCTCGCGGTCCGCTCCCGTTTCACCGACATGGCCACGTACATCGTCCTGGGCACCGCCATCGTGCTCCTCGCGCTGATGGCCCAGCCGAAGCCGTTGCTGGAGATCCCGTTCCTCAAGGACACTCTGCACTTCACCGTGGGCGACGAGGCGGGCTGAGGCCGCTGCCGCACCGCCCCCGGTCCCGAGCGCACGCGACGGCGGTCCGTCCCCTCCCCCGAGTAAGGACGGACCGCCGTCGCGTTCCACGTTCCTGCACGGCGAACGCCCCGTTCAACACCTGTCAGCCCGCTGTGGCACGGAAGTGACCATTCCGCCAAGGTGTCCGCACCGGGCGACGACGACGGCACCCGGACGTCATCACGGCATGCGTCACGGGCGCTCGAAGCCGGCGCCCGGGTTGTCTCGATGCGGGGCGCGGGCGCGCCCTGATATCGGGGCGGGCGCCTGGAAGCCGGGGCGCGGACGCCCGTGAGCGGGGCGCGCGGACGCCCGTGAGCGGGGCGCGCGGACGCCCGTGAGCGGGGCGTGGACGCCTGCAAGTGGGCGCGCGGGTCGCCTCACGCGCCCCTCAGTACACCCTTCGCTTCGCCTCATGACGCCATCCGTGCCGTGTCACTCCTCGCGCTGTCCGCCCGCCGAGGCGGCCCGCGTCCGTTGCGGTGGGAACCGGTTCACCCGCGACCGTCGTCACCTGCTCAGACCCGCTCTTGAACCGAGGAGGCAGCCGATGAGCGCCTGGCAGCCGCTGCCGGACGAACTCCCTCCGGAGGTACAGCATTTCGTCGAGCAACTGCGCCTGCTGAAGGACCGCACGGGACTCAGTCTCGTCGCGCTCGGCGCGCGCACCGCGTACAGCAAGTCCTCCTGGCAGCGATACCTCAACGGCACCCAGCCCCCGCCCCGGCAGGCGGTCGTCGCCCTGTGCCGGGTCGCGGAGGAGGATGCCGAACGCTTCGGGGTGCGCTGGGAACTGGCCGTGCGGGCCTGGCCGCGCCCGGCGCCCCAGACGGTGCCCCCGTCCCTGCCGCCGCATCCCGTGGGGGCCGGGGCAGGGGAGCGGGCCGGGGCGGAGGCGTACGAGGACGACCCCACGCGCCCCTGGTGGGACACCCCCGTCGACGAGCCGGACCCCCGCCCACCTGGCCGTATCGCCCTCTACGCGGCCCTCGCCGTCCTGATGGCCCTGGCCCTCGTCGGCGCCGCGCTGACAGGGGCCGTCACGCTGCTGTGACGGCTCCTCGCCCGGTGGGTCCACCGGCGCCGGCGGAATCCGCCGTCACCGGTCGGCGCCCACACGCCCCTCAGTCGCGCCGGTTGCACGCGGCGACCTTCCACTTCGAGCCGGTCCTGACGTAGTACTCGCCGTCGTGCGGCTCGAAGGTCACCCCGTGCTCAGGCCCGGGTAGGTGACCTTGCGTGTGATGCCCCTGGTCCACGTCGAGCTTCCGGCGTTCACTGACGCACACGGTCCGCAGGAGCCCCGGCCGCCCCGACGAGGTGTAGGAGTGCCGAGGCGCCCGCTGGTGTGTGCGAGGCGAACGAGTCCTCGTTCGACTCGTGCGACTGTGCATGTGTGGTCGTTGTGCCGATGTGTTGACAGGTTCGAGGATGTGGCACCGCTCCGCTCAACACCAGGGCTAATGTGGGCATTTGGGATGGTCAGGGATGTCCCGCGTGTGGACCTGTCATTCCGTCCGGAAATCCGGGATGCCGATGGGACACTGGACCGCAGGCCCGTTGGGGGGCGTGCAGAGGCGCGCAGCCCCGCCCGAAATGCTCCCGCACGCCCCTTTCCAGGGAACTGGCATCCTGACTGGGCGCATCCCAATGGGTAGGCCAGAACGGGGCTCCGGAGAGAGCCTCTAGCCGGCTCCCGGACCAGGATTCAGCGAGGGCATCATGCGCGGCGCAGGGGCAGTGGGCGCGGGGGGAAAGTCCAGAGTCGTACGGAGAGTCGTACGGGGGGAAGAGGGGGGAAGCAATGCCTCGTTGGAGGGCCTTGCCCGATGAGCTCGATCCACAGGTCAGGGAGTTCGCGGGCCAGCTGCGCCGGCTCGTCGACCGCAGTGGACTGAGCATCGCCGCGGTGGCCGACCGCACGGGCTACAGCAAGACGTCCTGGGAGCGGTATCTCAACGGCAGACTGCTCGCGCCGAAAGGCGCGATCGTAGCGTTGGCCGAGGTGACCGGTACCGATCCCGTCCATCTGACCACCATGTGGGAGCTGGCCGAGCGGGCCTGGAGCCGTTCGGAGATGCGCCATGACATGACCATGGAGGCGATCCGCATCTCCCAGGCGCGCGCCGCCCTGGGCGAGACGGGCGGCCAGTCCACCGTCAAGGGCGGCAGGAACGGCAGGGGGAGCCGGAGCGCGACCGCGACACCGGGCGTGGCCGGTCCGGCGGGCGTCTCGCCGACGGTGCCGGCGCAGCCGCGCTCCTCGGAAGGCGACCGGATCTCCCGGCCGCCGTACGGGGGTTCGGCCAAGCCGTCCACCTCGTCACCGTCCTCCTCGTCCTCCTCGTCCTCCTCGTCCTCCTCTTCCTCCGTCCCGCCGTACGGCGGGGGCGGCGGGGCGGGGCCGATCGCCGGCGGCGCGTCGCGTGTCAGCTGGGGTGTCACGCCGTCGTCGGCCCCGTCGACGCCATCGCCGTCGACTTCGTCGTGGTCGTCGTCGCCGTCGGGCCTGGCCGGGGGGCCGCCCTCCTCGGGTTCCGCGGCCGCGGCCTCGCCGTCGGCCTCGTCCCGCGTCCCGGCCGGCGCGTCGGTCCCCGGTGGTGCCCAGGTTCTCGGTGGAGCCTCGATGCCGTCCGGTGTCTTCGGCCCGCCGCCGGGCGGCGGCAGCGGCCGTTCCGGCGACGGCCGTTCCGGCGACGGCGACTCCCAGCCGAAGCGGCGCGTGACGATGTTCCTCGCGGGAGCCGTCGGCGCGCTCGTCGTGATCGCGGCGGCCTTCTTCCTCACCAACGGTGACGGGAAGGACCAGGCGGAGGACAAGCCGCCCACCTCACCGTCGACCTCGATCGGCGCGAACCCCGACCTGCCGGCCGGAGTGAAGTGCAGCGGCAAGGACTGCGACGGCAAGGACCCGGAGACCATGGGGTGCATCGGCAACCTCGTGCGGACCGCCGACGAGGCCACGGTGGGCACCACGAGGGTCGAGGTCCGCTACAGCAAGACCTGCCAGGCCGCCTGGGCCCGCATCACCGGTGCCGCCCAGGGCGACGAGGTCCAGGTCGCGGTCGGCATGACCAAGCGGACCGCCGCCATCGAAGCGGCCGGCGACAACATCGCCTACACCCAGATGATCGCCGTGAAGGACGCGGGCGAGGCCACGGCCTGCGCGACACTGGCGTCGGGCCTGAAGGGCTGCACGGGTTGACTTGCTCCTCGGGCTGAAAGCCCGAGGATTCTGGCTTTCCCATCCGTTGCTGTGCCGCTACGCGGCACAGTCTTCGGACGAACAGCAGAACCGGCCCGTGTGAGCATCGCCCGGCCTCCGCCGGGACCGGCCTCGCGACGCTCCGTGCCACGGGTGAGGAACACGTCATCCGGCTCCGCCGGACAAGAACCTGCAACGCTCCACGTCGCAGCCATCAAATTCGCCGCACCACCGGACTGAAGCCCGACGCACTGCGATGAATCCCGGTAGCGGGACGGAAGGGGGCGCGCCGGAGCGCCCCCATGGAGGCGTGGGGAGCGCGCGACCGGCTCCCACGGGCCGCCAGGCGCGTGACACACCGTATTCGTCGTTGCCGTAAAAGTAATCTCGGCGTAAGTGGAATGCCCGTCGAACTCCGGGGCATGCGGACAGTACCCCCACGGGAGTCCGGCCCGCCCGGGAGATCGGTACCCCCTCCCCTCCCGGCCCGGCACCCCCACAAAGGCGGCCGCCCTGGTCCTCCCCCCGGACCGGCGGCCGCCTTTTCGTGTCGCCCTCGCCACGGAGCGGCAGTGCGGAGCGACTTGTGGGCTGGGCCACACGAACCCCGGCCGTCCGGCATCCCGGATGCGCGGTAGCCTGACCACCGATCTCTCTTGACGCCAAGAGATCGATCATTTGTACGTCCCGCCAGGGGCAGGGACGCCCCACCGCCAGCTGTCATACGGAGAACGCCATGACCCGCACTCCCGTGAACGTCACCGTCACCGGCGCGGCCGGCCAGATCGGTTACGCCCTGCTCTTCCGCATCGCCTCCGGCCAGCTGCTCGGCGCGGACGTGCCGGTCAAGCTCCGCCTGCTGGAGATCACGCCGGCGCTGAAGGCCGCCGAGGGCACCGCCATGGAGCTTGACGACTGCGCCTTCCCGCTCCTTCAGGGCATCGACATCACGGACGACCCGAACGTCGCCTTCGACGGCGCCAACGTGGGCCTGCTCGTCGGCGCCCGCCCCCGCACCAAGGGCATGGAGCGCGGTGACCTCCTCGAGGCCAACGGCGGCATCTTCAAGCCGCAGGGCAAGGCCATCAACGACAACGCCGCGGACGACATCAAGGTCCTGGTCGTCGGCAACCCGGCCAACACCAACGCCCTGATCGCCCAGGCCGCCGCGCCGGACGTCCCGGCCGAGCGCTTCACCGCGATGACCCGCCTGGACCACAACCGCGCGCTGACCCAGCTGTCGAAGAAGACGGGCGTCCCGGTCTCCGAGATCCAGAGGCTCACGATCTGGGGCAACCACTCCGCGACCCAGTACCCGGACATCTTCCACGCCACGGTCGCCGGCAAGAACGCCGCCGAGGTCGTCAATGACGAGAAGTGGCTCGCCGAGGACTTCATCCCGACCGTCGCCAAGCGTGGCGCCGCCATCATCGAGGCCCGTGGCGCCTCGTCGGCCGCCTCCGCCGCCAACGCCGCCATCGACCACATCTACACCTGGGTCAACGGCACCGCCGAGGGCGACTGGGCCTCCATGGGCATCCCGTCCGACGGTTCGTACGGTGTGGCCGAGGGTCTCATCTCCTCCTTCCCCGTCACCGTCAAGGACGGCAAGTACGAGATCGTCCAGGGCCTGGAGATCAACGAGTTCTCCCGCGCCCGCATCGACGCCTCGGTCCAGGAGCTGGCGGAGGAGCGCGACGCGGTCCGCGCGCTCGGCCTCATCTGAGCCGTCCTGCGGCCGACGCCGTAGCGTCGACGTACTCGCATTCGACGTCCAATAGCTTGTTCTCGCAGGCCCTGTCCCGGTTTCGACCAGGACGGGGCCTGTTCGGCGTGTACGCCGCTATCGTCGGTGAACGCACGTCGTGAGAACGCCGACGGCGGCAAGGGGGACGACATGACGAGCTGGGACCCGCACCAAGGACGCTGGGTGGACGACCCGCCCGGACGTGGCAGCCCGTGGTCGCGCACGACCGCCGTCATCGTCCTTGCCGCGCTGCTCGGCGGCGGCGCAGGGTTCGGGGTGTGGACCCTGTCCCGGGACGACGGCACGACCCGTACGACCTCCACCGACAGCGCCACGTCGACGCCCTCGCCCTCCGTCTCGGCGGCGGGCCCGGAGGACGGCGGGAACACCGGCCCGGCCACGCCGAAGCAGTCGGACACTGATACGGATACCGATACGGACACGGACTCCGACCCGGGTGGCGCCTCCGGCTACGTGCACTCCGACGACCCGGCCGGCTTCACCGTCGATGTCCCCTCCGGCTGACGCACCGCGAAGACGCCGACGGACAAGCCCGCGGTCGTGACGTACGACTCCCCGGACGGCAGCCGGATCCTCCAGCTCTTCCGGGTCAGCGAGGGCACCCCCGCCGAGTCCATGGACCTGGCCGAGAACGAGAACTACGGCTTCGCCCGCCTCCCCGGCTATCGCGTCCTCGACCGTTCCGCCCCGGACGACAGCTACTCCGAGGTCGTCTACCGCTTCGACGGCGAAGGAGAGCTGGGCCCCCGTCAGGTCATCGACCACCGCTTCCGCACGGCCGACGACAAGATCTACGGAGTCCGCCTCAGCGCCCCCGAGTCGACCCCGCTCGACGAACTGCGCGAACCGGTCACGATGGTGGTCACGTCCCTGTGTCCGTCCGGGGCGACCTGCGTACGAGGTTGAGCGCGCAACGGCGTACGAGGCCGGGCCCACGCCGAGCCCCGACGGAACCCGAGCCCCGACGGAACCCGAGCCCGAGCCCGAACCCGAACCCGAACCGAAACCCGAACCGGCTCCGGCATCTCGGGGACGGGGCCGCGCGCCGGCCACCTCCACCTCCACTGTCATCGTGGCGTCGCGAGCCGCTTCTCGAATCGATCCGCCGTCCGTGGCTCCGCCTCCGCACCCGGTTGACCTCCTCCCGGAGTCGATCACTAGTCTGAGCGCCGATAAAGCGCACATAAGGCGTCGGCCGGTCGTCGCGTACCGCATCGCGAACCGGCCCCGGTACAGCAGGGTCCATGGGCCCGACGGGGGAGCACACATGGGAGAACAGCGCAGGCGGCTGCGGTCCAGCACGGTCGTACTCGGTGGAATGGGCGTCGTCGCGGCGGCCCTGACCTCCTGCGGTTCCGATCCGGACCGCCGTTGCGTGGACCGCGACAGCTACGACTTCGCCAACGGCTACAAGATCATCGCTGACAAGAACTGCAATGCGGGCTCCAGTTCGTCGTCGTACGGCAAGAACCGCAAGAGCAACAGCAGCGGCAACCGGCAGCAGGCCGGTTCGGTCGACGCCGCCTGGTACTACGACGCGGACGTCAGTGGCGGCCGGGCCGACGACGGCACCTTCAGCCGCAGCGAGGCCGTGGACCGCGACGGCTTCGGCTGCTCGGGCGACGGCGACGGCTCCGGCTCCAGCGGCGGCTGATCCGGCGGACGAGGCAGAACCATGGAACGCCGCACCATCGAACCCCGGCCGGGCTGGCAGGAGACCGTCGAGGAGCAGGGGCTCATCTACCCGCTGACCCGCCACCCGGACGGTTCCCTGCGCCCGTACTGGGACGAGAGCGCGTACTACGTCTTCTCGCTTCCCGAGGTCGAGGCGCTGGAGGAGGTCGTCGAGGAACTGCACGGCATGTGCCTGGCGGCGGCCGCGCACATCGTCGAGCAGGACCACTTCGCCGACCTTGGCATCACCGACCCGCGCCTCGTCGGCCTCGTCGCCGAGGCATGGCGACGACGGGCCGAACTGCCGTCCGTGTACGGCCGCTTCGACCTCCGCTACGACGGGACCGGCCCGGCCAAGCTGCTGGAGTACAACGCCGACACCCCGACCTCGCTCGTCGAGGCGGCCGGCCCCCAGTGGTTCTGGATGGAGGAACGCTTCCCGGGCGCCGACCAGTGGAACTCCCTCCACGAACGCCTCGTCGACGCCTGGAAGAAACAGTCCCCCCTCCTCCCGCCGGGCAGCCCCCTCTACTTCGCGCACTCCGCAGGCGACGAACTCGGCGAGGACCTGATGACGGTCGCCTACCTGAAGGAGACCGCCGAACAGGCCGGCCTCGACACCGACTGGATCTCCATGGAGGACATCGGCTGGGACCGCCTTTCCGACCGCTTCGTCGACAAGAAGCTCCGCTTCATCCGCAGCGTCTTCAAGCTCTACCCCTGGGAGTGGCTGACCACCGACCGCTTCGCCCCTCACGTCCTCGCCACCCTCGACAACGGCGGTGGCACCGGGACCACGATGTGGATCGAACCCGCCTGGAAGATGCTCCTCAGCAACAAGGCTCTCCTCGCCGTCCTCTGGGAGCTGTACCCCGGTCACCCCAACCTCCTCCCCGCCTATCTCGACGGCCCCCGCGAACTGGCCACCACCGCCGGCTATGTCGCCAAGCCCCTCCTCGGCCGCGAGGGCGCCGGCGTCACCCTCCACGAACCGGGCGCCGACCCCGTCCTCCGTGAAGAGCCCTGCTGCTACCAGGAGTTGGCCCCGCTCCCGACCTTCGACGGCCACCACGTCGTCCTCGGCGCCTGGGTCGTCGAGAGCGAGTCGGCGGGCCTCGGCATCCGGGAGTCCTCGGGTCTGGTCACGGACGAGTACGCCCGCTTCCTCCCGCACGTGATCCTCTAGCGCGCCCCGAGAGGCGCAGGGAACTGCGCGACCAGCCGAAACGGAGCCGCAGACCGCTGCCGACGCTTCCGAAACGGCTGCCCGAGCGCAGCGGCGTCGTTCGTATGGTGGACGCCCGGGTCCGGGCGTCCACGGCGACCGATAGGGTGATCAGCGGGCCGTGACTGGCGCGCTGGGATGGGACGGACCATCGGGGAGCGGCTCGGGAAGATGAGTGCCGTGCGCCTGGGCCGTACCGTGAACGCTGAACGCAACGTCCGGAGGTCCCCATGTCAGCCGAGCCCCTCTCCCACGAGTCCACCGCCTTCCGTGCCGCCCTCGATGTGATCCGCGCCGTCGAGCCGCGTGTGGCCGACGCCATCGGCCAGGAGGTCACCGACCAGCGCGAGATGCTCAAGCTGATCGCCTCCGAGAACTACGCCTCCCCGGCCACCCTCCTGGCCATGGGCAACTGGTTCAGCGACAAGTACGCCGAGGGCACCGTCGGCCGCCGCTTCTACGCCGGCTGCCGCAACGTCGACACCGTCGAGTCACTCGCCGCCGAGCACGCCAGGGAACTCTTCGGCGCCCGCCACGCCTACGTCCAGCCGCACTCCGGCATCGACGCCAACCTCGTGGCCTTCTGGTCCGTCCTCGCCGACCGCGTCGAGGTCCCCTTCCTGGAGAAGAGCGGCGTCCGCCAGGTCAACGACCTCTCCGAGGCCGACTGGGCCGAACTCCGCCAGGCCTTCGGCAACCAGCGCATGCTCGGCATGTCCCTGGACGCCGGCGGCCACCTCACCCACGGCTTCCGCCCGAACATCTCCGGCAAGATGTTCGACCAGCGCTCCTACGGAACCGACCCCGCCACCGGCCTCATCGACTACGAGGCCCTGCGCGCCTCCGCCCGTGACTTCAAGCCGCTGATCATCGTCGCCGGCTACTCCGCCTACCCCCGTCTCGTGAACTTCCGGATCATGCGCGAGATCGCCGACGAGGTCGGCGCCACGCTGATGGTGGACATGGCGCACTTCGCGGGCCTCGTCGCCGGCAAGGTCCTCACCGGCGACTTCGACCCGGTGCCGCACGCCCAGATCGTCACCACGACCACCCACAAGTCGCTGCGCGGCCCGCGAGGCGGCATGGTCCTGTGCGACGACTCCCTCAAGGACCAGGTCGACCGCGGCTGCCCGATGGTCCTCGGCGGCCCCCTCCCGCACGTCATGGCCGCCAAGGCCGTAGCCCTCGCCGAGGCCCGCCGGCCCGCCTTCCAGGACTACGCCCAGCGCATCGTCGACAACTCCCGCGCCCTCGCCGAGGGCCTGATGCGCCGGGGCGCCTCCCTGGTCACCGGCGGAACCGACAACCACCTCAACCTGATCGACGTCGCCACCTCCTACGGTCTCACCGGCCGCCAGGCCGAGGCCGCACTGCTCGACTCCGGCATCGTCACCAACCGCAACGCCATCCCGGCCGACCCCAACGGCGCCTGGTACACCTCAGGCATCCGCATCGGTACGCCCGCGCTGACCACGCGTGGTCTGGGCACCGCCGAGATGGACGAGGTCGCCGGCCTGATCGACCGTGTCCTCACCACCACGGAGCCCGGCACCACCAAGTCCGGCGCCCCCTCCAAGGCCCAGCACATCCTCGACGCGAAGGTCGCCGACGAGATCTCCCGCCGTGCCACCGACCTCGTCGCCGGCTTCCCGCTGTACCCGGAGATCGACCTCGGCTGACCCATTCAGCGCCGCCGGTCAGGCATCCAGCAGCTCCTGACGGGGCTCCCGCGGCGGTCCGGACTCGTGCCGGGCCGCCGCGCGGCGCAGCCAGAGCGTGGCCCCTCCGGAGCCGAGGAGCAGGCCCAGGGCCAGGGCGGGTATCGCCCAGCGGGCCAGGTCGGTCGGATCGGGTGCGTCTGCCCCGGCCCGTGCGTCGGCGGCCGTCTCGACGGCGTCGGCCCGAGCCCCTGAGAGCGCGTCGGCCGAGGACGGTTCGCCCGGCTCCGGGCTGCCGGAGGCCTCGCCCAGCACCCCGAGTCCTTGAAGCAGCGTGCGCAGCTCCTCCGACTGCTTCGCCTTGTGCCAGATGCCTTCGCCCGAAGCACCGGTGCCCTTCGCGACGTCCAGGTCCGTGTGGATCCAGACGTCCTTGGTGTCGGGCGATGCCGTATACAGCTCGTCCACCCGCCAGGGCCTCCCACCGGGGAACATCCACGTCACGGTGACCATGTCGCTGATCCTCTCTCCGAATGTGTCCCCCCTTGCCCACTCCGGAGCCTCCTCCCGGTTCCCGTCGAACGCGGAGTCCTCAGGGGCCAGGAGCCTCCCCAGAAATTCGTACTGCTTCTCCGTGCCGTACAGCGAAGCCGTCCGCTGACTGGTCGGTGAGACCAGCAGCACGCTGGTCGGCCCGCCCGCGGCCGAGGGCGGCGCCCCCAGCAGGAGCAGGGCCAGAGCGGTCATCAACCCGCCTACCGCCGCCGCCAGTTGTCGCAGTCCACGCATCCGACACCCCCGATCGATCCCGGTGCGGCCCGTCCGCACTCGCGGTGTCATTCCTGGTACACCGCTCGAACCGCCGGGGTTCCCACCCCGGCGGGACCGATCAACCCAATGACTCCGCGATCTCCCGCGCCCGCGCCTTCGACGCCACGCCCTCCAGCCGCAGCGTGAACGTGTCGTCGTGGACCCACAGCAGGGTGGGCCCCGCCGTGCGCTCGGAGCGGGTGAAGCGGGATCCGTCCTCGGAGGTCATCCAGAAGCGCAGGAGGTGCGGCTCGGGGAACCACAGCGCGCCGGGGTACGTGCTTCTGCTCAGCTCGACCCACTCGACGGCCTGCTCACCCGCCACGGTCTTGCCGTACTCGGGTGCCAGCCGGGCCGCGTACTCGTCGAGCCGGACGGTGTGCCCCCGCTCGTCCCAGCACAGGGTGATCACGAAGCGGTCCTTCGGCGCCCGTGTCACGGACACCGCGTCCGGGGCACCCAGCGCGCCCGGCACCAGCGGGGCGAACCCCGCCCGTCGCCCGGCCTCGGCGAGCGGGACCGGGTCCGGGCAGCCCGGCACCTGGGGACCGGGCGAAGGCGTCGCCGACGGGTCGTACCGCACCTCGACGCCGCCGAAGTGGAACCAGTCCGCCACCGCCGCCCGCACCGGGGGCGTGAGGACGAGCACGGTGAGCAGCCCGCACAGCGCGGCCGTCAGCGCGCGTCGGCGGAACACCGCCCACCGGCGCACCGCCCGCAGCCACTCCCCGGCCCCCGGCGGATCGGCCACCGGGCTCGGCACTCTCCCCCACTGCCCGGAGGGCGTGGGTGGTACCCCCACGGCGAGTATCTGCTGCAGGACCCGCTCGACCATGGTCTCGTCCCCGTCGGCCCCCGGCCGGTCCAGTGCCCGCCCGAGCGCCCGCAACTCCTCGGGCAGCCGGGCGTCACGACCCTCACCCTCCGTGATCTCCCGGTCCCGGTACTCGTACCTGTCCGGCCTGTCCGGCCTGTCCGCCCTGTCCGCCCTGTCCGCCCTGTCCGGCCTGTCCGGCCTGTCCGGCCTGTCCGCCCTGTCCGGCTCACTCACCCCCATCACCTCCTCCCGTCCGCCCCAGGGCTGGGCCCGGTTCGAACTCCGGCAGCAGGCGGCCCAGCTTGCGCAGCGCCCGGCTCAGGCGGGACTTCACCGTGCCCCGGGGCCAGCCCAGGGCGGCGGCCGTCTCGGGCTCGTCCATCTCCAGCAGGTAGCGGTAGGTGACCACCAGCCGGTGTTCCTCGCGCAGCTTCTCCAGGGCACTCAGGAGCGCGACGCGGCGCTCTATCTCCAGCGCTGCGACCGCCGGGTCGGCCGAGGGCGGTATCAACGGCTCGGCCTCGACGAAGGCCGCCTCCCGGTCGGCCAGGGACCGCTGGCGCCCTGCTGTCCGCACTGTGTTCCTCGTCTCATTGGCCACGATCGACAGCAGCCACGGCCGGAACGCGGCGCCGTCCCGGAAGCGGCTCAGTGAGCAGTACGCCTTGAAGAAGGCCTGCTGCACCACGTCCTCCGCGTCCGCACCGGCGCCGAGCGCCCGGGCCGCCCGCAGCGCGATGCCCGTGTGGGCACGCACCAGCTCCGCATACGCCTCCGGCTCCCCGGCCCGTACGCGTGCGATCACCGCGGCCTCATCGACGATGCGGCCCCCCTCCCGCGTTCTCACAAAATGGGTACACCGCCCGAGCCCGATCGGTTCCCACCCGTGTCACATCTGTTTCCGGTCGGTTCCGGAACGGGCCCGGATACCTGAGAGAATGGTGAGCATGGCTTCTGACCGACCCCGCGTGCTGTCCGGCATCCAGCCCACCGCCGGCTCGTTCCACCTCGGCAACTACCTCGGCGCCGTCCGCCAGTGGGTGGCTCTGCAGGAGTCCCACGACGCGTTCTACATGGTCGTCGACCTGCACGCGATCACCGTCGCGCAGGACCCCGCCGACCTGCGCGCCAACACCCGGCTCGCCGCCGCGCAGCTGCTCGCAGCCGGTCTCGACCCGGAGCGCTGCACGCTCTTCGTCCAGAGCCACGTCCCCGAGCACGCCCAGCTCGGCTGGGTCATGAACTGCCTCACGGGCTTCGGCGAGGCCTCCCGTATGACCCAGTTCAAGGACAAGTCCGCCAAGCAGGGTGCCGACCGAGCGAGCGTCGGCCTCTTCACGTACCCGATCCTCCAGGTCGCGGACATCCTGCTGTACCAGGCGAACGAGGTGCCGGTCGGCGAGGACCAGCGCCAGCACATCGAGCTCACCCGTGACCTCGCCGAGCGCTTCAACGGCCGCTTCGGCGAGACCTTCACGATCCCGAAGCCGTACATCCTGAAGGAGACGGCGAAGATCTACGACCTTCAGGACCCCGCGATCAAGATGAGCAAGTCGGCATCGACCCCGAAGGGGTTGATCAACCTGCTCGACGACCCGAAGGTCACCGCCAAGAAGGTCAAGAGCGCGGTCACCGACACCGACACGGTGATCCGCTTCGACACCGCGGAGAAGCCGGGCGTCAGCAACCTGCTGAGCATCTACTCGACCCTGACCGGTGCGGGTATCGGGGAACTGGAGCAGAAGTACGTCGGCAAGGGCTACGGTGCGCTCAAGACGGACCTCGCCGAGGCCATGGTCGAGTTCGTGACGCCTTTCCGGGAGCGCACCCAGCAGTATCTGGACGACCCGGAGACGCTCGACTCGATCCTGGCCAAGGGGGCCGAGAAGGCGCGCGCCGTCGCCGCGGAGACGCTCTCCCAGGCGTACGACAGGGTGGGTTTCCTGCCCGCCAAGCACTGAGCCGCTCCGCCTCTGCCCCAGAGCGCCGATCGCACCACCCGTCGCACCACCGACAGCGCCGCACATCACTCCCGCTGCGCCTGCCCGGAACACCGCCGTGGCCGTACAGTCGATAGCCGGTGCGACGGACCGCGCCCTGCAAGGACTACGACAACTCGCATGACACGACGACAGGAGACGACGTGGGGACCGTAACGATCGGCGTGTCGATCGCGGTCCCGGAGCCCCACGGCAGCCAGCTCCAGGAGCTGCGCGCGGGCTTCGGCGACGCCGCGGCTCACGGCATCCCCACCCATGTCACGCTGGTGGGGCCGACCGAGGTCGAGGCCACCACGCTGCCGGAGATCGAGACGTACCTCACCGAGGTCGCGGCGGCCGGTCGGCCCTTCCCGATGCGACTGTCCGGCACGGGAACATTCCGCCCGGTGTCACCCGTCGTGTTCGTGCGGGTCGTGGAGGGGTCCGAGGCCTGCACCTGGCTGCAGGAGCAGGTGCGGGACCCCTCGGGCCCGGTGGCGCGGGAGCTGAACTTCCCGTACCACCCGCATGTCACCGTGGCGCACGGCATCGCCGAGGAGGCGATGGACCGGGCGTTCGAGGAGCTCGCCGCGTACGAGGCCCAGTGGCCCTGCACCGGGTTCGCGCTCTACGAGCAGGGTCCCGACGGGGTCTGGCGCAAGCTGCGCGAGTTCACGTTCGGAGGGTCGGTCGTCCCGCCGCAGGCGGGGGCGCCGGTGGGGGACACGGCGACGCTGCCGCTGGGTGGAGCGGGCGCCTGACAGCTCGGGGATTCGGGCTGTCCGGCGGGTGCGGGCGCGCGGAGGATGCTCGCGCGGTTCCCCGCGCCCCCGAAAAGCGAGGTGCCCCGCCCTCTTAGAGCGGCAGGCGGCGGAACACCGCCCTCGGTACATGCCTCAGGGCTGCCATCACCAGACGCAGCGAACCCGGGACCCAGACCGTCTCCGAGCGCCTTCGCAACCCCAGTTCGATGGCGGCGGCCACCGCCTCCGGGGTCGTCGCGAGGGGGGACTCCGGCCGGCCCGCCGTCATGCTCGTGCGGACGAAGCCGGGGCGGACGAGCATGACGTGGGCGCCGGTGCCGTGCAGGGCGTCGCCGAGGCCCTGGGTGAAGGTGTCGAGGCCGGCCTTGCTGGAGCCGTAGATGAAGTTGGAGCGGCGGGCGCGCTCGGCGGCGACGGAGGACAGGACGACGAGGGAGCCGTGGCCCTGTGCCTGGAGGGCGCGCCCGCAGACCAGGGCGGACGAGACGGCGCCCGTGTAGTTGGTCTGGGCGACGCGCGCGGCGGCCACCGGGTCGCGTTCGTCGTTCGCCTGGTCGCCGAGTACGCCGAAGGCGAGGAGGACCATGTCGATGTCGCCCTCGGCGAAGACCTTGCCGAGGATCGCCTCGTGGGACTCGGGGTCGAGCGCGTCGAAGGTGATGGTGTGGGTCTCCGCGCCGAGTCCACGCAGGTGGACGGCCGCGTTCTCCAGTTCCTGCGAGGGGCGCCCCGCCAGCCACACCGTGCGGGTGCGGCGGGCGATCAGACGGCGTGCCGTGGCCAGCGCGATGTCCGACGTACCGCCGAGGATCAGCAGGGACTGGGGGGTGCCGAAGGCGTCCTTCATGACAGCTCCTGGGTGTGGGGACAGGGGGGTTTTCGGGGGCTTCCGCCGGTCTGCGGCCGGGGTTCCGTCCGTCTTCAGCCGGTTGTCGCGGGTGTCTCTACAGCCCCAGGCGGCGGGCCAGGTCCGACACGAAGACCCCGCCCGGGTCCAACTCCCGCCTCAGTGCGCGGAACTCGGGCAGCCGGGGGTACATCGCGGCCAGTAGTTCGGGGCGCAGACGGGCGTCCTTCGCCAGGTAGACGCGCCCGGCGGCGGCCGCGACCTCCTCGTCGAGCGTGTCCAGGAAGGCGCCGAGGCCGGGCAGGCCCGCCGGGATGTCCAGGGCGAGGGTCCAGCCGGGCATCGGGAAGGACAGCCAGCCGGGGTCGCCCTCGCCGAACCGCTTCAGGACGGCGAGGAACGAGGAGCAGCGGCGCGCCGAGATCCGGTCCACGACCCGGCGAAGGGCCTCCTCGTGGCCGTACCCGACGACGAACTGGTACTGGACAAAACCGGACCGGCCGTAGATCCGGTTCCAGTGCGGGACCCCGTCGAGGGGGTGGAAGAAGGCGGAGATCCGCTGCAGTTCGCCGGTGCGGGCGTGGGGGGCCCGGCGGTACCAGAACTCGTTGAAGAGGCCCACGGTCGTACGGCCGAGGAGGCCTTCCGGGACGAAGGCGGGGGCGGCCGGGAGCCGGTGGGTGCGGAATTCCAATGGACTGGTCGGTGCGTCTCGCCGGAGTGCGCCCCTGCGCGGGAAGTGCCGTCCACGCGCGCGCGTGGAGGGCGATCTCGGCGGCTCCAGCGCTGCCAGGGGCGCGTGGTCGCCGCGGGTGAGGACCGCGCGGCCCGTCGACGCGCCCCGGGCGAGCAGGTCGATCCAGGCGACGGAGTAGCGGTAGTGGTGGTCGGTGGCCGTGAGGCGGGCGAGGAGGTCGTCGAGGTCGCGGGCGCGTTCGGTGTCGACGGACATCCAGGACGTCTCCACGGGCAGGAGCCGTACGGTCGCGGTGAGGATGACGCCGGTCAGGCCCATGCCGCCGGCGGTGGCGTCGAAGAGGGGGGTGCCGGGGACGGCCGTACGGATCTCGCCGTCCGCCGTCAGCAGTTCGAGGGACAGGACGTGTCGGGCGAACGACCCGGAGACGTGGTGGTTCTTGCCGTGGATGTCGGCCGCGACGGCGCCGCCGACGGTCACCTGGCGGGTCCCGGGGGTCACCGGAACGAACCAGCCCAGGGGGAGCAGCACCTGCATCAGCCGGTGCAGCGAGACGCCCGCGTCGCACAGGACCGTGCCGCCCTCCGCGTCGATGGCGTGCACCCGGTCGAGCCCCGTCATGTCGAGGACGGTCCCGCCCGCGTTCTGTGCCGCGTCCCCGTACGCCCGCCCCAGCCCCCGGGCGATCCCGCCGCGCGCCCCGCACGCCCGTACGACGGCCGCGGCCTCGTCGTACGTACGCGGGCGGAGCAGTCGGGCCGCGGTCGGGGCGGTGCGGCCCCAGCCGGTGACGGGAACGGCGCGGCCGGGGCTCGGGGGTTCGGGAGCCGGAGGGGCTGCGGTGGCGTCGGCTGGCATGCTCGCGACCGTATCGCCGCGTATGCGAAGGAATCGGGCGCGTCGGCCCGGCCGCTCTGCCGCCTCACCGAAATGGGTGATTAATGGGATGTCGTTCTAGATTGCCGCAGCTCTCGGGCTGCCGCCTAGAAGAGTGACATCGCATGGATGAAGTTGACGTCGTCGACGGCGTGCGCGGCCTGGACCGGCGGTTGCTCTCCGTGCTCCACGCCCGTGGCGCGGACCCGCGCGTCGCGGGCGCCGCGCGTGGACTGTCCTGGGCCGGGGAGCACGGCCTGCTGTGGCTCGCGGCCGGGCTCACGGGCGCCGCCGCCGACCGGGAGCGGCGCGGAGCATGGCTGCGCGGCACGGCGCTGACCGCCGGGGCGCACCTGGCCAGCATGGGTGTCAAAAGAGTCGTACGACGGCCCCGCCCCGCACATGTCGAACCCCTGGTCCGCACGGCCGGACGGCACTCCTTCCCCAGCTCGCACGCGAGTTCGGCGGCAGCGGCGGTGGTCGTGGTGGCCCACGGGGCCTCGGGCGCCCCGCTCGTGCTCGCCGCCGCCGCGCCGCTCGCCGCCGCGATGTGTCTCTCCCGACTGGTCGTCGGCGTGCACTACCCGTCGGACGTGGCGGCGGGTGTGGCCCTCGGGGCGCTCACGGCGCGGCTCGGCGCACGCTGGGTGGTGAACGGCCATGGCTGAGCGCACGGCGGTCCTGGAGCGGTGGCCGGCCCCCGGGCAGGCGCCCCCGAGAGCCGGTCTCGCCCTCGGCCTCCTCCGCACCGCCCGCCCCCGCCAATGGATCAAGAACACCCTGGTCGTCGCCGCGCCCGCGGCCGCGGGGGAGCTCTTCACCACCCGGGCGCTCACCCAACTCCCCCTCGTCTTCGCCCTCTTCACGGCCTGCGCCGCCGCCGTGTACCTCGTCAACGACGCCCGGGACGCCGAGGCGGACCGCGCGCACCCGGTCAAGCGCCACCGCCCGGTCGCCGCCGGACAGGTTCCCGTAGCGGTCGCGTACGGCGTCGGGGGCGCCCTGGCCGTGCTCGCGCCCTTGGCCGCCGCGTGGCTCTGCTCCCCGCACACCTCCGCGCTGCTGACCGCGTACCTCGGACTCCAACTCGCCTACTGCCTCAGCCTCAAGCACGTACTGGTCGTCGATCTGGCGGTCGTCACCACCGGGTTCCTGATGCGGGCGATGATCGGCGGGCTGGCGCTGGGTATCCCGCTGTCGCGCTGGTTCCTGATCACCACCGGGTTCGGCGCGCTGTTCATGGTCGCGGCCAAGCGGTACTCGGAGGCCGTGCAGCTGGCCGACCGGGCCGGCGCGACCCGGGCGCTGCTCGCCGAGTACACGCCCGGATACCTGCGCTTCGTCTGGCAGCTGGCCGCGGGCGTCGCCGTGCTCGGCTACTGCTTCTGGGCCCTGGAGGAAGGCGGCGTACCGACCACGGGCATCCTGCCCTGGCGCCAACTCTCCATGGTCGCCTTCGTCCTGGCCGTCCTGCGCTACGCCGTCTTCGCCGACCGGGGCACGGCGGGCGAGCCCGAGGACGTCGTCCTGCACGACCGCGCGCTCACCGTCATCGCGGTGGTGTGGCTGACGATGTACGGGCTGGCGGTGGCGGACTGGTGACGCGGCCGGCCAGGGCGCCGTCGCAGGGTGTTCGGCCGATCGGGGCAGGGTGTTCGGGCTTCCGGGCCCGAGAGGCGGCAACCGCCCTCCCGGTTCTCTCGCCGGTCTCCTGCAGTGGCCGCGGTACGGCCGCGTCGGCCGAGGGCACTCGCCGTCGCCCACATGGGCCCGCCATCAGCACCCGGCAACCGGCCCCCGGCACCCGGGCATCCGGTTGCCGGTTGCCGGGTGCCGGGTGCGAGGTGCCGGCGGAACCGGCGAACACGACAGGAAGCAGCTCCGGCGGCGTGTGGCCGGGTGGAGCAGGAGGCCGGGATGCCGCCGAGCGCGCCGTCCCGGATCGGCTGCGCGGTCATCGAGCCCACGGTGATGTCAGGCGCGGGTGGACGTGCCGCGCCGACGCGACCACGTGCGGGGGCAGATCGACGCCGAAGGAGACACGCCGGGCACGCCGGGCACGCCGGGCACGCCGTGGCCCTTCCGGGCCGCAGCCCGGGTCCGTGACCCGGCCGAGGCCGCCCGCCCGCACTTCTTCGGCGAACGCGGTCGGCATGCGCGGGGCAACGGGCAACTCCGCGGGGTTCTCGACGAGTTCCGCCCACGAGGCGGGGATTGGGCCGTACGACTCCCGGACCCCGGTGACATGGAAGGGCTCGGTCACACCGGAGAAGCCAGCCTCGGGTCGGCTTCCGGGCCGGTACGGGGGTACCCGGCATCGGTCGCCGACGAGTGGGGCAGAGTTCGGATCATGGACTGGCTGAAAAGGCTCCCCGGGGTCGGCCCCCTGGTCGAGCGTCTGATGACCACGCACGCGTGGCGGTCGTACGAACGGCTGGACCGGGTGAAGTGGACCCGGCTGGCCGCGGCGATGACCTTCATCAGCTTCCTGGCGCTGTTCCCGCTGATCACCGTGGCCGCCGCCGTCGCCGCGGCGACCCTCGGCAAGGACAGGCAGCAGGACCTGGAGGACCGGCTCGCCGAGCAGGTGCCCGGCATCTCCGACCAGCTCGACATCGCCGGCCTCGTCGACAACGCCGGCACGGTCGGGATCATCGCCGGCGCGCTGCTGCTCCTCACCGGCATCGGCTGGGTCGGCGAGATGCGCGGCTGTCTGCGCGCGGTCTGGGAGAAGCCCGACCCCGACGAGAACCCCGTCCTCGCCAAGGCCAAGGACACGGGCGTCCTGGTCGGCCTCGGCGGCGCGGTCCTCGTCTCTCTGGCCGCCTCCACCGCCGCCTCCTGGGCCGTCGGCGGGTTCGCCGATCAGCTCGGCATCGACCGCGACGGCTGGGGCGGCATCCTCCTGCGCGGCGCCGCGTTCGCCGTCGCCGTCCTGGCCGGCTTCCTGCTCCTCCTCTACGTCCTCACCCTGCTCCCCGGTGTCCAGCCACCCCGCCGCCGCCTCGTCGTGGCCGCCCTCATAGGAGCCGTGGGCTTCGAACTGCTCAAGCTCCTCCTCAGCGGCTACATGCAGGGCATCGCCTCGAAGAGCATGTACGGCGCCTTCGGCGTCCCCATCGCCCTGCTCCTCTGGATCAACTTCACCACCAAGCTCCTGCTGTACTGCGCCGCCTGGACGGCGGAGGGCAGCAAGGAGCCGCTGGGCGACGACACCTAGGGGCGCGGGAAACAGCGAGAGGAAGTGTCATCCCGCCACTACGACGGACCCGCACCCCGCACCCCGCATCCGCCATCAACCAGGCAGACGCTCCCCGCCCCGCCTACTTCCGCCCCTGCAGAGGCCACTTCCGATTCACCAGAAACACCGCACCGGCCAGCAACACCAACACGCCCCCCATGATCCCCAGCGCGACCCCGACCCCGCCGCCCCCACCGGAGGCACTCGCGGCAACCGACTTCCCGCCCGCCCCACCGGGGGCCGACGGCGACGCGGTGGCCCCCGCCTGCGCACTCGGCTCGGTATCCCCACCGGGGGTCTCCGCACTCTTCGGCGACACCAACTCCCCCACCGGCGTCACCTTGCCCGCCGCCTTGAACCCCCAGTCGAGGAGGCTCGCGGTCTCCTTGTAGACCTGGTTGTGCTCGTTCTTCTCCGGGTGCATGACGGTGACGAGGAGGGCCCGGTCGCCCCGCTGGGCGACCCCGGTGAAGGTCGCGCCCGCGTTCGTGGTGTTGCCGTTCTTCACACCCGCGATGCCCTGGTAGGAGTCGAGACCGCTGTCCCCGGTGAGCAGCCGGTTGGTGTTCTGGATCTCGAAGGACGAACGGCTCTTCTTGCCGTTCTTGCCCTTCTTGGTCTCGCCTGGGAACTTCGCCCGCACGGTGGAGCAGTACTTCCGGAAGTCCTCATTCCGCAGCCCCGACATGGCGATCAGGGTCAGGTCGTACGCGGACGACACCTGCCCCTTGGCGTCGTAGCCGTCCGGGCTGACCACGTGGGTGTCGAGGGCCTGGAGCTCCTCGGCGTGCGCGTTCATGTCCGCCACGGTCTGTTTCACCCCGCCGTTCATGGCCGACAGGACGTGCACCGCGTCGTTGCCGGAGCGAAGGAAGACACCGAGCCAGAGATCGTTGACGGTGTACGTCTCGTCCTCCTTTATGCCGACCATGCTGGAGCCCGCGCCGACGCCCGCCAGGTCGGCCGGGGCGACCTTGCGCTCGTCGTCCTTGTCGAACTTCGGCAGCAGCGTGTCCGCGAACAGCATCTTCAGCGTGCTCGCCGGGGCCAGCCGCCAGTGCGCGTTGTGCGCGGCCAGCACCTCGCCCGTATCGGCGTCCGCGACGATCCAGGAGCGCGCGCTGATGCCCTTGGGCAGGACGGGCGCGTCGCCGCCGAGGGTGGCCTGGGTACCCGACTTGCCCAACAGCTCGCCGCCGACGGTCGACATGGTCGCCGGGGGAGTCGCGGACGGAGTGACACTCGGGCTCGGTGACGGCTTCGCCGCGAAGGCCGGGGCGGCCGTCAGCGTCGACAGCGAAGTCAGCGAGAGGGACAGCAGGGTGGCTGAGGTGACCAGCAGGGAGCGCCTGGCGGTCTTCTTGGAGGCGGGCACGATCGAGAAAGTACATGGCTCCGACCGGTAAATCCCACCGGAGCGCGCCATGGCTTCCTCTCTCCTGTTCACGCCCCCGCTCGCACCCCGGCGCGAGGACCCGGCGGCCGACGGCGATACTGAACACATGAAGCTCAGCCGCCCCCTCTCCTGGTTCCTGCTCGCCTTCGGGGTGTGGAGCTGGGTCATCTGGATCACTTTCATCAAGAATCTGTGGAAGGACGGCAGCGGGCTCGCGTTCGACGACGCGGGTGATCCGACGGCGTACTTCTGGGTGCATCTGACGCTCGCCGTCGTCTCCTTTGCCCTTGGGACGGCCATCGGGGTCATCGGGTTGCGTGGAGTGCGCGCCCTTCGCCGGACCGTGTGACCGGGAGTACGACGTGATGATCGTTGTCTTTGTCCTCGTCGCCCTGCTGGTGCTGGGCGCCTTCGGGGCGCTGCACTGGTACGCGTGGCGTCGGCTGGTGCGCGACACGACACGCGGGCCGGGTCTCGCCAGACGCGTGGGCACGGTGGTGTTCATCGCCGGGCCGGTGCTGATGTTCGCCGGCTTCGCGGCCGAGCGCGGCGGTGCCCCCTTCTGGCTGCAGCAGACACTGACCTGGCCGGGCTTCATGTGGCTCGCCCTGTCGCTGTACCTGCTGCTGGCCCTTGTGGCGGGGGAGCTCGTACGGCCCCTCGTGAGCCGTCTGGTGGCGCGACGCGACCCGGAGCCCGCGCTGCAGCCGGAGCCGTTGGTGCGCGAGCCCGAACCCCAGCCGGTGCCGGCGGGGGCGCAGCCCACGGAGGCCGCCGAGCCCGGACAGCCGACACCGCCCACCGCGACGGAACCCCCGGCCCCGCCCGCCCCGGCGGCCTCGACCGAACCCTCCCGCCGACTCTTCGTCTCCCGTGTCGTCGGCGGGGCCGTCGCCGCCGCGGCCGTCGGCACCGTCGGCTACGGCACCTACGGCGTCGTACGCGGCCCCAGGCTCAAGCGGGTCACCGTGCCGCTGGCGAAACTCCCGCGCGCGGCCCACGGTTTCCGGATCGCGGTGGTCAGCGACATCCACCTCTCGCCGATGCTGGGCCGGGGCTTCGCGCAGAAGGTCGTCGACACGATCAACTCGACGCAGCCCGACCTGATCGCGGTGGTCGGTGACCTGGTCGACGGCGATGTGGCGGACCTCGGCCCGGCGGCGGCGCCGCTCGCCGGGCTGAAGGCGCGGCACGGCAGCTACTTCGTCACCGGCAACCACGAGTACATCTCCGGCGCCGAGCAGTGGGTCGAGGAAGTGCGCCGGCTGGGCCTCACCCCGCTGGAGAACGCCCGTCGCGAGCTGCCGTATCTCGATCTCGCCGGGGTGAACGACATCGCGGGTGAGGACGAGGGCCAGGGGCCCGACTTCGCCAAGGCGCTCGGCGACCGGGACACCTCGCGGGCCGTGGTGCTGATGGCGCATCAGCCCGTCCAGATCCACGACGCCGTCGACCACGGCGTCGACCTCCAGCTCTCCGGGCACACCCACGGCGGCCAGATGTGGCCGATGACGTATGTCGCCGAAGCGGCCAACCCCACCCTCGCGGGCCTGGAGCGCTACGGCGACACCCAGCTCTACGTCAGCCGGGGCGCGGGCGCGTGGGGGCCGCCGGTGCGGGTCGGGGCGCCGTCGGACATCACGGTGGTGCAATTGGCGTCGAAACAGGCTTGACGGGGCGTCAGACCCCTTTCCCAACCGTTTCTTGAGCATTCTGAAACGTATGGGCAAGGCGCTTACTGCTTTCTGTCCCAACTCAACAAAACCCGTCTTCCGTCAACACAGCCGACTGTGATTAGGTGATCCGCGCCACCGCGGAACCACTGTGCCCAGTGAACCGGGTGGGGTTCTTGGGAGGGGCTCCGATGCGGTCGGTTCGGTTGCGGATTCTCGCGTCGCTGCTGGTAGTGGCGGTCGCGGCGATCGGCGGCTGGCAGTTGCTGCCGGCCCAGCTGGACGAGAACAGGACGATCACCGTCGGAACGACCGACACGGTCACCTCGCTCGACCCGGCCGGCGCCTACGACGCAGGCTCCTGGGCCATGTTCAGCAGTGTGTTCCAGTCTCTGCTGACCTTCGAACCGGGCGGCGCCGAACCTGTGCCGGACGCCGCGCGGAGCTGTGGGTTCGTCGGTAAGGCCCTCACCGTCTACCGCTGCACCCTGCGCCAGGGCCTGAAGTTCCCCAGCGGACGCGAGGTCACCGGCAAGGACGTCAAGTACTCCTTCGACCGGGTCAAGCGCATCAGCTCGGACGTCGGCCCCACCGCGCTCCTCGACGCCCTCCAGTCGGTCACCGCGAACGGGCTGTCGGTCGACTTCCGCCTCTCCTCGCCGGACGCCACCTTCCCCTTCAAGGTGGCCACCGGCGCCGGGTCGATCGTCGACCGCACGAAGTACCCGACGAGCCGGCTGCGCACGGACGGCGGCGCCGACGGCACCGGCCCCTACTCCCTGACCTCGTTCACGAACGAGCAGGCCCGCCTCACACCCAACGGCGACTACCAGGGCGTCGCGCGGTCCACCGGCAGCCCCGTCCTCATGCGCTACTACAAGGACTCGGCGGCGCTGCAGAAGGCGTGGAAGGCGCGGCGGGTCGACGTCGTCACGCGCACGCTGCCGCCCGCGACGCTCGCCGGGCTGTCGTCCAGTGATCCCGACCAGCGGGTCACCGAGGCCGACAGCACCGAGACCCGCAACCTCGTCCTCAACATGCGGGTGAACTCACCCTTCCGCGACCGCCGGGTACGGCAGGCGCTGGCCGCGCTCATCAACCGCGAGAAGCTGGTCGCCGACGTCTACCAGGGCACCACCGACCCGCTCTACTCGCTCATCCCGGCCGGCATCACGGGCCACACCACCTCGTTCTTCGACGCGAACCCCCAGCCCGACCCGCAGCGGGCCCGCAAACTCCTCGACGAGGCCGGCGTCGGCATGCCCGTGCGTTTCACCTACGGCTACGCCGAGGGCCGCGGCTCGTCCGCCGCCGAGGCCGCCGAGCTGAAGCAGCAACTGGAGGCGAGCGGGCTGTTCTACGTGACGACCAAGGCGTACGAGTGGACCGCCTTCCAGAAGCGGTACGCCGAGGGCAAGCTGGACGCGTACGGGGTGGGCTGGGTGGCCGACTACCCCGACCCCGACACCTTCAGCGGGCCCCTGGTCGGCACCGGCGGCTCCCTGAACAACGGCTACAGCAGCGAGCAGGCCGACCGGCTCATCCAGGACAGCCAGCGCTACGCGGACCGCAGCCGGGCCGCGCCGGACTTCAAGGAGCTGCAGGAGGTCGTGGCCCAGGACGTGCCGATGATTCCGCTGTGGCAGCGCAAGGAGTACGTGCTCAGCAGTGAGGAGGTCGGCGGGGCGCAGTACCTGTCCGACGGGACCGGGGTATTTCGGCTGTGGCGGCTGGAATGGATATGACCATGGATGCGGGAAGAGATGCGGCAATGGAGAGGGCGGAGGAGAGGGCGATGGACATGACGGACGGCCTCTCGTCCAGGGGCGGGTAGCCTCCGTGCCCGTGGTCGGGCAGGCGTGAAGTCGGCGGGCGGCGTCACGACGATCGTGCCTCCCGTCATCTCGACGCGGTGTCCCGGAAGGCGTTCCACGAACCCGCTCACCCGACAGTGATCACTCCGCCGCCCGCCCCTCGCCCCCCGGCTCCGGCTGCCCCTTAGTCATCCCCGGCAGGAAGTCCGTGAAGAGCTCGTGCACCTCGCGGGCCAGCGGCCGCAGCACCCGGAACCGGGCCAGCGAGACGCCCCGGGTCGTCAGCCGGGCCCCCCGCTCGGCGAACCGGTAGCTGCGCTCGCGTCCCTCCGTCCGGTCGAAGACCCAGTACATGACGAGCCCCATCTGGGAGAGCCACATCAACTCGGGCAGGACTTCGCGGAGTTCGTCCGGGACCTTGGCCTTGGACCCGGCGAGGACCTCGCGATGGATGGCGATGGACTCCTCGCGCGGCCCCTGCGACTCGGGGGAGAAGGGGCTGAGCGGGCTCTCCGGATCGGCGGCGTTCTTGAAGAACTGCGCCGCGAACTCGTGGTACGGCTCCGCCACGTCCAGCCAGGTCTTCAGCACCCCGGCGATCCGCGCCTCCAGGTCCTTCTCCCGCTCCAGCACCGGCCGTACCGCCGCCACGTGCTCCGCGCCGATCCGGTCGTAGAACCCCTGGATGAGGTGCTCCTTGCCGGCGAAGTAGTAGTACGCGTTCCCGACGGAGACCCCGGCCTCCTGCGCGATGGCCCGCATCGTCGTCTTGTCGTACCCGCGCTCCTGGAAGAGCCGCAGCGCGGTCTCCAGGATCAGTGCGCGGGTCTGCTCGGACTTGGCGGAGCCCTTGGGGCCGGGCTGCTCCGCGCCGTCCCTGGGGCCGACGGCCCCCGCGTCGGGCTTGTCGGCGCCGGGCTCTGGGCTGGGGTTGTCGTTCAGTGCGGGCACGGGCAGAGCCTAACGAGTCGTGCAGGTACCGGTGTCGCAGCAGCCGGCAGGGCGGTACACCCACCCGTACCCGCGGTCGTATGTCCACCCCTCCAGCGCTGCGCCGCCACCCGTGGCGGCCCCGCCGCCCGTGCCGACCCCGCCGCCCGTGCCGACCCCGCCGGCCTGCCGGTGGGCGCCCCGCCACTTCGCGGCGGCGAGCACGGCACCGCGTGCGAGCCGGGCTCCCGCCGGGGTGCTGAGCCGGTGTGCGAGCGGACGCTGCTCACGCAGCGCCCACAGACACACGATCCAGGCGGCGGTCCCCCGGTACACCTGTCCGCCGTCCCCCACGATCGTGATCTCCTCCAGCGTCGTCCCGTGGTCGAGCGACGGGAACAGCCGCCGAGCCTCCTCCGACCCCGCCGCCACGAACCCCAGCGGCACCAACTGCCGCTGCCTGCCCAGCCACTCCCGAAGAAAGGTGCACAACCCGCACCGGGCGTCGTACAGCACGGTGAGCCCGCGAACCGGGACGCGCCCGCGAACCGGGACGCGCTCGGCGCCCCGGTCCCCGGTGGCCGTCTCGGCCGTGGTGGTCATGCCCGCCCCGTCGGAGTGACCCAGCCCTGCGGCGGTACCGGCGGTACCGGCTCCCGCTCCATGATCCCCCGCCGCCGGAACTTGTTCAGCACGAACACGTTCCCCAGGTGCAGTGCTCCGAGCACGAGCAGCACCACGCCGAGCTTCGCCGACACCGCCTCGAACACCGCACGCGGGCTGGTGATGGCGTTCTCCGCGTTCAGATACAGCGCCACGAAGCCCAGGTTCACAAGGTAGAACCCGACCACCAGCAGGTGGTTCACCGCGTCCGCGAGCTTCTCGTTCCCCTGCAGCACATCCGAGAGGAAGATCCGCCCGTTACTGCTCAACGTCCGCGCCACCCACACCGTCAGCCCCACGCTGACCAGCAAATAGACGACATACGCGACGACCGTGAGGTCCATGTCCCCACCCCTTCCCGGCTTACTTGAACGCGTTCAAAACGTTCTGGGAGAGACTGTAGCCCTGTTTTTGAACACGTTCAAGCTGTCATCCGGTGCGGGCCAGCTCCGGCCGCTTGGTGTAGTCCGTGAACCCGACGACGTTCCCCCAGGGATCCGCGAACTCGACGGTCCACCCGGTGGCGACCGAGAACGGTGCGTCGAGCGGCGCCACCCCCGCCGCGGCGAGTGCCCGTGCCGCGGCCCGCGCGTCGCGCACCTCCAGCCACACCCGCGCCGCCCCCCACAGGGGCGGTCGGTGCGGCAACTCGTCCTCGACGCGAAGCAGCAGCCCGGGCGTCTCCTTGCCCACCTTCAGCCCCGCGATCCCGGCCTCGTCCAGCCGGAAGGTCACGGCGAATCCGACCCGCTCGTAGAAGGAGACGGCCTCGCCGAGGTCGCCGACGGGGAGGAGGAGGTTGTCGAAGCCGAGCAGTTCGTACGACTCATTGTCTGACATGTCGTCAGATTAGAGCCTCGGCCGACGTAGTCGCGGGAGCGACAGCACGCGCATGGTGCGGTCGGGGCGTCGGGAGGGCGGTGGGCGTGGGCGTGGACGTGTACGTGGACATGGGCCTGGGCGTGAAAAGGGGGCCGACCGCGGGTTTCCGCGGTCGGCCCCCTAGCCGCGCTCCGGTCAGCCGATAGCGATCCGGGTCTTCCAGTAACTCGCGGGCGCGATGATCTCCGTACCCGAGCCCGACAGGACGGCCTTGCCGCCGGCGTAGAAGCGGACCGAGCCGTCGGAACGCACGGTCCAGATGTCGGGGATGCCGTCCTTGTTGGCATCCGGCGTTCCGATGAGCAGGGGGACGTTGGCGACGGACCAGCCGGCGGAGCCGTATTCGAGATCGGTGCCGCCGGAGGAGTCGGCGCCGGACGACAGGGAGTCCAGGTCGGTGCCGCCGCCGCTCGCCGCTTTGCCCTTACGGAGCATCAGCTGGGCGTGCTCGTCCGTGCGGTACACCATGTCCGTCACACCGTCCCCGGTGATGTCCAGGACGGTCACGATGTCGCGCTCGGTCCAGGCGGAGGCCGACAGCCGGATCGCCTGGTCGATGCTGGCGCCGTGGTAGCCGGTGAGAGCCCAGAGTTCGTCGCCCGCGGTGGCGAAGAAGTCGGTACGGCCGTCGCCGGTGGCGTCACCCGTGGAGACGATCTGCGTCAGTGAGGCAGGGCTGGGAGCCCCCTCGGGCAGCAGGATCTCCACGCGCTTGTCGATGTTGACGGCGCCGTAGCCGTCGCCGGGATACACCCACAGCCTGCCGCCGACACGCACCACCAGGTCCTGGAGGCCGTCACCGCCGTAGATGTCCCCGTTGTGGGTGATCAGTGCGCCCGTGAAGTGTCCGGAGGGCGCGCCGGCGTACGGCGGCAGGTCGTCGCCGTTCGGATCCTTGTCGGGGTTGGCCCGGTAGGCACCGGCCATCGAGTAGTCCAGGTCACCGGAGCCCTTGTCGAGGTCGTTGGTGGCCTGGGACGGGTAGAGGGACAGGTTGCCCTCCTCGGTGACGGCCATCAGGTCCGGGAGCTTGTCCCCGGTGAAGTCGCCGGGCGAGTCGGCCTGGTCGCGCGGGGAGACGTAGAAGAAGTACTTCGTCGGCTGTGACACGTTGCCCGCGCCGTCCACGGTTCGCACGTACAGCACGTTGGGCCCTGCGGTGGGCGGCTTGGCATTGGTCAGCGTGGCACCGACGGTGGTCGCGGCACCGGCCTTCCGGTCCAGATGAAAGGGGTAGCTGGGCGAGTTGAATCCGTACTCGTACCGCACGACGTCCGTGTTGAGGGCGCGCACGGTGAAGGTGCCCGCCGTGCCGAACTTCTTCGTGCTCCACTTCGAGTCGTCGGCGCCGCTGCCGAAGCCGTTCTCGTCGGTGTCGGCGTTGGGGAAGTCGGTGGAACCGACCTTGGGCAGCTTCGGCGCGGCGGTGTCGAGGACGAAGCGGCACGGCGTCTTGGCCGGGGAGAACCGGGAGAACGATCCCGCGTCGTCCCGGGCCCGCACCCGCCAGGAGTAAAGAGTGCCGTTGGTCAGCTTGCTGGTGGAGAACTCGTCGGTCGTCCTCAGTGCGGTGTCCTTGTCACCGCCCACGGTCACTTTGCCGGTCTTGCCGAGCAGATCGCCCGTCGACGCCCATTTGCCGTGCGGCCACAGGTCGAAGTCGAGGAATTCGAGATTCTTGTCCCTGTCGGACGCCTTGGCGGTGAAGGTCAGACTTCCCGATCCCATCCGGACGTACGGCTGAGTGGTGGTGCATTTGGCGTCGGGGCCGAGGTCGAGGGAGGTGGGAGCGGTGGGCTTGCGGTTGTAGACGAGTTCGAGCACGGGCGGGTTCTCCCCGTTGGCCTGGAATTTCTTCCACGCGTACTGCGAGTTCTCGTCGCGGGCGCGCATCCCGAACGTGATGGTGTCCCGGCCGTCGTCGGCCTTCTTCTGGGCGGCCGTACGCACGTTGAAGCCTTCCCAGGCGTCCCGGCAACCGGACTTGTAGCCGTGCGCGAAGCTCTTGGTGGTGATCTTGTTGCCGTCGTGCAGCCTGGGCGCGTTCCTCCAGTTGGTCCGCCCGCTGACCTTGCCGGTGAGATGCACGCTCATCGAGCGGGGGCTGCACGACCAGGAGTACGTCTCCAGCATGTACAGCTTCGCCGACACGATCTTCGTGCCCTTGAGGTCCTTGTCGAAGTCGATGTTGAAGTAGGAGCGCGAGGTGCCCCAGGTGTCCGACTCGAAGCCGACCCGGGCCTCGTGCGTACCGCCCTTGTTGAAGCCCTTGCCGTTGTAGAACGTGGCGTTGGGGTGTCGGCTGTAGGCGGTGGTCCAGTTCTGGACATGCTTCTTGACCGACGGGTCGACGAAGACCGGGTACGTGGTGGCCGGGTCGCGGAGGAAGTCCTGGTCGGGAGTGAGGAGCCAGTTCCCTCCGGACAGGTCGGTCTCGACCAGCTCGCCGCGGGAGTCGGGGGAGGGGCCGTCGAGACCGGGCAGGCTGAGGGTGGCCGCCGAGCCGGACTGCGAGGGCTCGGGCGTCGGCTCGGCTGGTGCGGAGGGAGGCGGTGAGTCCGACGGAGTGGGCGCGGGGTCGTCCGTGCCCACCGGGAGTTCCTCGGGGTCCGGGTCGATCTGCTCGTCCGTCTCGACGAGTTCTTCCTCGGTGGCGCTCTCGTCGTCGCCCGGTGTCGGGGTGGACGAGTCGTCGGTGTCGGGGCTCTCCGGGTCGGTGGGCTGCGCGGAGGCGCCGACCGAGCCGTCGGTGACCGCCGGGGCGCCGCTGCTGTCCCACATCAGCGGCGTCGGCGACAGTGCGACCTCTTCACCGTCCGCGTCCTCGGCGGCGAGGACGCCGGTGACCGGGTTCAGCCGGAACGACAGGTCCGCCGAGGTGATGCCGTAGGTGAGCTGCTTGGCGCGCGGGTCGGCCGCGGCCTGCCGGTTCTTCAGGACCAGCAACTGCGCGAAGCCGTCGTCGTCGGCCGTCAGCACCAGATCGGCACCCGGGAAGATCTCCGGGTACAGGGCGCGCGAGCCGTCGACGATCGGTGCGGGGACCGGGCCGGGCCAGGTGAGGTGGATGTCGTGGCCGTCGACGGTGAGGGTGACGAGGGTGCTGGCGTCGGCGGCGGTGACTGTCGTGAGGCCCTTGAGCAGGGAAACCCGGTGCACGGTGGATCGGGAGGCACGCTCCTCGCCGTCACGTGTCCCCTCGGAGCCGGCCGAGAACACCATCCTGGTGTTGGTGGCCTTCGGCTCCCAGCCGTTCCCCGTGCGGCGGAGGTCGTAGTCGATGTCCTTCCACTCGCCGCCCACCTTGGCCCGGACCGGGGAGGAGTAGAGCTTCTTGGCCATCCTGCCGTCGGGCCGCGCCCAGGTGGTGGACCGTGCCGTTCGCAGCGCCGTGACCTCGACGGGCTTCCCGGTCTTCGCGGCCCGCGCGAGCGCGGCGCCGTCCGTGACCGGCTTCGCCCTCCGGTCGCCGCCCGACCTGCCGTGCGGACCCGGCTCGTCCAGGCCGAGGCCGATGAAAGTGATGCCGGTGGCAGCGAGCGCCGCGGTGAGTACGACGGCGGTGGTCCGTCCGCCGGGCACGCGGCGCCCGTTGCGCTCCTTGCGCGTCATCGGGCGAATTCCCCTTCCCCCTGTGGAACCGGCGCGGGACAGGGCTCGGCCGGGCCAGCCGATGATGGCTCACGAGAGCGCTGTCGTCACCCATCGCAAAGGGGGGCGCCGAATGAGTCGAGTAACAGCGGGAACCGTAAAGAGTGTTGTGCGTGGTTGTCGGCAACTGCTCCGGTGGCGGCCCCTCTTGGGGCAAAATGCTGCAGAACGGCAGCTAACTGCCTTGATTTCATGGGTGTTTGCGGCAAGTCCTCATGAACTGCGCGGTTGATCGCAGACGAGTCACTGCTTCCGGTAAAGCACGGGTAAATGCAGAATAAACGTCACTGACCGTTACCTTGCGTTACGCGCCGTGGCGATCATCACATCCTCTGGGTCGATCTAGCGGAACTCCACAGAGCCGACACAGAATCTGCCCATCTGATACGCCATCACGCGTGGTCCATTCCCGGCCCCGCCTCGAATGGTCCGGGGGGACCTCGCCGTGTTCGGTCGCTTCTTGCCTGTCCGCTCGCGTCGGCTGCGCCGGGTGCGCGCGGCCGTCGTGCCCACGCTCGGGGCGGCGCTGCTCGTGGGTCTGCTGCCCGCGCAGTCGTTCGCGCTGCCGCCCGACCCGGCCGCGGCCGAGAAGGGCCGCGAGACCGTCAAGCTGGAAACCCTCGACGAGGACGAGATCGTCGCCGGAGCGGTCGCCGAACCCGACCTGGAGACGCTGAAGGTCGACGTCCCTCCGGACCGGCAGCAGGCCCCGACAGGCACGGTCGTCACACCGGTGGCCGGCACGGAGCCGGTCAACTTCGGCTCGGCCGCGAGCACCGGTCCCGCATCGGCGCGGACGGCCGCGACCGCGCGACAGGTCGGCATGACCCCTGCCGGAAGGCTCCCCGTCAGTCTCGGGCAGGCTCCGGACCAGGCCGCACCCACCGGCACCTGGCAGGTCCAGCTCTACGACCGTGCGGCCGCCGTGTCGCAGGGCGTCGACGGCACCGTCGTGAAGGTCCAGGCCCCCGCCACCGGCTCCGTGCCGATCGAGGTCAAGCTCGACTACGCGAAGTTCAAGAACCTCTACGGCGCCGACTGGGCCTCCCGCCTGCGCTTCGTCCAGTTCCCCGAGTGCTACCTGACCACGCCCGACGACGAGGCATGCCAGGAGTACGAGGAACTGGAGACCACGAACGACATCACCACCCAGTCGATCACCGCCACGGTCGACACGGCGGCGGACGGAACCGTGACGCCCGCCTCGGCACGGACGACCCCGCCCGGCGGACCGTCGATCGCCCAGGCGTCCTACCGCACGTCGGCCACCGGAGTCACCTCGGCCACCGGGGTCACGTCGGCCACCGGGGTCACTCCGGTCGCCGCGACCGGTGACACGGCCGTCGTCGGGGCGGTCGACTCCGGCGGCGGTGCCGGCGGCACGTTCAAGGCCACACCGCTGGCCTCCAGCGGCAAGTGGTCGGCCGGCGGTTCGTCCGGTGCGTTCACCTGGTCGTATCCGCTGACGGTCCCGGCCGCCCCCGCGGGCCCTGCCCCCAACGTCGAGTTCAGCTACAACTCCCAGACCGTGGACGGCCGTACAGCCGTCGCCTCTCCCCAGTCCTCCTGGATCGGCGAGGGCTGGGACTACGACGCCGGTCACATCGAGCGCCGTTACCGAGCCTGCCAGGACGACCGCAAGAAGATGAAGTCCGGCACCGCCAACAACACCGCCAAGAAGGACAAGACGTCCGACCTGTGCTGGGTGTCGCACAACGCCGTGATGTCCCTGGGCGGCAAGACGACGGAACTGGTGCGGGACGCCGCCTCCGGCAGCGACCCCGAGAAAGACACCGAGATCTACCGCCCCGAGAGCGACGACGGCACCCGCGTCGAGCACCGCGTCGGCGGCACCAACAGCGACAACAACGGCGAGTACTGGATCGTCACGACCACGGACGGCACGAAGTACTACTACGGGCTCAACCAGGTCGGCGGTGGTCACGCCGACACCGACTCCGTCTCCACGGTTCCCGTCTTCGGCAACCACCCCGGCGAGCCCTGCCACGCCACGGCCTTCGCCGACTCCCGCTGCGGTACCGGCAAGAAGCAGGCCTGGCGCTGGGGCCTGGACAAGGTCGTCGACGTACACGGCAACGCCCTGGTCGTCACCTGGAAGCAGGAGACGAACCACTACGCCGTGAAGAAGAAGTTCAAGTCGCCCGAGCAGTACGACCGTTACGCCTACCCGAAGACCATCGAGTACGGCATGCGCGCGGACCTGACCAAGCCGTCCGCGACCGTCGAGTTCGGCGTGGCGCAGCGCTGCCTGAAGTCGGCGACGGCCTGCGACGCGGCCAACTTCGCGAAGACCTCCGACCCGGGCGCGTACCGCCCCTGGTGGGACACCCCCGGCAACCTCAACTGCAAGTCGACGTCGAAGCTGTGCCCGGCCTTCCCGTCCTTCTGGACTCAGCTGCGCCTGGACTCGGTGACGACGAAGGCGGCCCGAGCCGGCCAGACCGGTCTGGGCAAGGTGGACACGTACGAACTCCACCAGTCCTTCCCCGAAGACTGGTACTACACCTCCCCCGGCCTCTGGCTGAACTCGATCACCCGCCGCGGCTTCGCCCCCGGCGACACCACCGGCACCCTCCAGCACAAGGACGGCGTCAGCTTCGGCGAGTACACGGTCGGCTCCTCGTCCCCTCTGAAGGGTCGCCTGAGGGACCGTCAACTCCCCAACCTGGTGTTGAGCGGGCCGAAGGACCAGCGCCCGCCCTTCACCCGCCCCCGCATCGGCACGGTCGCCACCGAACACGGCGGTGACATCGAGATCGAGTACAAGGGCGGCTGCGCGAGCGAGCCGTCGGAGGACGAGGGCAAGAACAACGGCACCTGCTACCCGGTCCGCTGGTCGCCGGACGGCGACGAGAAGAAGCCCGCGAAGGCCTGGTTCAACAAGTACGTCGTGCACTCCGTGACCGAGAACGACAAGGTCACCGCGCGGGGCAAGCTGATCTACACCCAGTACGACTACACCGAACCCGCCTGGGCGAAGACCGACGACGAGTTCACCCGCCCGTCCCTGCGCACGCACAGCGTCTGGCGCGGTTACCGCCAGGTGGCGGTCACCAAGGGCAGCAAGACCACCACCTCTCCGGGAGTGCCGCAGGCGCAGTCCTACTCCGAGACGCGCTACTTCCTGGGCGTCGGCGGCGAGGTCAAGGACTCCACGGACAAGTACACGCTGGTCGCCGACGACGAGCCGCAGTACGCGGGCATGGCGGCGGAGACCCTCACCTACCTCGACTCGGACAAGGGCCAGCCGAAGAAGCGCACCCTCACCTACCCCTGGTCGGAGCAGACCGCGTCCCGGTTCCGTGAGGCCGAGGACGGCGCGGACATGGATCCGCTGCTGGCCCACCGCAGTGGTGTGAAGCGTACGGACGAGTTCCAGAGGGTCGGCGACAGCTGGCGGGCCGTCCGGACCCTGACGACCGTCGACGACACCTATGGCATCCCGGTCCAGGTCGAGACGGCGGTGGTCGAGCCGGACGGCTCCGGCGAGAAGTTCTCCGATCAGATCTGCACCAGGACGTCGTACGTGCACAACACGTCGGCCTGGCTCATCGGCCTGCCCAAGCAGCAGCGCACCACGGGCACCACCTGCGCGGATCACGACAGTGCCGACCCCGCCACGCAGCTGATCAGCGCGGGCCGCACCACCTACGACAACCAGTCCTACGGCGATGCCCCGACGAAGGGGCTGGTCACGGCCGCCGCAGGGGTGAACGGCGCCGGGACCTCGTACTCGGTCGTCACGAGGACGACGTACGACCCGCTGGGCCGGGTCCGTACCGTCGCCAAGCCGGGCGCCGGTACGACGGAGATGCGGTACACCCCGGGCGACACCGGGGGTCCCGTCACCTCGATGGAGGCGATCAACGCCAAGGGCCACGCCGTCACCACGACCTTCGATCCGGGCCGCGGCCTGGCACTGACGGTCAAGGACGCCAACGGCCGGGTCACCCGCAGCGAGTACGACGCCCTCGGACGCTTCGTGAAGGGCTGGTCGCCGGCCCGTTCCTCGGGCTCCAAGTCACCGAACGTCGAGATCGAGTACCAGCCGGCGATCGCCACCTCGAAGGAGTCCCGTCCTGCCGCCGTCACCACCAGGTCGCTGAAGGACGACGGTACGTACAGCCGTCAGGTGACGATCTACGACGGCCTGATGCGCCAGGTCCAGACGCAGTCGCAGGCGCACGGCCCCGGCCGCGTCGTCACGGACACCACCTACAACGACCACGGCCTGGCCGACGAGCAGACCAGCGCCTACCTCGCGAAGAACGAGCCGGCCACCGAACTCTTCTCGCCCAGGTCGAAGTCGCTCGTCCCGAGCCGGATCAAGCACCTCTACGACGGTCTGGAAAGGCCGGTCAGCCAGTCGACGTTCCACGACGAGAAGAAGGTGTACACGGCCAGGTCGGAGTACGGCGACACCTTCACCTCCGTGGACCCGGCCGGCTCGACGTCGCCGCGTGTCCGGACCGTCACGGACGCGCTCGGCCGGGTCACCTCGGTCGTCCACCACAAGGACGACAGCACGAGCGCCGGACGCACGACGACCTACGGGTACGACGACCGAGGCCTGCGCACCAGTGTCATCGACCCCGCCGGCAACAAGTGGACGTACACGTACGACGCCCGGGGCCGGGTCACCTCCACGACCGACCCGGACGTCGGCAAGACGGACACGTGGTACGACGAGGCCGACCGGCCGTTCAAGGTCACGGACGCCGAGAAGCGGACGACGTACACGGAGTACGACGAGCTGGGCCGGGTCAGGTTCGTCCGTGAGGGCTCCGAGACGAGCAACCCCGTCAAGTCGTTCACGTACGACTCCCTGTCGGGCGCCCTCGGCCGGCCGGTCGCCTCCACCAGGCACACCGCGAACGGCGACTACATCAGCCGCGTCACGGGCTACGACACCGAGTACCGGCCGACGGGCACCGAGACGGTGATCCCCGCCAACACCATGACGACGGGCGTCGCGGGCACGTACCCGTACAAGTACACGTACACGCAGACCGGAAAGCCGCAGACGGTCACGCTGCCCTCGGTGGGCGGTCTGGCCCAGGAGAAGGTCGTCACCCGCTACAACGGCGACGGCCTCACCGAGTCGACCTCGGGTCTCGCCTGGTACACGTCCGACGTCACCTACTCGCCGTACGGCGAACCCCTGCGGACGGTGTCCGGCTCCCAGCCGAACCGCGTGTGGACGACCAACTTCGTCGACCCCTACACCGGACGCCTCCAGCGCACGGTCGCGGACCGCGAAACCGCCGGCCCGCACCGCATCTCGGACAGCTCCTACTCGTACGACAAGTCCGGCGTCATCACGTCGAACGCCCGTCAGCTGTCGGATGCTTCGGGCGACACCTGGGACACCCAGTGCTTCACGTACGACGTGATGGGGGAGCTGGCCAACGCCTGGACGTCGAACATCGCTCCCACGGGCAAGGGCACGGGCTGCAAGTCGGCGAACGGTACGACGTGGGGCCCGCGCACGGACCACGCGGCCTCGTCGGGCCCGGTGGCCGACGCGCCGGACACGGCGAGCGACGCGTCCAGCCCGGACGCCTCGCTCAAGTCGACCCTGGCGGCCACGGCCCCCGCCGCCGCTACGGTCTCCACGGGCGCCACCGCGTACCACCAGTCCTTCACCTTCGACTGGCTGGGCAACCGGGCCACCCTGACCGAGGCCGACCCGGCGGACGCGACCAAGAACGTCACCTTCACGTACGGCTACAACACCTCCAAGCAGCCGCACACGATGACGTCGATCGCGTCCAGCCCGGCGGGGCAGGGCAGCACGTACACGTACGACGCGGTGGGCAACACGACACTCCGTGGCCTGCCGGCCGGGGCCCAGGACCTGAAGTGGACCTCGGAGAACAAGCTCGACACGGTCACCGTCGGCAGCAAGAAGACGACGTACGTCTACGACGCCTCCGGCAACCGCCTCCTGGAGAACTCACCCTCCGGTTCGACGCTGTACCTGGGCGAGACGGAGGTGACGACGGGCAGCGCGGGCGCGATCACCCGCGCCTCCCGGTCCTACGCCCAGCCCGGCGCCCCGATGGTGACCCGCACCGCGACCAGCGGCGCGACGACGGGACACCAACTCTCGGCCCTCCTCGCGGACCACCTGGGCACGGCGAACACGGCGGTCGCCCTGGCGAGCGGCCAGGCGGTCACCCGCCGAGCCGCCAAGCCGTACGGCGAACTCCGCGGCCCGAAGCCGGCGTCGTGGCCCAACAAGCGCGGCTACATCGGCGTCGGCATCGAGGACACCACGACCGGCCTGACGCACATCGGCGCCCGCGAGTACGACCAGAACGCGGGCCGGTTCATCTCGGCGGACCCGATCATCGACATCGCGGACCCACTGCAGATGAACGGGTACGCGTACTCCAACAACGGCCCGGTCTCGAACTCCGACCCGACGGGGTTGTGCTTGAGCTGCGGTGAGGGATATCCGATTGGAGGAACGGGCTCCAAGGGAAACAAGAAGCGCTATGTGAGCGCTTCGCAGGGTGCTTCTCAGGGAGAGGACCCGGGCTCCTACATGACCAAGGACCGGACGATCATCTATCCGGGCGTGGAAGTTCCGACGGGCTGGAAGGGGAGGGAAGAGTTTGATGATCGCTTCACCGAGTACCTGGACGGTGCCCGGTTCACGAACGGTCGGCTTCCCGTCGGTCTGAGTGACACCGAAAACACGGCCGTTCAGCAAATGCTCGCACATTGGGCAATGAACGTCTGCCTGGCAATGAAAACTTGCCCTGGTGAACTGGAAACGCAGTTCAGAGATCAGTCTGTGGGGTTCTCCTCATCAGTGACCGCAGCTGGTGACACCGGTATGCGCAGGACTCTGCCCGGAAAGGGAGCGAGGGGCGCCAACTCGAGCTGCAGCAAGTGCTTCCTGGCCGGAACAGACGTCCTCATGGCCGACGGCACCACCAAGGACATCGAGGACGTCGAACTCGGCGACGAGGTTCAGGCCACCGACCCGGAGACCGGCGAGACGGGAGCACGCGAAGTCACCCGCCTCATCGTCACGGAGGACGACAAGCACTTCAACGAACTCTCCATCGCGACGAAAGACGGTGTCGAACAGCTCACAGCGACCTACGAGCACCCTTTCTGGTCACCGTCAGAGGACAAGTGGACCGAAGCCGGCGACCTTGAGCCGGGCATGACCCTGCTCACCGACGAAGGCGACACGGTCATCGTCACCGGCAACCGTCCCTACACACAGCACGCCCGGACGTACAACCTCACCGTCGACGACCTGCACACGTACTATGTGCTGGCGGGTGAGACGCCGGTACTCGTTCACAACAGCAACTGCACGAAGCCGGTCAACCTTCCAGGGTGGCGGAAAGTGGACATCGATATGGATCATGTCCTCGACCGACACACCGCTGCAGGCAAGACGTACAAGCAGAGCGGAATCAAGACGAAGTTCCCGGACTACATGTCTCAAGGGGAGATTGAGTCCACGATTCGCCAGGCGTACAGGTCGTCTTCGGTTGCAGGGCGTTCTCAGGGGGATCGAGTCTTCCTGCGAGGCTCGGCAAATGGGCTTGACGTCGAGATGTGGGTAAACAAACAAACGCGCATGATTGAGACCGCATACCCGGTTTGGAGGTGAGATTGATGGAGTTCGAACTGTTCTGTGACGTGGAATCTCTCGATCTCGCTAGATCGGGCTCGATCTGGGGTAACGTCTGGATCGGTATCTCCGGGTGCCCCTTTCCGGAATCGAACTGGAACGACATGCCAGTCGCATTCATCGTGGAATTGATCGACGCGGTTTCCTTTGTTCGTCAGGCTGAGGGAAGGCGCAGGAGAGTCAGGTTCTTCGACGGCCCATTCTGGATCGATCTGGTCGGTCGGGGTGATGGTGCCGTGAATGTTTCGGCTAACGCCCACGGCGCAGACAAGAAGGTGACGGTCAGCGTTCACGACATGGCTCGATCGTTGACAGCGGTTCAAACTGAGTTGGTCCGTGCGTGCCTGGAGCGTGGATGGGGTGAACAGATGGACGTTCGCCGCTTGCTAGCTCAGTAACAGGCGTCCGACGAGACTCCTGATGGATTCAGAAGTGCAAATCTGAAGCCCCGCCAGGTACGTCCTGGCGGGGCTTCTGCACGGGGTGACGGCAGTAGTTGACGGCAACGTCAGCGGATGAAGGCGGTGCCGGGTGGCGGGTCGTCGCAGTCGCTGTTGGCCGTCTCGGTGGTCCGGCTCCCAAGTGCAGTGCTGAGGGTGTCGATGGCCTTGCGCTGGAGGCGGAGCCGAACGTGGGCGTAGACGGTGGCGGTGACGCCGATGTGGGCGTGGCCGAGGAGTTCCTTGATCACGACGAGTTCGACGCCCTGCTCCAGGAGCAAGGTCGCGGTCGAGTGCCGGAGGCCGTGGAAGCGGATGCGGCGGAGGCCGGCGCGGCGGAGGAGCGCGGTGAACGCGCGGGTGAGGTTGGTCGGGTCGATCGCTCCGCCCTGCGCGGTGGTGAACACGTGCCCGCTGTCCTGCCACGTGGTGCCTGCGGCCTCCCGTTCGCGTTGCTGCTGCTCGCGGTGGAGCTTCAGCGACTGGGCACAGCGGGTAGGCAGGGCGATGCGGCGTTCGGAGGCCCGGGTCTTGGTAGGGAGCGCGGTGAGCCCGCCTGCGCTGATGCGCTGCAAGGTGCGGCGGATGGCGGCGGTGCCCGTGTCGAGGTCTAGATCTTCCCAGTGGAGGCCGAGGAGTTCGCCCTTGCGGAGTCCGGTGTGGAGGGCGAGTTCGAACAGCGCATGCAGCCTATGGCCCTGGGCTGTGGTGAGGAACTGGCGGGCTTCGTCGGCGCTGAGGGGTTCGAAGCGTCGTGGCCGTGGGGTGCCCGTGCGGACTTTGCGGGCGACGTTGCGCGGGATCTCTTCCTCGCGGACGGCGTGCTCCAGGGCGGACTTGAGCACGGAGTGGATGTAGGTGAGCGTCAGCGGGGAGAGCAGCTTGTGGCAGCACTGGCCGGCGGCGCAGCAGCGGGGCTCGTCTCGTCGGGCGTCGAGGCCGCGCGTGCAGCACTGGCAGGTGGTGCGGAGCTGGTTGAGCCAGGTGCGGACGTCCTTGGCGGTGAGCTTGGTGAGCCTCCTATTGCCCAGGCCGGGGGTCAGGTACCGGTCGGCGCAGGCGGCGTATCGCGTGTGGGTGTTCTCGCGGAGATGGTGGACGGCGACGTTCTCCAGCCAGTACGTCAGATACGCGGCCACGCTGCCCTGAGCGGAAGGGACGGGGAGGCCGCGGTTGCTGGCGGCGATCTTCTCGGTGAGCTTGGCCAGGGCGTCTTTGCGGGTGGTGCCGTAGACGCGGACGCGCTTGCGGGTGTTTCCGGGGGCGAGGACGTATCCGGCGGCTTCCCAGCGGCCGTCCTTGCGCTGGTAGACGGTGCCGTCGCCGTTGGCGCGCACGCGGCGGGAGGCGGGGGTGTCGCGGGGCGTGGTCATCAGGCGGCGGCTTCCTGTTCGAGTCGGGTGGTGATGAGGGAGTCGAGCGCGGGGGCGGGGATGCGGCGGGCGCGGCCGAGGGTGATGGAGGGGAGTTGCCGGGTGCGGATGAGGTCGTAGACGGCGGTGCGGCCGAGTTGGAGGCGTTCCATGACCTGGGGGACGGTGAGGAGTTCGGTGCCGGCGGTCACGCGAGGGCCCCCGTCCGGACAGTGCTGGTCAGCCGATGAGTGGCGTGGCCGACCGGGTGACCGGCGGACTGACCGGCGCGGTCACCTCGGTGCTCCGAGTGGCGGGTTCGGGTCGGTTGTTCGGGCCGGGTCTGCCGTTTTGCGGCCAGGAGGTCGGCGAGGTGTTCGAGTTCGGGCAGGAGGCCGGTTCCGGCGTACTGCCAGTGGGAGATGACCAGCGTCGTGTCCGAATCCACGCCTTGACCGTCGATATTGCGGTGACCGGGACGGCGACCGGCGGCCAGGTCAGTGGGGTGTCCGGCGTCGTTGCTGACCTGATTGCCGTCCGTCTGGCCGGTCTGCGTCTCAGTCGACGCCGGGGTTGGGGTCTGGGTGTCGGGTCGGCCGGTTCGCCAGGCGGTGCGTTCGGCTCGGAGGTGGGCGAGGGTGGTGGAGTAGTGGCGGGTGCGGGTGGAGAAGTGGCCGCGGAAGCCGAGCATGTGGGCCCATTGGCGCAGGCGGAGGTGGGCGTGTCGGCGGTTGGTGGCGAGGTGCCAGGCTGTGTGGATCATGCGGCGGGCGTGATCGGTGATGTCATGTGCGGCGAGTTCGGCGAGGAGGCGGAGTCGGCGGTCGAGGGTGCCGGTGGTGGTCTCGGCGCCCTTGGTGGCGTACTTGGCGATGTAGGCGGCGACGTGCCGGTCGGTGACCGGGCCGTCTCCGGTGAAGTCGGTGCTGCGGATCGCCCGGACGTCGATCTGTCGTCCGAACCGGAACACCAACCGCCCTGCCCTATCTGAGTCTTGGGACGGGGATGCGTGGATGTCCCCGGCGGGCTGCGGTTGCTTCGGCGGTTCGCCGTGGTGGTGGACGCGGGTGCGTTGGGCGGCGGCGCGGACGGCGTGGTCGAGGAGTTGGGTGGTGGCCCAGGCGGGCGGGGTGCTGGTGGGGCCTGTGGGTCCGTCGAGGCGGATGACGGCGTGGAAGTGGACCTGGCCGCGTTTTTGGTACTCGGCGACCTTCCCGTACGAGAGCGTGGCGTGGTGCCGCAGCGCGCGGTGGGTGAGGCCGGCGGCCTTGGCGATCTCTCGACGTAGGTGGGTGGTGAAGCGTGCCCACAGGGCCGGGGCGTGCGCGTTCCACAGGACCGCGCCGGTGTAGTCGTAGCGCTCGGGGTCGAGCGGGGTGCCGAGGATCAGGTCGTCGTCGGGGTGGACCTGGCCGCAGTGGCAGCGGCCGGTGTCGGGCTGGTTGTGGACGGGCCCGAAGCCGGGCGCGGTGAGCGTCGCGAACACGCGCGGGTGCACGGCGACGCTGGTGGGGACGGTCTTGCCGCCTCGGAGTCCGGCGGCGATGAGTTGGTAGGTGTCGTAGCGGTAGACGGTGGAGCAGGCCGGGCAGCGGGTGGCACGGCGGTTGCCGCAGCGGACCAGCAGTTCGCCCGCCGGGAGTCGGCCGGAGTCGAAGTGGTCGAGGATCGCACCGGTAACGGAGTCCAGGCGCGTACGGTGCCCGGTGAGGCGGATCGGGTGCGCGCAGCCGCCGAGGGCGGTGATCTGTCGTGCGAGCGGTGCGAGGTGGCCGGTGGCGGCGAGCTTCGCCAGTTTGGCGGTGAGCCTGGCGCGGCGCTCCAGCGCCGACCGCCCTGCCGGTGAGGCGGTGGCGTCCGCCGGGCAGGTCGGTGCCGTGAACGGCGACGACGGACGTGAGGCGGCTGGAACGATCGTGGGGTACGGGAGTTGGAGCTGTGCGGGCATGCGAGATGAGGCCTTTCGGCGGGAGCGCGGACGCGGTACGGCGCGGGGTGGCGTGGGCAGGCCGAAGTGATCGGCTCACAGGGGAACGGGGCGCCTCGGAGTTGGGCGCGGGCGCCGGACCAGAGGGGGCTTGGTCGGCGGGGCGCGGTGGTGATCACCGGCGGGTGCGTGACGTTAACATCGGCCCACAGGCGCATTCAAGTGCATCCCTCCTCATTCCTTTCTGCGGGTGGTGGGACGCGGGTAGTGTGGGGCCGGTTTCCCGGTTTGGACGGGCAGGATTTTGCTGGTAGAGGGTGTGCAAAGAAGGGTGAGCGGCGTGGTGGTGGGGCGGCGCGGGCGCAGGCCGGCGGGTGGCGGGGTACCGCTGACGTTCGAGGTCGTCGCCGAGACCGTGCGCGAGCGGATCCGCTCCGGCGGGCTGCGGCCGGGGGACGCGCTGCCGACGCAGGCCATGCTGATGCAGGAGTTCGGGGCGTCGAGCCTGACTGTGCAGAAGGCCATGGCCCTGCTGAAACAGGACGGGTGGGCGGTCTCCCGCCCCGGCAAGGGTGCCTTCGTCGCCCACCGCGACCACGGCGTAGACGATGCTGATGACTTCGACAGCCCGGAGGCGACCGCACTCGTCAGCGGGGCGGCGGCCCGCGTCGAGGCGTTGGAACGGGCACTGGCCGAGGCCGTCGAGCAGATCGCCGACCTTTGCGCTCGTGTCGAGGCGCTGGAGTCGGGCGGCGGCGGGCGGGGCCGCTGACCCGCCGTGCCGGGCGGCCCGGGACACACCGGGTCGCCAGGGGTGTCTAGTCCCAGGTGATGTTTGACGTTCTGGTCCCAGATGATGCTTGACGGTGGGCCTAGACAACATCGGAAACCTTGTAGGGCTTGTTCGCCTTGACGTGGCGGACGGGAATGTCGGTCGTGCGCCGGATGACCCGGACCTGCCCGTCCAGCTCGACGGTGATCGTCGTCTCAGACACGTGCACGGTCACCGTCTGGCCTGCGTACGGGCGGCCGAGGGAGACGCTCTGGCGGCAGACCATGATCGTGCCCACAGCACTGATCCGCCGCTGCACCCGCACCGGCTCGATGCCCGGCCGCGGTGGCGGTCCGGCCGGACGCAGGCCCCGCAGCCGACGCACTTCCTCTCCGGTCAGCGGGTTGGGCCGCACCCGCAGGAGTTCTCGCGAGGATGGGTCGAAGAACGACAGCGTCTCGTCGTCGAGGCGGATGCCCACCTGGCGGCCGCCGAGGATCTCCGCGGCCAGCACCTGGCGCCCGGCCAGGCCCACCAGGCCGCTGTTGTTCACGACCCGGTCCACCTCGAACGCCATCCCCTCACCGGCAGGCAGCGGGGCCGGTCCGGCCGCACGGCCGCCCCGGACAGCCAGCCGTCCCAGGTCAGCCACCGACAGGTGCGACCGCACGCTCTTGATCCGCGTCCCAGCGATCAGCAGATGGATCACCGACGTGTCCGCCCAGAACGTCACCGTCAGCCCCGAACGGGCCGGACCCAGCCAAAACTGCTTGCCCGCCACCTGCAGATTCCCACTCGCAGGCACCACCCGATCGAACTCCACCGGCCCACCGGGCTCCACCGCCGCGGCCGGGACCACCTCAGGCAGGGCGGCGGGCACAGCCGAGGCTTCAGCCGGAGCCGGAGCCGGAGCCGGGTCCGGGTCCGCTGGAGGTGTCCGCTGCTGCGGCACCAGCGCCAGCACTCCGGGAATCTTCAGCCCCAGCATGTCCCGCTCCTCCTCGGGCACCGGGGTGAACCGGTCTCCCGGAGACTGCATGTCCAAGGCCTGATGCGGACGCATCGAGTTGTATTCCTGCACCCAACGATCCAGTGCCGCCTGGGCCGCTTCGATGCTCTCAAACGCGCCGCAGTCGTCGAGGAGTTCACGCCGCAGCGTCTGATGGAACCGCTCGACCTTGCCCGTCGTGGTCGGCGACGCCGGCTGCGTCAGCCGATGCGCGATCCCGTTCTCCCGGCAGATCCGGTCGAACAGCACCTCACCGCCCTGCCCGAACCGGTCGGTGAACTGCTTGCCGTTGTCGGTCAGCACCTCTTCCGGCACCCCGAACCTCCGCAGGGCCCCCGCGAACGCCGCACAGACCGCCCGACCGGTCGCCCGCTCCACCACCGACGCGATCACGCAGAACCGGGAATGATCGTCCACCCCGGTCACGACTTTGGCCTCGGTCAGCTCACCGGTCACCGTGTTGACCAGCATCACGCCGCCGACGATGTCCATCTGCCACAACTGCATCGGCCGGTCCCGCTGCCAGCGCTTGTAATCCGACCGCTTCCGCCGCCGCACCCCCGGCTCCACCAGACCGTGACGGACCAGGATCCGATACACAGTCATCCGTGACGGCAGCGGGCTCACCGCCCCGGACCGCTCCAGCGCATGAGCGATCCGCCGCGGACCCCAGCGAGGGTGCTTGCGCCGCAGCTCGCACACGGCCGTCTCCACCTCGGCGGAGGCCTGATGCGGACACGAGGCCGGCCTGCGTGACCGGTCCGCCAGCCCCGCCAGGCCCGAGGCGGCATACCTCGACTTCCACCCGCTCACCGTCTGCCGCGACACCCCCAGCGACGCGGCGATCTCCGTCACCGTCGCGCCCGCCAGCACCGCGAGCACAGCCCGGTATCTCTGCTCGACAACCGACAACTCCACCAGAGCCAATCCCGGCCTCCCGCCACACGCCACAACAACGTGCACAGAAAAGCCGATCACGGCCACCGTCAACCATCAGCTGGGATCGAAGTGTCAAGCATCTCCCGGGACCGGACACCGGGTCGCCAGGGGTGTGCGTTCAGATTTTCTCTTCGAGGTTCAAGGCGGGCCCCGCCCGCGTTGGCTGGCCGCCGTCGCTGACAAACCCGCCGTTCAATCGGGAGGCCGACTACGCCGCAGGTGGCGAGCCGCCCCCCGGCAGTCGGGGGTGATCCGGGGCTGCCAGAGCGGCAATCTGCCTGGTCACCGGGGCTGACCGTAACGGGGCTCCTGGCAGAGCAAGTTGTCGCCCACGACCGTCCTACGGCCGGATCGCAGGCACAGGGCCGGCCAGGGGGGCCGACCCTTCATATCCGTCACCGGGCTCACCGAGGGCGGTGGCCGGCGTCGTCTCCAGCGGGGAGCGAAGCTCCCAGCGCCCTACCATCAGCCGGTCCCTCTCCGACCCGACTTCGGAACATGCACTCGGCCGTTCGCCGGGCTGGCGTCGGCTTCCTGCGCGTACCCGCCCCCGGGCAGGCCACCAGCCCAAGATCCCGACAATGCCTGCGAGGATCGGCGCACGCGCGTTCGGAGATCGGCTCCGTGGGGTGAAGCCCGGTGCCAGCACGGGTCGGCCCCCGTATGCTGGCCTTGGTAGTCACATCCCGTCCTGGTGGAGGTCCCCGATGAGCACACCCGACGCGGAGTACTCCGGCTACCCACCGCTTCGGCCTCGCGTTTCGGTCGAGGAACTGCTGGCCGCGAAGAACACCCAGCCGATCCGGTCCCTGGACGACCTCGCCGCCGACACCTTCGAGTCGGACGAGGAACTGGAGGAGTTCCTGGCCTTCACGTACGGCGAGCGTCACCGCGACGTCGCCTGAGCCGCCGCCGTGCAACCCGTCATCCTCGACACCGACGTCGCCTCGCTGTCCCACAAGCGCAAGCTCACCGGCCCGCTCGCCACCAGGCTGATCGGACGCAAGCCGCTGATCACCTTCGTGACTTTCGGCGAACTGACCAAGTGGACCGAGATCCGCCACTGGGGCACCCGCAGTCGCCAGGAACTCGCCGACTGGCTCTCCGGCATCCCGATCCTGCCCGGCGACGAAGCCGTCGCCGCAACCTGGGGCCGCCTGTCAGCCGCAGGCATCCAGCGCGGACGACCACGCCCGATCAACGACATGTGGATCGCGGCCTGCGCCCTCACCTACGACCTGCCGCTGGCCACGCTCAACCTCAAGGACTACGAGGACTTCCGAACCCACCACGGTCTGCGCATCCTCGGCACGGAGTAGCCGTCGGCGCAGCCGGACCGGGCTCCCGGACGAGGCAGCGGCCCGTAACCAGGTTGACAAGAAACGGGCTGTTGGCGTGTCGCCTCCGACGGGGAATGAATCCAGCCCCTCCGAGCGGCGAGCCCGCTTGCCCCGGCCCCGCACTGCCGGACCGGCGGACGGCCGAGCCGCCGCGAGGCCCCAGCCCTGCCTGAGGGGTCAAGACCCTTGACGGCAGTAGTGACGGCAACAAACACGAACAACCCCGGCCGACCCCGCACCTCAGCGAACTGCCGAGTATCACTTGACCTGCGAAAACGCAGGTGGGGAGGGGGTGCGTAGCACACGTCTGTGTGCAGGCGGGGGAGACGCCGGTTCTAGTTCACAATAGCAACTGTTCCGGCATCGGCCGTGAATTGATTGGTGGGCAAGAGTAGTTCCATATCATTCACGGTGACAGAACGGGTGGCGGACATAAATGGCCCGGACAGCCTGGGAAGACCGTGTTTCCGCGCGGCTGGGACACCGACAAGATCCTTGATGGAATTGCCGATGTGGCGACCAGTCCCAACAGTGTTAGGACGCAACAGACAGGCCGAGCTGGAGCCCTGTATACGAGGAATGGGGATCCGTCGCGGTGGAAGGTTGAGGGAGTAGTGGACGGCGTGAACATCAGGGTCATTTATGAACCTGCAACGGACCGAATTGTGACCGGCTTCCCGTACCAGCCCTGATGGAGGTGCAGTGGAAGCTGTAGAGTACGAATCCAAGATCGAAGAACTGTTAGAGGAGTCTCCCATCGCTGCACCCTCGGTCGCAGTCGATGTGCGCGACCTTCTGACGGCCGGCGAGTTCGCCCTAGCTTTCGACACTATGTGCTCATGGATTTACGAGGACGAGTTGTCGATTAGTGAAGAGTATTACGAGCGACTTGTTCAACTGTCGGAAGATCTTGGATCTCGCGATCTGATCGCGCGAATGCGTGAGCTGGTGACGGGATAATAGCTGAGTGTGTTCCTCCCACTTCGATTGGGTCGCGTTGTGATCGTCTGATGTGCTCGAGTGGAGTGAGCGACCGCAAATCTGAAGCCCCGCCAGATGCGTCCTGGCGGGGCTTCTGTGGTGGGTACGGCAGTAGTTGACGCAGCGGACGGCTGCTTTGGCGGGTGGGTCGGCAATGTGATCGCTGTCCGTGGGAGCGGGCGGCCTTGCGAATTGTCGACGATGAGGTCAACAGCTCGACGCAAGTGGTCGTTTGAGGTGTGGGGATATGCCTCGCCGCGTCGCATGGAGCAGGGCGGTGAGTTCCCGGGGCTGGAAGTTCAGAGTGACCGTCGGGTCGTCGGACTCGCGGAGGTGGATCGTTCCGTCAGGGGCGGGGGCCAGCTCTATGCAGTTGCTGGCCTCGCTGCTGAACGAAGACTTCTGCCAATGGGGTTCAGGCATGAGGTGGCCTTTCAGAGGTTTGCGATCAAGGTGTGGATGAACTCGCGGGAGGGGTCGGGTCCGAGCGACAGGTTCTCCATGCGGCCCATGATCGTCCGGTACTTTACCAATTGAGCCTCTGCGTGCAGGAATTCGGAGCCGTGTTCCGTATCGAGTTGCACGGTGTCCAGCTGGGGATGCGGTCCTTCGGCGATGACCACGGTCTGACCTGCACCGGGGAAGATTCCCGCTGCGAACGGGAGCACGAGGACCGCCACGTGCTCACGCTCACTCATCTCGGCGATGTGTGCCAGTTGTTTACGCATGACTTCGGGGCCACCGAACTGCATGCGCAAGGCCGCCTCGTGGATGATCCCTGTGTACGGCTTCGGGCCGTCCGCATAGAGGACGCCTTGGCGCTTGATGCGGTGGGAAAGGCGGTGCTCGATCAAGGGTGGCGAGAGCGCCGGGACGTTCTGCTGGAAAACGAGGCGGCCGTAGTCCGGTGTCTGGAGTAGTCCCGGCAGGTGTGTGAACTGGACTGTGCGGAGCGCTGTCGCGCGCTCCTCCATTTCCGACAGGTCCAGCAGGACCGGTGGCAGAAGGTCGCGGTAGTCGTCCCACCAGTTGCGGGAGCGGCTTGCGGTCATGGCGGCCAGCGCCTCGACGTACGGCTCGTCGTCGCAGTCGTACCCAAGTGCGAACGCTCGAACGCGATCGGCGCTGACGCCGAATCTCCCGGACTCGATGTTGCTGATCCGGGCTGGATCGACGCCCAGTTTCTGACCCGCCGCACGAGTGGACAGGTCGGCGCGCTCGCGTAGTTTGCGCAGCTCAGCGCCTAGTCGTTGCTGCCTGGCAGTGGCTGTGGGCCTCGGTGGCACATCTGCTCCTCTTCAGGAAGTTTCCGTGTTCGGTAGCAGTATTGTAGTCGCCTGCTTTACGGTTGGTATCACACCAACTACCTACCGTGACATGACGTTCCCGGAAGTGCACCGCCCCTGCCTGCCCATGCAGAGCAGCGACTCGGCGGCAGAGCCACCGCACGCGTCACCCGACTGCCGCCCCTCTGTCCCCTATCCAATCCCCGTATCTCAAAGAGGAGTTACGGTCATGACCGAACTCGCCCTGAACGCCCACTTCGCAGCCTCCCCGCTCGACACCGACTGGGAGTACGCCCTCCGAATCCCCCACTCGCCTCTCGGTCCCGGCATCGTCCGCGCCCATGTGCGAGCCGTACTCACCCGCTACCGGGCCGATCCCACCGTCCTCGACAATGCCCAACTCGTCGCCTCCGAGCTGGTCACGAACTCCCTTGTTCATACGAGGGATTCGGTCGCTGTACGGCTTCTACGCGCCGATGGGCGGCTGCGGCTGAGCGTGTGGGACAGCAGCCCGTGTCTGCCGCGCGAAAGGCCGGGGCCAGGGCTCGACGCCGAAAGCGGGCGGGGGCTGTTGCTGTCGAGGGCGTGCGCCGACGAGTGGGGGCATTGCCTCGTCGTCAACGGGCGCCGTAGCGGCGGTGGCGAGGAGGTGTGGGCGGAGTGGCGTTTCCTGGGCGTATAGGCGAGGGGGCCGCCCGTTCTCGGAAAACGGGCGGCCCCCTCAGGAACTATGGCTTCGAGATCGGGAGAAGCGCGGTGCGTGGTCCGCTGTGCCAGGTCTCGCAGCCGCCCACCCGGCGGCTGCTCACGGCGATGTCATCTCGGGGTGACTGGATCGAAGCGGCGGCCTTGAGCCGGGCATGACCCTGCTCAGCGACGAAGGCGCCAAAGCCCTCGTGACCGGCAACGCTGCCTACATGCAGCACGCACGGACGTACAAGCTCACCGTCGCTGATCTGCACACCTACTATGTGCTGGCCGGGGACAACACCGGTCCTGGTCCATAACTCCACTTGCCCGGCGATCTCGATGGACGAAGCCGGGTCGAAGGTGGCCGCCTTCGTCGGCGGGAAGGACGGGTTGTCATCTCCGGAAGCGGCGGCCAATCCGCAGATTCCGATCGACATGAGCACCGTCAGACGTGGGGACATTCCGTGATTCAGTTTCAGTCGCAGCTCGTCGTCCGTTGTTCCGCGGAACCCGGTGAAGTGGAGGTCTCCGGGAGCGTGGACTCCCTGGAGGAATGGGCGAACGCCCTGACCGGGGACGACGTGGAGATCAGCACCAGCCCGGGGGATGATCCTTCCCCGTACTCCCGCTGTCTCACGGGGATTCGGGTGCGGTCGACCGCACCCGGGCTGGTGAAGATGTCCGTCGACGCGGACCGGCAGGCCCTGACCTTCACGGGTTCCGGGGAATCCATGAAGGTCCTGGCGGAGAACATCCTGGGCCTGTGCCGGGAAGGCGTGCCGGGGGAACATCTGCACATCGAGTACTTCCCCGACCACTTCTACCTTGCGGAATCGAGGATCTCCCTCGTCGTGGAACGCGCCGACTGACGGTACTGACCGGTCAGGAAGAGCAGCCTCCCACCCGTCGGGTGCTCACCGCGATGTCGTCCATGCGCATGTCGTACGACGACGGGGTGGGGCCCGACTGGTACAGCTGCCAGCCCAGCTTCAGCTTGTCGAAGGTGGGGAAGGTGAAGTCGTCCGCCGTGCCGCCGTGGTTCTTCGTGGAGACGGTCAGGTCGGGTTGGGGTACGCCGTCGAGGTAGACCGTGACCCGGCTGTCCGTGGCGTCCAGGTGGAATTCCACGCACTGCCACTTCGCGGCGACCGCCGGAGCCGAGGTCTTCCAGTTGGTCCAGTCGCCCGTCGGGCCCAGGTCGGAGCCGACGCCCCAGAAGTTGCCGGGCTCGGTGGGCGCGTACTGGCCGCCCAACGGCCGCACCAGCGTGGGGGAGTCGGCGCCGGAGGCTTCCGCGAGGGTCCAGTGAGCCCAGTCGGGGGCCGTGGGGAACTCAGTGACGCGCAGCCGCATCCGTGCCCAGAAGCTGTTGCCGCGCGGGGCCAGGTCGGACAGGACGACGAAGGCGCGGCCGTTGCCCTCGGTTCGGACGCGGAGTTCGCGGCCGTGGCCGCTGGCGCTGGGCTCGACGGTCAGGGTGCTGTTGGAGGTGTCGGTGGTCCAGCCCCGGCCCTTGGTCACCGGGCCGAGGGGGAGGTGATTGAAGTTCTCCCGGACGAGCGTGCCGCCGTACGTCTGATGAGGGGCGGGCGTTGCCGAGGCTGTGGGGGGTATCGCGATCAGGATCGCGGCCGCGGCCGACACTGCGGCCGCGGCTTTCCTCAGGGCGTTCATACGCGCAGTCTGTAACTAACTGCCTCATCTGTCACAGGAGTTGCACGGAATTTGGCCAGTCGCCCCATGGCGCATCCGGTCGTCCGAAGGCGTACGAGGGCGCTGCCGGTCTACAGCGGCGAAATCTCCACCCGCCCTGCGAACCTGCCGCCCACCTGGGCCGCCAGCCACTCGACGCGGGCAGTGTCCTGATCGCCGCGTACATGAACGTGGACGGTGTGGTCGGGGGACGGCTCGTCCTGGTAGAGGTCCCGGGAGTTCACCGAGAGGGTGAGGTAGGCGCACTTCTGCGTGATCGGGCCTAGGTCCGCTGTGGGGACCTCCGGCCAGCCGTTCAAGTCCCAGCGGACGGCCGCGGAGTCCGGGCCGAGAGCGGCGATGAACGGCTCGGCCAGCTCCAAGGGATGAGACCAGTCGTGCACCGCGATCGGTACACAGGCGGCCGGGTCGTCAGCGGACTCCGACGAACCGTGCTCCTTTCCCGCCTGCGCCCACCAGCTGAGGTTGGGAAGCAACCGGCCAATGTGGGCCGCGACGTCGGGCGAACGGATCGTGGCCTCGAAGTCCACCTCGGCGCCCTCCAGATCCGCGATGTCCAGCAAGGTGCGCACTGCGCGCATCGCCTCGGCGAGATCTACGGTGGTAAGGATCGCTGCTGCTCGGGAATTGCTCATCGCGCTGACCCTAGAGATGCCCACAGATCCCAGCAATGCGATTACGTGGTCTCAATGTCAGTGCCGCCCCCTACTGTCTCCCCTCACGGCAACGGTGACGTTCGTGGACTAGACGCCGAGTGGGATGCGCGGCGAGGGCCGGAGGCTCGAATTCACCGAGGAGCGGGTGACGGTGGGGGAGTTGATACGGCGGTGGGCTTCCTGGTGCCGCAGAGCGGCCGGAGGAGCAGACAGAGCCGGAGCTCAAGGCGTTCGCGGGGAACGGCTACCGGTCCTCGTGGGCGACCGCCAGGCCACCGAGCTGGACGAGGAGGTTGTGCCAATCAGAGTGCCGAGACCCGTCGGGTGCGGCTGTAGCCGCTTGTGCCGGGGCTCGCGATCGCCGTCAGGTGCACGCCGGAAGGGCGGTTCCTGCAGATCCAGGGCGAGTTGTACACGTATCGCATCCATCTCGGCTCCGGCAGCATCCTGCCGTCGCCGAACGACCGCTATCTGTGCCGTCCCCAAGTCGGCCGTCGGTGAGGGGAACGGAACCCCGCAGACCGGCTATCTCCCCTACGGGGGCGACCGTATGCTCGTTGTCATCCTCAGCAAGGCGATGCTGCTCGCCAAGGACACGGAGATCGCGGAACCGACGATCCTCAGCCGACTGGCCAACCGTGATCGCCGGACTGTGACTCCGCCCACATGCGGGAGTCGGGCGGGACCCGGCCGAAGTAACAACTTCTCTCGGGGCCCTTCCCTCCTGCAATATGACGGACAGCCCATAGTGAGTTATTCAGCCGCTCAAGCAAACAACACGCAGGAGTCAGTACCGTGACCGAGCAGCCTCAGCAGCCCGCTCAGCCCCCGCAGCCGCCGCAGCCCGGATACGGGTACCCGAGCGCCGCCCCCGGTCAGCCGGGTGCCAACCCGTACGACGCTTCGAAGGCCGGCGACCCGTACGGGGCTCCGCAGGGCGGCTACCAGCAGCCGGGTGCGGGCCAGCCCGGCTACGGCTATCCGCAGCAGGGCGGTTACCCCCAGCAGGGCGGTTACCCCCAGGGCGGCTACCAGGTGCCTCCCGCGCCGGGCGGCGCGTACACGGGTGACCCCAACGCCCCGTACGGCTACGACCCCTACGGGCGCCCGTACTCCGACAAGTCCAAGATCGTGGCGGGCATCCTCTCGCTGTTCCTGGGCACCTTCGGCGTCGGCCGCTTCTACATCGGTCACGTCGGTCTGGGCCTCGCGCAGCTGTTCACCTGCGGCGGCTTTGGCATCTGGGCGCTGGTCGACGGCATCATCCTGCTGACCGGCAGCAACACCACGGACTCCAACGGACGCGTCCTGCGTGGCTGAGCGCGGCCTCACCACCCTCCGGCATCCGGCGGCGGCCCCCTTCGCGGTGGCCGCCGCCGGGCTGGCGGGCGCCGCGTACCTGTACGGCACCAACCCGCACGAGCCCGGCCATCTGCTGCCCCAGTGCCCGTTCCGCTATGTCACGGGGCTGCTCTGCCCCGCCTGCGGCGGCACCCGCATGGTGTACGACCTGATGCACGGCCAGTTCAGCGCCGCCTGGCACGACAACCGGGTGCTGCTGCTCGCCGCGCCCTTCGCGCTCGCGCTGCTCGGCCGCTGGGCCGTCGAGGGCCTGCGAGGCCGCCGCTGGCGGCCCGAACTGAAGCCCCGCACCCAGGCCTTGATCCTGGGCATCGCGGTGACGTGGACGATCGTCCGCAACCTTCGCTGAGTGGCCTGAGTGGCCTGAGTGGCCTGAGTGGCCTGAGTGCCCTAGGCGCCCCGAGCGCCCTGGGTGTCCTGAGCGACCGCTGAGCGGTCGAGTCGGCGCCGCCGAACCCCTCCTTTTCCCTCTCCCGGCACCCGTAAATCCCTTACGCCCGCTTTATCTTGCCCAGTTGTAGCAAGTTGGCTGGAATCGGATCACGGAATCGGAACGATCGCCTGGTTCCCCTCCCCTGCGCCCCTTGCGTCTCACTACGCTGCAACGGCTACAGGGGGGATGACGGGGGACTACGTCGTGCTCGATCGTTGGCCGGTATTTGCCGTGCCCGATCGCTGCCGGTATTTGCCGCGCCTTCTCTCCTGGACTCCCCCGGAGCAATCCGCTTCGGTTATTCAGTCAGTACATCCAGGAGTTATTTCCATGACCGTCCCCACCCCTGACGCTCCCTACGGCCACGACCCGAAGGGTCTCCCGTACTCCGACAAGTCGAAGATCGTCGCCGGCGTTCTGCAGCTGTTCCTCGGCGCGTTCGGCATCGGCCGCTTCTACGTCGGTTCCGTCGGCGTGGGCGTCGCCCAGCTCCTCACCTGCGGTGGTCTGGGCATCTGGTCCCTGATCGACGGCATCCTGTTCCTCACGAGCAACGACCGCACCGACGCCCAGGGCCGTGTCCTGCGAGGCTGATCTCGCTGAGGATCACCGTCGAGGTGATCGACCGAAGGGCCTCGTCCGCCCCGGAGCTTCCCTCTGAGCTCCGCGCGGGGACGAGGCCCTCGTGCGTGGCGGTGCGTGGGGTGCGAGAACGCCCGCGCACGCCGGGCACGCGAAAGGCCCGCAGGTGAACCTGCGGGCCTTCTTCACGTGGTGCGGCGGCGGATCAGAAGCGGCGCGTGATGAGCGCCCGCTTCACCTCCTGGATCGCCTTCGTGACCTCGATACCGCGCGGGCAGGCGTCCGTGCAGTTGAACGTCGTACGGCAACGCCACACGCCGTCACGGTCGTTGAGGATCTCCAGCCGCTGCTCACCGGCCTCGTCACGCGAGTCGAAGATGAAGCGGTGGGCGTTGACGATCGCGGCCGGACCGAAGTACTGGCCGTCGTTCCAGAACACCGGGCACGAGGACGTGCACGCGGCGCAGAGGATGCACTTGGTGGTGTCGTCGAAGCGCTCGCGGTCCTCGGCGGTCTGGAAGCGCTCGCGCGTCGGCTCGTTGGTGTCCTTCGTGATCAGGAAGGGCATCACGTCCCGGTACGCCTGGAAGAACGGCTCCATGTCCACGACGAGGTCCTTGAGGACCGTGAGGCCCTTGATGGGCTCGACCGTGATCGGCTTCTCGGGGTTGATGTCCTTGATCAGCGTCTTGCAGGCCAGACGGTTCTTGCCGTTGATCCGCATGGCGTCCGAACCGCAGATGCCGTGGGCGCAGGAACGGCGGAAGGTGAGGGTGCCGTCCTCGTCCCACTTGATCTTGTGCAGACCGTCGAGGACACGCTCCTTGGGGTCGATCTCCAGGACGAAGTCCTGCCAGCTCGCCTCGGCCGCGACCTCGGGGTTGAAGCGGCGCACGCGGAACGTGACCGTGATGTACGGAGAGGCCGCGGACTCCGCCTCGACCTTGTCCAGAACAGGGGTAGCCATCAGTACTTACGCTCCATCGGCTGGTAGCGGGTCTGGACGACCGGCTTGTAGTCGAGACGGATGGACTCGGTGCCGTCGTCGCCGACCTCGCGGTACGCCATGGTGTGGCGCATGAAGTTGACGTCGTCGCGGTTCGGGTAGTCCTCGCGGTAGTGACCGCCGCGGGACTCCTTGCGGGCGAGCGCCGACACGGCCATGACCTCGGCGAGGTCGAGCAGGTTGCCCAGCTCGACGGCTTCCAGGAGGTCGGTGTTGAACCGGCGGCCCTTGTCCTGGATCGCCACGTTCCTGTAGCGCGCGCGCAGCTCGGCGATCTTCTCGACGGCCGTCTTGATCGTCTGCTCGGTGCGGAACACCATGACGTTGGCGTCCATGGTCTCCTGCAGCTCGCGCCGCAGCTCCGCCACGCGCTCGTTGCCCGTGGAGTTGCGCAGCCGCTCGATCTGCTCGACGACCAGGGACTCCGGGTTCTCCGGCAGCTCGACGAAGTCGGCCTTCTGGGAGTAGTCGGCGGCCGCGATGCCCGCCCGCTTGCCGAACACGTTGATGTCGAGCAGCGAGTTGGTGCCGAGCCGGTTGGCGCCGTGCACGGAGACACAGGCGACCTCACCGGCGGCGTACAGGCCCGGAACGACGGTGGTGTTGTCGATCAGGACCTCACCCTGGACGTTCGTCGGGATGCCGCCCATGGCGTAGTGCGCGGTCGGCTGGATCGGGATCGGGTCCGTGTAGGGCTCGATGCCGAGGTACGTCCGCGCGAACTCGGTGATGTCCGGGAGCTTGGCGTCGAGCTGCTCCGGCGGGAGGTGCGTGAGGTCGAGGTAGACGTGGTCGCCCTCGGGACCGCAGCCGCGGCCCTCACGGATCTCCGTGTAGATGGAGCGGGACACGACGTCACGGGACGCGAGGTCCTTCATGACCGGCGCGTACTTCTCCATGAAGCGCTCGCCGTCCTTGTTGCGGAGGATGCCGCCCTCACCGCGGGCGCCCTCCGTCAGCAGGATGCCCATGCGCCAGATGCCGGTCGGGTGGAACTGGAAGAACTCCATGTCCTCCAGCGGCAGACCCCGGCGGTACACGGCCGCCTGGCCGTCACCGGTCAGCGTGTGCGCGTTCGACGTCACCTTGAAGAACTTGCCGGTGCCGCCGGACGCGTAGATCACGGCCTTCGCCTGGAAGATGTGGATCTCGCCGGTCGCCAGCTCGTACGCCACGACACCGGCCGACTTCTTGACGCCGTCGACCTCGGTGATCAGCTGGTCCAGGACGTAGAACTCGTTGAAGAACTCCACGCCGTGCTTGACGCAGTTCTGGTACAGCGTCTGGAGGATCATGTGGCCGGTGCGGTCGGCCGCGTAGCAGGAGCGGCGGACCGGGGCCTCGCCGTGGTTCCGGCTGTGACCGCCGAAGCGGCGCTGGTCGATCGTGCCGTTGGGCGTCCGGTTGAACGGCAGGCCCATCTTCTCCAGGTCGAGGACGGAGTCGATGGCCTCCTTCGCCAGGATCTCGGCGGCGTCCTGGTCGACCAGGTAGTCACCGCCCTTGACCGTGTCGAAGGTGTGCCACTCCCAGTTGTCCTCCTCCACGTTGGCGAGCGCGGCGGCCATGCCGCCCTGCGCGGCGCCCGTGTGGGAGCGGGTGGGGTACAGCTTGGTCAGCACGGCGGTGCGGCTGCGCTGTGTGGACTCGATGGCCGCGCGCATACCGGCGCCGCCGGCGCCGACGATGACGGTGTCGTACTTGTGGATCTTCATGATCGGTTGCCTCAGCCCCGTGCCTAGCGGATGTTCGGGTCGAAGGTGAAGATCACCAGCGTGCCCAGCAGGATGGTGAACACCGTGGCGGTGTAGAGCAGGCCCTTCAGCCACAGGCGGGTGTTCGGGCGCTCCGCGTAGTCGTTGATGACCGTGCGCAGGCCGTTCGCGCCGTGCAGCATCGCGAGCCACAGCATCAGCAGGTCCCAGGTCTGCCAGAACGGGGACGCCCAGCGGCCCGCGACGAACGCGAAGCCGATCTTGGAGACGCCGCCGTCGAGGACGAGCTGGATGACCAGGTGGCCGATGACCAGGACCACCAGGACGATGCCGGACAGGCGCATGAAGAGCCACGCGACCATCTCGAAGTTGCCGCGGGTGGACCTCGGGGTCTTCTTGGTGCGCTTGCGGGGCGGCTCGATGAAGGGGGCCGGGTTGTCGGGGCTGTAGCCCGAGAGTTCCCCGGCGCCCTCGACGGGGCCGATGCCGGATGCGGTGGTTTCAGTGGCGGACATCTGTCTCAGCTCCCGAAGACTTCACGGACGGCGTGGCCGAGGACGGGGTACAGGGCCCCGATCATCAGCACGAGCCAGATGCCGACGACGGACCAGAGCATCGTCTTCTGGTGACGGGGGCCGTTCGACCAGAAGTCGACGGCGATGACCCGAAGACCGTTGAGCGCGTGGAAGAGGATGGCGGCGACGAGGCCGTACTCCAGCAGCGCGACGATCGGCGTCTTGTACGTGGCCACGACCTTGTCGTAGGCGTCGGGGGAGACACGAACGAGAGCGGTGTCCAGCACGTGTACGAACAGGAAGAAGAAGATGAGGACGCCGGTGACTCGATGAGCCACCCAGGACCACATTCCTTCCCGGCCGCGGTACAGCGTTCCAGCCGGCACGGAAGAACCCTCCGGGAGCGGGGATTGGGGCCGGCCGGCTTGCTTGTCGGTCTGACCCGGCCGGGTACGGTCCACCGGCCCCGGCCATGGTAGCGACGTCGTTGCACTTGGCTTAAGCCGGGATGGTTGGTGTGATCAAACTGGCATACAAAGGTGCACGTAAGGGTGAGTAGCGGGCGGCATCCGGAGTGGGGGGTGCCCGTGTGTTGCCGGGTGCGGGTTCGTGGTGGCCGATCGGCGCGGTTCCTCGAACCCCTAAAGGCGGCTCTTCGGGCCGGTCACGTGGGTGACCAGGCGTTCTCTTGCCAGGCGGCGTAGTTCTTCCGCCACCACCACCCGTTCCTCCTCCGGGTCGTTCGCGAGGCGGGACCGGAGGCCCTCCAGGGTGCGGTCGAGGAGTTCGTCGGGGCGGGCGCCGGCCCGGGAGATCACGAAGACGTGGCCGAAGCGGGCCTCGTAGGCGGCGTGGGCGGCGTTCAGGGCGGTGTGGGCCACGCCGTAGATGTCGTCGGGGAGGGAGGGGAGGGTCTCGCCGGCCAGGGCCTCCGCCAGATCGGCTGCCGTGAGGTCGTACGCGGCCTCGTCCGACGCGGCGAGCAGGGCGTCGAGGTCGGGGTAGGGGCGGTGGTCGGTGAGGCGCTGGGCCCAGCGGAGGCTGCGCAGGCAGGCGAGAAGGGCCTGCCGGGTGACGTCGGCGGGGGCGTGGTTGAACCGCTCCAGGGCTGACGGGCCGGGGGTGCGGACCTGCTCCGGTATGGCGACCTGGCCGGGGAGGTGGGGGAGACGGTGCGGAGGCAGCGTGGTTCCTCGGCGGTGCGTAGGGGTCGGCTGGGGAGGCTGGGCAGGCTGAGCGAAATGTGCCACCACGTTATCGAGGCGGGTCATGGGCTGTCCGTTCGATGCCCGAAATTCACCCGAACGGGAGAGTTTCGGAACCTGTGGTGGACGGATGGGGCGGTGGGACGTCGTAGGTTCGAGAAGGGGGCTCGGCAGAGAGTCGGGAGAAGACCGGGAGAAGACCGGGGGATGGTGCGGGCGAGAGGTGCGTGAGATGTCGTGGATGCTGACCGGGATCGGGACCGGGACCGGGGGCGCGTCGTGAACCGGGGTCGGCGCCGGGCACCCCGCAGGAAGACGGCGATCACGTCGAAAGGGTTGCTCCTCGGCGCCGGGGTCGTCCTGGCGGGCGGCGCGGTGGCGGCGGCCGTGACCGTGTGGCCGGGCGACGGGACGCGGACGTCGAGCGGGCCGGAGCCGTCGCGGGCCGGGCCGTCCGTGAGCGCCGCCGAGACTTCGCCCTCCGCGTCTCCGTCGCCTTCGCGCTCGTACCCGCTGTCCCAGGAGCCGCGGACCATTCCCGCCGTACGGCAGCACGAGGCCGCCCGCGGCCCCGGCTGGAAGCCCGCCGACGGGGGCCGGGTCGTCGTACGGAACGCGGCGCTGGCCGACGAGGGGCGGCTGACCGCCGGGGAGCTGGGTCTGGCCTACGCGGGGGAGGCCAGACCCCGGGACGGGGACGTGGAGCTGGCGCTGACGGGGGCGGACGAGCCGAGGTCGGAGGCCTACACGCTGACGGTGAAGGACCGCCGGGTGCGGATCGCCGCGCCCGCCGAGTCGGGGGTCTTCTACGGGACGCGCACCCTGAAGCAGGAGGTCCGCGGCGGCGGTACGGCCCCGGAGGGCGTCGTGCGGGACGAGCCGGCCAAGCCGCAGCGCGGTTTCATGCTGGACATCGCGCGCAAGCACTTCACGGCGGGCTGGATCGAGGACCGTATCCGTGAGCTGGGCGACCTGAAGTACAACCAGCTCGGGCTGCACTTCTCCGACGACCAGGGCTTCCGTATCGAGTCCGCGAGCCACCCCGAGGTGGTGTCGGACCAGCACCTCACCAAGGCCCAGGTGAAGAAGATCCTGGACCTCGCGAAGAGCCGGCACATCGAGGTCGTTCCGGAGATCGACTCTCCCGGGCATCTGGGGGCCGTGATCGCGGGCAATCCGGGGCTGCAGCTGAGGAACGCCCAGGGCGTGGCCGCGAGCGGAGCCGTGGACATCTCCAACCCCAGGTCCGCGGAGGTCGTGGACGAGCTGCTCGACGAGTACGCCGGCCTTTTCGACGGCGCGTACTGGCATCTCGGCGGCGACGAGTACCGGGCGCTGATGGTGTCGAACCCCGAGGCGTCCTACCCGCAGCTGGCCGCCGCCGCGCGGGCGAAGTACGGCTCCGGAGCGAGTGTCGCCGACCTCGCGACCGGCTGGCTGAACGACCGCGCCAAGGTGATGCGCGGCCACGACCGGACCGTGCGGGCCTGGAACGACGGGTTCTTCCGCGGCGGGTCGGTCCAGGCCGACAAGGCGATCCAGGTCGCGTACTGGACGGGCAAGGAGATCGGGGCCCGGCCGCCGGTCGAGTATCTGAGCGCCGGGCGGCAGGTGATCAACTACAACGACGAGTACCTGTACTACGTCCTCGGCGAGCCCAACCAGTTCGTCTACCCGACCGGGCAGCGCATCTACGAGTCCTGGACCCCGCGGGTGCTGCGCGGCACGACCGCCGTGCCCGCGCAGTACGACGACCAGATCCTCGGTGGTGTCTTCGCCGTCTGGTGCGACCTGGCGAACCGGCAGACCGAGGCGCAGGTCGCGGCGGGCGTCCGGATGCCGCTGCGGGCGCTGTCGCAGAAGCTGTGGGATCCGGGGAAACCGGCGATGAGCTGGACGGAGTTCCGGGAGCTCGCGGGGAAGGTGAGCTGAGCCCCGGGAAACCGGTGAAAACCGAATCGGGTGGACGGGCGGGGCCGGTGAACCGTATCTTCCGCGTGTTCTGATCGCCGAGCGTGAGGGTCTGGGGAGGACCGCGTTCGGTGTGTTTCGATCACACGGGGGATTCACGATGAACTGTGCGCGCTGTGGGAACCATGCGGCGGCGCCCGGCGGCGAGCTGTGCCGGCAGTGCGAGGCGGCGGATCTGCACCCGGCCGCCCCGCAGCCGCCCGCACACACGGCGCTGCCCATCCAGTCGCCCCATGGGCCCGCCCGGCTGCGGCCGACCGTGGGGCTGGGCCGGGCGGTGGCGATCCTGCTCGGGGCGGTGATCGTGACCGACCTGGTCGCGGTGTGGGCGGACCTCACGATGCTCGATGTACTGGGCAGGATGACGGACGGCGAGTACGGGCCGGCGGTCGAGGCGGATGCCGACCGGGCCGACCGGCTCTACGACCTGACCGGCAGCGCGCAGCTGCTCGCCTTTGTCGCCACCGTCGTCGTCTTCCTGATCTGGTTCCACCGGGTGCGGGTCAACGCCGAGGTGTTCGAACCGTTCGGGCATCGGAAGAAGCGGGGCTGGGCGATCGCCGGCTGGTTCGTGCCGATCGTGAACCTCTGGTTCCCGCGCCGGATCGCCCTCGAGTGCTGGGACGCCAGCAGCCCGTGGGAGAAGCCTCGCTCGCACGCGCTCGTCAACGCCTGGTGGACGATGTGGATCATCGGGGGTCTCACGAGCCAGGTGAGCGCGCGGTTCTCCCGGCAGGCCGAGACCGCCGAGGAACTGCGGTCGGCCGCCGAGCAGACGCTGTTCGCGGACGCTTTCGAGATTCCCACCGCCGTGCTCGCCATCCTCTTCGTCCTCGCGCTCACGCGTATGCAGGACGACAAGGCGCGGAGCGGTCCGCACGAGCCGGAACCCGTCACTGTTTGAGCCCGTCCTCCCGCAACCGTGTGGATTGCCCGATTCCGGGAGCGAACTGCTGCACGGGTGTGGTGTATTCCCGGTATGGGGTACTGGGGGTACTACGTCGTGGGCAGAAGCGGGCAGCCCCTCGCGGAGCTGGACGCGCTGGACGGGGCCGAGGGCTTGACGCTGTGTGCGACGGCGGCCGACGGCTGGCAGGTGTGGGCGTACCCGACGGGCACGCCCGGTGCCGAGGCCACGGGGGACGCCGGGGGCGCCGACGACGTGGGGAACATGAACACGCTGGCCCGGGAGACGGGGGCGCCCGCGCTGTTCGGGTACGTCATGGGCAGCGACTGTGTGGTCGTCGAAGCGGCAGGGCCGGAGAGCGGGGCGTGGACCACGTGTCTCGCGCGGCGTGCGATGGCCGCGTACCTGGGTGACGGCGAGGGGCTCACCGTCGAGGACTACTTCCTCGAACCGCGCGACGCCGCCGAGCGTGCCGTCGCCTGGGCCGCGGAGGCCGGGCGGGTCGCCGTCGCGCAGTCGCTGGTCGATGTGTTGACCTCGGAGCCTGGACCGGCGGACCCCCTGGCTGAAAACATTCTGTTCCGGTTGCTCGACCGGCTCGGGGTCGTCCCTCTGTGACACTCCCGGGTCGTCGCACGCAGTAAGGGGAAGTGCGGGCTCCGTATCACCGGGGTGTGGTCGAGCGGGATCTAGGGGAGGCGTGATGAGCCTGGTGGAGCTGATCGCCCAGGCCGACGAACGCGGTCTGGCGGCAAGCGGGTTGGCTTGTTTGGACCGTTGCGTACCGCTTCTCGGGGGTGGCGACGAGGTCCTGCGTCCGCTGTGGGCGGGGCTGGTGGACGACGGGGAGGGGTGGGAGGAGAAGGTGGTGAAGGTGCGGGGCGAACTGGTCCCGGCCGCCTCGGACTCGAACTTGGACTCGAACTCGGACCTGGAGGCGGAGTCGGACTGCGGCTCGGACTGCGGCTCGGACTCCGACTCCGGCGGTGACGTGCGATCCGCCTCCGGATCCGCCTCCGGATCCGCCTCCGGATCCGCCTCCGGATCCGCCTCCGGATCCGGTGGGGACGAGGAGATCGTCCTGCTCGCCCGTCGGATGCTCGACGCGGTTCCCCTGGAGCGGTCCGGCGAGGCGCTGCGTGAGTGGGCCGACGTGTGTTCGGTCTCCGCCCTGCGGATCCATCAGCTGCTCGACCCGTTGGACGCCGGGGGTGACGACTCGGTGGCGGCCTGCCGTGCGGGCCGTACCGAGGGCGCCTCCCATCTCGTCGCCGCCGAACTGCGCCGTCAGGTCGTGGTGCTGGAACTGCTCGCGCAGCACGGGGCGTCGGGGGTGCGGCAGGCGCTCGGTGTCTCCACGGAGGGGCGGCGGGTGCTGCGGGCGGTCGTGTCGCGGCGGGCGCGTGGGGCCAGGCGGTAAACCTCGGTTTCGTGGCGGGTCCTGTGGGTGTCCTGGGGCCGGCTGTGGTGGTCCTGCGCCGGTGTCGCGTACTCGCCGGAAAGCGCGAAACGTCTCGCCCGGGGCGAGCGCTGTCCGAGGTGTGAGCGCACAGCAGACATTCAGTTCGGGCAGTACCCCCGGTATGGCGGGGAGCCTCGGGAACCGGCCCGGGAGTGCGGCGAAGCCTCTTCGGTGGGCGGCCGACGCGGTGGCGATGATGCGGGAAGGGGCGCGGGTGCGTCTCGACTACTCGACGCAGAGTCTGTGGCGGGTGGACCGGATGATCGAGGAGATACGACGGGAAGGGGCGCCCTACGCCGCCGTGGAGGGAGCCTTGCGGGGGTTCGGGGCGTATGGCGGTGAGGTCGTCGTGCGCTGGGCCGGCGGTGAGTGGGTGGAGTCGGGCGGGGGGTACTGGGTGCGGACCTGGGACGGTCGCTTCTGGGATCCGCTCGACGAGGCCCGGCGGTGTTTCGCGGGTGACGGGTCGCTGCGGCTGTTGTGCCACGACGCGATGCCCTCCGGGTGACGTCGGGATTCTCTCGCCCCCGCCGCCCCTACCCGTTCCCGTCCCCAGGGGCGGTGCCCCTTCGACCCCCAGGTGCGGTCCGGTGGGGCTTCTCGCGCAGTTCCCCGCGCCCCTGAAAAGCAGGGGCTGCGCCCCGTGCTTTTCGGGGGCGCAAGGGCCGTAGGCCCTCAGGGGCGTGGGGAACCCGCGGTGGCTGACGGTGTGACACTTCCGCGGAGCGCGACGCAGATGACCATGGGGGCTTGGCGGCGGTCGGGACGGTCCCCGGGAACGCGATCCCGGCACTGACTTGGCACTGTCCCGGACAGCTCGGGGCCAGGGAGGGGAGCCTCGGCGCGTGCAGGCGTACGACGGGGAACTGGGGACGGCCGTCGCGCGGGCCCAGGACGGGGACGAGGCCGCGTTCGCGGTGGCGTACCGGCTCGTGCAGCCCGGACTGCTGGGGTACCTGCGCGGCATCGTCGGGGACGACGCGGAGGACGTCGCCTCGGACGCCTGGCTGGAGATCGCGCGGGACCTCGGGCGGTTCAAGGGCGACGGGGCCGGCTTCCGGGGCTGGAGCGCGACCATCGCCCGGCATCGGGCCCTGGACCATCTGCGGCGCCAGAAGGTCAGACCCCGGGCGACAGCCCTGGAGAACGACCTGCTGGAACTGCCCGGCACGCACAGCACCCAGGACCAGGCCCTGGAGGCCCTCTCCACCGAGCAGGCCCTCGCGCTCGTGGCGCGGCTGCCCCGGGACCAGGCCGAGGCCGTTCTGCTCCGTGTGGTCGTCGGCCTCGACGGCCCCGCTGCCGCCCGCGTCCTCGGCAAACGCCCCGGCGCGGTCCGTACCGCCACCCACCGGGGACTGAAGCGACTCGCCCAGCTCCTCCGGAGCGAGGGTGTGACGGATGACGGTCCCCGGACGCTGGGGGAGTCGAGATGACCGGCAGCGGCAGCGCCGACGGCCTTGGTCGCGACGGCGGAGACGGTGATCACCGCGGCCGTCACGGCAGCGGACGCAGCGGGACGTACAGCGGGACGTACGACGACAGGGAAGGGCGCGAGATGCCGTCGGGCAGGGCGGAGCCGGACAGGGACGAGGGGCGCGACAGCGAACGGCGCGACAGCGCGGGGCCGGACGACGGCCGCCGGTTCCTGAGCGACGGCACCGCCGTCGACCGTGTTTCCGAGGCCCTCGCACCGGAGGCCTCCGCACCGGAGGCCTCCGCACCGGAGGCCCTCGCACCGGAGGCCCCCGCACCCGAGGCCTCCGTACCGGATGGCGCCGCCTCCTCCGTCGACTCGCTTCTCGCCGCCGCCGTACGTGGTGGAGCGTCGGCCGACAGTGCGGGCGAGGCTCGGGCGGTGGCCGCCTTCCGGGCGGCACGGGAGACGGGGCCGCGTACGGCCCGTACCCGGCGTCGGGACGACTGGCGGCCGAACGCGCGGCGCCGCGTCCAGCTCTCGATACGCACCACCCTGGCCGTACTGCTGGCCAGCCTCACCCTCGGCGGGGTCGCCTTCGCGGCGATCGGCTCGGCCACGCGCGACGACGAGGGCGCCGGCGGGGACCGCGGGGGTTACGGGGGCCAGGACCGGCGCCCCCGCCCGACCGACGGCGCCCCCGCACGTCCCGGCCCCTCGACCGCCCCGCGCACGACCCCCTCGACGGCCGACCGCCCCGACCGGGACGAGGAATCCGGCGCGTCCCAACAGCCGGACGAGGACCGGCAGGCCGAAGGCAACGGCGATGGCGCCAAGGGCGATGGCCGGCACGGCAGCGATCGCACCGGCGAGGACACCGGCGACAGGCGGGGAGAGTCGCCACGCCCCGCTGAGCCGAACGCGTCGGCGTCGAGCAGGTCGAGGGTGCCGAACGAGCCGAGTCGGCCGACCGGGGCGGGCGGGCGAAGCCCGGGAGACGCAGACAGGAACCGGGGAGGCGCAGCAGGGAACCCGGGAAGCGCAGAACGGAAGCCAGGAAGCGCGGAGCGGGACCCGGGAGACGGGGCGAAGGTCCCGGAAACGAAGTGAGGCCGGCGTGCTCGCAAGACCCCCGTACTCGCAAGACACCCGGCCGACTCCGCCGATGGCAACGGTCGGGGCCGCCACCCCCCACAGGAGAGGCCCCGACCGTCGCGCGGCACGGGCCGCGCGGCGACCCGTATTACCTACAGCGCCGAGCCTGCGTTTTCTGTCACACCTCCCCGCATCACGAGTTAGTTGCATGTTCTATGGACATGGACGGCCAGTGGTTTCAGGCCGTAACGTGCCATTCGCGCCGGATCGAGGTTGGCGGAAGACCACCGCAACCACCGCGGTCCCGAAGACCGCAACCATCACTTGAGGTACCACGACGGCGAGAACCCGGTCCGCGAGAGCGGCGCCGGCTTAGGCGCAGAGGGGCGCGTGGGTGCTGGGGGACGACGCGGAGCTGACCGCCGCGGTGCTTGCGGCACAGGACGGGGACGAGACCGCGTTCCGGACTGTGTACCGCTCGGTGCACCCACGGCTGCTCGGGTACGTGCGCACGCTGGTCGGCGATCCGGACGCGGAGGACGTCACCTCCGAGTCCTGGCTGCAGATAGCCCGTGATCTGGAGCGGTTCACCGGAGACGCCGACCGGTTCCGCGGCTGGGCCGCGCGGATCGCCCGCAACCGGGCCCTCGATCACATACGCATGCGGGGCCGCAGGCCCGCGATAGGCGGCGACGAGACCGAGCTGACCGGCAAGCCGGCCGAGTCCGACACGGCCGGCGAGGCGATGGAGGCACTGGCGACCGGGCGCACGCTGTCGCTCATCGCCCAGCTGCCCCAGGACCAGGCGGAGGCGGTGGTCCTGCGGGTCGTGGTCGGCCTCGACGCGAAGACCGCCGCGGAGACGCTCGGCAAGCGCGCGGGTGCCGTACGGACGGCCGCGCACCGGGGGCTGAAACGGCTCGCCGAACTGATCGGGGAGAATCCGGAGACGGCTTCCGAGGCCGACCCGGAATCCGGCGACCCGCTGGACGCCGTACCCCCACCGAGAGCCGCGCGCGTGCGCGCGGCCACGTCCGCCGGTGTGACGCATACGCGTTCGCGGACGCAGAAGGATGTGTGATGGCCGACGAGCAGTACAGGTGGCTGAACCGCGACGCTGCGGAGCGGCTGCTGCGCGGGGAGCCCCTCGAAGCCGTCGACGCCGACACCCGCGCCCGTGCCGGCCGGCTCACCGAGGCGCTCGAAGCCCTGGCCGCCGAGGTCGCGCCGGTGTCCTCGCAGAATCCTGAACTCCCGGGCGAGGAAGCCGCGTTGGCCGCCTTCCGTACGGCTCGCACCACACGCTCGGTTCATTCGGCCGCCTCCGGTGAGGACGGTCGGGCCGCGGAGCCCGGCAGTGGAAGCCGTACACACACCACTGCGGCGCCCGACGCCGACGCGGGTCTCGTCCGCCTCGGACGTCCGCTGCGTCGGCCGGCCGGGCCGGCCGGCCGCCGGGCCCGCTGGGGGCGTCCGGTGCGGTTCGGGCTGGTCGCGGCCGTGGCTGCCGGGATGCTCGGTGGGGTCACGGCGGTGGTCGGCACCGGCGCGCTGAGCGCGTTCCGCGACGACGAACCGGAACCCTACGCCACCATCTCCGCCGCCCAGTCGCCGGACAAACCGCTGCTGTCGCCGTCACCGAACACCGAGCAGGGCGACGGCAGGCGTGGGGCGTGGGGCGAGGCGTCGCCCGAGGTGCCGCCGGACGCCTCCTCGAAGGGCGATGGCCCTTCCGGTGAGGGCGCCGGCGGTACCGACGAGGACGAGCAGCCCGGTGACAGCGGGCAGGACGGGAACCGCACCCAGGAGTGGTGGGACAAGGTGTTCTCCGCCTGCCGTGACGTCCACGCCGGCAAGCAGCTGGACGCCGACCGCCGACGCGGTCTGGAGGACGCGGCGGGCGGCAAGGGCAAGGGACAGCTGAAGCGGTACTGCGAAGGCATCCTGGCCGGCGGCGGCGCCAACCCCGGCACGGCGAAGCGGCCGGGCACGGGCACGGGCACCGGGACAGGGACGGGCAAGGGCAGCGGGACCGGCGCGTCGGACTCCGGCGGCCCCGCCGGCGGCGGTGGCAAGAACGCCCGGTCCGGCAACGACTCCGACGAGGACGACGACTCGGACAACGGCAAGGGCCGAAACGGGAATGGAAACGGCAAGAGCCGCCACGGAAACGGAAACGGCAAGAGCCGCCACGGCAACGGCAAGGGCAGCGGCAACGGCCTCGGACACGGCAACGGGAACGGCAAGAACAAGGGCGGCAAGAACAAGGCCGGCAAGGGCAACAAGGGTGGGAAGGGCAGCGGTGGCAGTGGCCACCGTGGGCGGCTCGCGGCGGTGAACCCGATCGGCTTCGGCGCCGGCGTCGGCACCGCGCCCTCCGAGCCGATGCTTACCCACCCATCCTGACCTGCGCTTTCGTATCCGCCATGAATTCTTTCGCGGGACGGGTAACACTTTCGGCCGCACCGGCGCAGTAATGAGTGAGCCGACTGGTCATCGGCCGTCGCACAGAGCCGGGGTTCCCCCCGTACCTACGGCTCGTGCACCTCGGCGCGGGCGGGACACGTTCCCCCGGTCCCGCCCGCGCCCCATATCCCCGTGATTCCCCCGTGGTCCCCCGTGACCCCGTACTCCCTCTGACGCGCCGGACACCCTCCCGCTATGCGTCATGTGACGCACGTCACCTCATTACCTTTCGAGTGATCCGTCGAGCATCCGTCGAGCGATCTGGCGGTTGATCCGTCCGCAGGTCTCGTCACCAGTACACGACCACCTTGTCGCCATTCCTGACCTGCGCGAACAGCTGCGCGATCTTTGCCTCGTCCCGGACGTTGACGCAGCCGTGGGAGGCCCCGTAGTAGCCGCGGGCCGCGAAGTCGGAGGAGTAGTGGACGGCCTGGCCGCCGCTGAAGAACATCGCGTAGGGCATGGGGGTGTCGTACAGGGTCGACCAGTGGTCGCGGGACTTGAAGTAGACGCTGAAGACGCCTTCGCGGGTCGGTGTGTACTCCGAGCCGAACCGCACCTCGACCGTCGTCAGCGTCCGGCCGTCCACCATCCAGCGCAGCGTGCGGCTGGTCTTGCTGATGCACAGCACCCGGCCGGTCATGCAGCGCGGGTCGGGTGAGGCGGCCGGCTGCCCGCCGTACGCGTACAGGTCCCACTTTCCGGGCTCCCGCGTCATGTTGAGCAGCCGTGCCCAGGTGACGCTGTCCGTCTTCCCGGTCTGCGGCAGTCCCCGCTTGCCCTGGAAGCCCCTGACCGCCCGGACCGTCGGATCGTCGTACGTCCCCGTGGGTCCGGCGAAGAGCCATGCGATCTGCCGTAGCCGGGCCTGCAACTCGCGTACGTCCAGCCCTTCGTCGCCCTGGGCCCAGAGGACCGTGGGGGCGACGGTGGGAGTGGGGGAGGGGGAGGCGCTGGGCGGCGGGGCCTGCTCGCCTCCCCCCTTGCCGTCACTGTCTCCGGCGACCTTGTCGCTGTCGCTGTCGCTGCTGTCGCTGCTGTCGCTGCCGTCGGCCTTGTCGCCGTCGTCCTGCTTCGGGGCGCCGCTCGGTGCGGCGGTCCCGTCGATGCGTACGGGCTGGCGCTGGCCGCCGTGCACATCGATCCCCTGGGCCGTGCAGGCGCCGGCCATGGCGAGTGCCGCGAGCGCGGCCACCGATCTCCGCATGTCCTTGGTACGCATCAAGGGCCCCCGTCGTCTCATGATCCGCCGCATCCGGTCGCTCTCCCCGGAGAGGTTTCCCGGACGTGACCCGTCGCGAACTAACGGGCATGGTGGTGAGCAAGGTCCCAGCCGGCCGCGCTCCACCGGGCGCGGACCCGCCGCTGCAGTCCGCGCGCGGGTCACGGTACCGGCTGGTAACAAGCGGGTGCGCGAGCAACCGGCGGACGGAGGGCACACCATGGCGCGCGAGTCGGAGTCCGGACTGCCCATCGAGCCGGTGTACGGACCGGAGGCGCTGCGGGACTGGGATCCGGCGGACAGGCTCGGCGACCCTGGCGCGTACCCCTACACCCGTGGTGTCTACCCGTCGATGTACACCGGCCGCCCCTGGACCATGCGCCAGTACGCCGGCTTCGGTACGGCGGTGGAGTCCAACGCCCGCTACCAGCAGCTCATCGCCAACGGCACGACGGGTCTTTCCGTCGCCTTCGACCTGCCCACCCAGATGGGCCACGACTCCGACGCCCCGATCGCGAGCGGCGAGGTCGGCAAGGTGGGCGTGGCGATCGACTCGGTCGACGACATGCGGGTGCTGTTCGGCGGCATCCCGCTGGACAAGGTCTCGACGTCGATGACGATCAACGCGCCCGCGGCCCTGTTGCTGCTGATGTACCAGCTGGTCGGCGAGGAGCAGGGCGTACCGGCCGAGCAGCTCACGGGCACGATCCAGAACGACGTGCTGAAGGAGTACATCGCACGCGGGACGTACATCTTCCCGCCCAAGCCCTCGCTCCGTCTGATCGCCGACATCTTCAAGTACTGCAAGGCAGAGATCCCCAGGTGGAACACCATCTCGATCTCCGGCTACCACATGGCCGAGGCAGGCGCCTCCCCCGCGCAGGAGATCGGCTTCACCCTCGCCGACGGCATCGAGTACGTGCGTACGGCGGTCGCGGCGGGCATGGACGTCGACGACTTCGCCCCGCGCCTGTCCTTCTTCTTCGTCGCCCGGACGACGATCCTGGAGGAGGTCGCCAAGTTCCGTGCGGCGCGCAGGATCTGGGCCCGGGTGATGAAGGACGAGTTCGGCGCGCGGAACCCCAAGTCCCTGATGCTCCGCTTCCACACACAGACGGCCGGCGTCCAGCTGACCGCGCAGCAGCCCGAGGTGAACCTCGTCCGCGTCGCCGTCCAGGGCCTGGCGGCCGTGCTGGGCGGCACCCAGTCCCTGCACACCAACTCCTTCGACGAGGCGATCGCCCTCCCCACCGACAAGGCGGCCCGCCTGGCCCTGCGCACGCAGCAGGTGCTGGCGTACGAGACGGACGTGACCGCGACGGTCGACCCCTTCGCGGGTTCGTACGTCATCGAGAAGATGACCGACGACGTGGAGGCGGCGGCCGTCGAACTGATGCGGAAGGTCGAGGAGCTGGGCGGCGCGGTCGCCGCCATCGAACACGGCTTCCAGAAGGGCGAGATCGAACGCTCCGCCTACCGCATCGCCCAGGAGACCGACTCCGGCGAGCGGGTCGTGGTCGGCGTCAACCGCTACCAGCTCGACGCGGAGGAGCCGTACGAGCCGCTGCGGGTGGACCCGGCGATCGAGGCCCAGCAGGCGGAGCGGCTCGCGACGCTGCGGGCGGAGCGTGACGGGGTGGCGGTGGAGGCCGCCCTCTCCGGCCTGAAGAAGGCCGCCGAGGGGGCGGACAACGTCCTCTACCCGATGCGCGACGCCCTGAAGGCCCGTGCCACGGTGGGCGAGGTGTGCAACGCGCTGCGGGAGGTCTGGGGAACCTACGTTCCGTCGGATGCCTTCTGAGCTGGGCGGTTGCTTCGCGCGGGTGATCATGGACCGAACCCGCGTGGGCCCGGCCGCGCTCGGCGGAGAGCGGACCCCGACGTCCGGGGCGGAGTGTCATACCCCCGTGCGACACTCCTTTTCATGTTCGGTGTCACTGACCTTCCCACCTATCTGGCAGGACTTGTCCTGATCGTCCTCCTGCCCGGCCCCAACTCCCTCTACGTGCTGTCCGTGGCCGCCCGGAGCGGGATACGGACCGGGTACCGGGCCGCCGCCGGGGTGTGGGTCGGGGACGCCGTGCTGATGACCCTCTCCGCAGCTGGTGTCGCCTCGTTGCTGCAGGCCAACGCCGTGTTGTTCGGGATCGTGAAGTACGCGGGGGCGGGCTATCTGTCGTGGCTGGCGGTGGGGATGCTGCGGGCCGCGTGGGGGATGTGGCGGAGCCGGCGTGAGCGGGTCGTCGAGGGGCCGGGGGACGAGGTCGTCGAGGGGGAGCGGCCGTTCCGGCGGGCTCTGGTGATCAGTCTGCTCAACCCCAAGGCGATCCTGTTCTTCGTCGCCTTCTTCGTGCAGTTCGTGGACCCCGGGTACGCCTACCCGGCCCTCTCCTTCGTCGTGCTCGGCGCCTTCGCCCAGCTCGCCAGCTTCCTCTACCTGAGCGCGCTGATATTCAGCGGCACGAGGCTGGCCGCCACCTTCCGCCGCCGGAAGCGGCTGTCGGCGGGTGCCACCTCGGCGGCGGGGGCGATGTTCCTGGGCTTCGCGGTCAAGCTGTCGCTGGCGAGCGGCACCTAGTGCCGCGGCAGGCGACGCGCGCCCCGTCGCGGCACTGGGCGAGGCCCGCCGCGGCCGTGTACGCGGTGAGGCCGACCGGGGTGTCGCCCGCCCCGCCGACGTAGCCGTCCGGACGGACGAGCCGTCCGGACGGACGAGCCGTCCGGACGGACGAGCCGTCCGGACGGACGAGGAAGACACCGGTGCCGTAGGCCTCGTACGGCGGGATGCGAGCCGTGCGTACGTTCTTCAGCCGCGGTGTTCAGCCACGGCGTCCGCCGAGTGACCTGCGCAGCAATGGCTGCAACGGGCGTTCGACCCAGTGGTGCAGCAGCCGGGCGAGCGTCAGCATCAGCGCCACGGTGAGCGCCACGGTCAGGGAGGACGGAAGGCCCAGGCCCTGGTGGAGTGCCCGCACCACCGGCCAGCCCAGGTGCTCGTGCACGAGGTAGAAGGGGTACGTCAGGGCACCCGCGGTGGTCAGCCAGGCCCAGTTGATCCGGTTCAGCCAGCCGAGGGCGATCGCCGTCACCGCCATGAAGCCGAGGGTGACGACGAGGACGATGCCGAACGAGGTGCGGAAGGAGAAGAACTCCGGGTTCGGGGCGTGCCACAGCCCGCGGACCGCGTAGTGCTGGCCGATCAGCCAGCTCACCGCCACGATGCCCCACGCGTAGGCGTCACGCCGGTCGCGGTGGACCAGGTAGAGACCGATCCCGCCGATGAAGAACGGCGCGTACTCCGGCATCAGCACGACGTCCAGCAGGGGCTCGTTCACGGACTGCGCGATCACCGCCGCCAGGGTCCAGCACGCGCAGAACATGATCACGCGGCGGCGGTTCGCGCCCGGCAGGACGACGCAGAGGGCGAACAGCGCGTAGAAGCGGACCTCCGCCCACAGCGTCCAGCAGACGCCCAGCACGCGGTCCACGCCCAGCGGCTGCTGCATCATCGTCAGGTTCACGAGCGCGTCGCTCGGTGACACCGCCTCGTACGCGACCACCGGCAGGGCGAACACCGCCGTCACCAGGATCACCGCCGCCCAGTACGCGGGCAGCAGCCGGGAGGCGCGGGAGACGAAGAAGGACTGCAGGGGGCGGCCCCAGCCGCTCATACAGATCACGAAACCGCTGATCACGAAGAAGATCTGCACGCCCAGACAGCCGTAGGCGAACCATTCGTGCAGCGTGGGGAACTGCAGCCTGGGCGAGGTTCCCCACGCCTCGGCGATCTCACCGTCCCGGCCGCCGTAGTGGTACGCGGCGACCATCAGCGCGGCGAGCAGCCGCAGTCCGTCGAGCGCGCGCAGCCGCGGCGCGGGCCGGCCGGCACCCCGCCGCACGGGGGGCGCCGACGTGGTCGTGGGTATCGCGCCGGTTTCCGGTGCGGGCATCGAGAGCGTGGTGCTTTCCGTGGTCAAACCGGGCTCACCCCAGGGTGGCGCGCTTGAGGGACCGCGCCCGCCGCGCGACTCTTCGTACCGTCGCGTTGCGCGGGATGAAGGCGAGCTGGACGGGGATGCCGCCGGGCAGCCCCAGCGAGGTGAGGCGGCGGCGCTTGAAGTACCGCAGGGCGTGCGTGCTCAGACTCCTCGTCAGATACGCCTCGGTCTCTGCGCGCAGCGACGGGTAGATCTTCGGCTGCATCGCGAAGCCCACCGCCCGGACCAGGGCGTCGAGGTCCGCCACCTTCGTGCCCGGCTGCTGCGAGGCGACCGACGCCCTGTCGCCCAGCTCCGGCAGCAGCGCGTCCACGATCGTGACGGGCACCCGGTTGCTGTTCTCGTACGGGGCGAGCCGGTCCAGCAGGGTGCTCGTGCCGACGCGGGCGACCGGCAGGCCGTACAGCGCGGAGGCGGTGAGCAGGGCCGTGGAGAAGCAGCCGACGACGAGGGCCGGACGCATCCGCTGGTAGAGCACCTCGGCGAGGACCGGTGTGTCCAGCACGGTCAGATCGGCGCCGAGCCGCTCCGCCTCCTTCTCCAGGCCGCGCGACCAGCGGGCCGGGGCGCTGGGATGCGGCTTGAACACGACCTCGGTGTGCCCGAGCGCGACCGCGCCCTTCAGCATCCGTACGTGGAGATCCTCCTCCTCCTCGGCGGTGAGGATGCCGAGCGCGGAGAGGTACTGCCCGAGCAGCAGCGCCGGCTCCTCGATCGCGGGGAGCACGTCACCGGTGTCGACCAGCTCCGCGAGCACCTTCACGAAGGCGTCCGTCGGCACGATCTCCGCCTCGACCCCGAACTCGGTGAGCAGCAGCGGCTTCAGGTCCGGCACCAGGTCCAGGTGCAGCAGCCGGTCGATGCGGGTGCCGACCAGCGGGTCGATCTTGTTGCGGGTGGGGCCGTAGCTCATCAGGCCGTCCGCGTACACGGTCACGGGGGCGCCGGTGAAGATCTGGGTGAAGCCGAGCGCCGGGTGGACCTGGATGGACTCCACAGCCAGCTCGACGTCGTCGTCGCCCAGGTTCCACAGCAGCCGCAGGTGCCGCTCCCACAGGGGTACGTCGTCCGGGCGAGGGGACCAGCCGCCGGGGTGGAAGGGGGAGATGGTCTCGTTCCAGGAGAGCACCTCGTCGAAGCGGCCGCGCAGCCGCTCGAAGCCGGGCATCTCGTCCAGGCCGGGGGCCGTCTCCGGCGTCGCCGCGTTGTTGGAGATCAGCAGGATGCGCCGGGCGGCGGGGCGGAAGCACTCGGTGTCCAGGGCGGCGGCCAGTGTGGCCGTGCCGTACAGCGTGGACGCCATGAAGATCTGTGTGGTCACGCGGCGACCCCCGCGGCGGCGGGACGGCGGCGCAGCCGACGCAGCCGGGTGGCGCGCTGGACGTCCATGGAGTCGAGGGCCTCGTCGAGCACGTCCTGCGGCATTCGGCGCAGCGCGACCGCGCTCATCGACTTCAGTTTCCGTGCCACCGCCGGCTCGAACCTTTCGATGGATCCCAAATGATGGGAGATAATCGCGCAATATGTGCGCACGGCCTTGGGGAGAAGTGCATCGGCGTCCCGGTCCTTCGCCGTTTCCGCGATGACCTGGTCGAATGCGCGAATGAAATCGAGCTGGCGTACGTCGCCGATCTGTGTCAGGGAAGAAGCCACCCCGCGCCGGTAGAAGACGCCCAGCAGCCCCACCGTGGCGAAGGAATCGGCCTCCCGGTGGAGCTTCCAGATCCACGGCCGGTCCTCCGCCGTGCGCAGTCCGTGGGTGAAGTGCAGCACGCCCTTGTCGACCAGGCGGCGGTGGTAGATGCCCGCCCAGGCGTACGCGTAGTCGACGGAGGTGGAGCGGTCGGCGGGCAGGATCGCGTGCCGCGGGTTCATCACCACGCCCCGGCGCCCGTTGGGCACCCGGTGGACGGATCGGGCCCGTGCGGTGCACTGGACATGGTCCGTGCGCACGAAGTCGCAGCCCAGGTCCTCGATGGCACCGAGCAGTCGGGGGTAGTAGCCGGGGGCGAGCCAGTCGTCCCCGTCGAGGAACGTCAGGTATTCGCCGCGGGCCCGGTCGATGCCCGTGTTGCGCGCGGTCGCCAGTCCTCCGTTCTTCTCGTGTCTGACATACACCGCCCCCGGCAGCTCGCGCTCCGCGCGCGCGAGAATGTCCGGTGTCTCGTCGCGAGAGCAGTCGTCGACGAGAATGAATTCGAAGTCGTCACGAGCGTTGGCTCTGAGACTCTTCAGGGTGTCGGGCGCGTATTGCTGCACGTTGTAGAACGGCACGATGACGGAGAGCTTGACCACCCCCGTGACGTTAGGGGGCCCTCCGGCATTCGTCTTGACCACCTGCTTGATGTCAGGTGAACGACGCGTGGCGGAACCGTGAACCAGGCACTTTCCTGTGCCTTCCGTACCCCGATTCGCTGTTCGGCGATGTGCTGTTAACCCTTTGTTGTATTCGGGTTGGGCCGTTCAACGAAATTACTTCCTAGCGTCTTCGGTGTGCCAGCAAGTGCTACGAACGGCCTGCGAGTCGCCGTACTCGCGGATTCCGACACCCGGTGGAAATGGGGCGCGCTCACCGCGACCCGTCTCGCTCCGGAGGATTCGGACATCCGCCTGGACGGCTACCTCCTGCGCGGCCGAGCCACCCCCACGGCCCGCCAGCTCCAGGAGGTCGGCGTCCGCCCCGACTCCCTGCGCGAGGTGACCGGCCTCGAGTTCCTGCGTGCCATGAAGGAGGAGTCGTACGACGTCGTCCTGCTCTCCCTGGTCGGCGGGGGCGTCCAGGCGATGCTGCACGGCCTGCGCCGGGCCTGGGACGGCCGGAGCGGGCGGCCCGTGGTCGTCACCGGTTACGTCGGTGTCGTCTACGAGAAGCTCGCCGACGGTCTGCTGCTGCGGCACGGCGCGGACCTCGTCCTCGCCAACTCCCGCCAGGACGCGGACCGGTTCCGGACCGTGTACGAGGGCGTGGGCGCCGACGCCTCCTCGGTCACCGAGGTCGCGCTGCCCTTCCTGGGCGGCAGGCCCTACGCCGGCGCCGAGGACCCGTCCGCGGAGCAGGGGCGCAGGCCCTACACGGTCGTCTTCGCCGTACAGCCGTCCGTCCCGGACAACCGCAGGGACCGTACGTACCTGCTGAACCGCATCGTCCGGCACGCGAAGCTGCACCCGGACCGTCAGGTCCTGCTGAAACTGCGCTCCAGGCCGGGCGAGCACACCACGCACATCGAGGAACTGCCGTACCAGAAGCTGGTGGAGCGGCTCCCCGGTGGCGCGCCCGCCAACTTCCGTCTGGTGTACGGGAACATGGGCGAGGTCCTCGACACCACCGACCTGCTGGTCACCATCAGCTCCACGGCCGCCCTGGAGTCGCTGCACCGCCGGATCCCCACCGTCGTCCTCACCGACCTCGGGATCCGCGAGACCCTCGGCAACCACCACTTCGTGGGCTCCGGCTGCCTCGCCTCCTGGGACCAGCTGGACGCCGGGTACGAGCCCGCGCCGGACCCGCAGTGGGTGGCCCGGCAGGGCGTCGTCGCCGGGGGCACCTCCCGGACGGAGTCCGGGGGAGGCTCGTACGCCACCGCCTTCGACGCGGCCCGCGACCGCATCGCCAAGCTGGTCGCGGCCGACGGACTGCCGCCCCTCGCGCCGTACTACACACCCGTCACCGCGCCCGGCTACCTGCCCGGCATCCTCGCCCGCCACCACCTCGGCCCCGACGGCGAACCGCTGCCCGGGGCGCCCGCCGCCGACAGGCAGGCCGGACCCGTACGGCAGATCGTGCGCCGGGCGGCGCGTGGCGCCTACCGCCACGGGGTGCAGCGCGTGGCACCCGTCATCCGGCGGATGGGGGAGCTGTGAGCCGCCGCCCGACCTCTTCGCACGCACCGCAAGGAGTCCCATCCATGTCCAACCCGGAAGCGGGCCGAGCGACTTCCGCACGCCGTGTGCTCGCCGTGATCCCCGCGCGCGGCGGCTCCAAGGGCGTCCCCGCGAAGAACCTGGCCCCCGTCGGCGGCGTTCCACTGGTGGCCCGCGCGGTGCGCGAGTGCCTCGCCGCCCGGCTGGTGACCGACGTCGTCGTCTCCACCGACGACCACGCCATCGCCGCCGCGGGCCGGGAGGCCGGAGCCGAGGTCGTGCTCCGCCCCGCCGCCATCGCCGGCGACACGGCGACCTCCGAGGCCGCCGTGCTCCACGCCATGGACGCCCACGAGGCGCTCCACGGTGCCGCTGTCGACGTCGTGATGCTCGTCCAGTGCACCAGCCCGTTCATCCTCCGCGAGGACATCGACGGCGTCGCCCGCGCGATCGTGGAACACGGCGCCGACACCGCCCTGACCGTCGCACCGTTCCACGGGTTCATCTGGCGCGAGACCGCGGACGAGTTCGCCGACGGCGAGGCGAGCCGGGCGGGGGCGGCGCTGGCGGGTGGCACGGCCGGATACGGCGGGTCCGCGCCGGCGCACGGCGCGCCCGTGGCAGCGGCCGACGGCGTGCGCGGCGAAGCAGTCGGTTCCCGCGCGGCCGCCGGGCTCAGCGCCGCGCCGACGCGGCAGTTCGGCGGCTCGGGCGGGGCGACCCGCGCCGATGTGGCGGCCGCCGACCACGCCTCGGTGACGAACGGCACCGCCGGGCTCGGCGAAGCCCCCGCCCGACTCGGCGAAGCCACCGCCGCGTCGGGCGCGGCCTCGGCCGTCGCTCTGGCGGGCGACGGCCATGCCACCCCCGGATCCACCGCCGGAGGCCACGGCGTGAACCACGACAAGTCGTTCCGCCCCCGCCGCCAGGACCGCCCGCAGGACCTGCTGGAGACCGGCGCCGCCTACGCCATGGACGCGGCCGGCCTGCGCAAGCACCAGCACCGCTTCTTCGGCCGTACGGAACTCGTCCGCACCGACCCCGCGCGGGTCCTGGAGATCGACGACCCGCACGACCTCGCCCGCGCCCAGGCCCTCGCGCCGCTCTTCGACGCGAACCGGCCCGGCGCCCTCCCCACCTACGACGACATCGACGCCGTAGTCCTCGACTTCGACGGCACCCAGACCGACGACAGGGTGCTGATCGACTCCGACGGACGGGAGTTCGTCTCCGTGCACCGCGGCGACGGACTCGGTATCGCGGCCCTCCGCAAGAGCGGCCTGACGATGCTGATCCTGTCCTCGGAGAAGAACCCGGTCGTCGCCGCCAGAGCCCGGAAACTGCAGATCCCGGTCCTCCACGGCATCGACCGGAAAGACCTCGCACTGAAGCAGTGGTGCGAGGAGCAGGGCATCGCGCCGGAGCGCGTGCTCTACGTCGGCAACGACGTCAACGACCTCCCGTGCTTCGCCCTCGTGGGCTGGCCCGTGGCGGTCGGCAGCGCCCACGACGTCGTGCGCGGCGCCGCACGCGCGGTCACCACCGTCCCCGGTGGTGAAGGCGCGATCCGGGAGATCGCCGGCTGGATCCTCGGTCCGTCTCTCGACTCTCTCGACCCCCTCGACAAGTAAGGAACCGGTCCCACCATGAGCACCAACTCCCGTCTGCGCACGTTCGGTTCGAAGACCGCCGGCCCCGGCCACCCCGTCTACGTCGTCGGCGAGATCGGCATCAACCACAACGGTGAGCTGGAGAACGCCTTCAAGCTGATCGACGCCGCCGCCGAGGCCGGCTGCGACGCCGTCAAGTTCCAGAAGCGCACCCCCGAGATCTGCACCCCCCGCGACCAGTGGGACATCGAGCGCGACACCCCCTGGGGCCGCATGACCTACATCGACTACCGCCACCGCGTGGAGTTCGGCGAGGACGAGTACCGCAAGATCGACGAGTACGCCAAGAGCAAGAACATCGACTGGTTCGCCTCCCCGTGGGACACCGAGGCCGTCGCCTTCCTGGAGAAGTTCGACGTCCCCGCCCACAAGGTGGCCTCCGCCTCCCTGACCGACGACGAGCTGCTGCGCGCCCTGCGTGGCACCAACCGCACGGTCATCCTCTCCACCGGCATGTCGACCCCGAAGCAGATCCGCCACGCGGTCGAGGTCCTCGGCAGCGACAACATCCTGCTCTGCCACGCCACGTCGACGTACCCGGCGAAGGCGGAGGAGCTCAACCTCCGCGTCATCAACACCCTCCAGGCCGAGTACCCGAACGTGCCGATCGGCTACTCCGGCCACGAGACGGGCCTGCAGACCACGCTCGCCGCCGTCGCCCTCGGCGCCACCTTCGTCGAGCGCCACATCACCCTCGACCGCGCGATGTGGGGCTCCGACCAGGCCGCCTCCGTCGAGCCGGGCGGCCTCACCCGCCTCGTCCGCGACATCCGCACCATCGAGGCCTCCCTCGGCGACGGCGTCAAGAAGGTCTACGACTCCGAGCTGGGCCCCATGAAGAAGCTGCGCCGGGTCTCCGGCGTCGTCGCCGAGGCGGAGATCGCGGTGGCGGCGGGCGAGCCGGTCGCGGTCTGAATCTCCTGCGATCCCTGACCACGGGTCTCCCTCACTACGGGACGGTCACACGTCGATGAGCCCCCGCGCCGGAACCGCCGGCCCCCACACTCTCGCCTTCGTCGAGAGCCCGGTACAGCTGCTGAACGTGCTGGAGTGGGCGCACGCCCACGCACTCCAGGACCCCGGCGCGGGCCCGCCCTTCGCGGCGACCGACGCGGGGCCCGCCCGGGCGTCCGGGGCCGGGCTCACCCTCGTGGTCCTGTCGCCCAACGACCCCATGACCCGGGGCCAGCTGCGCCGGATGGCGGAACTGGCCCGGGACGAGGGGCACGAGGTGCGCTGGGAGGAGGCCCGGGGCGGTACGACGGCCCCGTTCCACACCATCACCGGCCTGGCCCCGCTGTTGCGCAGGGCCAGGCGGGTGGTGATGGGCGACCCGTTCTCCCGCTACGTACAGCTCCTGCTGACCATCACCCGGGCCGAGGACCTGGTCGTCGTCGACGACGGCACCGCGACCATGGAGTTCGTCTCCCAGCTGGCCCGCGGCGAACGCCTCGTCCGCTGGCACCGCAAGGGCGGCCGCCCCGGCCCCCGTGACCTGATCTTCGCCCCGGTCTCCTCCAAGGCCCGCAAACGCCTCACCCCGACCGCCGGCAGAAGCGTCGAGGTCTTCTCCTCCATGCCGATCGACGAGAGTCCCGAGGGTGTCTCCGTCACCGCCAACGACTTCGCCTGGACCCGGGCCCGCTTCGGCCCGCCCCGCATCACCAAGGGCGCCGACCTCGTGGGTACGTCCCTCGTGGAGACCGGTGTCGTGGACGGCGGCCGCTACCTCGAAGCCGTCCGCTCCCTCGCGACGGTCCACGGCGCCACCCGCTACTTCGCCCACCGCCGCGAGAGCGCCGAGAAACTGCACACCCTCGCCGCGGAGACGGGCCTGGAGATCGTCCGCCCCGACCTGCCCCTCGAACTCATCGCCCGCCGGGGCCCCATCGGCCGTACGATCCTGAGCTTCCCCTCGACGGTGGTCCACACCCTGCCGCTCGCGCTCGCCGGAACGGACGTCCGCGTGGCGGTCTGCGACATCGACCCGAGCTGGCTGACGGAGAACGCCTCCCCCCGCGCACAGGGCTTCCTGTCCGGGGTCACCGGCACGGCACGGGACGTCCACCGCCTGTCGTCGGTGGCGCCGATCTGAGACGATCCTCGCCGCCGCTCCGCGTGCTCGGCTGCGTGAGCTCCGCTGTGCGTGCTCGGCTCCGGGTGTTCCGCTCCGGGTGTTCGCTCTGGGAGCGTCCGAAGCTGTCGCTTCCCCGGTCGGCCCGCGCCTGTCGTGCCGCGTGGCTGGGGAAGGCGAAGTGGCCTCACCTGCCGCTGGTGGCCGGCGTCGTCATCGCCGCCCTCGGCATGAAGAAGACCCTCCAGCAGGTCGCCGACACGGACCACTACGGACCGGCCGAGCCCCTCCACTCCATGCCCGCCTGGGCCCTGGCCGGCGGCGCGGGCCTGTTCCTGCTCGGCGCCGCCGCGATCCTGCTCCGCACCACGGGCCACCGCGCTCCGGTGCTGATCGTCGGAGGCGTGGCGTGCGTGGCGGCGGGCCCGCCGATCGCCCTCGTCCCGGCCCTGGTGGCGCTCACGGCCCTGGCCGCCACGATCACCGCCCTGCTGTTCCTGCACGGGCGCACATCGCACGGGCGTACGGCCCACAGGGCCGCCGCCGACTGAGAGGCACCGGACGGCGCCCATGCGCCGGTCGCCCGTCCGCCGGCCCCGCGCCCCCCACCGCTCCCGTGATCCCTGTCACCACCGCCACCCCCACGCCACCCCACCCGCACCCCGTGGCCCCGACACCCGGTTCACACCCGCAACCGCAGGCCAACACGGCCCTGCCTCCCCGGTGAGCCGCCTCGCCGACCACCCCGTCGAAGACGGGGCGTGACCGAGTCGTCGCGCGGCGGTGGTGATTCCGGGACGGCAGGACGGCGCGGACGTGGTATCCGTGGAGTGTGGGAATCGGCCGGGTACCCCCGGACGTTTAGACGATGGGATTCGCGGGCAACCCCGGCGCTCCCTTCTCCGAGGTCAACCTGCCCGCGAAGAGGCGGACGGGTATACCCATCCCTGCCAATACGTATGCGTCGTGCGACCGGAAATCTTCCCCTCACGGGCTGATTTTTTGTTGATCGAGGGTGAGAAGGTCGCCCGATCGCCCTACCCTTCAGAGGGTGAACCGACTGATGTCCCGAGAGTCCGAGGCAGATCTGCCAGGGGAAGCCGAAACATCGCTCCCCGGCACGTTGCCGGAAGCCCTGCGTGCCGAACTCGTCGCCTTCCGCCGCGACTTGCACATGCACCCGGAGCTCGGCAACCAGGAGTTCCGTACGACCGCCGCGATCAAGGCCCGCCTGGAGAAGGCAGGCCTCCACCCGCGCGTACTCGACAGCGGAACCGGACTCATCTGTGACATCGGCGAGTGGAACGGCCCCGACAGCTCCGCGCTCGCCCTGCGCGCCGACATCGACGCCCTGCCCATCCCGGACACCAAGGTGGACTGCGACTACCGCTCCACCGTCCCGGACCGCGCCCACGCCTGCGGCCACGACGTGCACACCACCGTCGTCCTCGGCGCCGGTCTCGTCCTCGCCGAGCTCCACCGCCAGGGCCAGCTGCCCCGCCCCGTCCGGCTGATCTTCCAGCCCGCCGAGGAGGTCCTGCCCGGCGGCGCCGCCGACGTGATCAGGACCGGCGCGCTCGACGGTGTCGGCCGGATCATCGCCGTGCACTGCGACCCGAGGGTCGACGCGGGCTTCATCGGCCTCCGCCACGGCCCCATCACCTCGGCCTGCGACCGGCTGGAGCTCTCCCTGGACGGGCCGGGCGGCCACACCGCACGCCCGCACCTCACCACCGACCTCGTCACCGCCGCCGCCCGGGTCGTCACCGACGTGCCCGCGCTGGTCGCCCGCCGCTTCGACGCCCGCGCCGGGCTCGTCGTGACCTGGGGCCGCATCGAGTCGGGCCACGCCCCGAACGTCATCCCGCAGCACGCCGAGCTGTCCGGAACGGTCCGCTGCCTGGACATCAACGCCTGGCGGCAGGCCCCCGACCTGATCCACGAGGCGGTCCAGGAAGTCGCGGTCATGCACCGCGCCAAGCCCGAGATCAACTACATCCGGGGCGTCCCGCCGGTCGTCAACGACCCCGTCGTCACCGAACTGCTGCACGACTCCATGGTCGCCCGCCGCGGCGTCAAGTCCGTCGAGGACACCGAGCAGAGCCTCGGCGGCGAGGACTTCTCCTGGTATCTGGAGCACGTTCCCGGCGCCATGGCCCGCCTGGGCGTCCGCCGTCCGGGCGATCTCACTGTCCGCGACCTCCACCAGGGCGACTTCGATGCCGACGAGCACGCCATCACCGTGGGCGTGGAACTCTTCACGGCGGCCGCCCTCCTGGACGCCCGCATGCGCGTCCTCGACACGGCCGGCCGGTAACCGCACTCCGGTTGCGCCCGGCACGGCCTCGCGGCAGCGTGGTGCGCGTGTCCGTACGAACACCGTACGGGGCGCGCACCTTCACGCTGAAGTCACCCCATGTACACGGAACGCGAGGGGCAGGAGAGGCACTGTGTCCGACACATCCCTTTCGATCCCATGGTTCACGAGGACGTAACGGCCACCGGCACGAATGGATAACGGCCAGTCGAAACCCCGTTCCCAGGAGGGTCTACGCGCGTTAATGTGCGCCGAACTGAGCACCCGGTCGCGGGGCTTTGGAGAAGATGGGGAACTTCAAGATGCGTCGGATTTCCAAACTGACCCGCGTCGCGGTGGGGGTCGCGTCGCTGGCGCTCGCCGCCACGGCCTGTGGTGGTACCAGCAGCGAGAGCAGCAGCAGCGGCAGCGAGACCAGCAAGGGCGAAAAGGGTCTCGCGATCGCGTACGACATCGGCGGCAAGGGCGACCAGTCCTTCAACGACGCCGCGTACGCGGGCCTGGAGAAGGCTCAGAAGGAATTCGGGTACAAGACCGAGGACATCGAGCCCACCGAGGGCGAGACGGACGCCGACAAGCAGCAGCGTCTTGAGTCCCTGGCCAAGCAGGGCTACAACCCGGTCATCGGCGTCGGCTTCGCCTACGGTCCCGCCATGGAGGCCGCGGCCAAGCAGTTCCCGAAGACCAGCTTCGGCATCGTCGACTCGGTCGTCGAGGGTGACAACGTGGCGTCCCTCGTCTTCGCCGAGCAGGAGGCCTCGTACCTCGCCGGTGTCGCGGCCGCCAAGGCCACCAAGACGAACACCGTGGGCTTCGTGGGCGGTGTCGACATCCCGCTCATCCACAAGTTCGAGGCCGGCTACAAGCAGGGCGTCGAGGACACCAGCGGTGGCAAGGTCAAGGTTCTCTCCCAGTACCTGACCCAGACCGCCGAAGAGGGCGGCTTCTCCAGCCCCGACAAGGGCAAGGCCGCCGCCGAGGGCCAGATCGAGAAGAAGGCCGACGTGCTCTACGCGGCCGCCGGTCTGTCCGGGCAGGGTGTCATCGAGGCCGCCGCCGCGGCCAAGGTCTGGGCGATCGGTGTCGACTCCGACCAGTACAACCAGGAGGCCCTGGCTTCCTACAAGGACTACATCCTGACCTCCGCCCTGAAGGACGTCGGCGGCGCGGTCTACGCCCTCGCCAAGTCCGTCGAGGACGGCAAGCCCCTCACCGGTGTCCAGACCTTCGACCTGAAGGTGGACGGCGTCGGCCTCGCGGACTCCAACCCGAAGATGGCCGAGATCGCCGGCCTCTCGGACGCGGTCGCCAAGGCCAAGAAGGAGATCATCGACGGCACCATCAAGGTGAAGACCGAGTAGTCGTCGGTCTCCGAGTGCCAAGAGGCTCCGAGTGACCTGAAGCGGGCGGGTGCACCTGTGCACCCGCCCGCTTCACGTGTGCGCCGGTTCAGGGCCGCTGTAGGCCGGTCGGGGCCGCCCCGCCCGCCTCGGGCGCGCGGGGCGCGCCTCTGCGGCCCCGCCGCAGAGGCGCGACCAGCCACAACGAACCCGCACCCCACACTCCACCCCCAACACCCCGGACCACCACCGGGCGAACCTTGCGACACGGCCCCATAACAACGTGGTCCACCGGGGTTTCCCGCAAGGTCTACGCGCGTTACTCTGCGGCGAAAGCCATACAAGGCGCCGACGCAGTGAAGCACTACTGAGCAGTACCCCCGGCGCTGTACGACAGGAGCACCACACATGCGCCGGGTTTCCCGCACAGCGGTCGCAGGCGCAGCGACCGTTTCTCTCGCCCTCGCTCTCTCCGCCTGCGGCGGCACCTCGACGGAGGCCTCGTCCTCCGCCGACGCCAAGGGCGACATGGGCCTCGCCATCGCGTACGACGTCGGCGGCAAGGGCGACCAGTCCTTCAACGACGCCGCGTACGCGGGCCTGGAGAAGGCGGAGAAGGAGTTCGGGTACAAGACCGAGGACATCGAGCCCACCGAGGGCGAGACGGACGCGGACAAGGAGCAGCGCCTGGCCTCCCTGGCCAAGCAGGGCTACAACCCGGTCGTCGGTGTCGGCTACGCGTACGCGACGGCCGTGAAGGCCGCCGCCGAGCAGTACCCGGACACCACCTTCGGCATCGTGGACGACTCCACCGTCCAGCTGAAGAACGTCGCGGACCTGGTCTTCTCCGAGGAGCAGGCCTCGTACCTCGCGGGCGTCACCGCGGCCAAGAGCACCGAGACCAACGTCGTCGGCTTCGTCGGCGGCGTGGACATCCCGCTGATCCACAAGTTCCAGGCGGGCTTCGAGCAGGGTGTCAAGGACACCAACCCGAAGGCCACGGTCCTCACCCAGTACCTCACCCAGACGGCCGAGGAGGGTGGCTTCTCCAGCCCCGACAAGGGCAAGACGGCCGCCGAGGGCCAGATCGAGAAGAAGGCCGACGTGATCTACGCGGCCGCGGGTCTCTCCGGCCAGGGCGTCATCGAGGCCGCCGAGGTCGACCAGATCTGGGCGATCGGTGTCGACTCCGACCAGTACAAGCAGGAAGCCCTGGCGAAGTACAAGGACTTCATCCTCACCTCGGCGACGAAGGACGTCGCCAAGGCGGTGTACAACCTGGCGAAGTCGGTCGAGGACGGTAAGCCCGAGACCGGTATCGTCAGGGGCGATCTGAAGACCGGCGAGGTCGGCCTCGCCGACTCCAACCCGAAGTTCAAGGACGACACCGAGCTCCAGGAAGCCATCAGGACGGCCAAGGAGAAGATCATCAGCGGCGAGATCAAGGTCAAGACCAGCTGATCCAGGTCGAGACCTGCTGACCCAGCTACACCACGAGCAGCCGGGTGGCCCCGGGGGAGTTCAGGCAAACCCGAGGCCGCCAGTAACCGCGGGGTTACGTCCGCTCAACGGGGTACGGGGAGTATCGCTCCCTGTACCCCGTTGTCACGGTACGTCGCCGCCCGCTTTCGATGCCGTAGGGGCGCTACGCGCGTAGACGACCCCCTTTCCCAGGAGAGTGCGCCATCAACGCGTCCAGCAGCCCTCCGGCCGACGTGGCGGTCAACGGTCAGGTGACCGCCGTCGAACTCGCCGGGATCACCAAGCGATTTCCCGGAGTCGTGGCCAACCACGACATCCACCTCACCGTGCGCAAGGGCACCGTCCACGCCCTCGTCGGGGAGAACGGCGCCGGCAAGTCGACCCTGATGAAGATCCTCTACGGCATGCAGAAGCCGGACGAGGGCACCATCGCGGTCGAGGGCGAGCAGGTCTCGTTCTCCTCCCCGGCCGACGCCATCAGCCGCGGCATCGGCATGGTCCACCAGCACTTCATGCTCGCCGACAACCTCACGGTCCTGGAGAACGTGGTCCTCGGCAGCGAGAAGCTGTACGGCATCGGCGCCAAGGCCCGCCGCAAGATCATGGAGATCTCCGACCGGTACGGCTTCGGGGCACGCCCCGACGTCCTGGTCGAGGAACTGGGCGTCGCCGAGCGCCAGCGCGTGGAGATCCTCAAGGTCCTCTACCGCGGTGCCCGCACCCTGATCCTGGACGAGCCGACCGCCGTGCTCGTACCGCAGGAGGTCGAGGCGCTCTTCGCCAACCTGCGCGAGCTCAAGACGCAGGGCCTGGCGGTCATCTTCATCTCGCACAAGCTGGGCGAGGTCCTGTCGGTCGCCGACGAGATCACGGTCATCCGGCGCGGCACGACGGTCGGCACGGCCGTCCCCTCCGAGACCACTCCGCGTCAGCTCGCCGAACTGATGGTCGGCAGCGAGCTGCCCACCCCCGAGACGGCCGAGTCCACGGTGACCGACCGCCCGGTCCTCACCGTCAAGGACCTCCGCCTGGAGGCCGTCGGCGGCAAGGCGCTGCTCGACGACATCACCTTCACCATCCACGCGGGCGAGGTCCTCGGCCTCGCCGGTGTCGAGGGCAACGGCCAGACCGAGCTGGTCGACGCGCTGATCGGCCTGAAGTCCGCCGACTCCGGCACGATCGCGCTCGCCGACGACGAGATCACCACCTGGCCCACCCGCAGGCGCCGCGAGCAGGGCGTCGGCTACATCCCCGAGGACCGCCACCGGCACGGTCTGCTCCTGGAGGCCCCCCTCTGGGAGAACCGTATCCTCGGCCATGTGACCGAGCGGCCCAACGCCAAGGGCGTCTGGCTCGACCCGAAGGCCGCCCAGGAGGACACCCGCCGGATCGTCGCCGAGTACGACGTCCGCACCCCCGGCATCGACGTCACCGCCGCCTCCCTCTCCGGCGGCAACCAGCAGAAGCTGATCGTCGGCCGCGAGATGAGCCACAAGCCGCGCTTCCTGATCGCCGCCCACCCCACCCGCGGTGTGGACGTCGGCGCGCAGGCCCAGATCTGGGACCAGATCCGCGAGGCCCGCCGCGAGGGCCTGGCCGTGCTGCTGATCTCCGCCGACCTGGACGAGCTGATCGGCCTGTCCGACACCCTCCGGGTGATCTACAACGGCAAGCTGGTCGCCGACGCCGACCCGGCCACCATCACCCCCGAGGAGCTGGGCTCGGCCATGACCGGCGCCGCCACCGGCCACCTCGAACACGAAGAGACCCCCGAGACCTCGGCGGACACGTCCGAGTCCGAGGAAGACGAGGCCCGCTGATGAAGAAGTTCGACAGGGAGCGCGTGCTCCTCGCGGTGGCCGGCCCGGTCCTCGCGCTCGCCGTGGCCTTCGCGCTGACCGCGATCGTGCTGCTCGCCTCCGGCAAGAACCCGGTCGAGCCGTTCTCGATCATGTTCGAGCAGGCCTCGTTCTCCGACATCCAGGTCCGGATCATCAACCAGGCCTCGCTGTACTACATCGCGGCCCTCGCGGTGGCCATCGGCTTCCGGATGAACCTGTTCAACATCGGTGTCGACGGCCAGTACCTGCTCGGCGCCATGATGGCCGCGATCGTCGGCGCCCACGTCGACCTGCCGGGGTTCCTCCAGATCCCGCTGCTGATGCTCACCGCGATCCTCACCGGTGCCTTCTGGGCCGGCATCGCCGGTGTCCTCAAGGTCACCCGGGGCGTCAGCGAGGTCGTCGCGACGATCATGCTGAACGCGATCGCCACCTCCGTCATCGGCTACCTCTGGCTGCCGAACGTCTTCGGCGTCAAGGTCGGCAACAACAACACCACCGGCGAGATGGCCGAGTCCGGCTGGGTGCCCGGCATCGACATCGGCGCGGCCGGCGAGATCTACGGCCTGGTCGTCCTCGCCGTGCTGCTCGGCATCGGCTACTGGATCGTCCTCAGCCGCACCCGCTTCGGCTTCGACCTGCGTGCCTCCGGTGCCTCGGAGACGGCCGCCGCGGCCAGCGGCGTCGACCCGGGGCGCATGGTGCTCACCGCCATGCTGATCTCCGGCGGCATCGCCGGCCTCGCGGGTCTGCCCATCCTGCTCGGTGACACCCACACCTACAGCCTCAACTTCCCCACCGGCATCGGCTTCCTCGGCATCGGCATCGCCCTGCTCGGCCGCAACAGCCCGGTCGGCATCGCCTTCGCGGCCCTGCTGTGGGCCTGGCTCGACAAGGCCTCGCCCGAGCTGGACTTCCACGACTACGACAAGGAGATCGCGGTCATCATGCAGGGCCTGATCGTGCTCTCGGTCGTCGTCAGTTACGAGACCGTGCGCGAGTGGGGCCTGCGCCGCCAGCAGCGCCGGGTCGGCGCCGAGCTCGCCGCGGGCCATGTTCTCGGTGGTCTGGGCGCGGAAGCCTCCGACAACAACAACGTCAAGAAGGAGGTGGCGGGCCGATGACCACGAGCACCACCGCGACCGACGTCAACCAGCCCTCGCTGCAGCCGGCCGCCCCGACGGGCCGCAAGCTGTCGCTGCCCGTGCTGCTGCTGGTCATCGCCGGTGTCCTGGCACTCACCTCGATCGTCCGCATCATCACCGGCGCCGACGGCATCACCAACGTCAGCCAGATGTCCACCGCGCTGGAGCTGGCCGTCCCGATCGGCCTCGCCGGTCTCGGCGGTCTGTGGGCCGAGCGCGCCGGCGTCGTCAACATCGGCCTCGAAGGCATGATGATCCTCGGCACCTGGTTCGGTGCCTGGGCCGGCTTCCAGTACGGCCCGTGGACCGGTGTCCTGGTCGGCATCGCCGGCGGCGCGATCGGCGGTCTGCTGCACGCCTTCGTCACCGTCACCTTCAACGTCAACCACATCGTCTCCGGTGTGGCCATCAACATCCTCGCCCTCGGCGCCACCCGCTACCTCGCCCCCCTCGCCTTCGAGGGCCACCAGGGCGGCTCGGCCAAGCAGTCCCCGCCGGTCGACTCCCTCGGCCAGTTCACGGTGCCAGGGCTATCGGACGCGCTCCAGACCCTCAACGAGAAGGGCTGGTTCTTCGTCTCCGACCTCGCCGGCCTGCTCGGCGGACTGGTCACCGACGTCTCCTGGCTGACCCTCGTCGCCGTCGCGCTGATCCCCGCCACCTGGTGGATCCTGTGGCGCACCGCCTTCGGTCTGCGCCTGCGCTCCTGCGGCGAGAACCCGGTCGCCGCCGAGTCCCTCGGCGTCAACGTCTACAAGTACAAGTACCTCGCCGTGATCATCTCCGGCGGTCTGGCCGGCCTCGGTGGCGCCTTCCTCGCCATCGTCGCCAACCCCTTCTACCTGGAGGGCCAGACCAGCGGCCGCGGCTACATCGGTCTCGCCGCGATGATCTTCGGCAACTGGATGCCGGGCGGCCTCGCCCTCGGCGCCGGCCTCTTCGGCTACACCGACAGCCTCAACCTGCGCGGCGGCTCCGAGAACGTCCACGCCCTGCTGCTCCTCGGCGCGCTGCTGCTGGTCATCGGCGCGATCTGGCAGGCCGTCCGCAAGAAGTACGTCTCGGCCGCGATCACCTTCGTGATCGGTGCCCTGGTCTTCACCTGGTACGCGACCACCAACGAGGTCCCCAACCAGGTCGTCGCCGCCACGCCGTACGTCATCACGCTGATCGTCCTCGCGCTCTCCGCCCAGCGACTGCGGATGCCGAAGGCGGACGGCCTGCCGTACCGGAAGGGACAGGGCAAGTGACCGCCGTCGACTGGGCCGGGCTCCGTACGGTGGCCCGGGACGCCATGTCCCGGGCGTACGCCCCGTACTCCGGCTACCCGGTCGGCGTCGCCGCCCTCGTCGACGACGGCCGCACCGTCTCGGGCTGCAACGTCGAGAACGCCTCGTACGGCCTCGGCCTGTGCGCGGAGTGCGGCCTGGTCTCGGAGCTGCACCGCACGGGCGGCGGCCGTCTCACGCACTTCACCTGTGTGGACGGCAAGGGCGCGATCCTCGTCCCGTGCGGCCGCTGCCGACAGCTGCTGTACGAGTTCGGTGGCCCGGACCTCCTGCTGGAGACCCCGGCGGGAATCGTCCCCCTCTCGGAGATGCTGCCCCAGGCCTTCGGTCCGGACCATCTCACCAAGTGACTCCCGTGCGGCCCCTCTGAGTTGCTCAGGGGGGCCGCACACGTTCGAAAACCTCGAAAAGGAAAGCCATGACGTCTCTGTCGATGGATGCCATCTCCGTCATCCGCACCAAGCGGGACCGCGGCGAGCTCAGCGACGAACAGATCGACTGGGTCATCGACGCCTACACCCGGGGCGAGGTCGCCGACTACCAGATGGCCGCCCTCAACATGGCGATCCTCCTCAACGGCATGGACCGCCGTGAGATCGCCCGCTGGACGGCCGCGATGATCGCCTCCGGCGAGCGCATGGACTTCTCGTCCCTGTCCCGCCCCACCGCCGACAAGCACTCCACGGGCGGCGTCGGCGACAAGATCACCCTCCCCCTCGCTCCCCTGGTGGCGGCCTGCGGCGCGGCCGTCCCCCAGCTCTCGGGCCGCGGCCTCGGCCACACCGGCGGCACCCTCGACAAGCTGGAGTCCATCCCGGGCTGGCGCGCCCTCCTCTCCAACGAGGAGATGCTGAACGTCCTTGACGAGGTGGGTGCCGTCATCTGCGCGGCGGGCGACGGCCTGGCGCCGGCGGACAAGAAGCTCTACGCGCTGCGGGACGTGACGGGAACCGTGGAGGCGATCCCCCTGATCGCCTCCTCCATCATGTCGAAGAAGATCGCCGAGGGGACGGGCTCCCTGGTCCTGGACGTGAAGGTGGGCACGGGAGCCTTCATGAAGACCATCGAGGACGCCCGTGAGCTGGCGTCGACGATGGTGGGCCTCGGAACCGACCACGGCGTGAAGACGGTCGCCCTCCTGACGGACATGTCGACCCCCCTGGGCCTGACGGCGGGCAACGCGCTGGAGGTCCGCGAGTCGGTCGAGGTCCTGGCCGGCGGCGGCCCCGCGGACGTCGTCGAGCTGACGATCGCCCTGGCCCGCGAGATGCTCGACGCGGCCGGCGTGAAGGACGCAGACCCGGCGAAGGCGCTCGCCGACGGCTCGGCGATGGACGCCTGGCGCCGCATGATCGCCGCTCAGGGCGGTGACCCCGACGCCGCACTGCCGACCTCGCGCGAGCAGCATGTGGTGAAGGCGAGCGCCTCCGGCGTCCTGACCCGCCTCGACGCGTACGACATCGGCATCGCCGCCTGGCGCCTCGGAGCGGGCCGCGCCCGCAAGGAGGACCCGGTCCAGGCCGGCGCGGGCGTCGAGATGCATGCCAAGCCCGGCGACACGGTCACGGAGGGCCAGCCCCTCCTCACCCTGCACACGGACACCCCGGAGCGCTTCGAGTACGCCCTGCAGGCCGTGGAGGGGTCGTACGACATCGCGGCAGCGGGCACGGAGTTCACCCCGACCCCGATCGTGCTGGACCGGATCGCCTGAGGCAGAGCTGACCGGACCGTCCGGTCGACCCACGGCGGGTGTGGTCGCCCACCGCGATGAGTTCCGGGATTCCGCCCGGTCTACCGATCGTGGACGCGACGACACCCGCCGTACTCGTGCTGCCAGGCCCCGTCACCCGGAACGAGGTGCCTCGGCTCTGTGCCGAGGTACGAGCGCGACTGGAAGGGACCGGGGCCGGGGTGGTGGTGTGCGATGTCGCCGGGATCGGCCCGCCGGGCCTGGGCGTCATCGACGTACTGGCCCGGTTGCAGCTCGCCGCGAAACGGGCCGGGGGCCGGATACGGCTGCGGGACCCCGACCCGGCGCTGTGCGCGCTACTGCGGCTGGTCGGGCTCGCCCTCGATGTGGAGGGGCAGGCCGAAGAGGGGGAACCAGCGGGCGGTGTCCAGGAAGCAGTGGAATCCGGCGATCCGGCCCTCTGAGATCTCCAGCGCCTGCACGGCCCACGCGCTGAAGCCGCCCTTCTCCGGGTCCGGCTTGTACTGCGCGAAGCCCGGCAGGCCGTTCACCGCGACCGGCACGAGGTGCGAGCCGGCACAGGCCGCGCCGAGCGTGGTCATGAACCCGGTGATGTCGCCCGTCCCGGTCAGCCACAGGTCGAACGGCGGCATCGTCATGACCGCGTCCTCGTGCAGCAGGGCCGTCAGCGCCGCCATGTCGTACCCCTCGAAGGCGGCCACATAGCGCTCAAGCAGCTTCTGCTGCTCCTCGTCCAGCGGGTCGGAGACATCGGCAGCCGCGACCTGCCCGTCACCCTCGGCGAGGGTCGCGCGGGCCCGCTGCAGGGCGCTGTTCACCGAGGCCACGGACGTGTCGAGCAGTTCGGCGACCTCGCTCGCCCGCCACGCCAGCACCTCACGCAGGATGAGCACCGCACGCTGCTTGGAGGGCAGCTTCTGCAGCGCCGCGACGAACGCCAGCCGCACGGACTCCTTGGCCACGGCGGCCTCCGCCGGATCGGCGGTCGTCGGCAGCACCCGGGCGTCCGGCACCGGCTCCAGCCAGGTGTTGTCGGGCCGGGGGGACAGGGCGGCCTGGGCCAGGGGCGTCGAGTCGGTGAGATCCATGGGCCGGGCCCGCTTGTTCCCGGCGGTCAGCATGTCGAGACAGACGTTCGTGGCGATCCGGTAGAGCCACGACCGCAGCGAGGACCGCCCCTCGAACTTCTCATAACTCCGCCAGGCGCGGATCATCGTGTCCTGCACGGCGTCCTCCGCCTCGAAGGACGAGCCCAGCATCCGGTAGCAGTACCCGGTCAGCTCGACCCGGTGCTTCTCCAACCGGACGTCGAGATCCGCCGTAACTGTCGCCGTACCGTCACCCATGGCCAACCCACCCCTGTGGCGTACCTGTGCGTACCAACACCTCGGAAGCTACCGCAGCCCACTGACAATGGCCTGGGGAAGGAAGGAAAGGGCAGGTCAGGGAGTTGTGCGCAGTTCCCCGCGCCCCTTCGGGGGCGCGGGGAACTGCGCGAGCGACCACGACGGACCCGCAGGTGGGGGCCAAAGGGGCGCAGCCCCTTGGGATGGGAAGGGGCGGGGCGGCGGGGGCGAGGAAACGAGCTCAGTGAACCGGCACCGGCCCCCGCCGAGCCGCACGGGACCCCACCACGGTGATCGCCACAACCCCCAGCACGGCCAGCAGCCCCATCGAAACGGTCCCGCCCCAACCCCCCGCATGGAAGGCCACCGCCCCGAGCGTGCTCCCCGCACTGGACCCCACGTAGTACGCCGACTGATACAGCGCGGACGCCTGCGCCCGCCCCTCCTTCGCCGTATGACTCACGGACGACGAGGCGACCGCATGCCCCGCGAAGAACCCGGCAGTGATGAGCACCAGGCCCAGCAGCACCAGCACCAGCGAGTCGGACAGCGACACCACCAGCCCGGCGGTCGTCGTACCACCCGCGAGATACAGCGCACCCCGCCGCCCGAGCCGCCCCGCCAGCCTCCCGGCGGTGGACGCCGACACCGTACCCACCAGGTACACGAGGAAGATCGACCCGATGACTCCCTGCGGAAGGGAGAAGGGCGCGTCGGCCAGCCGGTAGCCGATGACCGTGTAGACACCGCCGAAGACCGTCATGAACAGCGCACCGATCGCGTACAGCCGGCACAGCAGCGGATTCCCGAGGTGCGCCCGCACCGTCCGCCCCAGCACCCGCGGCCGCAGCGACCCCGCCACGAAGTGCCTCGGCGCCGGCAGCAGCAGCCGGAAAGCCACCGCGCACCCCACCGCGATCACCCCGAGCACCGCCAGCGCGACCCGCCAGCCCCACTCCTGAGCGACCCAGCCGGTGATGACACGGCCGCTCATGCCGCCGACGCTGTTGCCGGCGACGAAGAGCCCGATCGCGGTGATGAGGGCCCTGGGACGGACCTCCTCGGCGAGGTACGCGGTCGCCGAGGCCGGCACCCCGGCCAGCGCGGCGCCCTGTACGGCCCGCAGCACCACCAGCGCCCCCAGCGAGGGCGCGAAGGGGATCAGCAGCCCGACCGTCACGGCGACCGCCAGCGATGCCGTCATCAACGTACGCCGCCCGAACCGCTCCGACAGTGCGCTCATCGGCAGCACGAACAGCGCCAGCGCACCGGTCGCCGCCGACACCGTCCAGCTCGCCGCACTCGCCGTACTTCCGAAGCCGTCCGAGATCAGCGGCAGCAGGGCCTGCGTGGAGTACAGGAGGGCGAAGGTCGCGACACCCGCGAGGAACAGCGCCAGACTCATCCGGCGGTAGCCGGGCCCACCGGGGGCCACTCGGGAGTCGGCGGTGTGGATGCGGTCGGACGTGGCTGGTACGGCGCCCACGGTGGTGGACGCCTCGGTACTGGCGGAAGGCATGCCTCGAAACTACGTACGCCGCCACTCATCCGTCCAATGCATGGAACCCCCATAATCGTTCCCGTGATGCATGAGCAGAGGTCAGAGCCGCGCCTGTCACCGTCCGGTGACACAGGAGACATCGACAGCATCGAGGACATCGTCCTGCGCCTGGCCCCCCGCCTCGCCTACTTCGCCGGAGTCGCCCGCACCGAGCACGTCACCCGGGCCGCACAGGAGATGCAGGTCCCGCAGTCGACGCTGTCGCGGGCGATGGTCCGCCTCGAACGGGACCTGGGCGTCGACCTGTTCGCCCGCCGGGGGCGCACGGTCTCCCTCACCCACGCCGGCCGCACCTTCCACGCCTCCGTGGAACGCGCCCTCGCTGAGATCGAGCGCGCCGCCGACGAGGTCCGCGCCGACGCCGACCCCGCCACCGGCAAGGTCGCCTTCGGCTTCCTGCACACCATGGGCGCCGAGACCGTCCCCGGCCTCCTCCAGGCCTTCCGCGCCGAGCACCCCCGTGTCCGCTTCAGCCTCGTCCAGAACTACGGCGAGGCCATGCTCGAACGCCTGCGCGCCGGCGAACTCGACCTCTGCCTCACGTCCCCCGTCCCGGACGCCCCCGACCTGGTGGCCCGCCGCCTCGACGAACAGAAGCTCCGCCTCGTCGTCCCCGCCGGCCACCGCCTCGGCGCCCGCAGACGCGTCCGCCTCGCCGAGGCCGCCGACGAAACCTTCGTCACCCTCGAACCCGGCTACGGCATGCGCCGCATCACCGACGACCTCTGCAAGGAGGCCGGCTTCAAGCCCCGTATCGCCTTCGAGGGAGAGGAGGCGGAGACCCTACGGGGCCTGGTGGCGGCAGGGCTGGGCGTGGCCCTCCTCCCACCCCCGGCCGTCCCCAGGCCGGGCGTGGTCGAACTGACGGTCACCTCCCCGAGGGCGGCCAGGGAGATCGGCGTGGCGTGGCTCGACGGCCACCCGGACACACCCCCGGTGGCGGCCTTCAAGAAGTTCCTGCTGTCGAGAAGGGGCAACCTGCTGCCGGACTGAGCGGCAACAGACCCGGCGGCGCGGGGAACCGCGCGACAAGCCCCCGCCGACCCGCAGCCGCGCCACGAACCTCAGACGCGTCTGCGCGAGCGGGCCGTTCCGAAGCCGGAGGCGAGCGGCATACGCAACCCCAACGGCGGCGGAGCCGCAAGCGCGTCCTCCACCGGCCGCGCGAACGCCCTGCCGAACAGCACCCCCATCACAAAATCCGAAGCCAACGCATGCACCTCGTCCCGGTACTGCGTCAACCCGTGCCGATCCGCGTGCACCTCGAACCGGCAGATGTCGGGGTTCGTCTTCTTCGCCCGCGCCGCGAACCGGAACGACAGCTCGGGATCCACCCGCTCGTCGTTCGTCCCGTGCACGATGAGCACCCGCCGCCCCGACAACTGCTTCACCGGTTCGGGCGGCGCGGCCACATTCTCCTCGGGCAGCCAGGGGGCTATGGCCAGCACGGAGTTGACGGCCTCGTGCCCACCCGCGTGCAGCGCGGCCCGCGCCCCCATGTGGAGCCCGGCGAGACACACCGGCACGTCTCCGTACCGCCGGACCACCTCGTCCGCGGCCCACTCCGCGTCCCGTGCGAGCCGCGCCTCCGTGCCGTTCCAGCCCCGGTAGCGGTAGTGCACGACATGGGTCGCCAGCCCCTCCGTACGGCCGGCGCGGGCGAGCCGGCGGCCGAGGGCGCGCACGGAGGCCGTGGCCATCATGGGGGAGGGTCTGCGGGTGGATGCCTCGTCACCGGCCGGGAGCAGCAGAACGACTCCGCTGACCGTGCTCGGCTCCGGGCCGATTGTCCGCCCAAGTCGGGGCGTACGGACCGGCATTGCTTGCTGCGCCATGACAGAACAGTGTCAGAAGACATGGTGTACGCCACCCGTCCTGTGGGTCACCGTTGGATATCGACGGGATTATCCGGCAGGCGCTCTACGCGCGTAGGATATATCGTGCGAAAATGACGAACCAGACCGACCCGACCGGTAACACCCCGGACTCGGACCAGATCCGCCGGGCGCCCAAGGTTCTGCTGCACGACCACCTCGACGGCGGCCTGCGCCCCGGAACCATCGTCGAACTCGCCCGCGACAGCGGTTACGCCCAGCTCCCGGAGACCGACGCCGACCGGCTCGGCGTCTGGTTCCGCGAGTCCGCCGACTCCGGCTCGCTGGAGCGGTATCTGGAGACCTTCTCCCACACCGTCGGCGTCATGCAGACCCGTGACGCGCTGTTCCGGGTCGCCGCCGAGTGCGCCGAGGACCTGGCCGCGGACGGCGTCGTCTACGCCGAGGTCCGTTACGCCCCCGAACAGCACCTCGAAGGCGGGCTCAGTCTCGAAGAGGTCGTCGAGGCCGTCAACGAGGGCTTCCGGGAGGGCGAGCGGCTGGCCAGGGCCGACGGCCGCCGCATCCGCGTCGGCGCCCTGCTCACCGCCATGCGGCACGCCGCCCGCGCCCTGGAGATCGCCGAACTCGCCAACCGCTACCGCGACCTCGGCGTCGTCGGATTCGACATCGCGGGCGCCGAGGCCGGCTACCCGCCCACCCGCCACCTCGACGCCTTCGAGTACCTCAAGCGCGAGAACAACCACTTCACCATCCACGCCGGGGAAGCCTTCGGACTCCCCTCCATCTGGCAGGCGTTGCAGTGGTGCGGCGCCGACCGGCTCGGCCACGGCGTCCGCATCATCGACGACATCCAGGTCCACGAGGACGGCTCCGTGAAGCTCGGCCGCCTCGCTTCCTACGTCCGCGACAAGCGCATCCCGCTGGAACTGTGCCCCAGCTCCAACCTCCAGACCGGCGCAGCCCGTTCGTACGCCGAGCACCCCATCGGGCTGCTGCGGCGACTGCACTTCCGGGCCACCGTGAACACCGACAACCGGCTGATGTCGCACACGAGCATGAGCCGTGAATTCGAGCATCTAGTCGACGCCTTCGGCTACACGCTCGACGACATGCAGTGGTTCTCGGTCAATGCTATGAAGTCAGCATTCATTCCTTTCGATGAACGACTGGCCATGATCAACGACGTCATCAAGCCCGGATACGCCGAGTTGAAATCCGAATGGCTGTTCCGGCAAACAGCCTCCACCAGCGGTTCTGTCGACGAAAAGAGCTGAACGGCGACTTCGGGAAGCGGTCACGCGGACGGCGACGCGGCCGCTTTTCGATGTTTGCCTCCGGCGGGACTTTGGTGTTTACGTTTCGGCACCGCTCACCACCCGTCAAACGCATTCCAAGGACGCATTCAACATGAAGCAGTCTGCTGCCAAGACCCTCGGTGTCGCCGTCGCCGGTGCCGCCATCGCCGCTGCGGGCGCGGGCGCCGCGAACGCCGCTCCGAGTGCTCCCGAGGCCTCCCAGGCCGTCGGCACCGTCACCCAGGCGCTGCCCGTGGAGAACCTCACGAAGGCGCTGCCGACCGTCACCGGCGCTCTCGCCCAGGGTCAGAGCGCGCTCGGCGCCGGCCTGGAGGCCGCACAGCCCGCCGCCGCCAACGTCCTCGCCGAAGGACCCACCGCCCCCGTCGCCGGACTGCTCGGCGGCCTCCCCGTCGGCAAGACCCTCCCCGCCAAGGGCCTCGGCGTCAACGGTCTGCCCCTCGGCGGCGGCCCCGCCGCCTGAGGCGGACCACCACGCCCGACGGGGCGCACCCCTCGAAGGGTGTGCCCCGTCGGTGTGCGCGTCACCGGGTCGTGCGCGTCACCAAGCCGTGCGGGCCTTGCCCTCGGAGGGGAACAGGATCCAAAGGGCTATGTAGAGCAGGAACTGCGGGCCGGGAAGCAGACACGACACCAGGAAGATCACGCGCATCGTGGTCGCGGAGGTGCCGAAGCGCCGTGCCAGCGCAGCGCACACTCCGCCGATCATCCGGCCTTCGGTGGGGCGGGCAAGGCGGCTCATGAGGGCTCCTTCGTCAGCGTAGGACGCCGGCCGCGGGCCGACGGTGGGGCGAGGCCTTCCGACGGCCACCGCTCTCATTTCCACACCTTCGACGCTACGGTGACGAAGCGGACGAAGCGTCCCTCTACGGAGCCATCCCGACCCTGGGAATCGTCGGGGTCCGACCCTGAGACAACTCCTCCCGACGCAGATGCGCCGCCCGCACCCGGGTCTCCGCCCTCCGCCGCAGCGCCGACCTGACCACCGGCACCAGCGCGACATGGGCGAGTCCCACCCCGACCGAGTTCAGCAGGATCGAGTCGATGTCGACGACCTGCCCCGGCACCCCGGTCTGCAACAGCTCGATGGCCAGCGACAGCAGCGCCCCGGCCGCCACCGACCGGGCCAGCGATGCGAGCGGCGACACGGCCAGTCTCCCGTGCACCATCGGCAGCAGGACGCCCAGCGGAGCGAGCAGTGCCAGCCCCTCACCGATCCGATGGGCCGCCTCCGGCCACCCCAGGGTCAGATCCGCTCTGATCCCCGCGAACGGCCGCAGATTCGCTGGACTCATCCAGGTGACGTCCAGCGGACGCAGCGTGATCCAGGCAACGACCGCGAGATGTACGGCGAGGAGAACACCCCCCGCCGCACGGACACGGACATCGGCGCTACCGCCGTTCGTACCTTGAGGCTGCACGCCCCCCAAGACGCGGCCCCCGGCACGATCGGTTCCGCTGTGTTTTTCGGGGCTCGGTTCGCCGCCGGGGCGCAGAAGCCTGTGTCGAGAGCGCGACCGTGCTCGACCCCTCCTTCGTCGGGGCCTCCGCGCGCTCGCGCTCTCGACACAGGCGCGCCCCTTTGGCTCACTCCCCAACTCCTCTGCAGTGATCCACGCAGTGGACGTCTGCAGTGATCCGGGCAGTGGGCGTCTGCAGTGATCCGGGCAGTGGGCGTCTGCAGTGATCCGGGCAGTGGACGTCTGCAGTGATCCGCGCAGTGGGCGTCGCGCGGGCGGATCACGGGCTGGGGAACCCCTCGATACTCCCGTTCAGGAGCCGTTGACCTCCGTCGAAGGCGGGTTGCCCGCGCCCGGGGACGTCTGGGTCTCCGGCGCGCACTCGTAGCGCCGTAGCGACTCGGCGCTCGTGCTGCCCAGTACCACCGAGCCGTTGTCGCCGGCGGCCGCGGAGTCGGCGAAGGTGCAGACGAGCTGGGCGAGGGCGTACCTGGGGAGGGAGCCGGGGGCGGTGGACAGGCGGAGGGCGTCCTCGGGGTCTCCGGGGGCGGGGCCCGTCACCGTGAGGCCGGCCGGGACGGCGGTGCTGTAGCCGGCCTCGTCCTCCACGTGGCTGGGGTCGCCGGCCAGGGCGTCCAGCAGACCCTGTGCGACGACGACGCGCCGCTGGGCCTCCTGGGTGCCCTCGGCGACCTCCACGGAGCGGTTGACCCGCACGAGCGCCCCGGAGCACAGGAGGAACACCTCGACCGGCATGCCGGAGGGGGTCGCCTGTGTCGAGATGTCCGTCACCGACAGCTCGCACGGCACCATCGAGGGCGCCGGGCCGAAGTCCGTCGGCACCTGCGTGGCCCGGATCCCGCAGCCGGTGAGCAGCCCGGCCAGCGCGCCGGTCGCGGCCAGGACCCGTATGCCTCGCGCGCGTGAGCCCCGCACGAGTACGTCCGGCACTCGCACGCCCTGGATTCCCCCGTCTTCCCGTTCTCGTGAGCCTCGTATCGTCACTGACCGGCCCCCTCGGTGCCCTGCGGGCCGTCGTCGCCCTGGTCGCCGTCCCGTTCCTCCGCGATGAGCGAGGAAGCGTCGCGGGGCAGGCGGAGGGTGAAGACCGCGCCGCCCTCGGGGGAGTTGGCGGCGATGATCTCGCCGCCGTGGATGTGGGCGTTCTCCAGGGCGATGGACAGGCCGAGGCCGCTGCCCTCGGAGCGGGGACGGGAGGCGCTCGCCTTGTAGAAGCGGTCGAAGACGTGCGGGAGGACGTCCTCGGGGATGCCGGGGCCGTGGTCCTGCACCTCGATCAGCAGGTCCTCGCCCTCCTCACGCACCGAGACGCGCACCGGCGAACCGCCGTGCTTGAGCGCGTTGCCGATCAGGTTGGCCAGGATCACGTCCAGGCGGCGCGGGTCGAGGTTGGTGATGATGCCGCGCTCGGCGTCCAGCTCCACCGCGTCCAGCCAGGCGCGGGCGTCGATGCAGGCGGTGATCTGGTCGGCGATGTCCATGTCGTCGAGGACGAGGCGGGCCGTGCCCGCGTCGAAGCGGGTGACCTCCATCAGGTTCTCGACCAGGTTGTTGAGACGCTGGGTCTCGCTGACGACGAGCCGTACGGCCGGTTCGATCATGGGGTCGAGGCTGCCCGTGTCGGCGTCCAGCTCCTCCTCCAGCACCTCCGTGACGGCGGTGATCGCCGTCAGCGGCGTACGGAGCTCATGGGACATGTCGGCGACGAAGCGACGGGACGCCTCCTCGCGGGCGCTCATGTCGTCGACCTTCTTCTCCAGCGACTCCGCCGCGAGATTGAACGTGCGCGAGAGGTCGGCCAGTTCGTCCGTGCCGGAGACGCGCAGCCGGGTGTCGAGCTTGCCCTCGCCGAGACGCCGGGCGGCGACACCGAGGCGCTGCACCGGCTTCAGCACGGTCGTGGCGGCGGCCTGTGCGAGCAGCGCCGAGCCGATCAGCGACAGGCCCGTGGCGATCCCGAGCGACCAGGCCAGCGAGTTGAGGTCCTTCGCCTCCTCCGCGAGGGACTTGCGCATGTAGCCGGTCGGCCCGCCGCCGATCATCTTCGCGCCGCCCACCAGATACGGGGTGTCGCCGTCGATGACCCGCTGCCAGTACACGTGGTACGCGTGCCGGTTTCCCGACGTGAGCTTCTGCCGTTTGTTGACGGCCTTCTGGAGGGACGCCGGCACGTCGTCCAGCGAGAAGCCGGTCAGCGCGTTGTCGGTCGACGAACCGGAGACCGTCCGGCCGTCGGCGCCCTCGGCGAGGAGCAGCACGCTGGAGCGCTCACCGCCGTCCGCCATCTTCCGTGCCGCGATGCGCAGTTGGTCCTGCGTCGGGTTCGGGCGCAGCGTGCTCACATGGCTCTGCATCTCCCGCTCGAAGTCGTTGAGCGCCGCGTCCTGCGCGCGCGTCTGCACGGCCTCGCGGTTGAGCCAGTACGCGATACCGGACGCCGACACGGCGGCCGTGAGCGCCACCAGACCGAAGACCACCACCAGACGCAGCCGCAGACTGGTGAAACGGATCCGGGACTGCACTTTCCTGCGAGCCGCGGCCCAGCCGCGGATCCCCCCTTGAGCCTTCGTCACTGAGGAGTGTCCAACCGGTAGCCCACGCCGCGCACGGTACGGATCAGGGTCGGCGAGGACGGTACGTCCTCGACCTTGGCGCGCAGCCGCTGCACACACGCGTCCACCAGGCGGGAGTCGCCCAGGTAGTCGTGCTCCCACACCAGACGCAGCAACTGCTGCCGGGACAGGGCCTGCCCCGGGCGGCGGCTCAGCTCCAGGAGCAGCCGCAGCTCGGTGGGCGTCAGCTGGAGGTCCTCGCCGTTCTTCGTCACGGTCATCGCCGCGCGGTCGATCACGAGAGAGCCGAAGGCCGCCGCGTCGTTGGCCTCACGCTCACCGCGCCGCAGCACCGCGCGGATACGGGCGTCCAGCACCCGCCCCTGCACGGGCTTGACCACGTAGTCGTCCGCGCCCGATTCCAGGCCCACCACGACGTCGATGTCGTCGCTGCGCGCCGTCAGCAGGATGATCGGCAGCTGGTCGGTGCGCCGGATCCGCCGACACACCTCGAAGCCGTCGATTCCTGGCAGCATCACGTCCAAAACGATCAGATCCGGCCGCTGTTCGCGCAGCAGCTTGAGGCCATCCTCGCCGGTGGCGGCGGTGGCGACACGGTGCCCCTGGCGCGTCAGTGAGAGCTCCAGGGCCGTGCGGATGGCGTCGTCGTCCTCGATCAGCAACAGGGAAGGCACGGGCTCATTCTGGCCCATGGCATGGCGCCGAATCGACCGTTGGAGCGCTCCCACTCGACACCCGCACACGATCGTGCCGTTCGGGTAGCCGTACGACTCTTCTCTGTGATCAACCTGTGCCCCGACTGGGCCCGACCCCTGTGACAGGTCTGTGACAGTCGGCGGACACGGCCATGAAGGTGAACGGGCAATCTTTTCGTCACAGGCAAGGAAACGCCGCCCGACAGCACGAGGGGCGGAGCCGGAGAAGTACGAACGAGCACCACAGCACCACAACCGGAATTCCACGACGGGGGGCGCGAGATGAACACACTGCACGGCAACAGCACTGGCGCAGTTGTCACGCGTCTCCACGACGTCGTCCGGAACACGGAGAAGTCCGGTGCCGTGAGCGGGCGGGGGTGCGCTCGCGGCACCGGGCGTCAGCACACCACGTACATGTCGGTGGTTGACGCGCATGTGGGGGGAAGCAGCACGGGGGTGACGGGGGTCACCCACGGGGGAACGGGGACCGCGTACGGGGAGGGCACGGGGGAACGCCGGTCTGTGTCGGAGGCGGAGTTCACCGCCTACGTCCAGGAGCGTCGTGCCTCCCTGTACGCAACCGCCTACCACCTGACCGGAGACCGCTTCGAGGCCGAGGACCTGCTGCAGAGCGCGCTGTTCTCGACCTACCGGGCCTGGGACCGGATCAGTGACAAGGCCGCGGTGGGGGGCTACCTCCGCCGCACCATGACCAATCTGCACATCAGCGCGTGGCGCCGCCGCAAGCTGAACGAGTACCCGACCGAGGAGCTGCCGGAGACGGCCGGTGACACGGACGCGATGCGCGGCACCGAGCTGCGCGCCGTCCTGTGGCAGGCGCTCGCCCGGCTCCCCGAACTCCAGCGGACGATGCTGGTCCTCCGTTACTACGAGGGCCGCACCGACCCGGAGATCGCGGAGATCCTCGACATCAGTGTCGGCACGGTGAAGTCCAGCATCTGGCGGTCGCTCCGCCGGCTGCGCGAGGACGAGGTCCTCAGCTTCGGCCGTGACGAGGAGGAGTCCTTCGGGGAGCTTGTCGCCTGAAGGTCTGTGGGGGGAAGTGGGTAACGGGGGAAAGCGGGGGGAGTACGGGGGAACGGGGGACGTCACGGTGGCGCGGGGGAGCGCCGATGTGACGGCCGGGGGGAAGCCGGCGGGGTCCGGGGGGACCACGACGGTGCGACACGGGGGATCGCGGGGGAAGCGGGACTGGAGGGCCGGGGGGTCCGTCCAGTCCCGTTTTCATGTCCGCCCTCGGGCCGACTCCCTGTGTGCCCTCAGGCCGTCGCCTTCGCGCAGTGGCCCGCGGCGGCCGCCGCCAGCCGGCCCAGGGCCTCGTCCCGGTCGCAGGGGTGGGCGCCCAACTCCGTCTGGCGGGCCACGATCGAGCGCTCCAGACGCATCAGCCGCCAGCCGCGTCGCAGCAGGAACGGCACCGACTTGCGGCCCTCCCTCAGATCGCGCAGGAAGCGGCGGCGGAAGGTCTTCACCGGACCACGGGTCAGACACAGCGCGTCCGCCAGGAGGCCGAGTTCACGGCAGCGCCCGACGATCTCGGCGGCGAAGATGCCCTCGGCGATGAACACCGGGGTCCGCTCGATGTGCAGGGCCTCCGCGCCGGTGCGCGCGCTGAGGGAGATGTCGTACGTCGGGACGGTCGTACGGCCCGTGCGGCACAGTTCCTCGATCGCCGCGACGGCGGTGTCCGCGTCCCACGACAGCGGGTGGTCCCAGTCGATGTCGGTGCTGCCCTCCACCTGCGGCAGCGTCGGGTCGTCGCCCTCCTTGTAGAAGTCGTCGAGCCGCAGCACGGGCAGGCCGGAGCGGGCGGCGAGGAGGGACTTGCCTGAGCCGGAAGGACCGGAGAGCAGGACGACCCGGGACGGTATCGGAGGATGCGCACTCACGAGAGTCCAGTGTGAGGCATAGAGCGGCTCCAGCCGAGTCGGCGGGTCGCCCTTGGAGCGCACATCACACCTCAACTACCTTACGTATCTCCATGATTACTTTCCGAAGTGGAAACGCACAGGAAAAGGCGGCATCACTGATGGCTCGACACTCGGCCCCCCAGACCTCCGGCGCTCGGCGCGCGCTGCTGGCCGTCACCACCGCGGGGGTCGCGCTCGGCGCGGGCGCCGGTTCGGCCGCGGCGGCGGACAGCGCCGCCCCGGTCGTCGACGTGCTGCGCACCCGGCCCACCTCGGTCGGCCAGATCGACCCGCTGGCGGGTCTGCAGGCACTCAACGGCACCGTCGGGTACGTCACCGGCCCGATCGCCGGCCTCAAGCCCAACCCGCTGGCGGGCACGGGTGTCGACCCCCTCGACAACGGGGTGGGCACGCAGCTCGCCGACTTCAAGCCGCTGAGGTCGACGGCCCTGACCGGACCGGTGGCGCAGGCGCCGTCGATCGGGAGCATTCCGGTGGTGGGGCAGGTGGTGGGCGGACTGAAGGGCTGAGGAGCGCCGAGGAGTTCGGGGAACCGCGCGCTCCGAGGTGACGGTGCGGGCCGTCCCTGGCAGGTCGCGCGGTTCCCCGCCCCTCACGGGGCGCTCCTCCTCAGTACGAGGAACCCGACGCGCCCAGCGACCCCGTCGGGTGCCACACCGTCTTCGTCTCCAGGAACGCCGTCATGCGGTCGAGGCCGGGCGTGGCCGACCAGTCGTCCACAGGCTGTGGACGCAGGACGCGCTTGAGGTTGTCGGCCGCGGCGATCTCCAGCTCCTTCGCCAGGACCTCGTCCGCACCGGCCAGGTCGATCGCGTTGACGTCCTGGTGGGCGGCGAGAGGCGCGGCGATCTCCGCCGTACGGCCGGAGAGGACGTTGACCACGCCGCCGGGGACGTCGGAGGTGGCGAGGACCTCGCCCAGGGAAAGAGCCGGGAGAGGGGCCTTCTCGCTCGCGATCACGACCGCCGTGTTGCCCGTGGCGATCACCGGGGCGAGGACCGAGACCAGGCCCAGGAACGACGACTCCTGGGGGGCCAGGACCGCCACCACGCCCGTCGGTTCCGGGGAGGAGAGGTTGAAGTACGGGCCCGCCACCGGGTTTCCGCCGCCGACCACCTGGGCGATCTTGTCGGTCCAGCCCGCGTACCAGACCCAGCGGTCGATCGTCGCCTCCACCAGGGCGGCGGCCTTCGACTTCGACAGCCCCTCGGCGTCGGCGACCTCGTGGACGAACTGGCTCTTGCGGCCCTCCAGCATCTCGGCGACGCGGTAGAGAACCTGTCCGCGGTTGTACGCCGTCGCGCCGGACCAGCCGCCGAGGGCCTTGCGCGCGGCGACGACCGCGTCACGGGCGTCCTTGCGGGAGGAAAGCGGGGCGTTCGCCAGCCACTTGTCCCTTGAGTCCGTCACCTCGTACACCCGGCCGCTCTCGGAACGCGGGAACTTCCCGCCGACGTACAGCTTGTAGGTCTTGAAAACAGACAGGCGGTCAGACATCGAGGTACGCCTCCAGGCCGTGGCGGCCGCCCTCGCGGCCGAAGCCCGACTCCTTGTAGCCGCCGAACGGCGACGTCGGGTCGAACTTGTTGAACGTGTTGGACCAGACGACGCCCGCGCGGAGCTTGTTCGCCACGGCCAGGATCCGGGAGCCCTTCTCGGTCCAGATGCCCGCCGAGAGGCCGTACTGGGTGTTGTTGGCCTTGGCGACGGCCTCGTCCGGGGTGCGGAAGGTGAGCACGGAGAGGACCGGGCCGAAGATCTCGTCCCGCGCGATCGTGTGCGCCTGGGTGACGTTCGTGAAGAGCGTCGGGGCGAACCAGTAGCCCGCGGAGGGGAGTTCGCAGGCCGGGGACCAGCGCTCGGCGCCCTCCGCCTCGCCGCGCTCGACGAGCGAGGTGATGCGGGTGAGCTGTTCCTCGGAGTTGATCGCGCCGATGTCCGTGTTCTTGTCGAGGGGGTCGCCGAGGCGGAGGGTCGACAGGCGGCGCTTCAGCGAGTCGAGCAGCTCGTCCTGGATCGACTCCTGGACCAGGAGGCGGCTGCCCGCGCAGCAGACCTGGCCCTGGTTGAAGAAGATGCCGGTCACGATGCCCTCGACGGCCTGGTCGATGGGGGCGTCGTCGAAGACGATGTTCGCGCCCTTGCCGCCCAGTTCGAGGGTCAGCTTCTTGCGGCTTCCCGCGACCGTCCTGGCGATCTGCTTGCCGACCGCCGTGGAGCCCGTGAAGGCGACCTTGTTCACGTCCGGGTGCGCGACCAGGGCCGCGCCCGCGTCGCCGTAGCCGGGGAGGATGTTGACGACGCCCTTCGGGAGGCCCGCCTGGCGGCAGATGTCCGCGAAGAACAACGCCGACAGAGGGGTCGTCTCGGCGGGCTTCAGGACCACCGTGTTGCCGGTGGCCAGCGCCGGGGCGATCTTCCACGCCAGCATCAGGAGCGGGAAGTTCCAGGGGATGACCTGGCCCGCCACGCCCAGCGGGCGTGGGTTCGCGCCGTAGCCGGCATGGTCGAGCTTGTCGGCCCAGCCGGCGTAGTAGAAGAAGTGCGCGGCGACCAGGGGGAGATCGGCGTCCCGCGTCTCCTTGATGGGCTTGCCGTTGTCCAGGGTTTCGAGGACGGCCAGTTCGCGGCTGCGCTCCTGGACGATGCGGGCGATGCGGAAGAGGTACTTCGCGCGCTCCGCGCCGGGGAGCGCGGACCACTTCTCGAAGGCCTTGCGGGCCGCCTTCACCGCGCGGTCCACGTCCGCCTCGCCGGCCTGGGCGATCTCGGAGAGGACCTCCTCGGAGGCGGGGCTGACCGTCTTGAAGACCTTGCCGTCGGCGGCCTCGGTGAACTCGCCGTCGATGAACAGGCCGTAGGAGGGGGCGATGTCGACGACCGCCCGGGACTCGGGGGCCGGTGCGTACTCGAATGCGGAAGCCATGGGGATCAGTCCACCGTCACGTAGTCGGGGCCGGAGTAGCGGCCGGTGGCCAGCTTCTGGCGCTGCATCAGCAGGTCGTTGAGGAGCGAGGACGCGCCGAAGCGGAACCAGTGGTTGTCCAGCCAGTCCTCGCCGACGGTCTCGTTGACCAGGACGAGGAACTTGATCGCGTCCTTCGTCGTGCGGATGCCGCCGGCGGGCTTCACGCCGATCTGGACGCCGGTCTGGGCGCGGAAGTCGCGGACGGCTTCCAGCATGAGGAGGGTGTTGGCGGGGGTGGCGTTCACCGCGACCTTGCCGGTCGAGGTCTTGATGAAGTCCGCGCCCGCGAGCATGCCGAGCCAGCTGGCTCGGCGGATGTTGTCGTACGTCGAGAGCTCGCCGGTCTCGAAGATGACCTTCAGGCGGGCCGCGGAGCCGCAGGCCTCCTTCACGGCGGTGATCTCGTCGTGGACCTTGAGGTAGTTCCCCGAGAGGAACGCGCCGCGGTCGATGACCATGTCGATCTCGTCGGCACCGGCGGTGACGGCCTCGTGGACGTCGGCCAGTTTCACGGCGAGGGCGGCGCGGCCGGCCGGGAAGGCGGTGGCGACGGAGGCGACCTTGACGGTGGAACCGGCGACGGCGGCCTTGGCGGCGGGCACCATGTCGGGGTAGACGCAGACCGCGGCCGTCGAGGGGGCCGTGCGGTCGCCCGGGTCGGGGAGGACCGCCTTGGCGCCGAGGGACCGGACCTTGCCCGGGGTGTCCGCGCCTTCGAGCGTCGTCAGGTCGACCATGGAGATGGCCAGGTCGATGGCGTACGCCTTGGCGGTCGTCTTGATGGAACGGGTGCCGAGCGAGGCGGCGCGCGCCTCCAGGCCGACCGGGTCGACGCCGGGCAGCCCGTGGAGGAAGCGGCGCAGCGTGCTGTCGGACGAGGTGACGTCGGCGAGAGCGTGGGGTGCAGCTGTGGACATGGTCACCAGACGAGCATATCTACGCGCGTAGCAGGTGTACAGCCCCCGGATTGTTTGCGGGTGCCCTACGGCTCGGGAGCGCGGGTGGTGGGCGCGTGCGGGTGGTGGGGGGCCGGTCGCGCGGGCCTGCGCCCCTGGGAGGCACGGACCCGGGTGGGCTGCGAACAGATGTGGGGCGTCGGGCAGAATCGGACGTATGAGCACCTCGGATCAATCGTCGCCCGAGCCGGAGCACCCGTCGGCGGCTCGGAAGCGTGCGGAGGCTGGGACGGCTTCGGGGACCCCGAAAGCCGAGCAGGCTCCGGTGGTGGCGGCCTCTGCGTCGAAGCCCGACAAGCCCGTGTACGAGGACCGGGTGTACCGGTCGCCCGCCGGAATGGTGGGCGGGGCGCTGCTGCTCGGGCTGTTCGCGTGGCTCGGCGGCAGCGCGGTGGTGTCGGGGGAGGGGCGTGTGCCCTGGCTGGCGTTGGCCTCGATGTTGGTGGCCGTGCCGGTGGTGGTCGCCTTCTCGGTGCGGCCGGCGGTGTTCGCCAATGACGATCGGTTGCGGGTGCGGAATCCGTTCCGGGTGATCGAGCTGCCGTGGGCGAGCGTCGTGTCACTGCGGTCCGGTTACTCCAACGAGGTGATCGACGAGGGGGGCGCCAAGTACCAGCTCTGGGCGATTCCCGTTTCGCTGCGTGGTCGTAAGCGGGCCGCTCGGCGTCAGGCCCGGGACGTTGCCCGGGCGGTCGGCGGCGAGAGCGGAGGGAGTGCGGCCTGGGCCGGGCGGCCTGTGCGGGCGGAGGCCGATCAGATCATGGCCGATCTGCAGGAGCTGTGCGAGGCGCGGGCGAAGGCGGTCGGGTCGCAGGGCGAGCCGAGCGTGCGGTGGGCCTGGGAGGTCGTGGGGCCCGCGGTGGCGGGGGCCGTCCTGCTGCTGGTGCTGATCGCCGTCGGGTGACCTCGCTCTGCGGGGCTTTTCCAGGGAAGGGTCCCGGACATCTGTTCTATGGTGGCCTGGAACGCGCCGGACGAGACGTCCGGGAAGCATGCGAGAACCCAACCGCCCATGAGCCAGGGTCTGTTGGGTCGGAACGTGCCCGTGCGTCCCGCCTTCACAGCTTGGTCCGCTTGGATCGCGTCGGATCGCGCGCGACGAACGGCGTAACCACGATGGCGGCCGGAGTGTCCACAGAACGATGAGTACGAACCTTGAGCCCCGGCCGCAGCCCGGGTCCCCACCCCCACCCTCACCCCCGCACCGGCTGCCCACGACCGCCGTGCCCGAGGGTTGCGTCGCCTGGAGCGGGGAGAAGCTGGAGGCCTGGGCGCGGACCCGGCCGCCCGTATGGGTGCCGACCCGGACCCGCCCCCTGCACCTCCTCGCCGTGGTCCCGGGCGGTCTGATCGTCGGCTTCTGGCTGGCGAACTTCGCGGAGGTGCCCGCAGCCCTCGCCGTACTGGTCCCGCTGCAACTGGTGTGGACCCTGCTCAGGCCCGAGGTCGTACGGCTCTCGGCGCCGGCGCTCATGCTCCTGCTGGCCTGGTACGGGGGATCACGCGATGTGCCGACCCTGGTGGGCCTCATCGCCGTGACCTTCACCTGGGCCGCGGCCGAGGTCCGGCTGAGCAAGCGCAGACTCCAGCGGCAGTGGGCTCTGGTGGCCGCCGAGGGGGCCACCGCCACGGTGCCGGACGAGGCGGGGCCGCTGCGGCGCGGCCGGTTCCTCATGGGCTCCGGCTGTGTGCTGGCCGTACTCGGAGCGGGCCTGCTCGCCCTCGCCTCCGGCCGGGACCTCGCCACCGACCGGCACGAGGTCACCCTCGTCGGCTGGTTCGTCGTCGGCTGGGGGCTCACCTCGCTGCTCTCCGGATGGCTGGGGCGCCGCCGGGCCGCTGCACTGCGGGGCGCTCCCGTGCCGGTGCTGCGGGTGCTCGTACGCGATGGCGCCGACGGGGACGCCGAGGTCTTCGCCGCCGACGACGTGGAGGCACTGCGGCCGCTGTTCACCGTCGCGGCCGAGGAGTGGTACGAGGAGAGCGACGAGGAGGTCGAGGAAGGCATCGGCCGGGAGGAGCGGGACGAACTCCTCGACGCCGTCGAGGACGTCGACGATGACGACGAACAGCCCGGTTCCCTGCGCGAGGCCGTGCTGTACGGGCCGCCCCACGAGGGCGCCGAGATCGTGATCGTCAGCGCGGCGGAGAAGACGGAGAAGACGGAGTCCCCGGGTCCGGTGGACCTGGAGAAGCCGGGAGAGCCCGGCGGCACCGACGAGGCCGATGACGTGGGCGGTTCGCCCACGGAACCGGTCGTCGAGTCCTCGAGCGGGCCGGTGCGACCGCTGTCCGACCGGGCCGTACGGCGTCGGGTCGCCGCGCAGCGGGTCAGGGCGAGGCGGAACACGGTCCACGAGGAGCTGCGTGCCACGGCCGTGACGGAGAGCAGGGCGCGGCTGGGCGACGAGCCGGTGGCCGTACGGCGCTGGCGGGCGGGGTGGGCCGACCGGACCGCCGCCCTCTTCATGATCGCCGCGGTGGCCGCCGTCGGGCTGTACCCGGACGGGCTGAAGCAGTACGTCCTCGGTGGCGTCATCGGCCTCTTCGGAGTCCTGGTGCTGCCCCAGATGCTGGCCTGGCGCATCACCGCCGACCGCTCGGGCCTGTGGCTGAGCGGCTGGAGCCGGTCCCGGCACATCGAGTGGGACCACCTCATGACCGTCCGGTGCGCCGGTGCCGTGCTGACGGTGGACAGCAGCCAGGAGTCGTTCACGCCCTGGTCCGTCCGGGCGGAGCGCTGGCGCGGGCTGGAGCGGAAGCTGCGTCTGGTCCACCCCTACGAGAGGACCGCCGCCGAGATCACCGCCATGTGGCGGGAGCCCGCCCTGCGGCCCGAAGGGGAGTACGAGAACCGGGGGCTGCCGTTGTGGCCGCTGGGCGCGGTGCTGGCCGTGGTGTGGGTGGCGGCGCTGGTGCTGGTGCCGTAACCGCCCGCCCGGCCGGGCCCGGCCCGCCCGAACGCACCCGGGCCCCGACCGGTGATCCGGTCGGGGCCCGGGTGCGTTCGGGGCCAGGGGCGGGGAGCGGTCAGATACCCGCCGCCGCCGACAGGTCCCGCTTGATCCCGGCCAGCAGACCGGCAGCCTTCGTGCGGGCCGCCGGGAGACCGGCGTGGTCGGCGACCGGCACCACGACCTCCAGGTAGCACTTCAGCTTGGGTTCCGTGCCGCTGGGGCGGACGATCACGCGGGCGCCTTCGAGGGTGTAGCGCAGGCCGTCCGTGGGCGGGAGCCGGTCCGTGCCCCGCGTCAGGTCCTCGGCCCTGGTGACGGCCAGGCCGGCCAGCGCGGTCGGCGGTCGCTCGCGGAGCCGCTCCATCGCGCGGGCGATGAGCGAGAGGTCCTGGACGCGGACCGAGAGCTGGTCGGTGGCGTGCAGGCCGTGCTCGACGGCGATGTCGTCCAGCAGGTCCAGGAGGGTGCGGCCCTCCTCCTTCAGCCGCGAGGCGAGTTCCGTGATGAGGAGGGCCGCCGTGATGCCGTCCTTGTCCCGGACGCCCTCGGGGTCGACGCAGTAGCCGAGGGCCTCCTCGTAGCCGTAGCGCAGGTTCTCGACGCGGGCGATCCACTTGAAGCCGGTGAGGGTCTCCTCGTAGGGGAGGCCCGCCTTCTCGGCGATACGGCCGAGGAGGGACGAGGAGACGATGGACTCGGCGAACGTGCCCCGCACTCCGCGCGCGACCAGGTGGGTGGCGAGGAGCGCGCCCACCTCGTCGCCGCGCAGCATCCGCCAGTCGGTGCCGTCCTTGACCGCCGCGGCGCAGCGGTCGGCGTCGGGGTCGTTCGCGACGATCAGGTCGGGGTCCGTCTCGCGGGCCTTCGCGAAGGCGAGGTCCATCGCGCCGGGCTCCTCCGGGTTGGGAAAGGCGACCGTCGGGAACTCCGGGTCCGGGTCCGCCTGCTCGGCGACCAGGACGGGCTCCGGGAAGCCTGCGCGGGCGAACGCCGCCAGCAGGGTGTCCTTTCCGACACCGTGCATGGCCGTGTAGACCGTGCGGGCGGTGCGGGCGGAACCGGGCGCGAGGACCGCGTCCGTACGGGCCAGATAGGCGTCCAGGACGCTGTCGTCGAGCGTGTCCCAGCCGGCGTCGGGGCGGGGGACGTCGTCGAGGGAGCGTACGGCGTCGATCTCGGCCGCGATCCCGGCGTCGGCCGGGGGCACGATCTGGGAGCCGTCGCCCAGGTAGACCTTGTAGCCGTTGTCGCGCGGCGGGTTGTGGCTGGCCGTGACCTCAACACCGGCGACCGCGCCCAGGTGCCTTATGGCGAACGCCAGGACGGGCGTGGGGAGGGGGCGGGGGAGGACCGCCGCGCGCAGGCCCGCGCCGGTCATCACGGCGGCCGTGTCACGGGCGAAGTCGGCGGACTTGTGGCGGGCGTCGTAGCCGATGACGACGAGGCCGCCGCCGGCGCCCTGCTTGTTCAGGTACGCGGCGAGGCCCGCGGCGGCGCGGATGACGACCGAGCGGTTCATCCGCATGGGGCCGGCGCCGAGTTCGCCGCGCAGGCCCGCGGTACCGAACTGGAGGGTGCCGGAGAAGCGGGCGGTGAGCTCCGCCGTGTCCGCCGCGTCGATCAGCCCGCCGAGTTCGTCCCGGGTCTCCGGGTCGGGATCCTCGGCCAGCCACGCCTTGGCGCGGGCGATCAGGTCGTCGTGCACGGGGGTCAACCTCTCGTTCTTTGTTCGTGCAGGTCCTTGAGCGGGTCCTTGAGGGGTGGGAGGTGCGGGAGGTGCGGGCTTGATTGTCCTCGCCCTCGCGGCCTTACCCGTCCCATCCCCCAGGGGCTACGCCCCTTCGACCCCGAGGGAGTGCTTTGTCTGCGGGTCCGGTGGGGGCTCCTCGCGCGGTTCCCCGCGCCCCTGGGGAAGCATGGGCTGTGCCCCATGCTTCCCCAGGCCCGCAGGGCCTGGCCTGTGTCTTTCAGGGGCGCGGGGAACCGCGCGATCAGCCCCACCGGACCCGCACACGCCAACGGACCGGAGCTCCGATGTCTTGGGCGTTACAGCCGGTCCAGTACCCGTGTCAGCAGCGAACCCATGCGTGTCGCCGAGTCGCGGCCCGCCTGGAGGACCTCTTCGTGGTTCAGGGGCTCGCCGGTCATGCCCGCGGCCAGGTTGGTCACCAGCGAGATACCCAGCACCTCCGCGCCCGCCTCGCGCGCGGCGATGGCCTCCAGCACCGTGGACATGCCGACCAGGTCCGCGCCGATGACGCGGGCCATGCGGATCTCCGCCGGGGTCTCGTAGTGGGGGCCCGTGAACTGCGCGTAGACGCCCTCCTCGAACGAGGGATCGATCTCCTTGCACAGAGCGCGCAGGCGCGGGGAGTAGAGGTCCGTGAGGTCGACGAAGTTCGCGCCGACGATCGGCGACGCCGCCGTCAGGTTCAGATGGTCGCTGATCAGGACCGGCTGGCCGGGACGCATGCCCTCGCGGAGACCGCCGCAGCCGTTGGTGAGGACGATCGTCTTCACACCGGCGGCGACGGCGGTACGGACGCCGTGCGCGACGGCGGCGACTCCGCGGCCCTCGTAGTAGTGGGTGCGGCCAAGGAAGACGAGCGCGCGCTTGTCACCGATCTTGTACGAGCGGACCTTGCCGCCGTGGCCCTCGACCGCCGGCGGCGGGAAGCCGGGCAGCTCGGTGACCTGGAACTCGGCCTCGGGGGCGCCGAGGGCGTCCACGGCCGGGGCCCAGCCGGAGCCCATCACCAGCGCGACGTCGTGGGTCTCGGCGCCCGTCAGCTCGCGCAGGCGCGCGGCGGCGGCGTCGGCGGCGGCGTACGGGTCGCCCTGGATGTCGTCCGGAAGGAGAGATGCGTTCACGCGACGAGGGTATCCGGTCGAAGCCTACGCGCGTAGATGGCGAGGCTCACCGGATCGGGATCGTTGTCTTGTCGTTTCCAACAGCGGGTCCGGGCGCGGGAGGTGTCTCGCGCCCCTCGGCCGGCTTCCTCAGCAGGGGCGTTTGCGCAGTTCCATCACGTAGTCGTGGGGCGCGCCCGCCGACTCCGCCGCGTCCGCCACCTCGCCCAGGTAGCGGGCCGAGGGCAGGCCGCCCTCGTAGCCGTTGAGGACGTAGACCCAGGCCGCTTCCTCGCCGTCCAGGGTGTGTACGCGGACCCGCATCCGGCGGTATATGTCCAGGCCGACGCCGACCCAGCGGTCCATCGCGTCCTCGTCCATGGGGGCGATGTCGTACAGCGCCACGAAGACCTGGGAGCGCGGCGCCTCGACGACCGTGGCCAGTGCGCCCTCCCAGCCCATGTGCTCGCCGCCGAAGGTCAGCCGCCAGTCGTTCAGCCAGCCGGTTGCGCGCAGCGGGGAGTGGGGGGCCCGGCGGGACATCAGGCGCGAGTCCATGTTGCCGGCGTAGGCGGCGTAGAGCGACATGGGGGAGAGCGTACGGGAGCGCTCCGCCCGGGGCCGGGTCACCAGCGGCCCGGGGGTTCGGTCGATCGGCGGGTGCGGGGGCGTTGTGGCTGGTGGCGCGGTTCCCCGCGCTCCTGTGACGGCCCTGCGGGCCGATCGCCCGCCACTCCCGGGACCCCCGCGCAGTGGCTTCGGCCTCCGTACGGGACAATGGAGTACGTGACTCGGATCGTGATCATCGGTGGCGGACCCGGCGGATATGAAGCGGCGCTGGTGGCCGCGCAGCTCGGCGCGGAGGTGACCGTCGTGGACTGCGACGGTCTGGGCGGGGCGTCGGTGCTGACCGACTGCGTGCCGTCGAAGACCCTCATCGCGACGGCCGAGGTGATGACGACCTTCGACTCCTCCTACGAGGAGCTGGGGATCATCGTCGCCGACGACACCCCGCACATCGACACGCCCGCGCGTGTCGTGGGGGTGGACCTCGGCAAGGTCAACCGGCGTGTGAAGCGGCTCGCGCTGGCGCAGTCGCACGACATCACCGCGTCGGTGACGCGCGCCGGCGCGCGGGTCATGCGCGGGCGCGGGCGGCTGCAGGGGCAGCAGGATCTGGACGGGTCGCGCAAGGTCGTGGTGCGCGCCGCCGACGGGTCCGAGGAGACACTGACCGCCGACGCCGTACTCATCGCCACCGGCGCCCATCCGCGTGAGGTGCCCGACGCGCAGCCCGACGGTGAGCGGATCCTCAACTGGACGCAGGTCTACGACCTGGACGAGCTGCCCGACGAGCTGATCGTCGTCGGGTCCGGTGTGACCGGTGCCGAGTTCGCCGGCGCCTATCAGGCGCTCGGGTCGCGCGTCACGCTCGTGTCCAGCCGTGACCGTGTCCTGCCGGGCGAGGACCCCGACGCCGCCGCAGTCCTGGAGGACGTGTTCCGGCGGCGCGGTATGAACGTCATGGCACGCTCCCGCGCCCAGTCCGCCAAACGGGTGGGGGACCGGGTCGAGGTGACGCTCGCGGACGGACGGGTCATCAGTGGCTCGCACTGTCTGATGGCCGTCGGTGCCATCCCCAACAGTGCGGGGATGGGCCTGGAGGAGGCCGGGGTCAAGGTCAAGGAGTCCGGGCACATCTGGACCGACAAGGTCTCCCGGACGAGTGCGCCCGGTGTGTACGCCGCCGGCGACGTGACCGGTGTCTTCGCGCTCGCCTCCGTGGCCGCCATGCAGGGCCGCATCGCCATGTACCACTTCCTCGGCGACGCCGTGGCCCCGCTGAACCTGAAGACCGTGTCGTCCAACGTCTTCACCGACCCCGAGATCGCCACCGTCGGCTACACCCAGGCCGACCTGGACACCGGGGTCATCGACGCCGTCGGGGTGAAGCTGCCGCTGCTGCGCAACCCGCGTGCCAAGATGCAGGGCATCCGGGACGGCTTCGTCAAGATCTTCTGCCGGCCGGGCACCGGCATCGTCGTGGGCGGTGTCGTGGTCTCCCCGCGTGCCTCGGAGCTGATCCACCCCATTTCGATCGCGGTCGACAACAACCTGACCGTCGAACAGATCGCGAACGCGTTCACTGTGTACCCGTCCCTGTCGGGTTCGATCGCAGAGGTCGCGCGCCAGCTCCACACGCGCAAGTCCGGCGACGGCGTCTGACGATCGTCCGGCGGCTTCCGTCCCGGAAGACCCCTATATCACTTCTCGCCCCACACTGCGAACAACTTCTGCTATTCGGCGCAAACTGCTGAAAGCAGATGGTCGTTGGCGTTACTGTCAGTTTCGTGTTCGCTGCAGAACGTCGTCAATTGATCCTCGAAATGGTGCGGGCCAACGGAGCGGTGTCGCTCCGTGAGCTCGCCCGCGTCGTCCAGACCTCCGAAGTGACCGTACGGCGGGACGTGCGCGCTCTGGAGGCAGAAGGACTCCTCGACCGCCGGCACGGCGGTGCGGTATTGCCGGGCGGGTTCACGCGGGAGTCCGGCTTTCCGCAGAAATCTCATCTCGCGACCGCCGAGAAGACGGCCATCGCCGACCTCGCCGCGAGCTTCGTCGAAGAAGGCGAGGCCATCGTGGTCGGGGCGGGGACCACCACGCAGGAGCTGGCACGCCGGCTCGCGCGGGTCCCCGGGCTGACCGTCGTCACCAACTCCCTGCTGGTGGCCCAGGCGTTGGCCCACGCCAACCGTGTGGAGGTCGTGATGACCGGCGGCACCCTGCGCGGTTCCAACTACGCCCTGGTCGGCTCCGGTGCCGAGCAGTCCCTCCAGGGGCTGCGCGTCTCCAAGGCCTTCCTCTCCGGGAGCGGACTGACCGCGGAGCGCGGTCTGTCCACGTCCAACATGCTGTCGGCGTCCGTCGACCGCGCGCTGGTCCAGGCCGCCGCCGAGGTCGTCGTCCTCGCCGATCACACCAAACTCGGCACCGACACGATGTTCCAGACGGTGCCGACCGATGTGATCACCCGGCTGGTCACCGACGACCCGCCCGGCCACGACGACCGCGCGCTCACCGAGTTGCAGGCCCTGGCCGACCAGGGCGTGCAGATCTCCGTGGCAGGGGCGGCGGGCGGCGGTGGTACGGGAGGCGATCCCGTCCCGGCGCGCCCGTCGCGCCGGGACATGCCCCTCCCGGGGCCCCGCCGCAACCAGGTCCACGGCACCGCGCCGCAGTTGCGCACCGCCACGGTCCTGGGGGAGCAGTCGCCGACCGGTGAACGGGAGCGGGAGCGGGCGGCCCGCGTCGCGGACCTGCGGCGCCGGTAGCGCCGCGCGTACGTCCGCCGGGCTTCTCACCGGTCACGTCGGCCGGCCACGCCCGATCGCTCCGCGGTCAGGCCGGCGGGGGCCTCTCACCGGTCATGGCTTCAGGCCGCGCAAGGTCAACGTCAGCAGGCGGTCGGCCAACTCCGGGTCGTCCGGGGTTTCCTCGGCCGCCAGCGCGATCGCGTGGGTGAGCTGGAGCAGGTCGCCGATGGACACGTCGTCGCGTACGGCGTTGGCGTGCTGCGCCCGCCGGAGGAGGGCGGTGCCCGCCTCCCGGATGGGGGCGCAGCACCGGGCCAGGTCCGAGGGATTCTCGTCCGCGGCGCGGGAGTCCGCGTACGAGACCGTCATCAGGGCCTGGGCGAGACCGCGGTATTCGCCGGCGTGGGTGATGATGTCGCGCAGCCAGGAGACGAGTGCGGTGCAGGGTCGGGCCGCGTCGAGTTGCTCCTGCGCGCGGTTCAGCAGGTCACGAACGGCTTCCTCGAAGACCGCGCTCAGGAGGGCCTGGCGGTTGGGGAAGTGCCGGTAGAGAGTGCCGATGCCAACGTCCGCCCGGCGGGCGATGTCCTCGAGCGGGGCGGCGGTTCCGTGGGCCGCGAAGGCGAGGCGGGCCTCCGTGAGCAGGCGGTCGCGGTTACGGCGCGCATCGGCTCGCATCGGGCGGGTGGTCGGCAAGGGGTCACCTGCTCTCTTCGCCGGGTGGCGGGTTCAGCCTAAGAGCTCGGGTGACGGGGGTGGTCGCGCGGGTGCGGGGTGGGGCTGATCGCGCCCACACGGCGGAGCCGCGTGTCGACACCGCCCCGCGCCCCCGGAAGCGATCACGGCGGAGCCGCGTGTCGACACCGCCCCGCGCCCCCGGAAGCGATGGGGCGCGGGGGTTCCACGTACGGGTCAGTCCTTGATTTCGCAGATGGGGGCGCCGGAGGTGATGGAGGCGCCGACCTCTGCGTTGAGGCCCTTGATGGTGCCGGAGCGGTGGGCGTTGAGGGGCTGTTCCATTTTCATGGCTTCGAGGACGACGACGAGGTCGCCTTCCTTGACCTCCTGGCCTTCCTCGACGGCGATCTTGACGATGGTGCCCTGCATGGGGGAGGCGAGGGTGTCGCCGGAGGCGACGGGGCCGGACTTCTTGGCGGCGCGGCGCTTGGGTTTGGCGCCGGCGGCGAGGCCGGTGCGGGCCAGGGTCATGCCGAGGGCGGCGGGGAGGGAGACTTCCAGGCGTTTGCCGCCGACCTCGACGACGATCGTCTCGCGGTCGGTGTCGTCGTCGGTGTCGGTGTCGGTGGGGGCTGCGAAGGGTTTGATGTCGTTGACGAACTCGGTCTCGATCCAGCGGGTGTGGACGGTGAAGGGGTCCTGGCCGCCGGTGAGTTCGGGGCCGAACGCCGGGTCCCTGACCACTGCGCGGTGGAAGGGGATCGCGGTGGCCATGCCTTCGACGGTGAACTCGTCCAGGGCGCGGGCGGCGCGTTGCAGGGCCTGTTGGCGGGTGGCGCCGGTGACGACGAGTTTGGCCAGCAGGGAGTCCCAGGCGGGGCCGATGACGCTGCCGGACTCCACGCCCGCGTCCAGGCGGACGCCGGGGCCGGTGGGCGGGGCGAAGGTGGTGACGGTGCCGGGGGCGGGCAGGAAGCCCCGGCCGGGGTCCTCGCCGTTGATGCGGAACTCGAAGGAGTGGCCGCGCAGCGGCGGGTCGTCGTAGCCGAGTTCCTCGCCGTCGGCGATGCGGAACATCTCGCGGACCAGGTCGATGCCGGTGACCTCCTCGGTGACCGGGTGCTCGACCTGCAGGCGGGTGTTGACCTCCAGGAAGGAGATCGTGCCGTCGACGCCGACCAGGAACTCCACCGTGCCGGCGCCGACGTAGCCGGCCTCCTTGAGGATGGCCTTCGACGCCGCGTACAGCTGCTCGTTCTGCGCCTCGGACAGGAAGGGGGCCGGGGCCTCCTCGACCAGCTTCTGGTGGCGGCGCTGCAGGGAGCAGTCACGGGTGGAGACCACGACCACGTTGCCGTGGGAGTCGGCCAGGCACTGCGTCTCCACGTGGCGGGGCTTGTCGAGGTAGCGCTCCACGAAGCACTCGCCCCGCCCGAACGCCGCGACGGCCTCACGCACCGCGGAGTCGTACAGCTCCGGGACCTCCTCGAGGGTGCGGGCGACCTTCAGGCCGCGCCCGCCGCCGCCGAAGGCGGCCTTGATCGCGATCGGCAGACCGTGCTCGGCGGCGAACGCCACGACCTCGTCGGCGCCGGAGACCGGGTCGGGGGTGCCCGCGACGAGCGGCGCGCCGGCGCGCTGGGCGATGTGACGGGCCGCCACCTTGTCACCCAGGTCGCGGATCGCCTGCGGCGGCGGGCCGATCCAGATCAGACCCGCGTCCAGCACGGCCTGCGCGAACTCCGCGTTCTCCGAGAGGAAACCGTAACCGGGGTGGACCGCGTCCGCGCCGGCGTCCTTCGCCGCCTGCAACACCTTGCCCATGTCCAGGTAGCTGCTCGCCGGAGTGTCACCGCCCAGCGCGAACGCCTCGTCCGCAGCCCGCACATGCAGCGCGTCGCGGTCCGGATCGGCGTACACGGCCACGCTCGCGATCCCGGCGTCCCGGCACGCCCGGGCGACGCGGACAGCGATTTCGCCTCGGTTGGCGATCAACACCTTGCGCACGATGGCTCCCTCTCCTTGAAACAAGCCGAGTTTAGGGACTGCCGACACGGCGTTTCGACCCGTCCACAATGGTGAGCTTGCCCACACGGAGCGTGAACAGAGGCTCGCTCAACCCGCGAAATCCCTTGTCGCACAGCATTGCGCAGGACTCCATGCGGAAACCCTAGCCCTCTGATGTGGTCAAGGTCTCTGTGCGGCCGTGCTGCGGCAGGTTGGGTTTCTTTGTGGAGTCCCTACTAATGGCCCAACGATTCTTTGCTCTCGTAAGAACCCTTGTCCCGGGGTTTACCCGTTAGTAGCGTTCGCGATGTCTCGAACACCTACCTGGGGTAACGAGGTGGGCGTGCGAGGCGCTGAGAGCAGCAGGACGAGAGTGGAAGTGGGTGGGGCCGGTGATCCGCAGACCGGTGGCGGTGGTCACGGCGTTCGTGCTGTTCGCGGAAGGGCTCGGAATCGCCGGGCTGCAGTGGTTCCTCGGCACGGTCGTCGACCGGCAGAAGATGTCCCTCGCCGGGCTGGATCCGGACGCGATGTCCGTCTCCACGAAGGCCGGCGGTGTCGTCTTCGGCCTCTACTTCGTCTTCTGTGGCGTGATCGCCCTGCTCGTCGCCGTGCGCGACCGGCCTGCCGCCGGGCTCGGGAAGATCCTGCTCATCAGCGTGGCCGTCGTGCACGGGCTGCTGGGGGCGCTCACCGTGGGACTGGTCGGGTGGGGCGCCTTCGCGTTCATGATGGCCGTGCTGGGGCTCGTGCTGCTCACGCTGATGACGTACGACCGGCAGGACGGGGTGGCCGACGCGGCGCCCGGTGGATCCGGCGACGCGGGTGGGCCCGGTGGGCCGGAGCAGGCCGCTCCGGCCGTTCCTCCGGCGCCCAGTGCTTCGTGACCGTCCGGTCTCCGGCGCCCAGTGCTTCGTGACCGTCCGGTCTCCGGCGCCCAGTGCTTCGTGACCGTCCGGTCTCCGGCGCCCAGTGCTTCGTGACCGTCCGGGTCACTTCTCGCGGGGCGTCCACAGCTCTGTGATGCCTACGCCCAGTTGGGCCAGCAGGCGGCGGAGCAGGGGCAGGCTGAGGCCGATGACATTGCCGTTGTCGCCCTCGATGCCGTCGATGAACGGGGCCGAGCGGCCGTCGAGGGTGAACGCGCCCGCCACGTGGAGGGGCTCGCCCGAGGCGACGTACGCGGCGATCTCCTCGTCGGTGGGGTCGCCGAAGTGGACGACCGTGGAGGCCGTCGCGGAGGTGTGGCGGTCGGTGGCCGTGTCGTAGACGCAGTGGCCGGTCTGGAGCGTGCCGGCGCGGCCGCGCATGGACTTCCAGCGGGCGGTGGCCTCCTCGGCGTCGGCAGGCTTGCCGAAGGCTTCGCCGTCGAGGTCGAGCACCGAGTCGCAGCCGATGACCAGGGCGCCCTTGATCTCGGGCTTCGCGGCCACGACGGACGCCTTGGCCTCTGCGAGGGCCAGGGCGAGGTCGGCGGGCGTGGGGGCCGTGACGGCGTCCTCGTCCACGCCGCTGACGATCACCTCGGGGGCGAGGCCGGCCTGCCGCAGCAGGTTGAGCCGGGCGGGGGACTGGGAGGCGAGCACGAGGCGGCGGCGGGGGTGCGGGGCGGTCATGGGGCCAGGGTATTGCCTCCGGCGGTTGGCCGGTTCGGGTGTCTGGCCCGGGTGGTGGGGCGACCGGGGCGGTGTGTGTCCGTTCGCCGTGGGGGAGTTCGTCGGGTGCGGGTGGGTGGGGGCTTGTCGCGCCCACGCTGCGGAGCCGCATATCGATACAACCCCGCGCCCCTGATGGGGCGCGGCGCCCGGGGTTTCCGTGGGTGGGTCGGGGGCGCGCCGGGGGTGTCCGTCCTCGGAACGGCGCGGAACCGGTCGGCTGGGAGGCTGGAGGGCTTGTCGCGCCCAACCGCAACGGACACCCCCGACACACCGCCTTCCCGCCGTACGCGGCCACCGGGACGTCGGGACTGCGGCGCATCGGCATCGGCCCCGCGTTCCGTGCGTACCAGGCCCACCCGCCGTACGGAGTGCGGTCGTCGTACGGGCCCACCCGTCGTATGCGGTCCACTCACCGTATGAGGTGCACGTCGTACGGGCTGCGCGTCGTACGACGGTCAGAGGATGCCCAGGACGAGCATGGCCAGGAGCATGGCTATGGCCATGATGACGCCGAGCCGCCGAAGCATGGCCTGCGTGTCGCGCAGTTCCTTCGGCGGCTCGTTCTCAGGGTCGGACCAGAGCATGCTGCGATGGTGCGTCGCCCGGGGGGCCGGACGCCTGAGTACGCGTACTCAACTTGGTAGAGGCGGTTCCGCTCAGCCGGGCCAGTAGGTGCGGCTCCACGTGGTGGGGCCCGGGGCCGGCAGGCGGTGGGTGGTGATGCGGGAGGGGGCGGACCAGGCGTCGGGGGGTGTGGGTGCGCCGGGTGGCTCGGTGGTTGCCGCTGCGGCGCGGGCGCGGACCACCGCCAGGGCGGCGGCGAGTTCCTCCGGGGTCGGGTTGCCCCGTACGACCTTGATGGTCATGTCGGCTCCCAGCAGGGTTGGGGGTGGTCAGAGGGGGATGTTTCCGTGCTTCTTGGGGGGGAGGGATTCCCGCTTGGTGCGCAGTTGGCGCAGGCCGAGGACGAGGTGGCGGCGGGTTTCGGAGGGGGTGATGACGGCGTCGACGTAGCCGCGTTCGGCTGCGGTGTAGGGGTTGAGGAGGGTGTCCTCGTACTCCTGGATGAGGCGGGCGCGTACGGTCTCGCGTTCGTCGTCGGGGGCGGCGGCGATGGTGCGGCGGTGGAGGATGTTGACGGCGCCCTGGGCGCCCATGACGGCGATCTGGGCGGTGGGCCAGGCGAGGTTGAGGTCGGCGCCGAGGTGCTTGGAGCCCATGACGTCGTAGGCGCCGCCGAAGGCCTTGCGGGTGATGACGGTGATGAGGGGGACGGTGGCTTCGGCGTAGGCGTAGATGAGTTTGGCGCCGCGGCGGATGATGCCGTCGTGTTCCTGGCCGACGCCCGGGAGGAAGCCGGGGACGTCGACGAAGGTCAGGACGGGGACGTTGAAGGCGTCGCAGGTGCGCACGAAGCGGGCGGCTTTTTCGGAGGCGTCGATGTCCAGGCAGCCGGCGAACTGCATGGGCTGGTTGGCGACGATGCCGACCGGGTGGCCCTCGACGCGGCCGAAGCCGGTGAGGATGTTCGGCGCGAACAGGGCCTGGGTCTCGAAGAACTCGGCGTCGTCCAGGACGTGTTCGATGACGGTGTGCATGTCGTAGGGCTGGTTGGCGCTGTCGGGGACGAGGGTGTCCAGCTCGCGGTCCTCGTCGGTGAGGGTGAGGTCGGCCTGTTCGGGGAACGCGGGGGGTTCGCTGAGGTTGTTGGAGGGGAGGTAGGACAGGAGCGCTTTGACGTACTCGATCGCGTCCTTCTCGTCGCCCGCCATGTGGTGGGCCACGCCGGAGGTCGCGTTGTGGGTGCGGGCGCCGCCCAGTTCCTCGAAGCCGACGTCCTCGCCGGTGACCGTCTTGATGACGTCCGGGCCGGTGATGAACATGTGCGAGGTCTGGTCGACCATGACGGTGAAGTCGGTGATCGCGGGGGAGTAGACCGCGCCGCCCGCGCAGGGGCCGACGACGAGGGAGATCTGGGGGATGACGCCGCTGGCGTGGGTGTTGCGGCGGAAGATCTCGCCGTACATGCCGAGAGCCATGACGCCCTCCTGGATGCGGGCGCCGCCGGAGTCGTTGATGCCGATGACGGGGCAGCCGGTCTTGAGGGCGAAGTCCATCGCCTTCATGATCTTCTGGCCGAAGACCTCGCCGAGGGAGCCGCCCAGGACGGTGAAGTCCTGGGAGAAGACGGCGACCGGGCGGCCGTCGACGGTTCCGTAGCCGGTGACGACACCGTCGCCGTAGGGGCGGTTGTTCTCCATGCCGAAGTCGGTGGAGCGGTGGCGGGCGAACTCGTCGAACTCCACGAAGGAGTCCTCGTCGAGGAGCAGATCGATGCGCTCACGGGCCGTCAGTTTGCCCTTGGCATGCTGCTTCTCCACCGCGCGCTCGGAGCCGGCATGCGTCGCCTCGTCGATACGGCGCTGCAGGTCCGCGAGCTTCCCCGCGGTCGTGTGAATGTCGATCTGTTCCGGCTCGGACATCGGGATGTGGCTCCCTGCCTGCTCATGGGGACGTGAGGGATCGGTACTTGCTGCTCGGTGCGTGCTGGGTACGTGCTCAGAAGTGTGTGGGGTTACTCATCCGTAGCGTAGTGCTGTGCCTACCGTTCGGCAGTGCGGCGTTTACCACACTCCCCACCCCTTCCGGCCGCATGATCAGCGCGTCGCGGCGGGACACGCCGGAGGGGTGACGTCACGAGAGTGATCGAACGCCCGTGAACCTCAGCCGTCAGGGCTGGAATCCGTGCCCTTCGCCGGGGACGGAGGATGTCAAACCTAGGGTGGGTTGCATGACAACACCACCAGGTGCACAAGGAGACCCGTCCAACGGGCCCGATGAGCCGAGGTCGAACCGCTGGTCCGACCTTGGCCGGCCGCCCCTCAACTCCGCCTCCCTGCGCCGGGCGCTGGTGCGGGAGGGAGGGCTGTGGAGCTCCCTCGACGTGGTGTCGGCCATCGGCTCCACCAACACCGACCTCGCGGGGCGCGCCGAGCGGCTGCCCGAGGGCGCGGTGCTCGTCGCCGAGGAGCAGAACGCCGGGCGCGGGCGGCTGGACCGCACCTGGACGGCGCCCGCGCGCTCCGGGCTCTTCTTCTCCGTGCTCCTCAAGCCTGCGGAGGTCCCCCTCGAACGCTGGGGCTGGCTGCCCCTCCTCACCGGCGTCGCCGTGGCGACCGGGCTGGCCAGGGCCGCCGGAATCGACACGGCACTCAAGTGGCCCAACGACCTGCTGGTGACTGTGGATGGGCAGGAGCGCAAGGCCGGCGGCATCCTCGCGGAGCGGGCGGGTGCGGAGGGGGTGGTCATGGGCATCGGCATCAACGTCAGCCTGCGGGAGGACGAGCTGCCGGTGCCCACCGCCGGGTCCCTGGTTCTCGCCGGAGCCGTGACAACGGACCGTGATCCGCTGCTGCGGGCCGTGCTGCGGGCGCTGGAGGACTGGTACGGGCGGTGGCGTGCCGCCGACGGCGACCCGTCGGCGAGCGGTCTCCAGGAGGCCTACGCCGCCGGGTGCGCGACCTTGGGGCGGAAGGTGCGCGCCGAGCTGCCCGGGGACCGGTCGGTCGTCGGGGAGGCCGTGGCCGTGGACGGGGACGGGCGGCTGGTTCTCGCCACGGCGGACGGCGTGCAGGAGCCGGTGGGGGCGGGGGACATCGTGCATCTGCGGGCCGTGTGACGTGTGGGGACGGTGGGGCTTGGGCACCCGGGGGTCGGACCGGGCGGGAGTGGGATTCGCGCTCCGGCGCACGCCGGGTTCCGTGCACCGGAAGGGGTACGCACCCTTCGGCCCACCTGACGGAGTGAGCTGGCGCACACCTGCCGTAGAGTTGAGGCCGGTCGAGTACGTGACCGCGGGAGATCGGAAGGGCAGCAGGAGTGAGCGTCGAGGACACGGGCTCCGGCACGGACGCGGATGACCGCGTGGAGCCGCCCCCCCTCTCGGCTTCGCTCGAGCGGGGAGAGCCCCACGGCGAGGACGCCGACGAGGAGGACCCGCTGGCGCTGCGGCTCGAAGGGCTGATCCTCGGGGCCGAGCGCCGGTACACCCCCTTTCAGGCGGCGCGCAGCGCGGGCGTTTCCATGGAACTGGCGTCCCGTTTCTGGCGGGCCATGGGCTTCGCGGACATCGGCCAGGCCAAGGCCCTGACCGAGGCGGACGTACTCGCGCTGCGGCGGCTCGCCGGCCTCGTGGAGGCGGGGCTGCTGAGCGAGGCCATGGCGGTGCAGGTGGCCCGTTCGACCGGGCAGACCACGGCGCGGCTCGCCGAGTGGCAGATCGACTCCTTCCTGGAGGGCCTGACCGAGCCGCCGGAGCCGGGGATGACCCGGACCGAGGTGACGTATCCGCTGATCGAGCTGTTGCTGCCGGAGCTGGAGGAGTTCCTCGTCTACGTCTGGCGGCGGCAGCTCGCCGCCGCCACCGGGCGGGTCGTGCAGGCCGCGGACGACGAGGAGATGGTCGACCGGCGGCTCGCGGTCTGCTTCGCCGACCTCGTCGGGTTCACGCGTCTCACCCGGCGTATGGAGGAGGAGGAGCTCGGGGAACTGGTCGAGGCCTTCGAGACCACGGCGGCCGATCTCGTGGCGGCGAACGGCGGGCGGCTCATCAAGACCCTGGGCGACGAGGTCCTGTACGCCACGGACGACGCGGGCGTCGCGGCCGAGATCGCGCTGCGCCTCATCGAGACCATGGCCAACGACGAGACCATGCCCGAGCTGCGCGTCGGCATGGCCTTCGGCACGGTGACGACCCGGATGGGCGATGTCTTCGGGTCGACCGTGAACCTCGCGAGCCGGCTCACGTCGATAGCGCCGAAGGACGCGGTACTCGTCGACGGCGCCTTCGCCGAGGAGCTGACCCGCACGGGCGAGGCCCCCGCCTCCGAGGCCGAGGCCGCCGAAGCCGCGGCCGCCGCGGAGAAGGAGGGCGAGGAACCCCCGACCTACCGCTTCGCCCTCCAGCCCATGTGGCAACGCCCGGTGCGTGGCCTGGGCGTGGTCCAGCCGTGGCTGCTCACGCGGAGGCCGGGCAAGGCGTGAGGGCGGGCGCCTCAGGTGGCTGGTCCGGGGTGCCGGGCCGCCGAGCCGTGCCACTGCTTCGGAGTCGCACCTGTGCCCCGTGCGTGCCTGCCGCCGTCGCCGCAGGTCCTGGTGTCGGCGGGACTCTGCCGCTGTCGTAGCCGGGCGGCTGCTGGTGAGCTTCCTGACGCTGTCGGGCCCGGCCGCCGAGGCCGACGGCCGCCGGGCCCCGGTCAGGGGGTGCCCTGTCACCTGCCCAGGGCGTCGTCGACGCAGAGGCCGACGATCGGGACGCACAGGCCCGGCTTCGCGGGCTTCGTGGGGGTTGCCGTGTCGCCAGGGGTGGTCGATGAGTGCTGGGGGTCGGGGGCGGTCGGCTGCTGGGGGGCTGCCGCTGGTGGCCGGGTGGGCGTGGCTGGAGTGGGGCGGGGTGCATCCGGGGTGCGGGTCGCCGGGGGCGTGTCCGGGGCGGGCGGGGTCCTGGCGAGGTCGTAGGCGCCGGGGGCGGAGGGGATCTCGACACCGACACCGATGGCGGGGGCGGGCGGGACGGTGGAAGGGGCCGGCGTGGGGGCGGTCGCTCCCGGTGACGGCGGCCGTGTCGATACGGGGTTTTCACCGCCCATGGGGGTGTCGGCGGTCGGGGTGCCCGCGTCGGGCGAGGGCTCGCCTCCCACGGTCGCACCGGCGTTGGCCGCCTCGTCCGTGACCCCGTCCGCCGCGGTCGGCGCCGGGCCCGCCGTACCGGCGCCGCCGGCGGCCGGGTCCGATGCCAGCCGCAGGAGGCTCAGCGCCCCCGCCGCCAGCGCCATCCCGCCCACCGCGAACAGCAGCTTCCGGGGGCGCGGCCGCCGGTGCCGGCCTCGCGGCCGGGGCGCGGGCCGGCCGGGGTCGCCGCCGGCCTGGTACGAGAGGTCGGCCGAGGGCCCGGAGACGAGGGGAGAGAACGGCATCGTCGGCCGCACCGAGGTGGCCGACGGTTTCCAGAGGGCCGACGACTTCGCAGACTCCGCGGGCCCGGAGGGCATCGCAGACCTTGACGACGTTGACGGCCTCGGTGAGCCGGGTGGCGGGGAAGGTGCTGTTGCCGCGGACCTCGCCGGTGTCCCCGACGGCCCCCGTGGCGTGGCCGACGGCATCGCAGACTCCGCGGGCCCGGAGGGCATCGCAGACCTTGACGACGTTGACGGCCTCGGTGAGCCGGGTGGCGGGGAAGGTGCTGTTGCCGCGGACCTCGCCGGTGTCCCCCACGGCCCCTGCGGCGCGGACGAAGCCATCGGCCCCGATGCCGTCGGCGCACCCGCCGGTGTGTAGATCGTCGGTGCCGTGGGCGTCGTAGTGGCCGTCGGTGGCTCCTTTGGCTCAGCCGGCTCCGCTGGCTCCCGTGGCGCTCGTGGTGTGGTCGGCGTCGGCCTGGTGGCCGTGTTCGTCGTCATGGTTCGTCCCTCCCCTGCGCGCCCGTGTCCCCGTGCGCCTGTGGCGGAGCGCAGGTTATGCGCCGCTGTGGGCGGTGCGGCCGGAGAAGGTCCGGATGTCACTCGTACGTGGAAAAGATCGCCGGGGTTTGTCAATGGACCACCTTGCGGTGGCTCTCGTTGGGGTGGGCGCCGGGCGCGCGGGTGACGCTGCCGCCAAGCGTTTCTGTCGAGCCGTACCGACTGGGTCCTGGCCGGGGTTTCGTCGGCTCGGGGCGGCTGCGATGATCGGGGCGGCAGGAGTTAACCCGCGTTAACCGGGAGGGTTTCATGGGCGACGGTGCGGCAGTGGAGCGGGCGGTAGGGGCGGAGGGTGAGGGGGAGCGGCGGTTCGGGGACTTCGTTGTCGTGCGGCGGCATGGGTTTGTCGCCGAGCTCGCGCTCGATCGGCCCAAGGCCATGAACGCCGTGTCGACCGACATGGCCCGTTCCGTCGCGGAGGCGTGTGGGGCTCTGGCCGCCGACCGGGACGTGCGTGTGGCCGTGGTGACCTCTACGCATGAGCGGGCGTTCTGCGTGGGGGCGGATCTGAAGGAGCGGAACTCGTTCAGTGACGCCGATCTGGTGCGGCAGCGGCCCGTCGCACGGGCGGCGTACACCGGCGTACTGGAGCTGCCGATGCCCACGATCGCCGCCGTGCACGGCTTCGCGCTGGGCGGCGGCTTCGAACTCGCCCTGTCCTGCGACCTGATCGTGGCCGACCGTACGGCGGTGGTGGGGCTGCCCGAGGTGTCGGTGGGGGTGATCCCGGGCGGTGGGGGCACGCAGTTGCTGCCGCGTCGGGTGGGGGCCGCGCGGGCCGCCGAGCTGATCTTCACGGCGCGGCGGCTGCAGGCCGAGGAGGCGCGGGAGCTGGGGCTCGTCGACCAGTTGGTGGAGGAGGGGCGGGACCGGGAGGAGGCCTTGGCGCTGGCCGCGCGGATCGCCGCGAACTCGCCCGTCGGGCTGCGCGCGGCCAAGCGTGCGCTGCGGCTCGGGCAGGGGCTCGACCTGCGGGCCGGGCTGGAGGTCGAGGACGCGGCATGGCGTTCCGTGGCGTTCTCGGGGGACCGGGCGGAGGGTGTGGCCGCCTTCAACGAGAAGAGGAAGCCGGACTGGCCGGGGGAGTGACCCACGGGCCGGCCCGTGGTCCCCGAGCGGCAGGGGTGGGACGGGCCGGGCTGCTCCCCGGACCTCATGCGGAGCCCCGCCAGGTCGGGGGTGGCGGAGGGGCGCCCGCGCTGCGCTCGACGGTGGGAGGTGACTCCTGGCCCTGCGAGGTGCTTGATCGGGCGGGGGTGACGCGGGGCCCGTCCGCAGCCCGAAGGGCAGGGGAGGGTAGCTGTGGCCCCCGGAGCCGGGCGGGACAGGTAACGGGCATAGCGCTCGTCGGCAGCGGCCCCGACCCGTATTCGCGAGGACGCCGCCGGCAGCCCGTATCCCCGTCGGTGCCAGTGGCGGCCTGCGCCCGTGCCGACGCCATGGAAGCCCGGATCCCTCTCAGCGCCACTGGTACCCGTGCTCCCGCCGCCCGCCGCCCGCCGCCCGCCGCCCGCCGCCCGCCGCCCGCCGCCCGCCGCCCGCCGCCCGCCGCCAGTCCCTCGTGTCCCTGTGCCTGCCACCGGTGCCCGCGCCCCCGTGCCCGCCACCGGCACCCGTGCTTGGCGCCGACGCCCCGTGGCACCGCTGTGTCCGCCGCAGGCGCCGCCCCCTCCACCCAGGGGCGGCGTCGATGACCCGTACCCCTGTTCGCCCCACCAACGTCCCAAATCACCGCAAAGCTCCCTAGCCTGGGGTGATGGGAGAGGACAGGCGGCTGAGGGCCGTGGTGGCGTTGGCGCGTGGGATGGCTGGGGCGCGTACGTCGCGGGAGACATGGTGGGCGGCCGCGGACGGGTCGTGTCGGGCCCTGTCGGGCAGCTTCGCCGCGCTGTCCGTGTGGGAGCGGGAACGTGGGCTGCTGCGGGTGCTCGTGAACGTGGGGAACCGGGCGGCGGACGAGGACGAGTTCCCCGAGGACGAGACCTACCCGGTGCACGAGTTCCCGGAGATCGCGGAGTTCCTGCATGAGCGGTGGCTGGAGGGCGGTGAGCCCAACGCCTGGGTGGAGACGGCCGCCGGGCCGGTCGCCGGGCGACGGCCCGGCGGCTACTGCCATCAGCGGGTCGCCGCACTGCGTCGACGAGGTCGCGGCTGCTGCGTGGTGGCGCCCGTCGTGCTGAACGGCCGGGCGTGGGGCGAACTGTATGTGGCCCGGCCCGCCGGGGAGCCCGTCTTCCACCGTGACGACGCCTCCTTCGCGACCGTGCTCGCCTCGGTCGTGGCGGCCGGACTCGCGCAGTCCGAGCGGCTGGAGGAGGCCCGGCGGCTCGCCTTCACCGACCCCCTCACCGGGCTGGGCAACCGGCGCGCCGTCGACCGTCGGCTCGACGAGGCGATGGAGGCGCACCGGCGCGACGGCACGGTGATCAGCCTCGTCGTGTGCGACCTCAACGGCCTGAAGAAGGTCAACGACTCCTACGGGCACGCGATGGGCGATCAGCTGCTGGAGAGGTTCGGCTCGGTGCTGTCGCGCTGCGCGGCCGAGCTGCCCCGGGTGCTGGTCGCGCGGCTCGGCGGGGACGAGTTCTGTCTGCTCGCGGTGGGGCCGTCCGCGGACGAGGTGGTACGGGTCGCCGGTGACCTCTGTGTGCGGGCGAGGGAGCTGGAACCGGGTGACGGGGTTGCCTGTGGCGTTGCCTCCACCGGGGATCCGATCGGGCCGTTGCGCTCGGCCCGCCGGCTCTTCCGGCTGGCCGACGCGGCGCAGTACCGGGCGAAGGCCGCGGGTTCCGTCGAGCCGGTCGTCGCGGGACGTGAGGGGAAGGGCGGCGCCGAGGACCCGGTGGTCAGACTCGCCGACCGGCCGCCCGCGCCGGCCGATCCCGCGCACCCGGGGGACCGGCGCCGCATTCGAGGGCGCCGGTCCTAGGGCGGGCCGCGCGGCGGGTCGAGTCGCGCGCGGCCCCGGGCTGCCCACGGCCAAGGGGGGAGTGGGCCGTGGGCCGGTCTGTGGTCCGCAAGACGGAGGAACGGGAAGAGGGAGATGAAGAAGGAGAGGGGGAGAGGGCGGGGTGGCTCGGGGAGGAGCTCGGCTCTTCGTCGTCCGGTACTTCGACCTTACTCGCAGGGGTGTGCCGCCAAGGCCCTGACCTGGGGATTCTGATCAACCCCGGATCATTCTCCGACCGTTCTCTGATCAGTTTCTGATCTACGCGGATAGCGGACCGGCCGGTGGGCGCGGGTTCGCGATCCGCTCCTGGACGCAGTCGTACGACGAGGTAAGGAGCCCCTCCCTCCTTCGGTCGTGACATTCGGCGATTCAGTCCCTACGATCCTGAATATGGATATGCACTCTGTGGACACGGTGGTCCTCGGTACGTCCGGGGTCACCGCGGCCGACGTCCTCGCCGTGGCGCGCGCCGGCGCCCGGATCGAGCTCTCCGACGAGGCGGTGGCCGCCCTCGCCGCGGCCCGCGAGATCGTGGACGCGCTGGCGGCCAAGCCGGAGCCCGTCTACGGGGTCTCCACCGGCTTCGGCGCCCTCGCGACCCGGCACATCAGCCCGGAACTGCGGGCCCGGCTCCAGCGCAACATCGTCCGCTCGCACGCCGCCGGCATGGGGCCGAGCGTGGAGCGCGAGGTCGTTCGCGCGCTGATGTTCCTGCGGCTCAAGACCGTCTGCTCCGGCCGCACCGGCGTACGGCCCGAGGTCGCGCAGACCATGGCCGACGTCCTCAACGCCGGCATCACCCCCGTCGTCCACGAGTACGGCTCCCTGGGCTGCTCCGGCGACCTGGCTCCGCTGTCCCACTGCGCGCTCACGCTGATGGGTGAGGGCGACGCCGAGGGCCCGGACGGGGTCGTACGGCCCGCCGGTGAGCTGCTCGCCGAGCACGGCATCGCCCCGGTCGAGCTGCGCGAGAAGGAGGGGCTGGCCCTCCTCAACGGCACCGACGGCATGCTCGGCATGCTGGTGATGGCCCTGGCCGACCTGGAGAGGCTGTACACCTCGGCCGACATCACCGCCGCGATCTCCCTGGAGGCCCTGCTCGGCACGGACAGGGTCCTCGCCCCCGAACTGCACGCCATCCGCCCGCACCCCGGCCAGGCGGCCTCCGCGGCCAACATGCTCGCCGTGCTGAAGGGGTCGGGGCTCACCGGGCACCACCAGGACGACGCGCCCCGCGTGCAGGACGCCTACTCCGTGCGCTGCGCTCCGCAGGTGGCCGGGGCCGGTCGCGACACTCTCGCGCACGCACGGCTCGTCGCCGAGCGGGAGCTGGCGGCGGCGGTCGACAACCCCGTCGTCCTGCCGGACGGGCGGGTCGAGTCCAACGGCAACTTCCATGGTGCGCCGGTCGCGTACGTCCTCGACTTCCTGGCGATCGCGGTGGCGGATCTCGCGTCGATCGCGGAGCGGCGGACGGACCGCCTGCTCGACAAGAACCGGTCGCACGGGCTGCCGCCGTTCCTCGCGGACGACGCCGGGGTCGACTCCGGGCTGATGATCGCGCAGTACACGCAGGCCGCACTGGTGAGTGAGCTGAAGCGGCTCGCCGTGCCGGCTTCCGCCGACTCGATTCCGTCGTCCGCGATGCAGGAGGACCATGTGTCGATGGGGTGGGCCGCGGCGCGGAAGCTGCGGACCGCCGTGGACAACCTCACGCGGGTGCTGGCTGTGGAGTTGTACGCCGGGACGCGGGGCGTCGAGCTGCGGGAGGGGCTGGTGGCCGCGCCGGCGACTCGGGCGGTGGTCGAGGCTGTGCGTGGGGCCGGGGTGCAGGGGCCGGGGGCGGATCGGTTCCTCGCGCCCGATCTGGCGCTGGCCGACGCGTTCGTGCGGGACGGGCGGTTGGTGGTGGCGGCGGAGTCTGTCACCGGGCCGCTCGCCTGAGTCTTCTCGCCCCCGCCGCCCCTACCCATCCCCAGGGGCTGTGCCCCTTCGGCCCCCGTCCGCGGGTTCGGTGGGGGCTGGTCGCGCAGTTCAACGCGCCCCTAAGGACCTATGGCCCTATGGCCCTTGCGTGATCAGAGCCCCCCACACCGGACGACTACGCGCCCCCTACCGGCTCGAAATCCTCGCGTTCGCGGCGGATCGAGTAGGCGATGAAGGCGGCGCCCAGGCCCAGCATGGTCGTGCCGCCGATGACGTAGGGCGTGGTGTTGGGGCTGCCGGTGTCGGCCAGTTCGCGGTTGTCGCCGGTGGTCGTGTCCGTGTCGGCCGTCGTCGTGGTCGTCTGTTCGCGTATGGCCGCCTCCTGGGTCGCGTTGGCGGACGGCACGAACCAGAGGGCGCCCAGAAGGGTGCCCGCGGCGGTGGCGGTCAGCAACGATCGGCGGGCGGTGGACGACGCGCGACGTGCGACGGACACGGAATATCGATCCCCTTGTGGAGCTGGTGAATTGGCCGTAGAGAGCGATGCTAATGAAAGGCGCGGGTCGTGGGAAAGTCGCGTGACCTGTGAGCCGTACGCTCCGGAGCATGAGTACAACGGAGACATCACAGTTTGTCCGGCTTCGCGTTGAATTGGTGGTGGAGGTCGAAGACGTGGAAGCCATCACCGGGGCCGCTCTTCGGCGGATCGCGGCCGACTCCGATATGCCCGCCGATGAACGGGTACACGCCGAGAGCGCGGTGACGGAGGACACGGCGGAGGCCCTCGCCTATCTGGTCGACCCGTTCGACCTGGTCGGAGAGGTGCCTGGGGTCGAACTGGCCCAGGCCTCCTGGAGCAGTGAGGGAATCGACTACGACCCCGATTCGCCGGAATGGGGTCTCGACGAGGATGATGACGGAGAGGGCGAAGAGGAAGACGTGCGCGGCTGAGCTGCTGGGGAATTCGATGGCCCCGGGCGGCAACCGCCGCCCGGGGTTTCTTCGTCTCATGGGGCACACCAGTCACTTGTGCACCGCCGCCGGGTCGTCGTCGATCCGATGCGGGTGGAGTGGCGTACCCCACATATCCGCCAGAGCGGAACGGCTCAGTGCCGTAGTGGTGTTTAAGTGCTTACGGGGATCTTCGGGGTTTTGGGGATTCGGCAACGATGGAGAAGCGTGTGATGACGAACAGTAAGCGGCGCAGGGGCCTGACGGTCGCGTCCGCACTGCTCGGCGGGGTGCTGGTGCTCTCTGCGTGCAGCGGGGGCGGCGGCGACGACGCGTCGGGGAACGACGGCGGGGACTCCTCGCAGGCCAAGGTCGACGAGGCGGCAGCCGAGAAGACCTCCGAGGCCGACATCAAGATCACACCGAAGGACGGCTCCGACAACGCCTCCATCAACAACTCGGCCAAGGTCACCGTGAGCAAGGGAACGCTCACGGAGGTGAAGATGACCACCTCCGAGGGTGCCGCCGTCGAGGGTGAGATATCCGCCGACAAGAAGAGCTGGGCGCCGAGCACCCAGCTGGAGCGGTCCACCGGCTACAAGATCACGGCCGCCGCCCAGGACTCCGAGGGGCGCGAGGCCCACGAGAACGCGGCGTTCACGACGGTCTCGCCCGCCAACAGCTTCATCGGCAACTTCACGCCCGAGGACGGCTCGACCGTCGGCGTCGGTATGCCGGTCTCGATCAACTTCGACAAGGCGATCACCGACAAGGCCGCCGTGCAGAAGGGGATCACCGTCTCCAGCAGCTCCGGCCAGGAGGTCGTCGGGCACTGGTTCAACGCCAACCGCATCGACTTCCGCCCCGAGGACTACTGGCAGGGCGGCTCCACCGTCACGCTGAAGCTCGCGCTCGACGGGGTCGAGGGTGCCGAGGGTGTCTACGGTGTGCAGCAGAAGACCGTGACCTTCAAGATCGGCCGCAACCAGGTCTCGATCGTCGACGCCAAGACGAAGACGATGAAGGTCACGCAGGACGGCAAGGTCGTCAAGACCATCCCGATCTCCGCCGGCTCGCCCGAGAACAAGACGTACCAGGGTCAGATGGTGATCTCCGAGAAGTTCAAGGAGACCCGGATGAACGGCGCGACGGTCGGCTTCACCGACGACGACGGCAAGGGCGAGTACGACATCAAGGACGTACCCCACGCCATGCGTCTGACGACCTCCGGCACCTTCCTCCACGGCAACTACTGGGGCGCCGACTCCATCTTCGGCAACGTCAACACCAGCCACGGCTGTGTCGGTCTGAACGACACCAAGGGTGCCAACGACCCCGACACCGAAGCCGCCTGGTTCTACAACAACTCGATCGTCGGTGACGTCGTGGACATCCGGAACACCGGTGACAAGACGGTCGCCCCGGACAACGGCCTCAACGGCTGGAACCTGAGCTGGGCCGACTGGAAGGCCGGCTCGGCGGCCTGATCCGCCGTCGGCTGTCGTCCAACGTCAGCTGTGCACCACCGATGCCGTCCCTGTGACACCCAGGGGCGGCATCGGTGTTTCCGAGGCTGCCCACAGGGTTCTCATCAGGCTCTCAGCGGGGGCTTATCCCTTCATCACACGGCGTCCCTAGCTTGCCGCCATGTTCTTCACCTACCTGAGGCGCGAACTGCGCCGCCGCAGAAAGGCGGCCCTCGTCGTCGCCTCCGGCCTCGCCCTGGGCATCGCGCTGGTCATCGTGGTCAGTTCCGTGTCCTCGGGCATGGAGAAGGCGCAGGGCAAAGTGCTCGAATCCCTGTACGGCCTGGGCACGGACATGACCGTCACCAAGGCCGCCGCCGCGGCGGGCGAGAACGGCGGTCAGCGCCCGCGGTTCGAGTTCGACGCCCAGGACGACGACTCCGACGAGGAGCAGAGCAGCGACCTCGTCCGGGTCCAGGGCTTCCAGACCCTCGCGAGTTCGACCGTCACCAAGGTCGGCGAGCAGGCGGGCGTCGCCGACGCCGTCGGCGGTCTCAGCCTCCAAGTCATCAAGGTGGACGGGCAGTTCCGGCGCGGTCAGTTCCAGCCGGACGAGGGGGCCGGGGGCCGGCAGCAGGGCGGCCCGGGCGGCGGTGGCCAGAACGGCGGCACCGGGCAGCCCGAGGGGCGGGTCGAGGGCGGCGGCGCCGAGTTCGACGTCGACAACTACTCCGTGTACGGCACGGACGTCACCGAGCCCGCCCTGGGGCCCCTGACCTCCTCGAAGATCACCAGCGGTCGTACGTTCCAGACGTCCGAGACCAACGCCGAGGTCGTCGTCGCGGACAAGTCGTACGCCAAGGAGAAGGAGCTGAAGGTCGGTGACAGCGTCACGATCAACAGCGTCAAGTACGAGGTCATCGGGATCGCGACGCCCGACAGCGGGGACGCGGCGGCCAACCTCTACATGCCGCTGAAGCAGGCGCAGACGCTCAGCGACTCCAAGGGCAAGGTCACCACGATCTACGTCAAGGCGGGCGACTCGCAGCAGATCGACAGCGTCAAGGCGGCCATCCAGAAGAACATCGACGGCACGACCGTCACCACCTCCGCCGACCTCGCCAAGACGGTCTCCGGCTCGCTGTCCACCGCCTCCGACCTCGCCTCCAACGTCGGCAGATGGCTGTCGATCGCGGTGCTCGTGGCCGCGTTCCTGGTGGCAGGGCTGCTCACCTCGTCGGCCGTCTCGCGACGGGTACGGGAGTTCGGCACGCTCAAGGCGCTGGGATGGAAGTCGGGACGGGTGACCCGGCAGGTCGTCGGTGAGGCCGTCGTCAACGGGCTGGTGGGCGGTGCGCTCGGTATCGCGCTGGGACTTGGCGGGGCGTACCTCGTGACGGCGATCAGTCCGACGCTGCAGGCGGAGATCGCGGCGACGGGCGGTGGGTTCGGTGGGCCCGGCGGTGGGGGCCCCGGCGGCTTCCCCGGTGGGGGTGGCCCCGGTGGTGGGCAGCAGGCGGCTTCGGACGCGCTCGAAGTCGTCCTCACCGCGCCCGTCAGTGTCTCCACGATCGCCGTCGCGGTGGGGCTCGCCGTCGCTGGTGGGCTGATCGCGGGGGCGTTCGGTGGGTGGCGGGCGTCCCGGTTGAGGCCGGCGGACGCGTTGCGGCGCGTGGAGTAGGGCGCTCACACCGGCGGCGCGACTGCCGCAGCCAAGTCCATCCCCATGTCAGGAGTTGCACATGTACGTACTCAGTGGTGTCACCAAGCGCTATGCGCGCGGCAAGGACACCGTCACCGCGCTCGACGGGGTCGATCTCACGATCGCCGACGGGGACCGGCTGGTCATCCAGGGACCTACCGGGGGCGGGAAGTCCACCCTGCTGCAGATGCTCGGAGGGTTGGACAAGCCCTCCGACGGGAGCATCGAGCTCGACGGCACCGATCTGGCGAGACTGTCCGAGGGCAAGCTCACGAAGGTGCGGAGCGAGAACATCGGGTTCGTGTTCCAGAGCTTCAACCTGATCCCGACGCTGACCGCGCAGGAGAACGTCGAGACGGCTCTCGTGCCGCTCGGGGTGAAGGCGAAGGAGCGGCGGCAGCGGGCCGCCGAGGCGTTGGAGTCGGTGGGGCTGGGGGAGCGGCTGGGGCATCTGCCGGCCGAGCTGTCGGGCGGTCAGCAGCAACGCGTCGCGATCGCCCGCGCGTTGGTGAAGCGGCCGAAGGTGCTGCTCGCGGACGAGCCCACCGGCAACCTCGACGAGTCCATGCGCGACGAGATCATGGAGGTCCTGGAGGCCCTCTGGAAGGAGCACGGGCTCACTTTCATCATGGTCACGCATGACTCGACGCTGGCGAAGAAGGCCCCTCGGGTCGCGACGATCCGCAAGGGGCGGATCACGGTGAAGGAGAACGCCGGGGCGTGAGCGGCCAAGGTGTCGGCGCGCGCGGGTGCCGGCGCGCGAGGTGTCGGCGCGCGCGAGGTGTCGGCACTCAGGGCGTGCGGTCCCCATGGGGCGGGGCGCGTTGGTGTGGAGTCCGGGGCGCGTGCGGGTCGCGCGTGGTCCGGAGTTCGCCGCTTTGCGCCCAGTCGCGAGGTATGTGACACGAGTTGACCCCCGGTCATACTGCGGAGACCGGGGGAAATTGACGCTTATGTGTGCGGAAGGTCCCTCGGTCGGATCAAGGGGGAGAGTTGCGCAGACATGCGGGAAGCGTGTGCAGGGCCACGATCGCCATGGTGTCCGCCGTGACACTGACGGCGGGACCGACCGGCCCGGCGTCCGCGATATCGGGGCGCGTGACCGTCACCACCAGCACTACCGTCACCACCAGCACTACCAGCACTACCAGCACTACCAGCACTACCGGCACCACCGGCACCACTGGCTCGACCGTGGCGGACCTCAAGGGCCTTGCGGCCGGCAGCGGTGCCGGCGTCAGGGCGAGGCACCGCATCACCCTCGTCACCGGTGACCGCGTCCTCGTCGACGCCGAAGGCCACGTACTCGGTCTGGAACGGGCGAAGGGGCGTGAGGACGTCCCGGTGCAGCTCCGTGAGGTCGACGGCCACACCTTTGTCATACCGGCCGACGCTGCCCGGCTCATCTCCGCCGGTCGGGTCGACAAGCGGCTCTTCGACGTCACCGTGCTGAACAGGTCGGCGATCCGCACCTCCCAGAAGCAGGGCCTGAAGGTGATCGTCGGCTACGCGGGAACCGCCGCCGACGCCCGGGCCGACGTACGGGACGCGGGCGACACCAAGGTCCGCCGCACCCTGAGGACCCTGAACGCCGACGCGCTGCTCACCCCCGGGGACGACGCCGCAGCGCTGTGGCAGGCGGTGACCGACGCCGACGGCACCACCGCCACCGGGGTGGCCCACATCTGGCTGGACGGCGTCCGCAAGGTCAGCCTCGACAGGTCCGTCGCGCAGATAGGCGCCCCGAAGGCCTGGAAGGCCGGCTTCGACGGCAAGGGCGTCACCATCGCCGTACTGGACACGGGCGTCGACGCGACCCACCCGGACCTCAAGGACCAGGTGATCGCCGAAAAGAACTTCTCCACCTCGCCCGACACCACGGACAAGTTCGGCCACGGCACCCATGTCGCCTCCATCGCGGCGGGCACCGGGGCCCGGTCCAAGGGCAGGTACAAGGGCGTCGCGCCCGGCGCCAAGCTGCTCAACGGCAAGGTGCTGAGCGACGAGGGCTACGGCGACGACTCGGGCATCATCGCGGGCATGGAGTGGGCCGCCGAGCAGGGCGCCGACGTGGTGAACCTCAGCCTGGGCGGCGGCGACACCCCCGAGGTCGACCCGATGGAGGCGGAGATCAACAAGCTCTCCGCCGAGAAGGGCATCCTCTTCGCGGTCGCGGCCGGCAACGAGGGCGACTGGGGCGAGCGGACCGTCGGCTCGCCGGGCAGCGCGGCCGCCGCGCTCACCGTCGGCGCGGTCGACGGCAAGGACAGGCTCGCCTCGTTCTCCAGCCGGGGCCCCGGCATGGACGGCCAGATCAAGCCCGACGTGACCGCGCCCGGTGTCGCCGTCACCGCCGCCGCGGCTCCGGGCAGCGTCATCGAGCGCGAGGTCGGCCAGAAACCCGAGGGTTATCTGACGATCTCCGGCACGTCGATGGCGACCCCGCATGTCGCGGGCGCCGCCGCCCTCCTCAAGCAACAGCACCCGAAGTGGATGTACGCCGAGCTGAAGGCCGCCCTCGTCGCGTCCGCCAAGGGCGGCATGTACACACCGTTCGAGCAGGGTGCGGGCCGTATCCGCGTCGACAGGGCGATCAGGCAGACGGTCGTCGCCGACCCCGTCTCGGTCGACTTCGGCGTCCAGGAGTGGCCGCACACCGACGACAAGCCGGTGACCAGGAAGCTCACCTACAACAACGTCGGCACCAAGGCCGTCACCCTCGACCTTGCGGTGACCGGCATCAATCCCAAGGGCAAGCCCGCCCCGGCGGGTTTCTTCGAGCTCGGCGCCAAGAAGGTCACCGTGCCGGCGGGTGGCAGAGCCACCGTCGGCCTGATCGTGCGCACCAGGCTCGGCGGGAACCTCAACGGCGCCTACTCCGCGTACGTCACCGCCACCGGCGGCGGCCAGGGCGTACGCACGGCGGCGGCCGTGCAGCGCGAGGAGGAGTCGTACGACGTCACGCTCAGGATGGTCGACCGGGACGGCAGGCCGGCCGTGCACCACATGCTCGACCTGACCGGGATCTCCGGGCTCGCCCGGGACGAGTGGTTCACGCCGTACGACAAGGACGGCACGGTCGAGCTGCGGGTGCCGGAGGGGACCTACATCTTCAACGCCGGGATCGTGGTGGACCCGGAGGACCACAGCAAGGGCACGGACTGGCTGTCCCGGCCGACACTCACCGTCGACAGGAAGATCTCCCTCACGCTCGACGCCCGCAGGACGAGACCGGTGGACATCGCCGTGCCCGACACCGCCGCCGAACCGGCCCTCGCGGCACCGGAGTTCGCCCTGACGGTGGGCGGGAACCGCTACTCCTTCGGCTGGCTGCTCGACACCTACGAAGGGTTCCGTACCGCGCACCTCGGCCCGAAGACCACCGGCGGCAGGCTCACCCAGAGCTGGGCCGGCCAGTGGACCCTGGGCGACACCGCGCAGTACGCCGCCGCTGACGGAGGCGAGGTCGAGAAGCTCGCCACCGGCTACACCAAGCGCTGGAAGCAGGGCGAACTGGCCACCGTGAAGACCGGCCTCGGCGCCTCCAGCACCGGCAAGACGGGCGCGGTCCTCGCCTGGGCCCAGCTCCCCGGCAGTTCCGGCTCACCCGCCGTGGGCGTCCCGCAGCCGCTGCCCGGCAAGCGCACGCTGTATCTGTCCGCCGCGAACGGGGTGAAGTGGACCCTCGACTTCGAGCAGTACGGTGCGCAGGACGAGCAGGGTTTCCCGGTCCTGGACGCGTACTACACGACCGGCGACAGCCGGATCCTCAAGGCGGGCAGGACGTACGCACAGACCTTCAACGTCGGAGTCTTCGGTCCGCGGATCGCCGGGCTCCACGGCATCCGGCGTGACGGCGCCTACCTGTACGGCCTGCTGCCGATGTTCGCCGACGGCCGGGGGCACGCCGGGGCTTCCTTCTACGAGAAGGTCACGACCACCCTGTACCGCGACGGCGAGAAGTTCGCCTCGGGCGAGGACGCGCTGGACGGATCGGGCCAGTTCAAGGTCCCGGCGGGCCTCGCCACCTACCGTCTGACGACGTCCATCTCCCGGGCCGCCGACCTGGCCGGGGCCTCGTCCAGGATCGACGCGAGCTGGACCTTCAAGTCGAGGAAGACCGCGCGCGACACGAAACTGCCGGTCTCCACGGTCCGCTTCGGCGCCCCGTTCCTGGGCCTCGACAGCACGGCCCCGGCGGGCCGGAAGGCCACCGTCCGCGTCACCGTGCAGGGCGCGGCCGCCGGCAGGAACCTCAGGTCGCTGTCCGTGTACGTGTCGGGCGACGGCAAGAAGTGGACCGAGGTCGCCGTGAAGAAGGGCAGCTTCACGTACGGGACTCCGGCGGCGGGAAAGAGCGTGTCGCTGCGTGCCGAGGTGACCGACAAGAAGGGGAACAGGTCGACGGTGACGATCCGGGACGCGTACTTCGGCAGGTGAGTCGAGACAGTCGCACCGGAGTCGTACCAGGCGTCGCACCGGAGTCGTACCAGGCGTTGTGCCGGGCGTCGTACCAGGCGTTGTGCCGGACCTTGTGCCGGGCCTTGTGTCCTGAGGTCCGCCGTACGTCCGTGACCGCGACGGCCCGCCGGGGGTGCCGCCCCTCCTGCGGGCCGTTTCGCCTACGGCCGCACCGACGGCGCGCGGGTCGCGTCCGTGCCCCAGCTGGCCAGGAGACGGAGGGCGTCGGCGGAGGGGGAGCCCGGTTCGGCGTGGTAGGTGATCAGGTTCTGCTCGTGGTCGTCGGGCAGGCTGAACGTCTCGAAGGAGAGGGTGAGGTCACCGACCAGCGGGTGGCACATGCGCTTCAGCCCGTGGCTCTTCTCCTTCACGTCGTGCGTCGCCCACAGCCGCCGGAACTCCTCGCTCTTCACCGACAACTCGCCCACCAGCGCCGACAGCAGCGGATCGTCCGGATGACAGCCCGCGTCCATCCGCAGATAGCTGACCATGTCGGCCGCCTTCTGGTCCCAGTCGACGTACAGATCACGGTAGTCGGGCCGTAGGAACACCATCCGCGCCCAGTTCCGCTCCTGTGCCGGCAGCTCCGACCAGTCCCCGAACACCGCCGCCGCCATCCGGTTCCAGACGAGGATGTCCGAGCGCCGGCCGGTGACGTACGCGGGGATGCCGTCCAGGGTGTCGACCAGCTGCCGCAGGGCGCTTCGCACCTGCTGGGGACGGGCCGACCGCTTCTTCTTGTGCGCCTTCGGCTTCGCGAGATGGGTGAGGTGGGCGTGTTCGGCGTCGTTCAGCCGGAGGGCGCGCGCGATGGCGTCGAGCACCTCCGCCGACACATTGCGCCCGTTGCCCTGTTCCAGCCGTGTGTAGTAGGCCACCGACACACCCGCGAGCTGCGCCAGCTCCTCCCGGCGCAGCCCGGGAACCCGCCGGTGCCGCCCGAACGTCGGCAGCCCCACGTCCTCCGGCTTCAGCCGTGCCCGCCGGGTGCGCAGGAACTCGCTGAGCTCGGCACGCCGGTCCAGCGCACCGGCGGCTCCGGCCTCGCCGAGGGGCGGCACCTGCGCTGTTTCGGGCTGTTCGTCCATACGGCAAGTATTCACGGTCGTACGCCCGGGAGCCTGACCCCGCCAGTGGTAGGACCAGCGGACGTACGCAAAGCCGTGACCTGGGTGAACCCTGGGACTTCGGGCAGGCTGGTAGACGCACCCGGCCGGAAGGCAGGCCGGATGCGGGACGACGATCAGGAGAATCCCGGCATGACCACCACTGTTGCCGCCTATGCGGCTCCCGCCGCCAAGGCTCCGCTGGAGCGCACCACCATCGAGCGCCGCGAGGTCGGTGAGTTCGATGTTCTGATCGACATCAAGTACGCCGGTATCTGCCATTCGGACATCCACCAGGCCCGCGAGGGCTGGGGCGAGGCGATCTTCCCGATGGTCCCGGGCCACGAGATCGCCGGTGTCGTCGAGGCGGTCGGTTCCGGAGTCACCAAGTTCGCCGTCGGCGACAAGGTGGGCGTCGGCTGCATGGTCGACTCCTGCCGCGAGTGCGAGAACTGTGAGGCCGGTCTGGAGCAGTACTGCCTCAAGGGCAACGTCCAGACGTACAACGGCATCGGCAAGGACGGCGAGCCCACCTACGGCGGTTACGCGGAGAAGGTCGTCGTCGACGAGGCCTTCACCCTGCGCATCCCCGACGGCATCGCCCTCGACGAGGCCGCGCCCCTGCTGTGCGCCGGTATCACCACGTACTCCCCGCTCAGGCACTGGAACGCCGGCCCCGGCAAGAAGGTCGCCGTCGTCGGTCTCGGCGGCCTCGGCCACATGGGCGTCAAGCTCGCGCACGCGCTCGGCGCCGAGGTGACCGTGCTGTCGCAGTCCCTGCGCAAGAAGGACGACGGTCTGAAGCTGGGCGCCGACCACTACTACGCGACCAGCGACGAGGCGACGTTCAAGGAGCTGGCGGGCACGTTCGACCTCATCCTGTCGACGGTCTCGGCCCCCCTCAACCTCGACGCGTACCTGTCCCTCCTGAAGACCGACGGCGCCTTCGTGAACGTCGGCGCCCCCGAGGAGCCCGTCGCCCTCAACCTCTTCTCGGTCATCGCCGGCCGCAAGACCCTCGCGGGCTCCGGCATCGGCGGCATCCAGGAGACCCAGGAGATGCTCGACTTCTGCGCCGAGCACGGCCTCGGCTCCGAGATCGAACTGATCCGCGCGGACCAGATCAACGAGGCGTACGAGCGGGTGCTGGCGAGCGACGTCCGCTACCGGTTCGTGATCGACACGTCGACGATCTGACCGAGGCCGACCGAGCCGTTCCCCGCGTCCCTTGAAAGGGCCAGAGGCCCTGCAGGGCGCGAGCAACCCCCACCCACCCGCACTCGGGGGTGGAAGGGGCACCGCCCCTGAGAACGGGACGGGACGGGACCGGTAGGGGCGGCGGGGCGAGAAAATCAGCGCTCGCCACGGGCCCGCCCCAGCAACCACAACACATACGGCCCCGGCTACGGCTACGGCCCCGGTCCAGCGACGTCAGTGCCCCCACCGGAACCCGGTTCCGGTGGGGGCACGAGTGTCCGCGCAGGCCGCGACGACGACCGCCCGGATGCGGGGGCGGCGGGACAGCCGGATGATGGACGGGGGAGAGGCAGGCGGTCGCGGCGCGATCACCACCAGGGGGGTTCCGAGGTGTGAGCGACATGCCCCTGCAGAAAACCCGACCGGGCACGGTCCACAGGGTCCGCCCGGACATCAGCGTTCTGGCCGACAGCCTGGAGGTCCCGGGGATCGGACACATCCCGGTGAACGCCTTCGTGCTGCTGGCCGCCCAGCCGGTGGTGGTCGACACCGGCCTGGGCCTGCCCGACCGGAACTTCGTCGAGACGCTCAGCACGGTGCTGGACCCGGCGGACGTGCGCTGGATCTGGCTCACCCACCCCGACCGCGACCACACGGGCGGCATCTTCGACCTGCTGGCGGCGGCGCCCGAGGCACGCGTCGTGACGACCTTCGTCGCAGCGGGCATCCTCTCCTGCGAACGCCCGCTGCCCCTGGACCGCTGTTATCTCCTCAACCCCGGCGAGACGATGGACATCGGCGACCGCACCCTCACCGGCTTCCGCCCGCCGCTGTTCGACAACCCCGCCACCGTCGGCTTCTTCGACGACCACTCCGGCGTCTGCTTCAGCTCCGACTGCTTCGGCGCGCCTCTGCCCACGGCCGAGCTCGCCCAGGCCGACGACGTCCGCGACGTGCCCATCGACGACCTGCGTACCGCCCAACTCCTGTGGGCCACGGTGGACAGCCCCTGGGTCAGGACGGTCGACATGGACAAATACCTGGCGACCTTCCACCCCCTCAAGGACCGCAAGCCCGACCTCGTCCTCTCCACCCACCTCCCCCCGGCCACCGGCATCACCGGCTCCCTCCTCGACACCCTCACCACCGCCCCGGACGCCCCACCCTTCACCGGCCCGGACCAGGCGGCGCTGGAACAGATGCTGGCGGGGTTCGAACCGAACGGGGGCGGCCACGGGCGGTGAGGGCGAACCTCGTGGCGGGAGCCCTCAGTCCCTGACCCCTCTGCTCTCGCTCCTCAGCCCTTGCCCCCGGCCCTCGCCTCGCCGATCGGGCAGGACCCCCCGTCCCGCCGAGCCTTTGCTGCCATGTGCCCGTGGGCGGCAACACGGTTCTACTCAGGTCGAGTTGAGTATGCGCGCTCATGCCCGGCAGGCCCCTGTCCGGCGAGTATCGGTGAAGCGGCGCAGTCGAGAGCGCCGGCCCGATCCAGCTCAGACTCTTACGGAGACTCCTCATGTCCCGACGTATCGCTCTGTCCGTGGCCGCCGGTGTCGTTGTCCTCGGCGGCGCCGGTGCCCTCACTCTTGCCTACGCCGGAGACCAGCCCTTGGCGCTGGCGCACAGCACCGCCCGCTACACCGCTCCCGACGGCGACCGCGACGGCTCCTTCACCTTCGAGACCGACGTCACGGCGTCCTCCGGTGTCAAGAGCGTGAAGGTGCTGGCATGGGCGCAGAGCTCGTTCCTCGCCAAGAACGAGCTGACCGCCAAGGACATGACCCACGTGGAGTCGGCCGTCTGCAAGCCCTCCGGGAAGGACACCGTGCACTGCACGTACCGCGTCAAGGTCACCGGTTCCGACGCCGAGTCCTCCCCGCGCGGTGCCTGGCACGTCGCTGTCCTGGCCACCGCCAAGGACGGCACCACGATCCTGGACACCGAGGCGGCCGACTTCACCGTCAGGTGACCCGGCCGGGCACGCGACCGAGAGCGGGTGTCATCCCGGTTGCCCCGTACGCCCGTATCTCCGTCGACGTGCTCCTCGCGGTGCCTGGTCGTCGGCGACCGCGAGGGCCGGCTGGGCGGGCATGGAATCGCCTGGAGCCCTCGCGCGTTGAGGTCGGTGGGCATCGGATGGCGATGGTGTGCGAGCCGAGTACGCCGAGCCGCCGAGCTGACACGTATGGGAGGGCCGCAATGGCTGCGCAGACGCAGAGGGCCGTGCTGGCGGGCGGGTGTTTCTGGGGGATGCAGGACCTGATCCGCCGGCTCCCGGGGGTGATGGCGACCCGGGTCGGATACACCGGGGGTGACGTGCCGAACGCGACGTATCGCAACCACGGCACGCACGCGGAGGGCATTGAGATCCTTTTCGACCCCGAGAGGACCGACTTCCGCGCGATCCTGGAGTTCTTCTTCCAGATCCACGACCCGAGCACCAAGAACCGCCAGGGCAACGACATCGGCCTCAGCTATCGCTCCGCGATCTACTACGTGGATGACGAGCAGAAGCGGATCGCCGAGGACACGATCGCGGACGTGGACGCCTCCGCACTGTGGCCGGGCAAGGTCGTCACCGAGGTCGAGCCGGTCGGCCCCTTCTGGGAGGCCGAACCCGAGCATCAGGACTACCTGCAGCGCTACCCGGACGGCTACACCTGCCACTTCCCGCGCCCGGGATGGCGGCTGCCCGCCCGCGCGGAGGGCTGACCGGCGAGACGGCCCGGCGGAAGGCGGAGGCTCCGCAGCCGGACTGTGCCTGGCATCCAGGGACGGCGGTGCCGAGCGGAGTGCTGAGGACGGTGCGGCGGTCGAGCAGGTGAACGACGGCTCGGCGCGGCCACGCAGAGCCCGGCGGCCATGCAGAGCCCGGCGGCCATGCAGAGCCTGTTCGGCCTTCGGGAGTGGGCAGCCGGAACGCGAACGTTCCAGGTACCGTCCGCGTTCGGTCCCGCATCCGCTCGGGCTCGGTTCGGCGTACCGTCCGTTCAGTCCGTCGGGGACGCCGCCGCCACCGCCTGCGCCGACGAGTTCCGGATACGGCAGTAGAGCGCGGCCATCGCCTCGCCGCCGCCCTGATAGCGCCATGGCAGGGCGTTGACGTACCCGTCGACCAGCCTGAACTGTTCGAGCGCTGCGTCGTCGCGGTCCTGGAGCGAGAGGTAGTACGCGAGAAGGTGCCGCAGTTCGGGGAGGCGGGGGTGGGTCGGGTCGGCCGAGGCGGCGTCCGCGAGACCGGCGTCCACGCGGCCGATCATCCTCGGCGTACGGTCGACGCTGTTGTCGTCCGAGGTGTCGTGCTCGAAGTGCGCGATGAGCGGGAACGCGGTGAGCAGGCTGCCCAGCGGTGCCCGAGCGGCCGCGCGCTCGGCGAACTCCTTCGCCAGTTTCTCCGAACCCCTCCACTTCGCACACCAGTACTGCAGCGCCGAGAAGTGGGCCTCGTAGTGGTGCGGGGCCCTGGCGGTGATCTCCGACCACAGCTTGTCCATCTGGGAGTTCGGGTAGCCGAGCCCGAGCGCGACCCAGATCTCGGTGATGTACGGCGTCGGGTCGTCGGGGTTGAGCACCGCCGCCCGGCCGATCTCCTCGCGGGAACGTTCCAGCATCCGGTGGAAGCCGCCGAACTGCTCACCGGTCGTGTACTTGGCCTTCTTCCCGCCGCGCAGGTCCCAGGCCAGGATCACGGTGCTGCGGGCCCGTACGACGGCCGCGTCCGGGTCGTCGGGACGGTCCGCCTCCCAGGCGAGCAGCCAGTCGTCCTCCTTGGCCGCGATCTCGGCCAGCAGATACGCGGCAGAGGAGCGGCGTTCCCAGTCCCGGCCTGTGTCGTGCATCATCTTGGCCGCTGCTTTCCAGTCGCCGCCGCGTACGGCGGCGAGCGCCGACTCCTGGGCGGCCGGGAGCGGGCCCGGGAGTCTGGTGTTCTGCCGCTCCGCGGGCAGCAGCCCCATCGCCTCGGCGACGTCCGGGTCGACGTCGGAACTGGGAGAGAAGAACTCCTTGAGGAAGACCCAGGCCATCCAGAGGCCGAAGAGCAGGGTCGGTACCGCCAGGACGGCCAGTACCCATACCAGTACGGTCATCGCGGTGCGTCCGTTTCTCGGTTCGCGGGGCCTTGGGGCGCGGGCAGCAGCGTGCGCAGCGGGCCCGTGTCGGGGTGGTCGGCGACCGCCGCGGAGATCACGGCGCCGAGGTCGGTCTCCGTACCGTCCGGCGCGGGCGGCAGCCGCACCGCGGCCGGCTCCGACCAGGAGAACTCCCAGCGCAGCCGGGAGTGGGCGCTCAGCTCGGCCAGCACCATGCCCTGCAGCGCGTCCGCCAGCGCGGGCCGCACGAACTCGCGAAAGGCCCGGCCCTGCGCCTCGGCCGCCTGGTCCGACAGCGGCAGCCGCCGCGCCAGCTGCCACAGCTGACCGTCGTCGATCACCTTGAGCAGCGCGGGCAGGGACGGGTGGTCCTTGGTGTACATCGCGAGCGCCCGGTGCAGCGCGGTGTCGAGGGAGGCGAAGTTCGCGGCCATCGAGCCGTCGAGCAGTTCCTGCCAGTCGCCGGTGCGCCGGAACCGCAGCACGTCCTCGGCGAGGACCGCGTCCTCCAGCGCCGCCAGGCTCCGGTCCGGGTCGGTGAGCAGACCGAGCGCCGCGCCCCTGGCCTCGTCCGTGCGGCCGTCGGCGGGCAGTGCCTCGATCTGCTCGACGCGGTCGGCGATGGGCGGGTGCGAGTCGTACGGCGACGTCGGCTCGGTCGGCAACTCGGTGCGCAGACCGACCAGTTCGAGCTGGCGGGCGGAGAGCATCCGTCCGTAGCCGCCGAAGAACTCGCCGCGCGGCGGCAGCAGCCGGGCCTCGGATCCGAGCGTGGCGTAGCTGTTCATGTAGAAGCCGAACGCGGCGTCGAGTGCCTGTATCTCGCGCAGCGCCGACGCGGTGGCGTCGCGGCCGGCTATCCGGGCGGCCGCGGCGTCGGCGGCGTACTCCTGGCGGCGCGAACTCGCGAGCGTGGCGCGGATGTACAACTTGGCGTAGCCGATGTAGATCCACGCCATCGCGCGGTACGTGATGCCCGCGCCCGTCGTGTCGATCTCCTTGGCCTTCTTCCCCTTGGCCACGGCCTTGGCGTTCTTCTTCTCCAGCCGGGCCCGCTCACGACCGGCGGACCTGTCGGCCCGCTCCTCGAAGTGCCCGATGGTGCGCAGCACCTGGGCCCGGCCGCGCACGGTGATCGCGGCGAGCCGGGTGTCGGCGTTCGAGTAGTGCCCCAGCTCATGGGCGAGGACCGCGCGCAACTGAGCCTCGGTCAGGCCCTGCAGCAGTGGTACGCCGAGGTAGAGGTGGCGTGGACCGGCCAGCAGACCGAGCAGCCGGGCGTCCTCGCTGACGGCGGCGTTGAGGTCGGCCGTCAGGATGATCCGGGAGGGCACCCGGGTGCCGACCGCGTCGGCCAGTTCCCGTACGGTGCGCCACAGTTCGGGCTCGTCGGCCTCCGTCACCGGCAGGCCCGGCAGATCCTCGCCCTTCGGCGTCCGCAGCATGAACAGACCGCGGACCAGCGGGATCGCCAGCAGTACGGAGACCACGTACAGCTTGGCGGAGAGGCTGGACGGCGCGTACAGGTAGAGCAGGTAATCGGCGCCGGCGAGCGCTGCCAGCAGGATCACGCCGAGCAGATAGAAGCCGGCGAGCAGTACCAGGGCGCGCAGTGCGCGCAGGGTCGCGCCCATTGGGCAGAGTTCCCCCCACGGGAAAGATCGCGAACGATCACTTAAATGGCGAAGGAGGTCAAACTGGACGGCTTGGGGCGTGTCCATGACCGAAAGGTGTGAGGGGTGGAGTATTTCGCACGGGTGTGCGGGGTCGCAAGGGCTTACTGAGGGCCGGCGCCTCATGGGGTGGGGGCGTGGTGCGGGGGTGGCGGCTGCGGGGGCGACGTGGCTGGTCGCGCCGTTCCCCGCCCCCCTCTGAGGGGCCTTCGCCCCTTCCCGTCCCCGTCAGCGCAGCAGCGTCGCCGGACTCCCCCCGTTCGCCTCGTAGCCCGCCACCGCCAGGGCCCGGTACAGCGCGTAGTCCGCTGCCGGGTCGGAGGTGAGCGTCCAGGGGAGGGCGCCTACGTGGCCGTCGGCGTGCACGAGCTGGTCCATGGCCTCGGACCAGCGCTCGGAGCGGACCAGGAAGAAGATCAGCAGATGGCGGACATGGGCCAGCATCGGGTCGTCCGGCCGCGCCGCGTGCACCGCGAACAGGGCGCCGTGGATCGCCTTGGTGACGACCTCGCTCTCGTAGAAGCCCTGCACCAGGTTCACCTCGGGCAGGTGCTCGAAGACCGCGAAGAGAGGCATGGCCGCGAGGAGCGACCCCCGCGGGGCGCGGGCCGCCGCCGCCTCGGCGAAGGAGTACGCCAGCTCCCGCGAGCCGTGCCACTTCTCGCACCAGTAGTGCAGGGCCGCGAAGTGGGCGCCCATGTGCTCCGGGGCCCGGTCGAGGATCTTCAGCCAGAGCTGCTCGAACTCCTCACGGGAGTACGCCAGCCCGCGCGCCACCGACAGCTCGACGATGTACGGGATCGGGTCACCGGGGGCCAGCAGTGCCGCGTCGCCGCACGCCGATCTGGCCTCCTCCATGATGATCCGGAAGTCGTCCGTGCCCGGCGTCGACGTCCGCCACGCCTGCTGCACCAGGAACTCCGCGTGCACCGCCGCGCCGCCCGCGTCCTTGGGCGCCTCCGCGCGCCACACCCGCAGCCACTGCCCGCCCGGCGTCTCGCCCACCCCGCCGGGCCGCTGCGCCAGCTCCAGCGCCGCCGCACCCGCGAACGCCTGTACCCGCTGCCACCGGACCTCGCCGGCCGCCTCCGTGCCGGCCAGCAGCTGCTTCGCCGCCCGGTAGTCCTGGGAACGCTGCACCACGTCCAGCACGTCCAGCAGGTCCTGGTCGGGCCCCGGCATCCGCACGTCCAGCAGCTCCTGCCGCACGAACCCGTAGTTCTCCGGGTCCGCTGCGTCCGGATGCCCCGCCTCCACCTGCTGAATACCGGCCCTGCGACGCGCCAGAATCGGCCACGCCACAAAGCCGATCATGAGCATCGCCATCAGGACCCAGAGAATCTCCATACGACAAGGGTTCCAGACGCGGCCGACAATTGCCCAACCCGACCGGTGTCCTGTGGATAACTCCGGACGGCGCACGGGGGCGGGGGCGCCGTGCGGGGCGCTGGGCTGTGACATGTGCGGCTCCGCCGCGCGGGCGCGACCAGCCAGGACGAACCCGCAGCCGCCGGACCCACACGGGCCCTCACCCCGGAATGCGCCCCGCACCCCGCCGAGCGCTTAGGCTCGACAACCATGAGCGACAGCCACACCAGCCAACACTTCGAGACCCTCGCGATCCACGCGGGCAACACCGCGGATCCCCTCACCGGCGCGGTCGTCCCGCCGATCTACCAGGTCTCGACCTACAAGCAGGACGGCGTAGGAGGCCTGCGCGGCGGTTACGAGTACAGCCGCAGCGCCAACCCCACCCGCACCGCGCTGGAGGAGAACCTCGCCGCCCTGGAGGGCGGCCGCCGCGGCCTGGCGTTCGCGTCCGGACTGGCCGCCGAGGACTGCCTGCTGCGCACGCTGCTCAGCCCCGGCGACCACGTGGTCATCCCCAACGACGCCTACGGCGGCACGTTCCGTCTCTTCGCGAAGGTCGTCTCCCGGTGGGGCGTGGACTGGTCGGTGGCCGACACCAGCGACCCCACGGCCGTACGGGCGGCCCTCACGCCCAGGACGAAGGTCATCTGGGTGGAGACCCCCTCCAACCCGCTGCTCGGGATCACGGACATCCCGGCCGTCGCCCAGATCGCCCGTGAGGCCGGCGCGAAGCTGGTCGTCGACAACACCTTCGCCACCCCCTACCTCCAGCAGCCGCTGGCGCTCGGCGCGGACGTCGTCGTCCACTCGCTCACCAAGTACATGGGCGGCCACTCGGACGTCGTCGGCGGCGCCCTGATCGTCGGCGACCAGGAGCTCGGCGAGGAACTGGCCTACCACCAGAACGCGATGGGCGCGGTCGCCGGGCCCTTCGACTCCTGGCTGGTGCTGCGCGGCACCAAGACGCTCGCCGTCCGGATGGATCGCCACAGCGAGAACGCCACCAAGGTCGCCGACATGCTCACCCGGCACGCGCGCGTGTCGAGCGTGCTCTACCCGGGGCTGCCCGAGCACCCCGGGCACGAGGTCGCCGCCAAGCAGATGAAGGCGTTCGGCGGCATGGTGTCGTTCCGGGTCACGGGCGGTGAGGAGGCGGCCGTCGAGGTCTGCAACCGCGCCAAGGTGTTCACCCTGGGCGAGTCCCTGGGCGGCGTCGAGTCCCTGATCGAGCACCCGGGACGCATGACGCACGCCTCGGTGGCCGGTTCGGCCCTTGAGGTACCCGCCGACCTCGTACGCCTCTCCGTGGGCATCGAGAACGTCGACGACCTCCTGGGGGACCTCCAGCAGGCCTTGGGCTAGACCCGGCCCCGGGCGCTCACCAGCCCGTCATCGGTGGGGTCGTCCGCGACGGCGGCTCCACCCAGGGGCGGGTCATCGACGCCCACACCAGGAACGCGACCACGGCGGCCGCCAGCACCAGCCACATCAGATGGCGGGCCGCCGTCCGACGCCGCAGCATGCGCCCGCCGCGCCGCACCGCCGCCGCGCACAGGTCGGGCGGCACCTGCGCCGGCCGGCGCTCCAGGATCTGCCGTACGGCCGCCTCGCGGTTTCGCAGACTCATGACGGCGCCACCTCCACCACCTTCTCGGGGGCCGCCCTGCGCGGGGGATGCAGGACCGTCGTCATCGCGCGCAGACAGATCGTCGTCACGCGTTCGACGGGCAGCCCGAGCAGCGCCGCCGCCTGTTCCTCGGCGACCCCCTCGTAGAGCCGCAGGACGAGGATCAGCCGCTCCTGCGGGCTGAGGACGGCCAGGGCGCCGCCGGGCGCGGGGCGGAAGAGGCCGTGGTGGTGCCAGGCCCCGCGCGCGAAACGGACGGCCAGCTGCTGCCGGGTCCGGTCGTACGGGTCCTCGCCGCGCAGCCGGTCCCAGGTGGCGTACGTGTGGGCGAGGGCATGGGTCAGCAGCCGTCGCGCGCGCGGGTTGTCGTCCGGCTGCTCCGCCGTGAGCAGGGTGGCGGTCTGCAGCAGCCGCCCCGCCGCACCCGCGACGAACGCCTCGAACTCCCTGGCCCGGCGGGCGCCTTGGGCCACATGCCGATCTCGCACCACGCCTCCCGCCTGAGGCCGACCCTGAGCGAACGGGGCCCGGCCGCGTACGGATCGGTCTGCCGCACGGATGCGTCCGCCGTCTTCGACGAGGGCCCGGTCTCATATGAGGCCAGGAGCAGGGGCGCGGTCAAGAGTCAGGAGGGCGACGGTGCCTCCGGCGCCGCCGCCATGCGGGTCGAGAGCGCCGTGTTGAAACGGGTGAGGAGCGAGCAGAAGGCCTCGCGCTCCTCGGGGGCCCAGTCCTGGGTGAGTTCGGCCATCAGCTGGCGCCTGGAGGAACGTACCTCCTCAAGGCGGGACAGCCCGCGCGGCGACAGCTGGAGCACGACCGCGCGGCCGTCCTCCGGGTGCGAGGTGCGCTTGACGAGTCCGGTGTCCACGAGCGGCGCCACCTGACGGGTGACCGTCGAGGAGTCGATCCCCATGCTCGCCGCGAGCGCCTTGACGCCCATCGGACCTTCCTTGTCGAGGCGGTTGAGCAGCAGGTACGCGGCACGGTCCATGGAGTTGCGCACCTGCCCGACGCCGCCGAGCCGGGTCTGTTCGGCACGGCGTGCGAACACCGCGACCTCGTGCTGCAGCGTGTCGAGAAGACCGTTGTCACCGACGGTCGTCATGTCCATCGACATTTCAGGTGTTGTGGGCATGGCCAAAGGCTCAATTCGTGCGTGGGGCGCTGGGTTGGGGGACAGAGTACGCGGAGCGGGCGCGGGGTGTACGGGCCCCGCTGAATCCGGTCCCGCCCCTTGGTCACACCCGCGTTCGCCCCCTGTGAACTGCGAGACTGGTGGTCATGAGCTACAGCACGGCTGACTCCTTTCCGCGCGTGACGATCGACGACGTGCGAGGCGCGCAGAAGATGCTTACGGGCATTTCACGTGTCACCGCCATGGAGGGCAGCAGGCATCTCACTCAGCTCGTCGGCGCGCCGGTGCACTTCAAGTGCGAGAACCTCCAGCGGACGGGCTCGTTCAAGCTGCGCGGCGCGTACGTCCGTATCGCGGGCCTGCTGCCCGAGGAGCGTGCCGCCGGTGTCGTCGCCGCGAGCGCGGGCAACCACGCCCAGGGCGTCGCCCTCGCCTCCTCGCTGCTCGGCGTGCGCTCCACGGTCTTCATGCCGAAGGGCGCCCCGCTGCCGAAGATCAGCGCGACCGAGGAGTACGGCGCCGAGGTCCGCCTGCACGGCACGGTGGTCGACGAGACGCTGACCGCCGCCCAGGAGTACGCGGCCGAGACGGGCGCTGTGTTCATCCACCCGTTCGACCATCATGACGTCATCGCAGGTCAGGGCACGGTCGGCCTGGAGATCCTGGAACAGTGTCCCGAGGTGCGCACGATCGTCGTCGGGATCGGCGGCGGCGGGCTCGCGGCGGGTATCGCGGTCGCGGTGAAGTCGCTGCGGCCGGACGTGCGCGTCGTCGGCGTCCAGGCGGAGGGTGCGGCCGCGTACCCGCCCTCGCTGGCCGCCGGGCTGCCCGTGGCCGTGGAGAACCCGGCGACGATGGCCGACGGCATCAAGGTCGGACGGCCCGGTGACGTGCCGTTCGGGATCGTCGCCGAACTGGTGGACGAGGTCCGTACGGTCTCGGAGTACAACCTCTCCAGCGCCCTGCTGCTCTGCCTGGAGCGGGCCAAGCTGGTCGTGGAACCGGCAGGCGCCAGCCCCGTCGCGGCCCTGCTGCGCGACCCGAAGTCCTTCGAGGGCCCGGTCGTCGCGGTGCTCTCCGGCGGCAACGTCGACCCGCTGCTGATGCAGCGCATCCTGCGCCACGGCATGGCCGCCGGTGGCCGCTACCTGCAGGTGTGCCTCCGCCTGACCGACCGCCCCGGCGCCCTCGCCACACTGCTCGGGGTGTTGTCAGGGGTCGACGCCAACGTCCTCGACGTGAGCCATGTGCGGACCGATCCCCGGCTCGGGCTCACGGAGGTGGAGGTCGAACTGCACCTGGAGACGAGGGGGCCGACGCACTGCGCCGAGGTCAACCACGCCCTCCGCGAGGCGGGTTACACCGTCATCGACTGAGGTCGGCGGTCCGCCGTCAACTGTTCGTCACTCGTTCGGGCAAGTCCATTGAGAGACGCGATACATCGCGTTATGGTGTGTCTCGTGGCGCCGACCGGGAAGGTCTGGCCGCTGCCCGCCCGGTGTTGTGGCCCATGCCGCTACCGCGCAGAACAAAACGTACAAAACTAGGCTTTGCGAAGGAACCCCGAAGACGTGGAGAAATCACATGCCAGGCGCCATCCATGCCGAAGGCCTGGTGAAGACCTTCGGTGATGTAAGAGCCCTCGACGGCGTCGACCTCGACGTCCCCGAGGGCACCGTCCTGGGTCTGCTCGGGCCGAACGGCGCGGGCAAGACGACCACCGTCCGATGCCTCACCACCCTGCTGCGGCCCGACAGTGGCAGGGCCGTCGTGGCCGGCATCGACGTGCTGAAGGACCCGGACGCCGTGCGGCGCTCGGTCGGCCTCTCCGGACAGTTCGCAGCGGTCGACGAGTATCTGACGGGCCGCGAGAACCTGCAGATGGTCGGCCAGCTCTACCAGATGCGGGCCAAGGACGCGAAGGTGCGCGCCGGCGAGCTGCTGGAGCAGTTCCACCTCGCCGACGCCGCCGACCGGCCCGCCAGGACGTACTCCGGCGGTATGCGCCGCCGGCTCGACCTGGCGGCCGCGCTGGTGGTGTCGCCGCCGGTGATGTTCATGGACGAGCCGACCACCGGACTCGATCCGCGCAACCGCCAACAGCTGTGGGAAGTGATCAAGCAGCTGGTCTCCGGCGGTACGACCCTGCTGCTCACCACCCAGTACCTCGAAGAGGCCGACCACCTCGCGCACGACATCGCCGTGGTCGACCACGGCCGCGTCATCGCCCGCGGCACCTCCGACCAGCTCAAGGCCCGCACCGGCGGCGAGCGCGTCGAGGTCGTCGTGCACGAGCGCGAGCACATCCCGGCCGCCGTCGAGGTGCTGACCGGCTTCGGCAAGGGCGAGACCACCGTCGAGGAGCACACCCGTCAGCTCACCGTGCCCGTGAGCGGCGGTGCCAAGCTCCTCGCCGAGGTCATCCGCGAGCTGGACACCCGCGGTATCGAGATCGACGACATCGGCCTGCGCCGCCCCACCCTGGACGACGTGTTCCTCTCCCTGACGGGACACCTCGCCGAGGCGAAGGCCGAGGCCGAGGCCGAGGAGCGCGGCGAGGCCGCCGACGCCAAGGGGCGGGGCCACCGGAAGGAGGGTGCGAGGTGAGTATCGTCACCGGCTCCGTGCGGGTCGTACCGCCCGGCAACCCGATCACCCAGTCCATCAGGGACTCGCTGGTCGTCGCCAAGAGGAATCTGATTCGCATGTCCCGAATTCCAGAAATGGTGATCTTCGGGCTCATCCAGCCTGTCATGTTCGTGGTGCTGTTCAGCTATGTCTTCGGCGGCTCCATGAATGTCGGCGGCACCACGGATCCCGCCGTCTACCGCGAGTTCCTGATGGCCGGCATCTTCGCGCAGACCGTCACCTTCGCCACCGCCGGCGCCGGGGCGGGCATCGCCGACGACATGCACAAGGGGCTCATCGACCGCTTCCGTTCGCTGCCCATGGCGCGCGGGGCCGTGCTCACCGGACGGACCCTCGCGGACCTGGTCCAGACGGCGCTCACCCTGGCCGTGCTGGCCGTGGTCGCGCTGCTCGTCGGCTGGCGCACCCACACCAGCTTCGGCGAGGTGCTCGGCGCCTTCGGCCTGCTGCTTCTGCTGGGGTACGCGTTCACCTGGGTCGGCGCGCTCATCGGCCTCTCGGTGCGCACCCCCGAGGCGGCCACCTCCGGCGGACTGATCTGGCTCTTCCCGGTCACGTTCATCTCGAACGCGTTCGTGGACTCCAGCCGTATGACGCCCTGGCTGCAGCATGTCGCCGACTGGAACCCGTTCAGCGCCACCGTCCAGGCCTGCCGCCAGCTGTTCGGCAACCCAGGGGTGTCGCCGTCGGACGCCTGGCCCATGCAGCACCCGGTGTGGGCCTCGCTGATGTGGTCGGTCCTCATCATCGTCATGTTCCGGACCCTGTCCGTACGGAAGTACCGCTCGGCGTCGGCGTGAGCGGCGACCGGCCCCGGGCATGACCAAGCCCCCGGCGCCGAAGGGGCGCCGGGGGCCACGGGTCGGGCGGGAGCAGGCGTTCAGCTCTCGTAGGGCACGGCCTTGAGGATCTTCACCGAGGCCAGCTTGCCGTTCGGCAGCTCGTACTGCGCGTCCTGGCCGACCTTCTTGCCGGTCACGCCCGAGCCGAGCGGGGACTGCGGCGAGTAGGTCTCGATGTCGGAGCTGGCGTACTCACGGGAGGCGAGCAGGAAGGTCACGGTGTCGTCCTCGTCGCCGTCGAAGGCGATCGTCACGACCATGCCGGGCGCCACGGCGCCGTCCGCCGACGCGGGAGCCTCGCCGACCTTGGCGTTCTCCAGGAGCTGGGTCAGCTGGCGCACACGGAGCTCCTGCTTGCCCTGCTCCTCCTTGGCCGCGTGGTACCCGCCGTTCTCGCGCAGGTCGCCCTCCTCGCGCGCGGCCGCGATCTTGGCGGCGATCTCCGTGCGCGCGGGACCAGACAGGTGCTCCAGCTCGGCCCTGAGCTGGTTGTACGCCGCCTGGGTCAGCCAGGTGACGTTCTCGCTGGTCTGGGTCACAGGTGCTCCTCGTAGGTACTGGGAATACAAAGCATCGCCCTACCCAGAAGAATGTTCCTTCACGAGTGGGCGAAACCACGAGCCTAACAATTCAGCGGCGGGAGGGGGAGGACATAAACCACAAGCATTACGTCGACGCAGGTCAGGGGGTCGATTCGGAGAGCCGGGGGCCAGGTGGGGCCTCGGGGCCCGGGTTCAGCCCGCGTGACAGCCGAGGAGCTCGGCGGTGGTGCCGCGCGAGGTCGTCTTCAGAGTGACGACCTTGTCGATGTCCGTGGTGCCGGCGGCGAAGCGGAAGTCGGCGCGGCCGACCTCGGCGCCGTTCTCGGCCTGGGAGCGGACGGTGCAGTAGCCCTCGACGCCGGCGTCCTTGTCGCCCCTGAGGTGCACCTTCACCGAGTTCGCCGAGGTATCGAAGGTGTAGATCTCGACGCTGATCTTGTTTCCGGCGACATAGTGGTAGGCGAACCAGCCGATGAGGACGAGGAGGGCCGCGCCGAGGACGCGGCCGATGACCTTGAGCTTGCGGTCGGCGCGCTCGTCCGCGGAGCGGCCGTAGCGGCCCTCGGGAAGCCGCGTGCTCGCCGTGGTCATGGTCGTCCTCTCGAAAGGGCCGGGAGCGTGCTCCCGGTAAGGGGCGTCCACGCTCTGGACCGGGAATATCCCGCCCCCCGATGCCGTCACTATAGAAGCCCCCCGCCCAGCGCCTGACGGCCGCCCCACACGGGCGTCCGAGCGGGACGGCAGTATGGACTCTCCGGATCGCGCCGGGCCGAGTCACCGAAGTTCAGGCCGGGCGCCGAGTTACGAGGGAATGAGTCTTGACTGACCAGCTGCGACTGATGGCCGTGCACGCACACCCCGACGACGAGTCGAGCAAGGGTGCGGCCACCATGGCGAAGTATGTGTCCGAGGGGGTGGACGTGCTGGTCGTGACCTGCACGGGCGGGGAGCGCGGCTCCATCCTCAATCCGAAACTGCAGGGCGACAAGTACATCGAGGAGCACATTCACGAGGTACGCAAGAAGGAGATGGACGAGGCACGCGAGATTCTCGGCGTCGGGCAGGAGTGGCTCGGCTTCGTCGACTCCGGCCTCCCGGAGGGCGACCCCCTCCCTCCCCTTCCGGACGGCTGCTTCGCTCTGGAGGACGTCGACAAGGCGGCAGGTGAGCTCGTCAGGAAGATCCGTGCGTTCCGTCCCCAGGTGATCACCACCTACGACGAGAACGGCGGGTACCCGCACCCCGACCACATCATGACCCACCAGATCTCGATGGTGGCGTTCGAGGGCGCGACGGACACCGAGAAGTACCCCGAGGCCGAGTACGGCCCGGTGTACGAGCCGCAGAAGCTGTACTACAACCAGGGCTTCAACCGCCCTCGCACCGAGGCGCTGCACAACGCCCTGGTGGCGCGCGGCATGGAGTCCCCGTACGGCGACTGGCTCAAGCGCTGGGACGAGTCCGAGCACAAGGACCGCACCCTGACCACGCACGTGCCCTGCGCCGACTTCTACGAGATCCGTGACAAGGCCCTCATCGCCCACGCCACGCAGATCGACCCCGACGGCGGCTGGTTCCGGGTTCCGATGGAGATCCAGAAGGAGGTCTGGCCCACCGAGGAGTACGAGCTCGCGAAGTCCCTCGTGGACACCTCGCTCCCCGAGGACGACCTCTTTGCGGGCATCCGCTAGGCCTGGGGGACAATGCCAGGCATGAGCGTAAGCCTGGCAGTCACACACCTCGTTCCCCTCGCCGAGGAGCTGGACAAGGACAAGGTCACCCCCGGCATTCTCGGCTTCATCGTCTTCGCGGTGATGGCCCTGGCCGTCTGGGGCCTGATGAAGTCCATGAACAAGCACATGGGCAAGGTCGACTTCAAGGAGTCGCCGGACGCGGACGCCTCCGTCGAGGAGACGGCGACGGAGGCGAGTGGGAAGGCGACGTCGGCGAAGGGCTGAGTGCCGGGGCGACGGCTTGACGGCATGACTCCGTGACACCGTCCGGGTATCACGGAGTCCTGCTGCCTGCTGCCTGCTGCCCCGGCCTCGTCCCGTCCTGGCCAGGATCCACCCCTGGGCCGACGGCGACGGCGACGGCGGTCTGTCACGTTCGCTCCGGACGCTCCGGATCGGATCGCATCCGCCGAGGCAGGGGTCGCCGCGCCGCACCTGGCAGCAGTACGGCGTTCTCAAGCGCGTCGCAGGCTCGGGGCACGCCCCCCGAACGCGACACCGCTCCCCGGACCCGTTCCACCAGATCACCGCTCCTTCCTGCCCCCGGGCCCTCAGCCGCCCGTCACCGGTACCCCCATCACCTCCCGCGCGTGCCGGTTCGGGACCATGCCCAGGGTCCAGGCTCGCCAGCCGCTCTCCAGGTTCACGCCTCGCTCCAGCAGCAGCTCGTAGGCCTCGATGTACTCGGTGAGTTTCTCGTCGCGGAGGGGATGGGCGGTGCGGGACAGATGGGCCAGGTCCTCCTGTGCCACGGCGGTGCCGATCTCGACGCCGCCGGGGGCCGCGTACGGCAGCAGGGTGCACTTCAGGAAGCGGGCCCAGTCCTCGCCACGGCGGTCGCCGTAGGAGGTGAAGAGACGGGTCGCCTCCTCGCAGAGGGCCAGGGCCTGGGGGGTGCGGGCGTTGCCCGCGTCCACCACGGCCAGTTCCAGGCAGGTCCAGGCCTCGCCGTGGGCGACGCCGATGCGCTGGAAGTCGGCGCGGGCGTCGACGAGGAGCTGGCGGGCGAAGCCGGAGTTGCGCAACGAGCCGGTCTGGACGGCTCGTTGGTCACGGGTGACGCGGGCCGAATGGTGCCTCGCACAGGCCAGGCCGTAGACGTCGCGCATGCGGGAGAACATCGTGCGGGAGCGCTCCAGTTCACGGACCGCCTGGTCGAGGTTGCCGGTCTCCTCCAGGGCCTGGCCCAGGTAGTAGCCGCTCCAGGCCTCGCCGCGGGCGTCCTCGTTGTCGCGGTGGCGGGAGGCGGCCTGGCGCAGGCCGTCGACGGCGGCCGAGGGGTCGCCGGCGACCAGGCGGGCGCGGGCGAGCTGGGTCATCGTCCAGGCCTGGCCGCGGGTGTCGCGGGTGCGGCCGAAGAGGTCCAGGGCGGTGCGCAGTTCGCTCTCGGCGCGCGGCACCTCGCCCATGCGCAGCAGCAGTTGGCCGAGTTGGAAGTACGCCCAGCCCTCGCCGTGCAGGGACTCCTGCTGGCGGTGGATGACCAGGGCGCGGGTCAACAGGTCCAGGGAGTCGGCCAGATGGGAGCGGTCGCGTTCCACCGCCGCCAGGGCGTGCATCGTCCACGCGCGGTCCGCCGCCAGCTGGGGGGTCGACTGCATCTGGAGGGCCTCCAGGAGCTTCGCCGCCGCCTCGGTCAGGTTGCCCTGATGGTGGAGGGTGATGCCCAGGGAGCACAGGGCACGGGCGGCGCCCGCGTCGTGGTTGGTCTCCATGTAGAGGTCGACGACCGAGGCGAGCGTCGTACGGGCCTTGTCCAGCTCGCCCAGCTGACGGGCCGCGATGCCCGTACGCCACTGGACCGAGCGGGTCAGCAGGCCCTGGTCCACCGACTGGGCGAGCTCGCTCAGCTCACCGAGGCGGTAGAGGTCGCCGCGCAACAGGCAGTAGTCGCACAGGGCGCCGAGGAGGCTGAGGACCGCCGCCTGGTTCACGCCCTCCGCGTGCCGGAGCGTGGAGGTGATGAAGCTCGTCTCGTCGTCCAGCCAGCGCAGCGCCTCGTCCAGGGAGACGAAACCGTGCTGGCCGAAGCGGTCCGAGCGGGTCGACATGTTGCCGTCGACCAGGCGTAGGACGGAGTCGGCGAGATCGGCGTAGGTGACGATCAGGCGTTCCTGCGCGGCCGTGCGCTCGCTCGGCTGCTCCTCGTCGAGGAGGCGGGCGTGGGCGAAGGCGCGCACCAGGTCGTGCAGGCGGTAGCGGTTGCCGTGGACGTGGTCGATGAGGCCCGCACGGGCGAGCGCGGTGAGGTGGCGGGTCGCCTCCGTCTCGTCGGTGGCGAGGAGCGAGGCGGCGGCCGCCGCGCCCAGGGAGGCGCGGCCCGCCAGAGCCAGGCGGCGCAGCAGACGGCGGGAGGGTTCCGACTGGTCGGTGTAGCGGAGCCACAGGGCCCGTTCGACCGGCTCGACCGGGCCGTAGGCGCCCAGGTCCGTGGCCAGTCGGTCGGGCGTTCGCGGGCCCAGGGACGAGCCGGCGATGCGCAGGGCGAGGGGGAGGCCGCCGCACAGGTGCCGGATCCGGGCGACGGATTCGGTGTCGTAGGAGGCGGAGCCGGCGCTCGCGGGCGCTTCGGTCGGCGACCCCGCGGAGACACCGGCCGAGGGCCCCGCCGATGCTCCCGACGGCGCCCGTGTGTTCGACGCCCCCGCCGACAGCACCGAGCCGTCCTGCGCCGCCGTGCTGAGCAGTTCGTGCGTGCCGTTCCCGTCGAGCGCCTCGACGGGGAGCTGATGGACCCAGGCGGGCAGGTCCGCCGGCAGGGCGAGCGGCGAGCGGGAGGTGACCAGGACGAGGCTGTCGGAGCGTTCGGGGACGAGGACGCGGACCTGCTCGGGGTCGGAGGCGTCGTCCAGGACGATCGTCACGGGCAGGGCCGTCAGGTGCTGGTGGTACAGCTCGCTGAGCCGTCTGACCTGCTGGTCCTGGGAAGTGCGCTCACGGAAGAGGAGCTGGTCGCGGGGGGCGCCGAGACGATTCAGCAGATGCATCAGCGCGTCCCGGGTGGAGAGCGGGGTCTCCTCCGGGCTGTCGGCGCGCAGATCGACCACACAGGCGCCGCGGAAGTGGTCCCGCAGTTCGTGGGTCGCGCGGACGGCGAGGGCGGTACGGCCGGAGCCGGGCGCGCCGTGCAGCACGACGACGGTCGGCCGGGTCTCGGTCTCGGCGCGGGCCGCCTGCACCCACTGGCGGATCCTCCCCATCTCCGTGCGCCGGCCCGCGAACCGGTCGTCCGTCTCCGGGAGTTGGGCGAACGACTGTTCAAGAACGTTGCGCCGCCGCGCCGCCGCGCTCTTGTCGGCACCGCGCAGCTGGGGCGCCTTCTTCTTCGGCGTGGACGCGGCCAGTACACGCTGCTGGTCCAGGAACGGGCGTATCCCGCGCACCTCCAGCGCCGTCAGCCACTGCAGCCGCAGCTGCTCGGGGCCGCCCGGCTGGCCCAGGGCGCCCGCGCGGTGGTGGGCCGCGGGCACGTGGGAGGCGGTCACCTTCAGGACCGTGGCCACGGCGCTCGCGATGCCGACGATCAGACCGGTGCTGACTGCGGTGCCGGCGTCGACGCCGAAGGAGAGGTCGGCCACCACCGCCGTGCCGGCGGCAACGGCCGCGACCAGAAGGGGAGTTCCGGAGCCCTCCTTGGCGTAGCGCTGGCCGAAGGTGAGGCGGCCGACCTCCGACTCGTCCAGTGCGCGGGTGTACGCCTCGTACTCCTCGGCCGCGTTCCGCGCCATCGTGTCCAGCGCGGCGCGGGCGCGGCCGAGCAGGACCACCCCGTCCGTACGGCCGCCCGACCTGCGGACCTCCTCCTCGACCGCCCGGACCAACAGCCCTTCGGCCTCCCCCCGGTGGCTGTCCCGCATTCCACGTCCCCCTTCGCCGAAACGGTTGCCTCCGGCCAGTGTGGGGCGATGGGCGCGACTAGGCGAGAGGGCGTGATCGTAGGCTGGGGGGCTGGGGGCGAGGTGCGGGGTTTCGCCGTGGGTGGTGGGGTTGTTCGCCGACCGCGGGTCCGTCGTGGTTGCCCGCGCGGTTCCCCGCGCCCCTGACGGGGCGCGCGCCCCGTGCTGAACAGAGATTCCCGGGTACTGGGGAATGATGGTGTCCATGGCGAATCGACTGGCCCACGAGACCTCTCCCTATCTCCTCCAGCACGCCGACAACCCGGTCGACTGGTGGCCCTGGTCGGCGGAGGTGTTCGAGGAGGCGCGGCGGCGGGGGGTGCCGGTGCTGCTCAGCGTCGGCTATTCGAGTTGCCACTGGTGTCATGTGATGGCGCACGAGTCGTTCGAGGACCGGGAGACGGCCGAGTACCTGAACACGCACTTCGTCAGCGTCAAGGTCGACCGCGAGGAGCGGCCGGACGTCGACGCGGTGTACATGGAGGCCGTGCAGGCGGCGACCGGACAGGGCGGCTGGCCCATGACCGTGTTCCTGACGCCGGAGGGGGAGCCGTTCTACTTCGGGACGTACTTCCCGCCGGCGCCCCGGCACGGGATGCCGTCCTTCCGGCAGGTCCTGGAGGGCGTGCGGGCCGCCTGGACCGATCGGCGGGACGAGGTCGCCGAGGTCGCCGGGAAGATCGTGCGGGATCTGGCCGGGCGGGAGCTGAAGTTCTCGGCGGTCGACGTGCCCGGGGAGGACGAGCTCGCGCAGGCGCTGCTGGGTCTCACCCGGGAGTACGACGCGGCGCGCGGCGGGTTCGGCAGGGCGCCCAAGTTCCCGCCGTCGATGGTGATCGAGTTCCTGCTGCGGCACGCGGCGCGCACCGGCTCCGAGGGCGCGCTGCAGATGGCCCGGGACACCTGCGAGCGCATGGCCCGCGGCGGCATCTACGACCAGCTCGGCGGCGGCTTCGCCCGGTACTCCGTCGACCGTGAGTGGGTGGTACCCCACTTCGAGAAGATGCTGTACGACAACGCCCTGCTCTGCCGGGTCTACGCCCACCTGTGGCGGGCCACCGGCTCCGAACTCGCCCGGCGCGTGGCCCTGGAGACGGCCGACTTCATGGTCCGTGAACTCCGGACGAACGAGGGCGGGTTCGCCTCCGCCCTGGATGCCGACAGCGATGACGGCACCGGTTCCGGGAAGCACGTCGAAGGTGCCTACTACGTCTGGACGCCGGAGCAGCTGACCGAGGTGCTCGGCGAGGAGGACGCGCGGCTCGCCGCGCAGTACTTCGGGGTCACGGAGGAGGGGACGTTCGAGGAAGGGGCGTCCGTGCTGCAACTCCCGCAGCACGAGGGCGTGTTCGACGCCGAAAGGATCGAGTCGATCCGGGACCGGCTGCATGGGGCGCGTTCGCGCCGCCCCGCCCCGGGCCGTGACGACAAGGTGGTCGCCGCCTGGAACGGGCTCGCCGTCGCCGCGCTCGCCGAGACCGGCGCCTATTTCGACCGCCCCGACCTGGTGGACGCCGCGATCGCCGCCGCGGACCTTCTCGTACGACTGCACCTGGACGAGAAGGCGCGGCTCGCGCGGACCAGCAGGGACGGGCAGGTGGGGGCCAACGCGGGGGTGCTGGAGGACTACGCGGATGTCGCGGAGGGGTTCCTGGCGCTGGCGTCGGTCACGGGGGAAGGGGTGTGGCTGGAGTTCGCGGGGTTCCTGCTCGACCACGTGCTCGCCCGGTTCGTCGATGAGGGGTCGGGGGCGCTGTACGACACGGCCGTCGACGCGGAGAAGCTGATCCGGCGACCGCAGGATCCGACCGACAACGCCACGCCGTCGGGGTGGAGCGCGGCGGCGGGAGCGCTGCTCGGCTATGCCGCGCACACCGGTTCCGAGCCCCATCGGACCGCCGCCGAGCGGGCGTTGGGCGTGGTGAAGGCGCTGGGGCCGCGCGCGCCGAGGTTCATCGGGTGGGGGCTCGCGACCGCCGAGGCGCTGCTCGACGGGCCGCGCGAGGTGGCGGTCGTCGGACCGCAGGGGCATCCGGGGACGCGGGAACTGCACCGGGCGGCGTTGCTGGGGACCGCGCCGGGTGCGGTGGTCGCCGTCGGGACTCCGGACAGTGACGAGTTGCCGTTGCTGGCCGACCGTCCGCTCGTCGGCGGTGAACCGACCGCGTATGTCTGCCGTAACTTCACATGTGACGCTCCCACGACCGATGCCGACCGGTTGCGTACGGCGCTCGATGGGGCTCCGACCGGCTGAAACCCGCCGGTCAGGGACCGGGACAAGGCCGAACAACTAGCTGGATACAGGCTGGTGTTCTGACACATCCGATTACATGTTCCCTCGAACGGAAACACGCTTTTTATCGGAAGGGCTCCCAGGGTTCACAGTTTCCCCCTAGTCTCCTCACAGTGACGCGACGGAGGTAAATCCCGTCGTGGCAGGGGGTATTGGGGATCCGGGGGGATCTATCTTGGTCACGTCTGTCTTCATAGCCGTCGTCTCGGTTGCCTTGTTCTGGATGGCGGCTTTCACTCTGTGGTGGCAGATGCACGCGTGGCGCACGCCCGAAGTGCTCGCCTCCACCCGGTTCAGCAGACCGGACGGCGACGAACATGTCTCGTTCTCACTGCTGTTGCCAGCACGCCATGAACAGGCCGTGCTGGACCACACCATCCAGCGACTACTTGAATCCAGCCACGACGACTTCGAGATCATCGTGATCGTCGGGCACGACGACCCGGAGACCACCGCGGTGGCCCGGGCGGCCGAGGAGCGCGACCCGCGGGTCCGCGTGGTGGTCGACCACCACGAGAAGAAGAACAAGCCGAAGGCCATGAACACGGCGCTGCCGCACTGCCGCGGCGATGTCGTCGGAGTCTTCGACGCCGAGGACCAGGTCCATCCCGAACTGCTGTCCCACGTCGACCACGCCTTCCGCACCACGGGCGCGGACGTCGTGCAGGGCGGGGTGCAGCTCATCAACTTCCACTCCAGCTGGTACAGCCTGCGCAACTGCCTGGAGTACTTCTTCTGGTTCCGCTCCCGGCTGCACCTGCACGCGCAGAAAGGGTTCATCCCGCTCGGCGGCAACACCGTCTTCGTGCGGACCCACGTCCTGCGGGAAGCCGACGGCTGGGACCCCAACTGCCTTGCCGAGGACTGCGACCTGGGCGTACGGCTGTCGAGCGTCGGCAAGAAGGTCGTCGTCGCCTACGACTCCGACATGGTGACCCGGGAGGAGACCCCCGGCAGCCTGATGTCCCTGATGAAGCAGCGCACCCGCTGGAACCAGGGCTTCCTCCAGGTCTACCGGAAGAGGGACTGGAAGCAACTGCCCGGATTCCGGCAGCGGTTGCTGGCTCGCTACACGCTGATGACGCCGTATCTCCAGGCCTTCTCCGGGGTGATCATCCCGCTCAACGTGGCCGTCGCGCTCTTCCTCGACGTCCCCGTCGGCGTCGCCTTCATCACCTTCCTGCCGGCCGTCACCGCCCTCGTCACCTTCGTGTTCGAGGTCGTCGGGCTGCACGACTTCGGCAAGCAGTACGGCCTGCGTGTCCGGTTCGCCCACTACGCCAAGCTGATCGTGGGCGGCCCCTTCTATCAGGTGCTTCTCGCCTTCGCCGCCGTACGCGCGGTGTGGCGCGAGCAACGCGGCCGCAACGACTGGGAGTTGACCAGTCACGTCGGCGCACATCTCGCGAACGTCAACCGAGAGGACGTTCCTGCGTGACCTCCACCCTTCCCGCGGCGACCCAGACCGAAGTCGAGGTCCCCGCGCAGCGGACAGCTGCGCCTGCAGCCGGTTCGACCAGTCGAACGCCCGCCTCCGTTTCCCCTTCCTCTTCGCCTTCGCCTTCGCCTTCGCCTTCACCGAAGCGGCTGCGCGACTCGCGCCCCGACCTGATCCTCTGCGGTCTCCTCCTCGTCGCGATCATGATCGTGCAGGGGTGGAACATCGCCGACTACCCGACCCTCAGCGACGACGAGGGCACCTACCTCGCGCAGGCCTGGGCCGTGCAGGAGGGCAGAGGGCTCGCCCACTACACCTACTGGTACGACCACCCGCCCCTCGGCTGGATCCAGCTCGCCGTCCTGACCTGGATCCCCGCCCAGCTCGCCCCCGAGTCGATGACCGTCGGCTCGATGCGCGTGGTGATGCTGGGGATCAGCGCGGTCAGCGCCGTCCTCGTCTACGTCCTCGGCCGCCGCCTCTCGCTGCCCCGCTGGGCCGCCGGCCTCGGCATGATCCTCTTCGGTCTGTCCCCGCTGTCGGTGGTGCTCCAGCGGGAGATCTTCCTCGACAACATCGCGGTGATGTGGACGCTGCTCGCGTTCTGCCTCGCCGCCTCACCGAACCGTCACCTCTGGCACCACTTCGGCGCGGGGCTGGCCGCCGCCGCGGCCGTGCTCACCAAGGAGACGATGCTCCTCGTCCTGCCCGCCGTGCTGCTCACCATGTGGCGGCACAGCCACCGGGACACCCGGAAGTTCGCCATCACCGGCGCTGTCACCGCCTGCACCCTGATCGGCGTCTCGTACCCGCTGTTCGCCCTGCTCAAGGGTGAGTTGTTCCCCGGCGCCGGCCATGTGTCGCTGTGGGACGGCATCGTCTACCAGATGAGCCGCCCCGGCTCCGGCTTCATCCTCACCGAGGGCACCGGCTCGTACGGTGTCCTTCAGTCCTGGCTGTACTACGACCGCGTCCTGCCCCTCGGCGGACTCGCCGGCGCGCTGCTGCTCCTGGTCACCTGGCGGTGGTCGGTGACCGCGCGAGCCCTCGCCGGACCCGCGCTCGCCGTCGCGATCCTCGCCGGAATGGCCCTGCGCCCCGGCTATCTGCCAGCGATGTACGTCCTGCAGGCCCTGCCCTTCCTCGCGCTCGTCCTCGCGGGCGGCACGGCGAGCGTCACGCACGGTGTCCTGCGCAGATGGCGGAGCACGACGGAGAAGTGGCCACTGACCTGGGCGCGCCACACGGTCGCCGTCGCCCTGGCCGCCGCCGCGGCGGTGTACGTCGTCCCCCGCTGGTACGACGGCAACCACACCGCGATGACGTTCAACGCCAACGCGCCCTACCAGAAGGCCGCCGAGTGGCTCGGCAGTGAGGTCGACGATCCCGCGGGCACCCGTGTCCTCGTGGACGACGCGCTCTGGCTCGACCTCGTCCATGAGGGGTACGAGCCAGGGCTCGGCGTCATCTGGTTCTACAAGGCCGACCTCGACCCGGCGGTGACGAAGACGATGCCGCGCGGCTGGCGCGACCTCGACTACGTGGTCGCCTCCCCGACCGTACGGCGCGACGCGGTCGACCTGCCCAACGTCAGGGACGCGATGGAGAACTCCACGCCGGTCGCCACCTTCGGCACCGGCGAGGACCGGATCGAGATCCGCAGGATCGACGCGGCCGGCGACGGCCGGGCGCGTGAGACCGAGGCGGCCCGCGACGACCCGGGGCGTGAGACCGAGGCGGCCGACGACGGCGGCCGCATCCGCGAGACCGAGGCCGCTGGAGGCGACCGATGAACAGCGGAAGCTACGAGTCCACCGCCCCCGAAGAACTCGGCGACCCAGCCGTGCGCGGTGCCGAGATTCCCGAGCCCGGTGCCGTCACCATCGTCGTACCGACCTTCAACGAGTCGGCCAACGTACGGGAGTTGCTGCACCGGATCACCGAGACCGTGCCGTCCCGGCTGCCCTGCGAGGTCGTCTTCGTGGACGACTCCACCGACGACACCCCCGAGGTGATCAACGAGGCGGCGCAGGACTGCCCCTTCCCGGTGACCGTGCTGCATCGCGACGAACCGGTCGGCGGACTCGGCGGCGCGGTCGTCGAGGGCATCAAGGCGGCAACGTCCGACTGGATCGTCGTCATGGACGGCGACCTGCAGCATCCGCCGTCGCTGGTACCGGAGCTGGTGGCGACCGGGGAGCGGTCGTCGGCGGGTCTGGTGGTCGCCTCCCGTTACATCAAGGGCGGCAGCCGGGCCGGGCTCGCGGGCAGCTACCGGGTGGCCGTCTCACGCGGGGCGACCTGGCTCACCAAGTCCCTCTTCCCCCGCAGGCTGCACGGCATCAGCGACCCGATGAGCGGCTTCTTCGCGATCCGCCGCAGCGCGGTCACCGCCGACATCCTCCAGCCGCTCGGCTACAAGATCCTCCTCGAACTCGCCGTGCGCAGCCGCCCGCGGCAGGTCACGGAGGTGCCGTTCGTCTTCCAGGACCGGTACGCCGGCGAGTCCAAGTCGACCGCGCAGGAGGGCTTCAGGTTCCTGCGCCACCTCGTCGGGCTGCGCACCGCCTCTCCGCCGGCCCGCATGCTGGTCTTCGGGCTGATCGGTGTCACCGGCTTCCTGCCGAACCTGGCGGGCCTCTACGCCCTCACCTCGGCCGGCATGCACTACGTCCCCGCCGAGATCCTCGCCAACCAGCTCGGAGTGGTCTGGAACTTCTTCCTCATCGAGCACCTGTGCTTCCGTGAGCGGCGCAGACACCGCAAGGGGTGGGACCGCATCGGCCGGTTCGCGTTGCTCGCCAACGCCGATCTGGTGCTGCGCATCCCGCTGATCGCGCTGTTCGTCGGCAGGTTCGGGATGGGGGCGCTGTCCGCGACCGCGCTCGCCCTGGTGACGACGTTCGTGCTGCGCTTCGTGGGGACCGAGGCGCTGGTCTATCTGCCGCGAAAGGCGTCTCGCCGTGGGGAGCACGGCGAGCAGGAGCAGGAGCAGGTCGAGCCGGCAAGGAGAGCCGTGTGAGGAACCACCTGATGAGCCGCCTGAAGAGCGGCTTGAAGATCCGGATCAGCCCCAACCCCAACCACAGACCCAGACGAAGAACAGCCCTGCTGGCGGTCGGAGCACTTGCCGCCGGCCTTCTGCTGGTCTCACCCCAGTCCGCGTCCGCCGCCAACCTCATCCAGAACCCCGGCTTCGAGACCGCCGGCAGTGACGGCATGCCGTACTGCTGGGAGAAGTCCGGCTGGGGCGACAACGACTTCACGTTCACCACGGTGGCGGGCGCCCACTCCGGCACCAAGGCCATGAAGGTCGAGCTGACCCGCCGGGTCTCCGGCGACCGCAAGGCCCTGATCACCGAGTCGGCGGCCTGCGCGCCCTCCGTCACGGTGGGCAAGCAGTACGACCTGGCCCTCTGGTACAAGTCGACGACCCCGGACACGTCCGTCACCCTGTTCCGGCACGACACCACGGCCGGCTGGCAGTACTGGACCGACCTCAAGACGCTGGACATGGCCGGGAGCTGGACCGAGGCGACGGTCCGCACCCCCGAGATCCCGGCGGGCACCGACCGGATCACCTGGGGTGTCTCCGTCTACGGCACCGGCTCCGTCACCACCGACGACTACACGATGGACCAGGTCGCCGACCCCGTCCCCGAACCCGATTGCACGGGCACGCCCGACGAGTGCCAGAACGGCCGCTGGGACGTGCTGCCCACCCAGAACCCCGTCCGCTCCATGCACTCCGTCGTCCTCAACAACGGCAAGGTGCTGCTGATCGCCGGCTCCGGCAACAGCGAGGAGATGTTCGAGGCGGGCACCTTCACCAGCGCGGTCTACGACCCGGTGAACGGCACGTACAAGCAGATCCCCACGCCCGACGACATGTTCTGCGCCGGCCACGTCCAACTGGACGACGGACGTGTGCTGGTGATGAGCGGCAACAAGGCGTACCCGGTGGTGGGCGGGCACGGCTACGAGGGCTACAAGGACTCGTACATCTTCGATCCGGTCACCGAGACCTACAGCAAGACCAACGACATGAACGACGGCCACTGGTATCCGTCGGCGACGATCCTCGGCAACGGTGACGTCATCTCGTTCGGCGGTCTGCGCGAGGACTCCACCGGTTCGGTGACGGCCGAGCTGTGGTCGGACGCCGAGCAGAAGTGGCTCGAACTCTGGAAGGTCAACCAGACCTGGTCGTACTGGGGCCTGTACCCGTCGATGATCCTCATGCAGGACGGCCGCCTCTTCTACTCCGGCAGCCATGTCTTCGGCAACAACATCCCCGGCACGGGCAGCGCCATCTACGACTACGGCGCCAACACGATCACCCAGATCCCGGGCCTGCAGCGGAAGGACGAGCGCGACCAGTCCGCGAGCGTGCTGCTGCCCCCCGCCCAGGACCAGAAGGTCCTGACGATCGGCGGCGGCAACATCGAGTCCAACCCCGACGCCAACCGTCTCACCGACGTCATCGACCTGAAGGCCGCGAACCCGGCGTACGTCGCCGGTCCGCCGATCCCGCAGGGCACGGTGGACCTGGGCAACGGGAAGGTCGCCCAGACGGGCACCCAGGGCAAGATGTACGTCTCCGCGGTTCTCCTCCCCGACGGCAAGGTCCTGGAGACGGGCGGCGCCCTGCACAACCGCGCCGACCCGGTGTTCGAGACGTCGATCTACGACCCGGCGACCAACGCGTTCGACCCGGTGGCGACCGATCCGGAGGAGCGCGGCTACCACTCCTCGGCCTTCCTCCTCCCCGACGGCCGCGTCATGACCACGGGCGACAACCCGGGCAACGGCACGTGGAACCACGACGTGTCGATCTACACCCCGCCGTATCTGCTGAAGGGTGCCCGCCCGAAGATCACGTCGGTGATCGACAAGGAGTGGGTCTACGGCGACACGCAGCGCATCACGGTGGACCGCCCGATCGCGAAGGCGGAACTGATCCGCCCCGCAGCGGTGACCCACTCGTCCGACCCGAACCAGCGCTTCGTGGACCTACCGCTCTCGGTCGACGGCAACAACATCGACCTGAACGTGACGAGCAACCCCAACCTGGCCCCGCCCGGCTGGTACATGCTCTTCGCGGTCGACGCCAACGGCGTCCCGTCGGTGGCGGAATGGGTCCACCTCCAGGGCCCGACCGCCTTGGCCCAGGCCTCCGGCGAAGCCCCCTCGGCCCACGTCCACGACTTCGCGGACGCCCCGAGGGGCAAGACCACCGGCCCCCGGAAGAAGACCAAGTCGAAGAAGGTCAGCCCGACGATCTCCGGCTGCGACCGCCACTACGGCACGGCGAACGTCTGCGTCCCGACCACGTTCCCGGACGAGGTAGAGAAGACGACGGCGTCCCGCTGCGAGTGGCTGAAGGAGAACGACTACGGCCGCCTGAAGGTCAACGGCAAGGACGACCCGTTGAAGCTGGACCGGAACAGGGACGGGTCGGCCTGTGGAAAGGCGGATGTGAAGCGCCGCTGAGATGCGCACGCACGGCACGACCTGAGAGGTACACCGTGGGAAAGCGGCCCCGCACCCGGCGACAGCTGCCGGGTGCGGGGCCGCGGTCCGGTCCGGAACGGCGGGCAAGGCAACCCCCCCTTGGAGGCATCGACATCGGTTCGCCTCCCCCGCCGACCGCACGGCACAGCAGCCGCCGGCAGGGGGCCTTCGCCCCTGCAACACGCGTATTCCCACCGGGAAATGAGCGGCGGAGTCCCCTGCTATGGTGCGCCGATGTCGTCGATCAAGCAGGTCCAAGTCACCTTCGACTGCGCGGAACCCGAGCGCGTCGCTCGCTTCTGGTGCGAGGTGCTGGGGTACGTCGTACCGCCACCACCGGAGGGGTTCGCCACGTGGGACGATTTCGATCGCTCTCTGCCGGCTGAGCGGCGGGGTGCGGCGTTCGCCTGCGGTGATCCCTCAGGCGTGGGCCCGCGCCTGTACTTCCAGCGCGTCCCCGAAGGCAAGGTCGTCAAGAACCGGGTGCATCTCGACGTGCGAGCCGGCACCGGGCTCGTGGGCGAAGAACGCCTCGCCACGCTCGAAGCCGAGTGCGCACGACTGGTCGCGCTCGGCGCGACATGCGTGCGAGTGCTGCGTGCCGACGACTACAACGAGTCGTGCATCCTGATGCAGGACATCGAGGGCAACGAGTTCTGTCTCGACTGACCGTGTTCCGAGGGCGGTGTCGATGCCGGACCCCGATGAGAGTGCGACCGCCATGGAGTCCGGCCGGCGCACGTCGTACTCGGGCGGGGGCGGCAGCGAGTCACGCGTGAAGCGGTATGCCGGGCCCGGCGGCCAAGAGGCTGTCGATCAGGGCGAGAGCGAGACGAGACGCACCACAAGCGCACCGGATCGGGTGGGCAACAGCGGGGAGCCGCGGTACGAGCCGCCGGACCCGAGGAGGCCCGTACCCCCTTCATCCGCCCAGTTCGGCACGTTGACCGGCCCCGAATGATCGCAGCTTCCCAACCTCCCAAGCTGATGGCCCGGGTCGCGTCCCGCGACGTGGTGTAAGCGATCATGCGCTTCGCCTTCCGGTACCTGGCTCGCGATGATCTCACCGGTGGCGCGGCACGCGAAGTGGCCCGGTCAGGCGCCGGGAGTACCTCAGCCGGTCGAAGCACCGCGCGTGACCTGCGAGTTCCGATCCGTTGATCGGCTACACCACCTCGTGGGACGCGACCATGGATCGACAGCTCAATACGGCCGCTGAATCTCGTGCTCGCCCAACGCAGCCTCGTACCGCGCCAGCAGAGCATCCAGGTTTGTCAGTAGAAGGCCGGCAGAGTCCCGAGCTTCCTCCAGATCGCCTCGCTCGCACGCCTCCACCACCTCGGCCACGTCACTGCGGAGGATGCGAAGGGAGTCGCCCTGCACCAGGACCCCGGGAAACCGTCTGCCGGGCAGGCGAACCACGGCGTCGTTGCCACCATCTGTGAACAACTCGGCCTCGATATGCTTCATCGGACCATCCAACCCGACATCACCGGTTGACATCAACGATGGTGCACGCAGGCGCCCTTGAGTGATCACGCACGCCATGTCGGTAGGACCGTGGGGGCCGTGGGAGAGTCGCGTGATCGAACTCCTGAAGCGGTGCTCAGTTCGGTGCAACGGCACGGAGCCCCCGGGATCCGTCGGGGGCGATCAGGGAGCCAGGTTGAGCTGTGTGATGATGCACAAAAGCTGACTGGCCCTGGGGAGGGGTCGGGTACCTGGGAAGGGCGGGGCCCATGGGGGACAAGGGCGGGGAGTCCATACCGGACGACGAGTGGGAGCGCTTCCTTCGTGAAGCCGAGGCGGGGACCAAGGACGCGCCCGAGGAGCCGTCGGCGCGGGCCCGGATGGTGGCGCGGCGGCTGCAGGAGGAGTCCGGTCGGCCGGAGCCGTGGCGGAGTCATCAACCGGCCCGGCGGCAAGGAGGCAAGGGCTGGTACGTGATCGGTCTGCTGGTCGCGGTCGCCCTGCTGGTCGTGGCGCTGGATCCGGGGCGGGTGGCCGGCTGGTTCGGAGGTGGAGGCGGCGAGAGTGCGCCGCTCGCCGTGGAGTCGAAGCGTCCGGATCAACCGCCGCCGACGGAGGCGGCAGCCGGTGATCCGACCATGGAGCAGCCGTTCAGGGGGTCGCCCGCGGCTCAGTGGGGTGACGGGACGGCTGGGGTCGGCCTGCCCGAGGCACGGGCGACCGGCTGGATGAGCAAGGGGCAGGTCGCGCAGGCGCTCGAGAAGACCCGGGACTTCCTCGCCGCGTCCAGTCTGGATCCTGGTGTGCTGCGTGGGGAGCGGCCGAGGAAGGCGATCGCGTTGATCAATCCTCATCAGCAGGATGTCCAGGACTACCTGGCGACCGCGTTCCGTGCGCCCAGCCGGGAGAACGATCCTCTGCTGCTGTTCAGCCGGTTCAGGACGACGAAGGTCCGGCTTGTCGGGGATGTGGTCAAGACACGGGGGCGAATCACGTACCGAGAAGGTGAGCGCGGTGCGGTCGAGGTGACCACCGATGTCACGTACGTATATCCGGCCGTACGCGCTGCGGCGGGAAGCGACGAAGTCGCGCGCACGATCGTGCGCCGCGAGGTCGTGATGAGCTGGGACGACCCGGCGAAGATCGTCATCGAGCCGGGTACGTTCTCCCTCGTCTCCTACAAGGTGGACAGCACCAACGGAGGCTGCGACAACCTCACCGGCTACTTCACCCCCACGTTCGGCGCAGAGCGCGCGACTTCGTCCCCGGCAGACGGCCCCGAGGTCGACCCGTACGACCGGAGCACGTCGATGGAGACGCGCATGCGGGAGGCCGGCGATGCGGGGTGCGGGACTGCCACCCGGTCGTGAGCGGCGGTTGCAGGAATCAGAAGACCGAGCGGGGAACAGCAGGGGGCCGGCTGATGGCTGATCCGCCACCATCGGGCCGGGCCGTCCGGGTGGCGCCGATGTCTGGTCGTACCCTTCGGCCAGTGTCAGATGCGCTGTGTCGTATCGACTGGAGAAGTGAGAGGTGTTGTGCGCGCGCTGACGGCCATACGGGAGTGGAGTCCGCGGCGCAGGGTGGCTTTCGCCGTGGTGTTGCAGGTGTTGTGGCTGTGCGCATTGCTCGGCGCCGTCCTGGGCTTGGAGTTGCCTTTGACAGTGCCTGTCGCGATCGCGCTGTGGGCCGGGCCCGCGCTGGGAGGAATCCTGGGTGTCTGGATGGGCTCGAAGTCGTCGCCCGGCTGACAGGGCGCGAACACACACTGTGCTGCCTGATCCGACTGTCGGCGTGATGTCTTCGACCGTGGAGGCCAAGAGGTAGTGGAACGCGGGGAACCACGCGAGCAACCACAGTCACCCGGTAGCCGCGAGTAGCACCGACCGTCAGCGGCGCTCGGGTGTCCGGCTGACGAATCAGCCTGTGCGCATCCTCAACGCCTCCCGGACGATCGCTTCCAATTGCTCGTGGTGTGCGCCCTTCCAATAGGCCCGCCCGCACGCCTCGCACTGCGCGAACACGTCGTACGACTTCTGCGTCCCACCCTCCAGCCGGTCCGCGACCTCCTCCTTCGTCGCCGGCTTCAGGAGCCCGTTGCAGGCGGTGCACCGCGTCCACGGGCGCAGCTCGGGTGCGAACCGGTCCAGTACGTCGCGGAGTTGCTCCTCCGGCTGCGTGCTGTAGATGTACGCCCCGGCCCACAGCTCCCGCCGCCGCAGCAGCCCCCGGTCGCGGCTGAGCATCACCCGCTGTTCGGCGGCGGACCGCGTGGCCAGCGCCGGGTCGCCGATGTCCGTCGACTCGTACGCCGCGTCGACGCCCAGCAGCCGCAGCCGCCGGGCGAGCGTGCCGAGGTGGACGTCGAGGAGGAAGCGGAGAGGGGCGCCCGGGACCTGCTGGGGCCGGGGGACCGGGCGTACGGTCACCGACTCGCCGTCAGCCGGGATGTGCGACACCGGTACCTCACGGCCGTTCACGACGAGCGCGCCCACCTCGGTGAGGGGGACCCCGAGGGACTCGATGACGTGGCCCAGCGTCGAGACACCGTCGGTGGCCAGCGGGGTACTGCCCTCGCGGCGGGCGTGCGGGACGAACAGGGCCAGCTCGGGGGCGACTTCGACGTGGATCTCGGCTGCTTTCACCTGGTCAGGATGGCATGGGGGAGTGGGGTGGCCTCAGGGGTTTTCCGTTCGGAGGCCGTGTTGGAGGGTCGTCAGGGTGCGGTCGACGAGTTCGGCGAAGTCGTCACGGTGGCCGTTCTCGGCCCAGTAGAGGGACGTCTCCATCAGACCGCCGATGAGGGACATCGCCCAGACCCGTACCTCCAGGCTGTCCGGGTCCCGGCCGGTGCGCTCGCCGATGGCGGTGCAGAGCATGCGGCCGGTGACCGACATGCTCTGCATCATGCGGGAGCGCACCGCGGGGACCTGGACCATCAGCTGGGTGCGCAGCCGCGCGACCTCCAGGTCCTCCTCGATGCCCGTGCGGACCGCCTCCCGCATCACGTGACGGATGCTGTCCGGCCAGGGTTCGTCCGCCGGCCGGGCCCGCAGTTCCTCCAGGAGGATCGGGTCGTACTCGTCGGTGAGGACGATGTCCTCCTTGGTGGGGAAGTAGCGGAAGACGGTCGACGGTGACACCTCCGCGCGGTCGGCGATCTGCTCGATCGTCGTGGCGTCGTAGCCCTGTTCCCCGACCAGTGCGTAGGTCGCGGCGCGGATCGCCTCGCGGGTCTTGATCTTCTTCCGTTCACGGAGTCCGAGCTGCGGGCGGTCGGCGGGGGCCGTGGAGGTGGCGGGGGTGGTGGGGCGTGCGGCCGTCATGCCGTCATTGTCGGGCATCGGCCTTCGGCGCGGCCAGGTCAGGGCCGGTGCTCCGGCGGCTTCGCCCGCTCCGGTCCATCCGCTCGCCCGGCCCCGTCGGCGTGCTCGGCAGGAAGGCCGCGGCCAGCAGCGCGGCGACCAGGGCCGCGGCGCCGCACACCAGCAGGACGAGGCCCATGCCGTGGACGTACGAGGCGTTCGCGGACGTCAGGAGATCGGCCGCGCCCGCCCGTTCGGCGACGAGGTGGGCCGCGACCACCGAGTCTCCGGCGGTGTCGGCCGCTGCCGCAGGCAGCGCGGCGGTGTCGAGCCGGTCCCGGAAGGCGCCCGCGAGCAGACTGCCGAGCAGGGCGATACCGATCGCGCCGCCCACCTGCCTCAGGGTCATCAGCACCCCGGACCCGCTGCCGGCCCGGTCGGTGGGCAGGGTGCCGAGGGCACCGGACATCGCGGGCACGATCGAGAGCCCGAATCCGGCTCCGGCGAACGACAGCCACAGTGCGGTGAATCCGTAGCCGGAGCCGACCGTCGTACGACTGCCGAGGAAGGCGGCGAAGGCCAGCACCACCAGTCCCGCGCTGACCACGGACCGGGACCCGAAGCGTTCGACGACGGGTTGCGCGACGCGCGCGCCGACCAGCAGGCCGCCCATCAGCGGCAGCAGCCGTACGCCGGTACCCAGGGCGTCGTTGCCGAGGACGGCCTGGAGGTAAGGCGGCAGAACGAACATCAGGCCGGACAGGACGAACATGACGAGGGTCGCGGCGAGTGCGTTGAAGAGGAATCCGCGGTGGGCGAGCAGGCCCATGTCGAGCATGGGGCGCGCGGACCGCCGCTCGCGCAGCACCAGCGCGGTGACGAGGACCGCCGCGCCGGCGAACATGCCCAGGACCAGCGGGTCGCCCCAGCCACGGGTGGGTGCCTCGATGATCGCGTAGATGAGAGAGCCGAGGCCGGCGGCGGTGAGCGCGGTGGAGACGGTGTCGATCCTGGGGGAGGCGGGGTCGCGGGTCTCGGGCAGCAGGAAGACGCAGGCGGCGATGCCGATCGCCGCCATCGGGACGTTGATCAGGAACACCGAGCCCCACCAGAAGTGGTTGAGGAGCCAGCCGCCGATGATCGGGCCGAGCGGCAGGCCGAGCATGGAGCCCGCCGAGACGATGCCGACGGCCTTGGTGCGCTCGTCGGGGGCGAAGAGCGAGGGCAGTACGGAGAGGGCGAGCGGGGTGACCAGTGCGGCGCCGATCCCCATCACGGCGCGGGCTGCGACGACCGCGTTCACGTCCTGGGCCAGTGCGCCGACGACCGATCCGGCCAGGAAGATCCCCAGCCCGACGATCAGCATCCGCCGTCGGCCGAACCGGTCGCCGAGCAGTCCGGCGGGGAGCATCAGGGCGGCGAAGACGACGATGTACGCGTCCGCCATCCTCCCCCAGTGCTAAACGCCTGGGGGGACCCCCAGCTGCTCACCTGTGGTCGCGCCGATCTGCTCGGCCATGGTCGGCAGCGCCACGTTGAGGATCGTCATGTCGAAACCGAGCACCAGCATGCTCGCGACGAGGGCGCCGAGGGCCCACCAGCGGCGGGGGTCGGGCCGGACGGAGGAAGACTCTGTGACAGTAGCCATGAAATGATAGTAGCTCTCAAAATCTACCCACTGTCAATCCATGGCTGCTCTCATTCGGCGTCCGGGGGTACGGAAATGGCCACGGCTCGGGAGCCGTGGCCAGGAAGGAGTGGGGGGAGTGTTACGCGTGCTGGTAAGCCACCATCGAGATGCCCACGTAGTGCACGACGAACGCGGCGAGGGTGAAGGAGTGGAAGACCTCGTGGAAGCCGAACCAGCGAGGTGACGGGTCCGGGCGCTTGAGGCCGTAGATCACTCCGCCGACGCTGTAGAGGAGGCCGCCGACGATGACCAGGACGAGGACGGTGATGCCGCCCGTGCGCATGAAGTCGGGCAGGAAGAAGACGGCCGCCCAGCCCATCGCGATGTAGCAGGGGGTGTAGAGCCAGCGCGGGGCGCCGACCCAGAACACCCGGAAGGCGATGCCCGCGAGTGCCGCACCCCAGATGCCCCACAGCAGCCACTGCCCCTTGGCGCCCGGCAGGAGCAGCATGGTCAGCGGGGTGTAGGAGCCCGCGATGATCAGGAAGATGTTGGCGTGATCCAGTCTGCGCAGGATGCCGTCCATGCGCGGGCTCCAGGTGCCCCGGTGGTACAGCGCGCTCACACCGAACAGCAGGCAGGCCGTGAGGGTGAAGATCCCGCAGGCGATGCGTCCGCGTGTGGAGTCCGCGAGGGCGGTGAGCACCAGGCCTGCGACGAGCACGGCCGGGAACATGCCGAGGTGCAGCCAGCCCCGGAGTCTGGGCTTGATCTCGTCGGTGATCTGGTGAGCGATCTGATGCGGCAGGGATCGCGCGTCGGAAGGGCGGCTGTCGGCCGGCGTCTCCGGGTGCGCATCGGGGACGGACGCTGTCATGTCCTGCATCGTACCTACGGAGCCGTAACTTACGGGACCGTGCGGACTGTTCGTGTCCCCGGAAGTGGCCATCGTCTCACGCGGAGCCCTCGATGGGGTATCGAGCGCATGCGCTGATACTCGCGGTGAGGCAGTGGTGACGCAGGGAAACCTCTCGGGTGAAGACCGGTGAGTGGCGATGGTCACGATGCTCACCTGTGAGGCCCTCTGGACATATGGGCACTCTCGTCGGATGATCAAATGAGTGTGGTCGGCACCGGATGAGCGCCCAGAGATCCAATCCTCGAAGCATCCGGGTCGCAGCCCCCACGGGGCCTCCAACAAAAATTCCCTCATTTAGGAGCAATCGTGGCGCGCGACATCGCGGCTCCCCCTTCAACCGTCCCGACCACCCACCGAGAACTCGTGGCGTGGGTGAACGAGATCGCCGAACTGACCGAGCCGGACAACGTGGTCTGGTGCGATGGATCCGAGGCCGAGTACGAGCGCCTGTGCGGGGAGCTCGTCGAGAAGGGCACCTTCCGGAAGCTCGACCCGATCAAGCGCCCGAACTCGTACTACGCCGCGTCCGACCCGACCGATGTCGCCCGGGTCGAGGACCGCACCTTCATCTGTTCGGAGAAGGAAGAGGACGCGGGCCCGACCAACCACTGGAAGGCCCCCGCCGAGATGCGGGACCTCTTCCAGGGCGAGAAGGGCCTGTTCCGCGGTGCGATGCGCGGTCGCACGATGTACGTCGTCCCGTTCTGCATGGGACCGCTCGGCTCGCCGCTCTCCGCGATCGGTGTGGAGATCACCGATTCCGCGTACGTCGCCGTCTCCATGCGCACGATGACCCGTATGGGACAGCCGGTGCTGGACGAACTGGGCTCCGAGGGCTTCTTCGTGAAGGCCGTGCACACCCTCGGCGCCCCGCTGGAGCCCGGCCAGGCCGATGTGCCGTGGCCCTGCAACAGCACCAAGTACATCTCCCACTTCCCCGAGAGCCGCGAGATCTGGTCGTACGGCTCCGGGTACGGCGGCAACGCGCTGCTCGGCAAGAAGTGCTACGCCCTGCGCATCGCGTCGGTGATGGCGCGCGACGAGGGCTGGCTGGCCGAGCACATGCTGATCCTGAAACTGACGCCCCCGCAGGGCGAGTCGAAGTACGTGGCGGCGGCCTTCCCGTCCGCCTGCGGCAAGACGAACCTGGCGATGCTGGAGCCGACCGTCAAGGGTTGGACCGTCGAGACGATCGGCGACGACATCGCGTGGATGCGCTTCGACGAGGACGGGCAGCTCTACGCCATCAACCCCGAGGCCGGGTTCTTCGGCGTCGCGCCCGGCACCGGTGAGCACACCAACGCCAACGCGATGAAGACGCTGTGGGGCAACTCGGTCTTCACCAACGTGGCGCTGACGGACGACGGCGACGTGTGGTGGGAGGGGATGACGGAGGAGACTCCGGCACACCTGACCGACTGGAAGGGCAACGACTGGACGCCGGACACCGATACGCCGGCCGCCCACCCCAACGCCCGCTTCACGGTCCCCGCCTCCCAGTGCCCGATCATCGCGCCCGAGTGGGAGAACCCCAAGGGCGTGCCGATCTCGGCGATCCTGTTCGGTGGCCGCCGGGCCACGGCGGTGCCGCTGGTGACGGAGTCCTTCGACTGGAACCACGGGGTGTTCCTGGGCGCGAACGTGGCGTCCGAGAAGACCGCCGCGGCCGAGGGCAAGGTCGGTGAGCTGCGCCGCGACCCCTTCGCGATGCTGCCTTTCTGCGGCTACAACATGGGCGACTACATGGGCCACTGGGTCGACGTCGCCAAGGGCAAGGACCAGGCCAAGCTGCCGAAGATCTACTACGTCAACTGGTTCCGCAAGAACGACGCGGGCAAGTTCGTCTGGCCCGGCTTCGGTGAGAACAGCCGCGTCCTGAAGTGGATCGTGGACCGGCTGGACGGCAGGGCGGAGGGGGTCGAGACCCCGATCGGCATCCTCCCGACGTCGCAGGCGCTGGACACGGAGGGGCTGGACCTCTCCTCGTCCGACCTCGACTTCCTGCTGACCGTCGACAAGGAGGTGTGGCGGGAGGAGGCCGCGCTCGTCCCCGAACACCTCAACACCTTCGGTGACCACACGCCGAAGGAACTCTGGGACGAGTACCGGGCGCTGGTGAGCCGTCTGGGCTGACGCCTCTGCCCCTTTTGCTCCGCGACCGGCCGGATATGGGTTGCCCTGACCAGCGACGTCTCCTCGGCCGGTCGCGGATTTCTTGCTGCGCCCGACAGCCCGGGAGTGCCTGTGGGGTGGCGACTGCGGGTCCGGTGGGGCTTCTCGCGCAGTTCCCCGCGCCCCTGAGGGCCTACGGCCCTTGCGGGCCGAAAAAGCAAGGGGCGCAGCCCCTGCTTTTTCAGGGGCGCGGGGAACTGCGCGACCAGCCCCCACCGGACCCGCAGCCGGGGGTCGAAGGGGCACAGCCCCTTCGGACGGGACGGGTAGGGGCGGAGGGGGCGAAAAGCGCTGCCGCGCACCGGATTTCGCGGGACACTCGGGACATCCGCACCGAACCCCGAAATGAGGTGAACGGGGTGCGTACACCCGTAAGTGACCCCCTGAGGATCGGCCCGTACAAGATAGTCGGCCGCCTCGGATCGGGCGGCATGGGCTGGGTCTACCTCGGCCGCTCACCCGCCGGCCGCGAGGTCGCCGTCAAGGTCGCCCGCCCCGAACTCGCCTCCGAACCCGAGTTCCGCGAACGCTTCGCCCGCGAGGTCGCCGCCGCCCGTGTGGTCAGCGGTGCCTACACCGCCGCCGTGGTCGACGCCGACCCGACGGCCGAACTCCCCTGGCTGGCCACCCTGTACGTCCCCGGCCCCTCGCTCGCGGAAGCGGTCCGCGCCGACGGCCCCCTCCCCGAGGCCCAGGTCCGCCCCCTCGGCGCCGGCCTCGTCGAGGCGTTGCAGGCCATCCACGCCGCCCATGTGATCCACCGCGACCTCAAGCCGGCGAACGTCCTGCTCGCCCAGGACGGCCCCCGCGTCATCGACTTCGGCATCTCCCGGGTCGACGGCGCCCCCGGCCTCACCCGCGTCGGCGTCGTCGTCGGCACCCCGCCGTTCATGTCGCCCGAGCAGATCCGAGGCGACCGGGTCGGCCCGCCGAGTGACGTGTTCTCACTGGGCGGGGTCCTGGTGTACGCGCTCACCGGCCGCCCACCGCACGGCAGCGGGGAAGCCGTACGCGTGGAGGTCGTACGGGGAGAGCCGCGGCTCGACGGTGTACCGGCGGGACTGCGGCCCGTCATCGCCCGCTGTCTGGCCAAGCGCCCCGAGGACCGGCCCCGACTCGCAGAGATCCTGGCCCAGTTGATGGGGGAGGACGCCGGCGCCGAGGTGTGGCCGCCGCCGCAGGTGGCCCGGACCATCGAGGTACGGTACGAGGAACTGCAGGAGCGCCACCGGCACCGTACGACGAGCGAGTCCGTCCCCTCCTGTCTGCTCCTCCACGCGCAGGCGCTGCTCGACGCCGGGCTGACCGACGCCATGGTCGCCGGGGCGGTGGTCCGTGACGGTGCCTGACTCCTACCCCGGCCGGGATTCCTCCCCGGGCCGCGACTCCTCCCTCGGCCGCGACTCCTTCTCCGGGCGCGGCTCGTACTCCGGGAACTCCGGGCGCGACTCGTATCCGGCGGGCAATGCCGAGATATACGACCTCGGCACGCACTGGCGGCAGTTGGTGCAGAACTGGGTCGCGCGGCGGAATTACCACACGGTCCACGACACCGTCTCCGTTTCCCTGCGATTCGATCTCCATGAGGCGGGGCGGACGGTCACGGTGAGATTCATGACCACCAAGAGACTTCTCGTGGCGTTCGCGACCGACGGGAATTTCCTGCGGCAGGACCAGCTCGCCATCGCCGCGGCCGCGTCGAACGCATGGAATACCGAACAGCTGAACCCCATGCTTTCCGTGTGGGACGTGCGCGGGCCGCGCCCCTGTCTGGCCGGAGTCTGCGATCTGCCACTGACGTGCCGTATCACGCAGTCGGACTTCGACGCGCTGGCCAATGACTGGGTGGATCGGGCGCGACAGATGTTCAGTCGTTGTCATCAGGTGTTCAAGTTGTAGAAGTGAAAAGCGTATTGATCGTAAATTGACGGAAGTCGCCGTAACTCCACCGGCGGAATTCACCAAACCCTTCCGGCCGCCGGGCCGCCTGCTCCACTATTGGATGGGTTTTTCAGGGCCGCGGGGGTGTGCCTTTCAGGCCACGGGGGGTTGGTGCGATGGGTGCGGTCGGGCGTTCGTCGTTTCTCGGTGTGCTGGTGGGGTTGTCGGTCGTGGTCCTGCCGGGGGGGCCGTCGGTGGCGGTGGCCGACTCCTGTGCCGACCGGCTCACCGAACAGTTGGAGTGCTGGGCCGAGGTGATCAAGGACGGCCCCGTGGTGATCACGCTGGACGAGCCACTGGCGTACGAGGACGTCGAGGAGCGGCAGCGCCACGACATCGAGACGCTGCGCAGGGACAGGTACCCGCTCGTGGTCCGGGTGCAGAAGGGCAAGGCCACCGGTGAGGGCGGTACGGCCCTGCTGGTCCTGGCCGAGGGGCGGCTCGTCCACCCCGAGGCCCGGATCGACCGGCTGCGGCCCGGCCCGATGGACGCTCTGCGGGAGGCGGGGCTGTGCATCGACCGGGAGCCGTTGTGCGGCCTGATCGAGCGCAAGGGCGACAAGTCCGAACCCCTGGACGGCAAGGCGCTGATCGACGCGGGGTTCGCCGCCGACCACACCACACATGTCGAGGCCATCGGCCCCGTAGAGAACGACCGGAAACCGTCCGCCTCGACCGCGCCGGGCAAATCCGCCGGCCAGGGCGGCGAGGAGCGGGACGACGACCGGGCCGCCCCCACCGACGGCGAAGCCGTCGGCTACAGCGGCGCCACCTGGACCGCCTTCTGGATGGGCCTCCTCCTCGCCCTGCTCCTTCTCGCCTTCGTGATCGTGATCCGGCGGTCCAGGGGCCCGGTGGCCGTGGGACACCGGGCGCCGTCCCCCGGGCGGGGCGTCGGCGGGCCCGCGCGGGCGGCCCCGGCCCACGCGGCGCGCGGCGGGGGCGGCGGAGCCGGGAGCGGGGGCGGCGCCGGGAGCGGCGCCGGGGACGAGAGCACCACGCGGCTGCGGGTGGCGCCCGCGCCCCGGTACGGGCGGCAGGTGGGGACCCGCCCCGCGCACGCCCGGACCGCGGTCGTACGGACCGAACTGCATCCGCAGGGCTATGTCGAGGTCGACCGGGTGCTGCGCCGGGCGGTGTGGGCCGAGCCGGGGCGGCCGCCGCCCGCGCCCGGCGGTCTCGTCGATGTCACCGACGCACGAGAACGCGACTCCGACGTCCTGTACGCCTTCCCGCCGACCGCCGCCCGGCATGCGAAGGGCACGCCCCGGTAGGGCACCGGCCGAGCCGTCGGAACGACGCCCAGGACGCACCACAGCTCGACCGCGACAGCAGAGGCTCCGGAAGCACAGAGGCACCGGAAGCACAGAGGCACCAGAAGCACAGGGGGAAGAACCATGCACAGCGAATACCCGCCCACGCTGCCGGCGGAGTACGCCGACATCGAGTTCGAGAACAACGCCCAGCGCATGCCGCTCGTGCTCTGCCTCGACACGTCCAGTTCCATGGCGGGCCAGCCGATCCAGACGCTCAACAACGCGCTCGCCGAGTGGACCCGCGAACTCCATGACGACGTCAGCCTCAGCTACAGCGTGGAGGTCGCCGTCGTCACCTTCGGCGGCCAGGGCGTCGGCGCCTGGCGCGGACCGCAACTCCTCGACCCACGCACCCGGACGAGCCCCTTCATACCCGCGCACGCCTTCCAGGCACCGCAGCTCACGGCCGCCGGCGTCACCCTGATGACCGAGGCGCTGGAGCTCGCGATGCACATCGTGGCGGCCCGCAAGAGCGAACTGCGGGCCTCCGGGCTGCAGTACTACCGGCCGCAGATCTGCCTCGTCACCGACGGCCTGCCCACCGACCCGACCGGCCATCTCACCGACTCCTGGCACCGGTTGGTCCCCGTCCTCGCCGAGGAGCAGCGCGCCCGCCGGTTCCGGCTGTACGCGATCGGGGTCGGCGGGATCACGGACCGGGGGGAGCAGGTGCTGCGCGCGTTCGCGCCGAAGTTCAACGCCCGGCTGCAGGGCTTCCCGTTCCGGGAGCTGCTCCAGATGATGTCCGCCAGCGCCAACGCCGAGCAGAAGGGCGCGGGGGACGAGGTGTTCGAGAAGATCTTCAGCCAGTTCAAGACACAACGCCCGGCCTGGGAGGCGTGAGGTGACCGCCGCCCCGCCCTGGCGGATCCACGGCCTGAGCGTCGAGGGCTACCGGCACCGGCGCCAGGGCCTGCCCTGTCAGGACGCGTGCGCCGCGACCGCCACGCCCTGCGTCGCCGTGCTCGCCGTCGCCGACGGGGCCGGCAGTCGGCCCCGGTCGGAGGAGGGCGCGCGGCTCGCGGTGCAGCTCGCGACCGAGCACTTCACGCGGCGGGCCGAGGCGGCCGTGGAGGTGCGGCCGGGGGAGGCCGTGCACGAGTTGCTGCGGGACGCCCTGCACGACGTGAGCAAGGACTTCCTCGACCGGACCGGCGCCGACGCGCAGGACTTCGCCACGACACTCACGGTGGTGGTGCTCGCGCCCGGCTGGATCGGCCACGTCACCGTGGGGGACGGGTTCGTCGTCGTACGGGCCGGGACGGAGGACGGGGAGCGGCAGTTCCATCTGCTGCCGCAGGCCGCGGCGGCGAGCGAGTACAGCAACGAGACGGTCTTTCTGACCTCGCCGGACGTGGCGCGCTGGACCCGCACCGAGTGCGTCGCGGACGACGGGGTCGACGGGGTGCTCCTGTCCACGGACGGGCTCGCCCAGGCCATGCTCAACCGTTCGGCCGACGGCGCCCAGTCCCCGAACACCTCGTTCGCCGACGCCGTCTTCCGCTCCCTCGACACCGCCCCCGAGGACGACCGCGACCCCAACCTGGCCGCCCTCCTGCGCTCCGACCGCCTCACCGCCCTCAACGCCGACGACAAGACGCTGCTGCGGGCCGTGCGCACCCACCGGCGATGACTGCTCCGCACAGGGCGCGACCGCTTCTGCGTGGCGACGAACGGCCCGACGAACACCCGGAGGTACGGCCATGAGCGGCCGCACGGTCTTTCTCGACGGTAGGCGGGTCACTCTGGCCGAGTTGCCGCTGAAGGGCGGCGGACAGGCGGCGGTGTTCCCGGTGGAGGGGGACACGGGAATCGTCGTCAAGATCTACCGGGACACACCCGGGCCGGACCAGGAGCGGCGGCTGGCCCGCATGCTCACGATGTCCCCGCTGGCCGCCCGCCCGACGGACGCCAACCAGCCGCCCGAGCTGGCCTGGCCCACCGCGATCGCCCGGGGCACGAACGGCGAGTTCCTCGGGTACGCCATGCGCCGCTTCGGCGAACCCCAACACGTCCAGCTGGTCGGTCTGTTCACCCGCGTCCAGCGCCTCAAGCTCTTCCCGGACCGCGCCGACTGGCGGTTCCTGCTGGGCGTCGCCTGGAACCTCGCCTTCATGACCGCCCGTATGCACTACGACGACCTCGTCATCGGCGACTTCTCCAGCAGCAACGTCGTCGTCGACGCCAACGGCTTCGTCACCTTCCTCGACTGCGACTCGATCGCCTTCACCGACCCGGTCACCGGCGAACTCTTCCCGTGCCTGATGCACACCACCGACTACTCGTCCCCCGAGCGACAGGCGGGCGGCCCCGCCACCCGGCAGAGCGACGACTTCGCCCTCGCCGTCCTCGTCTACCAGCTGCTCACCGCCGGCAACCACCCCTTCGGCGGGGTCCCGCACGAGAGCGCCTCCGAGTCGACCGTCAAGGACAACATCGCCGCGAGCTGCAGCTATGTCGTCCGTCCCGAGCGGGTCACCATTCCGCGCGGCACGATCGACCCGTCCGTCCTGCCGACCGAACTCCTCATCCTCGCCAAGGCCGCCTTCGGGCCCGGCGTCGAGATCCCCGACGCCCGGCCGCAGGCCGAGGCCTGGCTCCGCGCCCTCGACAAGGAACGCGGCGAGGTGCGCGCCTGCACGGTACGGCCCCTGCACACCTACGGCTCCCACCTGCCGACCTGTCCCTGGTGCACCCGCGCCGCGGTCACCGGCCACGACGTGTTCAACGGCCCCCGGCCGACGTCGGTGCCGGTCCCACCGCCCCCGCCCGGCCCGCCCCCGTCGCCGTACGCGGCGCTGAAGGTGCTGGCCGTGGTCGCGGGGGTGGTGTTGCTGATCGTGATCCTGACCAGCGTGGGGTGAGAGTCTCGGACCGAAGGGGTGGATGGGTGCGTGGGTGGGTGCGGCTCCGGTGGGGCTTCTCGCGCAGTTCCCCGCGCCCCTGAAAAGCGGGGGCCCCGCCCCGTACTTTTCGGGCCCCGCCGCCCCGTCGTCTTCCAGGCTCGCCGCCCCGTCGTCTTCCAGGCTCGCGGTGCCGATTGTCTTTCAGGACTGCGGGGCCGTGGTCTTTCAGGCCCGCAGGGGCCTGGGCTTTTAGGGGCGCGGGGAACTGCGCGAGAAGCCCCACCGGGCCCGCGCCCGACCACCGGGCCCGCGCCCGACCACCGGGCCCGCGCCCCCTCAACCCGACCGGTCCTCCAGATACCGCGTATGCGACTCCTGCCGACGGGCCTCCGCGTCACGCAGAGCCATCGCAAGATGCCCCAACTCATTCTGCAGCAGCCCGAGCTGACGTTCGAGGTGCCGCTCCGGCGGTTCCGTGCCCGGCGTCAGACGGGTCCACCAGCGGGTGCGTACGAAGGTGTCGACGGCCTCGGGGACGTCCTGCCGTACGGCCCGGGAGAGGGCGTGGATGCCCTCGGGGTCGCGGGCCAGGACCTCGGCGACCCAGCCGGGGTCGAGGAGGGCCGTGAGGAGTTCGGTCAGCTCGGTGAGCCGGCCGGAGGCGGCCGGCGGGAGCTCGATGTCGGCCAGGTACGCGCGGAGGATGCCGAAGTCGGTCCGCAGCTCGTCCAGTTGGGCGGAGGGGTCCGGGAAGTCCGGCAGCGGGGGGCGCTCCGGCGGGGCGATCAGCGCGCCCGCGCCGTACAGCCCGACGACCACGACCGGCCAGTACGGTCCCGCGACGCCCGCGAAGGTCAGCCCGAGCCCGGCGACCCCGAGGGCGCTGCCCGTGAGGTTCTTCCGGGACTCGAGGTACGCGAGGAATCTCATGGATCTACCTCTGATCTTGGCCGGTGCTCCGCCTTTCAGAGCGGGGGTGAAGGCCATCTTTGGGGCGGAGGCGCGGAGCGCAGGAGTGCTCCGCGCCTCCGGGGTGACGGTCAGATGGGGCTCCGCTGGTTTTCGATGTACTGCCCCAGGTAGCGGCGGATGTGGTCCTGTTCGCCGTTGAACTGCTTCAGCTCGGCCTCGAAGCCCGCTGCCGCGAGGTAAGCGGGAAGCTCCCGGCTGCAGCCGGGAGAGCACTTCACTGGTAGCCACGGATCTCCTCGAAGGCGCCGTCGAGCGAGCCCTGCCGGGCGTCGAACAGGCGCCCGCCGGTCAGGTCGGCGATGTGCTCCAGCTCGCCCTTGTCGGAGTCGCCGAAGAGGATCGGGAAGACGGGGATCCGCTGCTCGGCGGCGGGCAGCCGACCGTAGAAGTCGTCGAAGTCGGCGGGGCTCGCGCCCTCGGTGTTCTCGCCGTCCGTCATCAGCACGATGGAGGTGAAGGTGTCCCGGTCAACGGTGCCGAGATGCTCGTACGCCTTCCGCAGTGAGGTGTAGATGGCGGTGTCGCCGTCGGCGGACAGCTTCCGGGTGTCGGCGCGGATGCCGTCGAGCCCGGCCTTCGGGTCCTCGGGCCGCACGACATGCGTGCGCACGCTCTTCACGTCCGAGCCGAACGGCATCAGCGTGACCTCCTCCCGGTCCCGGAAGTCGCCGGTCAGCTCGGTGAGCGCGGTCTTCAGCCGGTCGAGGCGGTCGCCCTCCATCGAGCCCGAGGTGTCCAGGACGTACACGGTCCTGGAGGGGCGGCGCAGCTCGTTCTCGTACGCGTAGAGGAGGCCGTCGGCGACGGACCGGCTGCCGGGGAAGGGGAGTTCGCGGCGGCGCGTGGTGTCGAGGCCGGCCGCGGGCGGGACGGAGGCGACGACCGGGCGGCGCAGCGTCCTCTCGGTGATCAGCCGCTGGATGCCCGGGGTGCGCAGGGCGTCCGTGAGACGGCGTACGTCGTCCCGGACGTCCTCGCTCGTGGACGCCAGCGAGGAGAGCGGGTAGTCGGCGGTGACGACCCCGTCGCGCGGCCGGATCACCGTCAGGCCCTTCCTCCCCTTCAGCACCGACTCGTAGTTGAGGAGCGCGTCGATGTCACCGCGCCGGTCGTACGCCGCCGCCAGCCAGCCCGACGACCCGGACGTCAGCTTCTGCCCCGTGAAGAACTCCTTCAGCCGGGGCGTCGCCCGCGCCACGTCCGCGTCCGTGAGCGCGGACTGGGCGTCGGAGAGGCCCGACGCCACCGAGACGAGCGTCGAGAAACCGGAGTGGGAGCGGGACGGGTCGGTCATGCCGTACGTCAATTTCCCGTCCGCCACCGCGTTCTCGATGTCCGACCAGGTGACGTTCTCCGGCTTCCACCCCAGCTTCCGTACGGTCTCGTTCTTCACACCGATCGCGACCGGACTGGACATCACCGACGTCTCGGACACGACCTGCTTCGCCGCGTCCGGGCGGAGCCGCAGGTAGTCGTTGGAGGAGAGCCAGACGGCGTCGTACGAGCCCTTTGCCCGCGACTCGGTGAGCAGTTCGACCGCGTCGAGCGTGCCCATGTAGGTGGGCCGGACCTTGATCCCGGTGTCCTTCTCGACCCGCTCCAGCACCGGCTTCATGTCGGCGAGTTCACTGGAGGCGAGGACGCGGAGGGTGCCGGGGACGTACGTGGTCGCCTCGGCCGGATCGGGCTGCGCCCGGTTCGCGGCGGTGCAGGCGGTGGCCAGGAGGGCGAGGGCGGTCGCCGCGGCGACGGCCGTCGTCGTACGTGTTCTCATCCGAGGCCCCCTTCCAGCGCTCCCCGGTTCCGGCTCCGCTCCAAGTACTGCGTGGCGTTCTGGAGTTCGGAGGTCAGGGACTCGACGGTCGTGGCCATGGTCTCCGTGGCCTGCACCTTGTAGGTGTCGATGGCGTCGAGGGTGCGGTAGATCTGCTGGAAGGCCGAGCGGAGCGTCTCCGCGCCGACGGCCGGGTCGGCGGCGATGCGCTGGATCTCGCCGGTCTGGGTGGCGAGCATCTCGGCATTGCCCCGGATGAGGTCCTCGGTGGTGCCGCGCAACGCGTTGACCTGGTCGACGACCCTCTTCTGGTTGTCGAGGGCGGAGGCGAGCATCACGGAGATGCGCAGCGCCGAGACCGTGGTCGTGGCGGCCCGGTCGACGCCCTTGATCAGCTCCTCGTTGTTGCGCCGTACGACGTCCATGGCCAGATAGCCCTGGGCGCAGACGGCCAGCTGGGTGAGCAGGTCCTGGTGCTTCTGGCGGACGGGGAAGAGGACGTCGGCGCGCAGGGTGTCGCCCTGCTGCGGATCGGCCCCGTGGATGTGCGACTGGATGTGCGCCTCGACAGCCGTGTCCAGGGCCTCCGTGAGGACGACGTACTCCTGGAGCTTGCCCATGGTCTCCCACAGCCGGACGCGTTCGGTCTGCAACGCGGCGTTGTCGCGCCGCAGTTCGTCCTGACCGCCGCGCAACGACCCCACGATCCTGTTCAACGTCCCCTGCGCGGAGGCGTACTTGGCGACGTGGTCGCGCAGCTTGTTCCCGCCGGGCAGCCGGGACAGGAACTTGCGTCCCTTGCTCGCCGCCAGGTCACGCGGGTCCAGGTCCTCGACCACACGTCGGAGCTCGACGAGCGAACCCCCGACCTGAGACTGGGCGTCCCCGCCCTTGCTCGGCAGGCTGCGCACGGTCCGCTCCAGCATCCGGTTGGACTGCGCGGCGGCGGTGCGCATCTCGCCCGCGCCGAGCGAGGTGATCTCCCCGACCCGGCCGGCGAACTCCGGGGAGCGCGCGTCGAGAGCGGCGAGCCCCCGCACGTACTCCTCGGCCTTGCGGGCCATGTCCGTCCGCACGGACTCCTCGACCGGCACGAGCCCGCCGGCCTTCTCCCGGGGCACGGCGGCGACCGGCTCGGGAGGGGTGAGGGTGAAGGTGCTGTCGCCGCTGCTGTCTTCGATGGTCATGTGTCGTGTTCCCCCGTCGTCCTACCGGCCCCTGGCCCGGCGCGCCATCTCGTGCAGCACCTCGGAGGTGGGCACGGGCGCCTGCCGGACGGCCAGCTTCCGCATCAGATAGGTGGTGTGGCCGGCGGTCGCCGACGTGAACTCGGTGGCCGTGCCCTGCGGCCGGAATCCGTGCCGGGCGGCCAGTTCGCGCAACTTCGGGTCGGTGCCGAGGAGTTCGCCGAGCGCGCGGCCCTCGGCCGTGACCGGTACGACGGTGTGGTCGCTGAAGACGGTGGTGTCCGGATAGAGGACGACCATGTCCTCGATGCTCTGGCCCGCCGTGAGCAGGGCGGCGACCTGCGACTCGTAGACGAGTACGAGCGGGTTGCCGACCCCGCTGACGAAGTCGCGGAAGGCCGCGTCGGTGCTCGGCTGCTGGGCGCCCTGGACGCTGATCAGCTCGTGCATCAGCGGCGCGGTCCGGTCCAGGTCCGCCTTGCTCGCGACCACCCGCCCGCCGTTGGCGACGTTGGAGGCGGCGGCGAGGTAGAGCGCTCCCGAGCTGGAGGTGGTCGGATCGGTGGTGGCGATGTACAGGAGCCCCAGCAACTCGCCGTACTTGTCGGCCCCCTTGAGGTCCTGCCACGTTCGGCCGGCCTCGGCGGCCCTCAGATATGCGCCCATGTCGAGGACGCCCCGGCTCTCGTCGAGCGTGGCGAGCCCGTTCTGCCGCAGCACCTCGGCGGCGTCCCGGTGGGCGACCACGACGAGGGGCGAGTAGAAGGGGCGCGGCAGCGGCTCACGGACCTTGTACTTCGCGGCCAGTTCGTCGGCGGGTGCCTTGCTGGACGGGAACGCGAAGTCGTACCCCTTCAGATCCAGGCCGTCCATGGCCCAGGATCCCGACGTCTCCGTCTTCACGGTGTAGCCCTTGGCGGCCAGGGCCTTCACCACCTGCGGGTCGGCGAAGAACTCCGCCTTCTCCGACCCGATCACTCCTCGCACGGTCTTCGTTGCCGTGCTCGTGTCCCCGGTTTCCCGGCCCGCCACGACGGCTGCCACCACGCCGCCGATCAGCAGTACCGCGAGGACGATTCCTGCGATTCGTCTCACACGGGGAGAGTGCTCCCGGAACCCAACGTTCCTCGGCGTCATGGGTGAACGGGGGGTGAAGCGGTGGTCCCGGAACGCAACGGACGGGCTTGGCCGGGCCGGGGGGAGCTCGGGGGGTTTCGGTGTGGGGTGGGTGTGGGTGGGTGGGTGAAGGTCCGGTGGGGGCTGGTCGCGCAGTTCCCCGCGCCCCTTGGCGGCATGGGGCGCGCCCGGAGTCTTTCAGGGGCGCGGGGAACTGCGCGAGCAGCCACAACGCAGCCACAACGCAGCCACAACGCACCTACAGTCGCCCGATCGCAGTCGGCCCCGAGCTGTCAGGCGCTCAGGGGAACACCTGCGTGCGCGTCCATCCGCTCCGCTGCCAGAATCGCGGACGCGGTATCCGCACGGGACGCCGCGACGACGAGCGCCCGCCCGGCGAGCGCGTGGGCGCGAAGGTGAAGCGCGGCGACGTCACCCACGCCCCCGCCGGAGGCGGAGCGCACCGGCGGAAGTCCGTTCCTCAGCCGGGTGACCTGCGCGGCCAGCGCCTCCGCGGCGACGTCGAGATCGTCGGAGGGGGCCAGTGCACGGAGCTCGTCGGTCGCTGCCAGCAGAGCCGCCAGATGACCCGCGAGCTGGATGTCCAGCTCTTCCTCACGTGAACGGTGAGGGAAGTCGGAGGAGGTCGTGCCGGCCATCGTGTGGACCGATTTGGTGCGGATCGGCTCGTACATGGGATGGCCTCCAAGCTCTCGGACGACCACTCTACCTTAGATTTCGTCTAAAGTTGAGTGAGATCCGAAAGCCCTGGTACGCCATGCTCGCCTCGCGGTGTCACACCTGCCCGGAGCTGTCACACCTGCCCGGCGGTGTCATGCCTGCCCGTATCCGTCCAGGAAGTTCCCGATCCGGGTGATCGCGGACCGGAGGTCACCCACCGTCGGCAGGGTGACCACCCGGAAGTGGTCGGGTTCGGCCCAGTTGAACCCGGTGCCCTGGACGACCATGATCTTCTCCTGCCGGAGCAGGTCGAGGACCATCTGACGGTCGTCCTTGATCTTGAAGACGTTCGGGTCGAGGCGTGGGAAGAGGTACAGCGCGCCCTTCGGCTTCACGCACGAGACGCCGGGGATCTGCGTGAGCAGCTCGTACGCGAGGTCCCGCTGCTCCTTGAGCCGCCCGCCCGGCAGGACCAGGTCGTTGATCGTCTGGCGCCCGCTGAGTGCGGCGACCACCCCGTGCTGACCCGGCATGTTCGCGCACAGCCGCATGTTCGCGAGGATCGTCAGGCCCTCGATGTAGGAGTCGGCGTGTGCGCGCGGCCCGGAGATCGCCATCCAGCCCACCCGGTAGCCGGCCACCCGGTACGCCTTCGACATGCCGTTGAAGGTGAGGGTCAGCAGGTCGGGGGCGACCGAGGCCGTCGGTGTGTGTGTGGCGTCGTCGTAGAGGATCTTGTCGTAGATCTCGTCCGAGCAGACGAGGAGGTTGTGGCGGCGCGCGATGTCCGTCAGGCCGCGCAGCATCGCCTCGTCGTACACCGCGCCCGTCGGGTTGTTCGGGTTGATGATGACGATCGCCTTGGTGCGGTCGGTGACCTTCCGCTCGACGTCCGCGAGGTCCGGCATCCAGTCGGACTGCTCGTCGCAGCGGTAGTGCACGGCCGTACCGCCGGACAGGGAGACCGCCGCCGTCCACAGCGGGTAGTCCGGGGACGGTACGAGGACCTCGTCGCCGTCGTCGAGCAGGCCCTGCATGGCCATCACGATCAGCTCGGAGACGCCGTTGCCGATGAAGACGTGCTCGACGTCCGTCTCGATGCCGAGGGTCTGGTTGTGCATGACCACCGCGCGGCGCGCCGCGAGCAGGCCCTTCGCGTCGCCGTAGCCGTGGGCCGACGACACGTTGCGGAGGATGTCCTCCAGGATCTCGGGCGGGCACTCGAAGCCGAAGGCCGCCGGATTGCCCGTGTTCAGCTTGAGGATGCGATGCCCTGCCGCCTCGAGCCGCATCGCCTCCTCGAGCACCGGGCCCCGGATCTCGTAACAGACGTTGGCGAGCTTGGTCGACTGGATCACCTGCATGTCCGTGAGCTTACGGCCCGGTAACGCGTTCCGGGTCGTGTTTTCCACCACGTGGACGGGCCGCTATACCCCGAAATGCCCTGCCGCTGTCCCCCTGACCCTCCTCCTCTCTACAATCCGCCAGAAGTCCGGCCGTCCCCACCGCCCGGTCCTCGACCACGCGACACATGGTCATACGGCACATGACACGAAAGCGGCGGAACGACATGAATGGGGTGGGCGGCGTGGACGGGTCGCACGGACCGGACCGGAACGAGGCCGACCTCCGGAGACCGCCGAACGTGTACCACCCTGTCGGCGACGTCCGCGCCACCCCCGCCTACGAGGCCTTCATGGACCCCGCCGCCGCCCACGGCTGGCAGAACGCCTACGACGACACCGTTCAACTGGACGAGATCGTTGCGGACGGCCCGGGTGCGGTCGGGGACGGTTCGGGCGGAAACGATTCTGCAGTGGGACGGGTGTCGTACGGCGAGGCCGAGGCGTACGCGATGGATGCGCCGTACGTCGAGGGTGCGCCGTACGGGGCGGGCGGCCCGGGGGCGAAGGGTGGGGCGGGCGGCCCGGAGGCCCTGGACGCGGCAGGGCGTCGGGCGCGGCCGGCGGACGGCCGGCGTGTCACGCTCGGGCGGCGCCGCGCCCGGCGCCGCGGCGTGCTGATCGCGGGCGGTATCGGCGTCGCGGTGCTCGTGGGCGTCGCGGTGGCCGGACTGGCCGGGTCCGGCCCCTCGGTCCAGGAAGGTCCGGATGCCCCGGCGCCCCTTGAGTCCACCCCGGCCGCCGCTCGGTCCGGCGACGCGGAATCGGCCTCCCCGTCAGCCGGCGGATCCGGTACGGGGGCCACGACGTCCCCCGACACCTCCATGCAGCCCTCCTCGGCCGCTACCACCCCCGAGCCCTCCGGCCCCACCTCCCCCACCCCCACCCGGACCTCCGCCACCTCGACCGCCTCGCCCTCCGCCAAGGCGACTTCCTCACCCCGAGGCAATTCCAACGGCAACCAGGGCCGGGGTCAAGGAGCCACGAAGGGCCCCAGGTAGCCCACGAGGCCGCTCGGGGGGTGGCCGGAGGGTGGGGCCACCCGTCGTGGGGGCGTCGTCGGTGGCTGGGTGGCTCGGTGGCTCGGTGGCGAGGTCGTGCCCAGGTGTGTGGCTGTCGTCCGGTGGGGTTGCTCGTGGACTCGGTCGGCCGGAGCGGGCGATCGTGAGCCCGCCGCCCGCCGCCCGCCGCCCGCCGCCCGCCGCCCGCCGCCCGCCGCCCGCCGACGCCTCGGCGATGGGATCCCCCCGCGCAGCCCGCGGCCGGGATGCCGTCCGGGGGCCAGTGGCGAAACCGCGCGTGCCGGTGGACGGGAGGCGCGCGTCCCTGCCGGATGCGCTCGGCGTCCTGGGCCTGCGCCGCGGCACTGCGCCCGCCGTCCCCGCGCGGTGCGCAAAGGTGAGGCATGCGGAGTCGCCTGTCGGGTCAGCCATATGAAATGGCTCGGTGGGCGGGCGGGTTGACGCCTCGTTCGCTCTGCCGCCGTCGCGACGCCCTCGCCGTCTTCCGTCACCCATCGCCGCCTCCCGTCACCCCTTGACCCCGACCCCACCGCTTGGCCGAAGATCGTGCGGCCGGAACCAACTCCTTGCCTGGTCATCACCCGGCCTTCACAATGCGCATGACAAACTGCGGTGGCCGGAAGATCTTCTGTCACCCACGTAGCAAGAGGGGACCCCCACATGAGAAAGCCTCTCGTTGCCTCGCTGTTCGCCCTGGTGATCACCGGAGCGGGCGCGGCACCGGCGATCGCGGCACCGGAGCCCGCGGCGGCGCCCGTGAAGGCGGTGGTCGGCAGTGTCGTCGACACGGCGAACAGGACCGTGGCCGACGTCGCGGCCCCGGCGGTCCAGGCCGTCAACTTCGCCGGCACCGTCTCGCTCAGCAACTGTTCCGGCTCGGTCGTCCGGATGCCCGCCTCCGAGGACAACGACCCGGCGCTGGTGATGACCAACGGCCACTGTCTGGAGAGCGGCTTCCCGGACGCCGGCGAGGTCATCGTCGACCAGGCCTCCACCCGCACCTTCGGCCTGCTCAACTCCGCAGGCACCCGCGTCGGCACACTCCGCGCCAGCAAGATCGCCTACGGCACGATGACCGACACGGACATGGCGGTGTACCAGCTCACCACCACGTACGCACAGATCAAGAGCTCGTACGGCATCGACGCCCTCGTCTACGACACCGCCCGCCCGGCCGTCGGCACCGCCATCACGGTCGTCTCCGGGTACTGGAAGCGGACCTACAGCTGCGCTGTCGACGGATACGCGTACCGCTTGAAGGAGGGAGCCTGGACCTGGAAGGACTCCATCCGCTACACCTCCGCCTGCCAGACCATCGGCGGCACCTCGGGCTCCCCGGTCCTCAACAACGCCACCGGCAAGGTCGTCGGCGTCAACAACACGGGCAACGAGAGCGGCGGGCGCTGCACCGACAACAACCCGTGCGAGGTCGACGCGAACGGCACCGTGACCGTCCGGCGGGGCATCAACTACGCCCAGCAGACCTGGCACGTCCCCGCCTGCTTCGGCGTGGACAACAAGCTCGACCTCACCCGCAGCGGCTGCATCCTTCCCAAGCCGTAGCGAACAGCCCTCTCAGTCCCCGCGCCGGATCGCCCGGCCCGCCAGTACGTCCGTCCGACGGCCGTCCTCGATGACGAAACGGCCGTCGACCAGGACGTACGGGATGCCGGTGGGCAGGGTGCGCGGTGCCTCGTACGTCGACCCGGCGGCCACGGTCGCCGGGTCGAAGAGGACGAGGTCGGCGCGGTACCCCTCGCGGACGAGTCCCCGGTCCGCGAGGCGGAGCCGCGCGGCGGGGCGTGAGGTGAGGTGGGCGACGCACTCCTCCAGGGACAGCACGCCCAACTCCCGCACGTACCGGCCGAGATAGTGGGGGAACGTCCCGTACGCGCGCGGGTGCGGCTTGTCGCCGCGCAGGATGCCGTCGGAGCCGCCGGTGTGCGCGCGGTGGCCCATGATGGTCCGCACGTTCTCCTCGTGCCCGACGTGCTGGAGGATCGTCGAACCGAGCCGGTCCTCGACGAGCAGCCGGCGCGCGGTGACCCAGGGGTCCTCGCCGTGTGCCTTCGCCGACCGCGCGATCGTCCGGCCCACGTACGACGACAGCGCCGGTTCGGTGACGCCCGAGATCTCGATGGTGTCCCACTCGACGGGCACGCCGTGGCAGCCGTCGGCGCCGACGACCTCCAGGTGGTGCCGGACGCGTTCGGCCGTGTCGTCGTCCCTCAGTCGCGCGAGGACCGCCTCCGGACCGCCCGCGCCCGCCCAGCTCGGCAGCAGCGCCACCAGCGTCGTGCAGCCGGGGGTGTAGGGGTAGGTGTCGAGCGTGATGTCCGCGCCGGCCGCGAGCGCGTCGTCGAGCAGGGTGAGCAGTTCCGGGGCCCGGCCCTCGTTCTCGCCGAAGTTCAGGGTGGCGTGGGCCAGATGGAGGGCGCAGCCGGCCTCGCGGGTCAGCGCGACCATCTCCGCGTACGCCTGGAGCGCGCCCGCCCCGTACGAGCGGTGGTGCGGGCAGTAGTAGCCGCCGTACGAGGCCACCACCCGGCACAGCTCGGTGAGTTCGGCGTCCTTCGCGTACATGCCGGGGGTGTAGGTGAGCCCCGACGACATGCCGACCGCGCCTTCCCGCAGCCCGGCGGCCACCGACTCCCGCATACGGTCCAGCTCCTGCGGTGTCGCGTCCCGGTCCTCCCAGCCCACGGCGAGCATCCGGACCGTGCCCTGCGGGACGAGGTACGCGGCGTTCAGGGCGATGCCCTCGCCGTCGAAGCCGTGGTCGAGGCGGTCCAGGTACTCGCCGACCGAGCGCCAGGAGAAGTCGATGTCCTCTCCGTAGCCGTTCCAGCCGGTGATCGCGCGGCGGACCTCTTCGAGGGTGCGGTCGTCGACCGGCGCGTACGACAGCCCGTCCTGGCCGATGACCTCCAGGGTCACCCCCTGTGCCGCCTTCGCGGTGTGCTCGGGGTCGCGCAGGAGCGCGAGGTCGCTGTGGGCGTGCATGTCGACGAACCCGGGGGCCAGGACCAGGCCCTCGGCGTCCAGCTCCCGCCGGGCCCTCGGCCGCTGGCACCCCGCGGCGGCCGCCTCCTTGACGATCGACGTGATCCTGCCGTCCGCCACGACCACGTCGGCGCGGTAGGAGGGGTCGCCGGAACCGTCCACGACCTCGGCGTCACGGAAGACCAGGTCCATGTGCGTCGCCCTTCGGGCTGCGGCGGGATCGGAAGCGGATGCCGGCGGGCTCAGAAGAACGTGCGGACGTAGTCCACGACCGTGCCGTCCGCCTCCACCACCGGAATCAGCTTCCACTTGTCGAACGACGTGCACGGATGCGACAGCCCCAGCCCCACCCAGTCGCCGACGTCCAGCCCGGCCCCGGCCTCCGTGCGCAGCCATGCGTGCTGGTCGGACAGGCCCGTCACGGTGATTCCCGTGGCATCGCGGACCGTGCCCGTGGCGGCGTCCCGTACGACCTCGGCGGCGGGCAGGTCGAGGTCGTGCGCGGCGTCGCGCTTGCCGGCGTTGGCGAAGGCCTGGTCGGGGGAGGGGCGGGAGACGACCTGGGCCCAGAGCCGGAAGGCGGGCTCCAGGGTGCCCTCCTCGGGGACGCGGTTGAAGGGGGTGATCCGGCGGTAGTGGCCGGCGTCGTGCGAGACGTACGCGCCCGACCGCAGCAACTTAAGTACGGGCACGGACAGTTCGGGGAGTTCGGCGAACACCTCGGCCACCGTGTCGAACCAGGCGCTGCCGCCCGCGCTGACCACGATCTCGTCCAGCCCCGCGAACCGCCCCGACTTGTCGAAGTCGACGGCCAGCGAGGTGAGCCGGCGCAGCCACGCCCCCACCCGCTCGGGGTCGGCCCGCGGCACCTCGCCCTCGTACCCGGCGACCCCCACCAGCCGCAGCGTGCCGGCCGCGGCCACCGCGTCCGCGACCGCCGCGCACTCCGCCTCCGTACGGACCCCGGTGCGCGCGCCCTCGCCCGCGCCCAGCTCCACGACGACGTCCACCGGGCGGGCGGAACGCCCGGAATCCCGTAGGGCCGCGTCCATCAGTTCGACACCGCGCACGGAGTCGACGTAACAGACGAAGCGGAAGGAGGGGTCCGCCGCCAGTTCGGCGGCGATCCAGCGCAGGGCCGCCGGGTCGACGACCTCGTTGGCGAGGAAGATCCGCTCGATCCCGAACTCCCTCGCCACACGCATCTGATGGGGCATGGCGAGGGTGATGCCCCACGCGCCGCGCTCGATCTGCCGCCAGAACAGCCGCGGTGCCATGGACGTCTTGCCGTGCGGGGCGAAGGCGAGGCCGTGGCGGGCGGAGTAGGTCTCCATCAGCGCCAGGTTGTGCTCCAGGCGCTCGGCGGACAGGGCGAGGACCGGGGTGGTGAAGCCGCCGGTGAACAGGTTCAGTCGCCGGTCGGCCAGCTCGGCCACGGTGAGGCCGTCGGTGTCCGTCGGGAGGCCCTTGAAGCGGTGGTCGACGCGCTCCGCGGCCAGCCGGGCCAGCGCTTCGACACTCTCGACACCCATGGGGATCCTCCCTGACGAGGTACGTTGCAGTAAATGCAACGTTCATTGCGTATGTCGCTTACAGCTGTCTAACATCCCAGCCAGCGCCGGGTCAACGGCGCCGCCCCGCCCCCAGCCGACGCGACGAGGAGCCTCCATCATCGTGACCGCCGACGGACTCCGTTCCCCCGACGCCGCTCCCGGCATTGTCGACGTCGTCGCGTTCGGGGAGTCCATGGTCACGTTCCTGCCCACCCGCTCCGGGCGCCTCGCCGACGTCCACTCCTTCGACCGGGCCATCGGCGGCGCGGAGTCGAACGTCGCGTGCGCGCTGGCGGCGGCCGGGCACACGGTCAGGTGGGTGAGCCGGGTGGGGGCCGACGGATTCGGGGACCACCTGGTCGAGACGATCGGCGGACACGGCGTCGACGTGACCTCCGTGGGTCGGGATCCGGCGCGCCCGACCGGCGTGTATTTCCGCACGGCGGGGGACCGGGCCACGGACGCGCACGAGGTCGTCTACTACCGGGCCGGTTCGGCCGCCTCGGCGATGTCTGCGGAGACCGTGGACCTGGCGGCGGTGCGCGCCGGACGTGTCCTGCACCTCTCCGGGATCACGGCGGCCCTGTCCGACGACTGTCTGAACCTGCTCCGCGACCTGATGGCCCCCCGTCCGAACCGCCCCCTGATCTCCTTCGACGTCAACCACCGCCCGGGTCTGTGGCGCGCCGCCGACGGCCCCCACGTACTGCTCGAACTGGCCCGCGCCGCCGACCTCGTGTTCGTCGGCGAGGACGAGGCCGAGGAGGCCTGGGGCGTCACGGGCGGTCCGGAGGCGGTCCGGACGCTGCTGCCGGAGCCGGCGACCCTGGTGGTGAAGCAGGGAGCGCACGGAGCCACCCTGTTCGAACGCCCGCCCGCACCGGCTGATCAGCCGGGTACGGCTGACCAGCCGGGTACGCCGACAAGGGGGTTTGCCGGGGGGTGTCCGCCCGTAGCGGCCGGTGTCCACCACCGGGCCGCCCGTGACACGGCGGCACCCGCCGGACCGAGGACGAGGACCCCCCGGCGCGTCCACGGCACCACCCCCGCCCCGGCCGCCTCCACCACGGGGCGCACCCGGCCGCCCACGGACACGACCACCTTCGTCCCCGCCCTCCAGGTGCACGTGGTCGCCCCGGTGGGCGCCGGCGACGCCTTCGCCGCCGGCTTCCTCTCCGCCACTCTGCGCGCCCTCCCCGCCCGCGACCGCCTCCGCCACGGCCACCTCATGGCCGCCGCCGCCCTCACCGTCCCCGGCGACCTCGCCGCCCCGCCGCTCCCCGACCACGCCGATCGTCTGGCCGCCCTGGACGACGACGCGTGGGGGAGACTTCGAATCGGCCCCGGCTGGACGCAAGCCGATCGGGCCCCCGAGGAGGTACACACCCCATGAGCCAGACCGTCGACCGCGCGCTGAGCATCCTGCCGCTGCTCGCCGAGGGCCCCGCAGACCTCGGCCGGGTCGCCGACCGCCTGGGCGTCCACAAGTCCACGGCCCTGCGCCTCCTGCGGACCCTCCACGAACACGGTCTGGTCTACCGCCAGTCCGACCAGCGCTACCGACTCGGCGCCCGCCTCTTCGCCCTCGCCCAGGAGGCCGTCGAGAACCTCGACATCCGCGAGATCGCCCACCCCCACCTCGTACGCGTCAACGAACACTGCGGCCACACCGTCCACCTCGCCGTCCACGAGGAGAACGAGGTCCTCTACATCGACAAGGTGGAGAGCCGCTACCCGGTCCGCATGTACTCCCGCATCGGCAAACCGGTCGCCATCACGGTCGCCGCCGTCGCCAAGCTGCTCCTCGCCGACCTCCCCGAAGCCGAGCGCCGCGCCCTCGCGGAGAAGCTCGACTACCCCCTGTACACGTCCCGTTCGACACCCAACGCTTCCGCCTTCCTCAAGGAGCTGGCGCGGGTCCGCGAACAGGGCTGGGCCACCGACCTCGGCGGCCACGAGGAGTCCATCAACTGCGTCGCCGCGCCCATCCACGGCACCGACGGCCGGGTCGTCGCCGCGATGTCGGTCTCCGCGCCCAACGTCGTCGTCACCGCCGACGAACTCCTCACCCTGCTCCCGCTGGTCCGCCGCGTCGCGGACGCGATCAGCGGCGAGTACTCCGGCAGAACCCCAGCGAAGGACACCGTATGACCGACACGACCGGTGAGAACGACAAGAACGACAAGAGCGGCAAGGGCGACAGGAGCGAGAAGGTCGCCCTCACCCCCGCGACCCACACCGCCCCGCCCGCCAAGTTCTCCCACGGCGTCAGGAAGGGCAACATCCTCCAGGTCGCCGGCCAGGTCGGCTTCCTCCCGGCCGTCGAGGGCCGGCCCCCGACGCCGGCCGGCCCCACCCTTCGCGAGCAGACCCTCCAGACCCTCGCCAACGTCAAGGCGATCCTGGAAGAGGGCGGCGCCACCTGGGACGACGTGCTGATGATCCGCGTCTACCTGACCGACGTGGACCACTTCGCCGAGATGAACGCGCTCTACAACGAGTACTTCGATCAGCACCTCACGGCAGTCCCGGCAGCCCGCACCACGGTGTACGTCGGCCTCCCGGCAGGCCTGCTGATCGAGATCGACGCGCTGGCGGTACTGGACAACTGAGTCCGACACCCGCGCCTTCAGGGGCGCGGGATCCCTTGCCCGGGATCCCTTGCCCGGGATCCCTTGCCCGGGATCCCTTGCCCGGGATCCCTTGCCCGGGATCCCTTGCCCGGGATCCCTTGCCCGGGATCCCTTGCCCGGGATCCCTTGCCTGGGATCCCCATGCCCCCAGGCCGGACCGTGCCGTCCCTCGCGGGTTTCGCGATGGCGGTCGTACTGAGCCTGTTCGTACGGACGTGTCCGTATGGAGGAGGGCGCCAGGGGCGAGGTCGTGAAACCCAGATACGGACATATGCCTGGCCCGACTGTCCCCGGCACAGGGTCGTCGACCATACTGCCCGCTGTGGAGCAGCGCATCGGTTCGAACAACCAGCCCCTGGCCGCCGCCGCGGTCGACCCGTCGCACATCCCCGGACTCACGGCACCGGTTTCCGTGAAGAAGGAGAAGCAGGAGGAGCCGGAGGACATCAAGCCGACGGAGCCCGTCGAGCCGACGGAGAACGAGGAGCCGGACGAGGCCGCCCCGGGGCGGGACGAGCCGGCTGCCGCCGAGAAGCCGTCGAAGCCGTCTCTCGCGAAGGCGCCGGCCGAGAGGACCTCGGCCGACGACGAGGCGGACTCCGAGGACGACGGCACGGACGAAGACGATGACGCGGAAGCGGACCCGGACACTGCCGACGCGGAAGCCGAGGAAGCAGCCGAAGAGGTGACCGACGGTCCCGTCTTCGAGGCCTCCGACCGCCGCGCGAAGATCGTCGCCGACAGTCGTGGCGTACGGCTGCGCCTGGACGACCAGAATTGCGAGTTCGGCTGGGACGAGATCGGCGCGATCGAGACGGAGTCCCCGCGCTTCGGCAAGCGTTTCACGGTCACGGTGCACACCCCCGACAGCCGTTGGTACCCCATCGAGATCGAGGCCAAGGCCAAGTCCGAGCACGCGGCCTGGGAGAAGCAGATCGACGAGGTACTGGACGCGTACTTCGACGACGGTATCGAGGAAAAAGAGGCCGAGACCGAGACCGAGACCGAGACCGAGGCCGAGGCAGGGGCCGAGACCAAGGCCGAGACCAAGGCCGAGGACAGCGCCCCCTGAGGCGCGTGGGGAACTGCGCGACCAGCCACGACCGGCCCGCAGTTCCCCACCCACAGCTTCACAGCCTCACAAAACGAACCCCACGGCTAGCAGTACTGCGCTTCCTTGCCGATGGACCGGTACATGCAGTCCGAGTTCTCCAGCAACTGCAACACCGCGTCCCGGTTCCGAGCGGTCTCCCGGGCGATGACCTCGTCGGGCGGGTAGAACCCACCCCCGGACGCCGACCCCGGATACATCTCGAACGTGTACCCGAAGATCTTCTGGTTGCCCCACAGCCAGTCGTCGATCGACCCGTCCGTGATGTAGAGGTCACTGGACTGCTCGGGTGTGTACCCGTTGCTCGCGGCCATCTTCCCGCCGACCGTCGCGAACGCGTTGCGGTCGTCCGCCGTCATCCCGGTCGTCGTGTTGGCGGTGGTGTACCCGAACGGCCACAGCACCAGCTCGCTGTACGTGTGGAAGTCGATCCCGGTCCTGATCTGCTGGACCCCGCCGACGACCCGGCTGCGCACGAAGTTGGCGACGACCTTCACCTCGGGCGCCGACTCCGCCGCCGTACCCCGGTAGGTGTCCGAGGACGTCGACCCGGACGAGCCGCCGCAGCAGCCCCAGCGGTAGTTCCAGTTGCGGTTGAGGTCGGTGCCGACGGCCGACGAACCGCTGTTGGGCTGCCGGTTCTTGCGCCACGAGCGGTACGAGCCGGTGGCGACGTCGTACTCGCCGCCGTCCGGGTTGACGTCCGGGATGATCCAGATCTCGCGGTTGTTCACCATGTTGGTGACCCTTGAGTCGGTCCCGTAGTCGGAGGTCAGCTCGTTGAGCAGATAGAGCGCCATCTCGACGGTGAGGTGCTCACGGGCGTGCTGGTGGTGGGTGAACAGCACCTCGGGCTCGGCCTCGTCCGAGCCGACGTTGTCGCTGATCTTGATGGCGACGATGTTCCGGCCCTGGTACGTCGTGCCGATCACCCGCTGGCTGGCGATCGAACTGTTCGCCGCGACCACGGAGTTGATCTCGTTCGTCATCTCCGCGTAGTTGTGATAGCGGGAGTCGGCGGACGGGAAGTCGAAGAGCCGTACGTCGCCTTCGCCGTTGGACCGGTCCGGCACCGCGCCGAGTGCCGTGACCTCGTAGCCCTGCTGCTTCAGTTTCTTGATCTGGTCCGCGCGTCCGGAGACGAACACCGAGTGGTCGTCGGCGTCGTCCACGGTCACGCCGGCCTGCTGCAGCGCCGTGCGGGACTTGCTGTCCGAGTGCATGTGGACCTCGTACTGGCGGATGTCGTCCGCCGAGGCCCTGGGCCGCTCGGCGCTCGTCGCCGTCGCGTCCGTGGTCGTCGCGGCGACCGGGGCGGCGAGGGCCAGCGTCAGCAGGGTGGCGAGGGCGGCGGTGCGGCGGCCTGATCTCCTGCCCGTGCCGCCGGGCGTCGCCGACCTGCCGCGTATGCGGAGTCGCATGAAGTCTCCTATTTTCTCCAGGAGTTCCGGGGTCTCCGGAAGCGGGGAGTGGAGCGGGGGGTGGATCCTTGCGACGTGCCTCGGGCCTGGCCGACGACCGTGGGGGCGCCCGGCAGACCCTGGTGCGGGTGTGGCGCTCATGGTCCGGGTCTGGCATGACCGGGTCAAGAGTGAGGGTGGCGGGCGCGGGGCCGCCACGGCCGGAACCTACGGGAACCGGTCGCGGCGGGGCGGGAAGCAGTCAGGGGGCGCGTAAGCCGCGCACAACCGCGTAGGGGTACATCGGTGTCTTGCATGCCCAATTGTGGACGTACTCGGGCGGTAAACAGGTATATGCAGGGCCGGAAACGGGTAATCCTCCCCGTGTGCCGCGTACGCGCGGCGGTAACCCTGGAAGCATGCTGCAATTCTCCGGGGGGCTCCTTCCGGATTCCGGCCCCCACTTCGCCTCTTACCCCCAACCACCCATGGGCGCAGGCCACTTGAGCGTCGAGTACGAGCCCCGGCCCACAGCCGCCGCCCAGGCCCGCGCGCAGGTGCGCAGGCAGCTGGAGGGATGGGGACTGCTCGACCAGACCGATACGGCGGAGCTGTTGGTGAGCGAGCTGGTCACCAACGCGCTGGTGCACGCGAAGAGCCGACTGAAGCTGACCCTGTCGGCCGCGCACGGCGTACTGCGCTGCGAGGTGTCGGATACGGACTGCCGCCCGCCCCGGGTGCGCCGGGCGACGGGGATATCGGAGATCGGCAGAGGGATGTTCCTGGTGGAGGCGCTCGCCGGGCGTTGGGGCTGCCACCAGGACGGGCCGGGCAAGACCGTGTGGTTCGAGCTCGGGACCTGCGGGTCCGACGGCTGCGGTCGGCGACAGCCGTAGCGTTCCGCTCGGTTCGGCGGCTTCGGCGGCACCTGTCGCCGAGGCCGCTGTTCGGGGAGGCCACTGGGGGAGGCCGCTGTTCGGTGAGGCCGTCGTTCGCCGAGGCCGTCGTGCGTCCGCGGCGCCGTCGTGGCTGGTTGCGCAGTTCCCCGCGTCCCTGAAAGCATCCCGGGCATGCCCTCTTGTCTGGTGGGGGCCCATGGGGTTTCTTGACCTTCATGGCGGACACCACGGGAAACCCCACTGACACCCCGGCAACATCCGACATCAACCCCACACCCCGCAAATCCAGTTGGAAGTACATCGGCCCCGGCATCGTCGTCGCCGCGACCGGCGTCGGCGCCGGCGACCTGGTCGCGACCCTCATCGCGGGCAGCAACTTCGGCTACACCCTGCTGTGGGCGGCCGTCATCGGCTGCCTCGTCAAGATCTCCCTCGCCGAGGCGGCCGGCCGCTGGCACCTGTCCACCGGCCGCACCCTCTTCGACGGCTGGGCGAGCCTCGGCCGCTGGACGACGTGGTTCTTCGTCGTGTACGTCGTGATCTGGGGCTTCGTGTACGGCGCGGCCGCGATGTCCTCCAGCGCCCTGCCCCTGCAGGCGCTGTTCCCGGACGTCATGGACCTCAAGTGGTGGGCCGTCCTGTGCGGCCTGAGCGGCCTGGTCTTCGTCTGGTTCAACAAGTACGAGGTCTTCGAGAAGGTCATGACGGTCCTCGTGGGCGTCATGTTCGTGGTGACCGTCTACCTGGCGATCAGGGTCACCCCCAACCTCCCGGACGCCTTCGCCGGCCTCCTCCCGGTCCTGCCCGACGAGAAGGACTCGATCCTCAACACCCTCGGCCTGATCGGCGGCGTCGGCGGCACGATCACGCTGGCCGCCTACGGCTACTGGGTCAATGCCAAGGGCTGGACCAACACCGGCTGGATGAAGGTCATGCGCCTCGACAACCGGGTCGCGTACATCACCACCGGCATCTTCGTGATCTCCATGCTCTTCGTCGGCGCCGAACTGCTGCACTCCGCCAACATCGCCATCGCCAGCGGCGACAAGGGGCTGGTCCAGCTCAGCGACATCCTGGCGGACGAGTACGGCACGGCCACCGCCAAGTTCTTCCTGATCGGCTTCTTCGCCACCTCGTACACCTCTCTCATCGGCGTCTGGCACGGCGTGAGCCTGATGTTCGCGGACTTCGTGGAACGCTTCCGCAGGAAGGGCGCGGTGACGGGCGAGGAGGTCGCCTCCGGCCGGCGCGAGAAGTCCTGGCCGTTCCGCGCGTACCTGCTCTGGCTGACCTTCCCGCCCATCGTCCTGCTCTTCCAGGGCCAGCCGTTCCGCCTGATCATCCTCTACGGCGTCCTCGGCGCCGCTTTCCTCCCCTTCCTCGCAGGAACCCTCATCTGGCTCCTGAACTCCTCCCGCACGCCCCACGAATGGCGCAACGGCATCCTGAGCAACGCGATGCTGGCCATCGCGGGCCTGCTGTTCCTGGTCCTGGCCGTGAAGCAGATCTGGGACCAGCCGTGGGCGGACTTCCTCTGACGCCTTCGAGGAGGAGAGGGGTCGGCTAGCCGAGCTCCTTCCACCTCTCGCTGGTGACGATCTCCTTCAGCTGAGCCATGGAGAGCGCGGGGGTCCCGCGGGTCGCGGCCGTGTGCTGGGCGCCGGAGTTGAAGGCGCTGATCACGACCCGCAGCCCGTCGGTGCGGAGCGTGTCCACGGTCCACATGACGACCCCCTCGCCGCCCTTCTCACCGGGGCCCTGCCGCGTGACGACCTTCGTGCCGTCGGGCAGGGTCTCGGCGTCGGCGCCGAACAACGAGTCCGTGACGTCCGCCATGCCCAGCTGCACATTCACCTGCACCAGGCTCTGCCCCTTGCCGTCGTCGAGGACGACATAGGCGAAGTCCGACTCCAGCTCCTCCTCCTTGCTGACGATCTCGACGTTCTCGGGAAGGAGGCTGATGAGTGTCCGCCGGATCGCTTCGCCGCCGACCATCGGGGGCGAAGCGGGGTCCTCCGGCCTCACGGTCGACGACTCCTCCCGCTCCTCCTTGTCTTCCTTCGCCGTCTCCTCAGGAATGGCGTCGACGACCTCCTGCCACTCCGGGGCGGTGACGATCGCCCGCAGATACGCGGTGGGGAAAGGCGGTTCGGCACGGGTGACCGGCGCGTCCATCTGCGCCCCGGCATTCCATTCCCGGACGCTGACTTCGAATCCCTCCGGGTCGACCACCTGCGCGTACCAGAACTTGGTGTCCACGCGGCGGTCCGGGTACTCGTACCCCTCGAAGAGCATCAGCCGCGAGCCGTCCGGCCGGGTGCTCTCCTTGCAGGAGTCGTACTCGATCACTGCCTTGTCCGGGCACTCCGTCAGCTGCCGGGCGTGCTCGCTGTCGGGGTCGATCCGCCCGAGCCCGAGCTCCACCGCCGCCGCACCGTTGCCGTCGTCGTACACGACATGTGCGTACGGCCCCGGCTCCGTGCCCGTGCCCCGCGCCGACTCCCCGCTGAACTTCCCCTTCGGCATCAGGTTCTTGAGCCGCTGGACCATCTCGGCGCCGGACACCTCGCCGTCGTCGCCGCTGACCGTCTGCTCGCCGGACCGCTCCGCCGCCACGGACCGCTTCCCGTCTCCGTCCCCGCCACCGTCGCCGATCCCGGGCAGCAGGACCGCCCCGCCCACTCCGATGAGCGCGATCCCCGCGACCCCGCCCAGCATCGCCGCCCGCTGCCGGAACAGCAGTCGACGGCCGCGTACGACTCCGCCGTCGACCATGGTGCGCCCATCGGTCTCGAAGGAGTCTCCGGCCTGGCGCAGGGCGTCCCCGAGCCTGCCCTCGAAGGGGTCTTCGTGCTGGTCAAGGGGCATGACGAACCGCCGTTTCTACGAGTGGTGCGGGTGCTGGCCGGTGTGGTGTCGTTGACGTCTTGGAGGCGCTGAGAGGGCTCGGGGGCTCGCGGTCTCGGGGCGCTCAGGGGGTGACGTACTCGCCGATGGTGTCCCCGAGGAGGACGCGGAGTCGGGCGAGGGCGCGGACGCATCGGGTGCGTACCGCTGCCGAACTCGCGTTCATCGCGGCGGCGGTCTCCTCGATCGAGCGGTCCTCCCAGTAGCGCAGGACGACCACCGCCCGGTCCTTGGGCGGCAGTTGGGCCAGCGCCTCGACGAGGGTGAGCCGCAGGGACGAGTCGGAGCCGGGCGCGGCGGGCACGTCCGGGATCACATCCGTGGCCCGTTCCCTGCTGCTGCGCCGCCGCTGATGGGCCAGAAAAGTCCTGGTCAACACGGTCTGCGCGTACCCGGCAGGGTTGTCCGCCCGCTGTACCCGCCCCCACTTCACGTACAACCGGCCGAGTGTCTCCTGCACGAGGTCCTCGGCGAGATGCGTGTCCCCGCCGGTGAGCAGACACGCGGACCGGTAGAGATGCCTCGCGCGCGCCGAGGCGAACTCCTGGTACCCGTCCCCGCGGACCTGTCTCATCTCCGGCTCCCCCTGAACGAGCTCGCGTAGGCCGTGGCCGCTTCTTCGCGTCTTCGCCTCTCACACCATTGATGCGGTGGCCCCCGGGGAATGTTTCACGGGCAGGGGAGGGATACGGTGCGGTACGAGTCACACCAACGGGGCAGAGGGACGAACACCATGGACCAGCCTGATCAGGGCCACCAGTCGCCGCCGCCACCACCGCCGCAGCCTGGGACACCGCCGGGCGGCCAACAGGGCTTCGGGCCCCCGCCCCCGCCGTACGCGCCCCCGGCCGTGCCTCCGGGCCGGCCACCACAGCCGTACGCGCAGCCGCCGCAGGGCCAGCCGTACGGGCAGCCGCCGCAGGGCCAGCCGTACGGGCAGCCGGCACCGCCTCCCGTCGGCCAGCCGCCTCACCCGTACGCCCAGCCGCAGGCAGCCCCGGGAGCCCCAGGCGCACCCGCCCAGGGCCCGGAGTTCCTGGCCGTCGACCGCCACAACTCCGTCGTCGTCGACATCAACGGCGTCGCCTTCGAGGACCACGGCATCGCCATCGACTTCACCTGGCCCGAGATCCGCAGCGTCCACTACAAGGCGAGCGGCAACGGCAAGGCCCTCATGGTGGCCGTCATCCACCTCGACGGCGGCTTCTACGAGTGCACGGTCGAGGCGAAGCCCCGCGAGCGCCTCCACCAGTGGTTCGGGCACCTGGCCCAGGTGCTCGGCTACTACCGCCCGATGGGATAGCCGCGTCATTCCGGCAGGGGCGCACCTGCGGCCACGGGTGTCAGGGCGACGACGCCGGAGCCGTGGGCGATGCCGTCAGCCGATCCAACAGCCCTCCCCGCCTGCCTGGTTGAGGCATATGCGTCTCACTCTGTGTCGATACGGCCACACCTTCCGTGAGTTGATCAAGGAGATTCGGTGTTGATCGGGCCATGCCGTGGATATGGTGCTGATGCAAGACGATGCAGGAGGGACGTCGAGCAGGACGTCGTTCCTCACAGGGGCCGTCTGAGGCGGTGGTCGACCACCCCGCCGAAGTGAACGGGGTGGTGTGCAGCGTGCCGACCGCGATAGCCGTCACCAGTTCCGATCTGGTGCTCCCACCGCTCGACCGGCAGACCCCGCCCGCGGTCGTCCAGCCGCAGGAGACCCTCGAAGCCTCCCTGTTCGCCATGCACGCGCTCATCGAGCAGCACGGCTATGTCATCGCCCTCCACTCGGCCACCGAGGCGTCGGCCGTCACCCGGCGGCTGCACACCGTCCGTTCCGTGCTGGAGAGCGACCGCATCGCCCTGCTCGGCGTGGATCTGCCGCCGCTCGGACTCGCCCTGCTCGCCCAGCAGTTGCGGCAGCTGTCCGTGTGCGACTTCAGCCCGGGAGTGCTCGCCTCCTCCGTACGCCTCCTCGCGCACTACATCTACGCCGGTGCCCACCTCGGCTCCGTGGCCAAGCTCGACCGGGTGCCGGTCACGCTGAAGTCGCACGCCAAGTCGTGGATGCCGGGAGCCCGGTTCGCCGTACTGGCCAACCCGCGGCCCCAGCTCGTCCGGCTCAACACCGCCGACGAGGAGCCCCTTGCCGGGCCCGAGTTCGGCACCCGGCTGCTCGTCGCGCAGGGGCCCCAGCCGCCGTCCGACTGGGTCACCGCGACGCTCGCCCCGGCCTGGCAGGTACAGGGGTCCCTGCCGGTGCCGCTGCCCGAGGGGTCCGTGCGCTGGTGGGGGACCGGCAAGCTCGTCGAGTTCGCCGCCGGCCTCTCCGACGTCTCCGTGCTCTACCAGCTGGTGTCGTCCGTACGCCGCGAGACGTGCCACTGGTGCGGTCTCGAACTCATCGGCGACCGCTGCGGGTTCTGCGCGGCCCCGTTACGGGAACCGGAGCCGGCCCCCGGCCCGGACCGGGCGGCCCTTCCGCTAGGGGTCACATGACAGCCGTACGACAACTCCACAGCCCGCGAGGCAGCGGGAAAGGCAGGCCCGCTCAAGTGCCCGGCACGTTCCCACGAGGTGAGATGTAGTGAACTCACGCCAGCGCCGCGGCGTCATCCTGCTGGTCCTCTCGGCCCTGTGCGCCCTGGCCGCCTTCGCCGGGGTGCTCTCCGTGATCCGTGACGTGAACGCGAAGGTCGGGCCCGAGGTGACCGCGTACCGGCTGAAGGACGACATCGCGCCCTACAAGGAGCTGTCGGCGGGCCAGTTCGAGAAGATCACGATGCCGGAGCGGTGGCTGTCCGGCACGGCCGTCACCGATCTGTCGGAGATCCGCGGGAAGATCGCCGTCACCCAGCTGCGCAGGGGCTCCCTGCTCCAGTCCGACATGATCGTAGACCGGCCGGAACTCGAATCCGGGCAGCAGGAGATCGCGATCCTGATCGACGCGTCCACCGGTGTGGCGGGGAAGATCAACCCGGGGTCGCGGGTCAACATCTACGCCACGTTCGAGGAGAAGGACAGCGACTCCGGCAAGGACACGTCCAAGCTGATGGTCGCCGACGCACGCGTCATCGACGTCGGCAGGCTGACCCCCCTCGAATCCGGTCAGTCCAGCAGCGACCGCCGTCGCACGGCGACCGAGGCCGTCCCGATCACCTTCGCGCTCGACACCGCCGACGCCCAGCGCGTCGCGTACGCCGAGTCGTTCGCCGAGCACGTCCGTCTCGCCCTCGTCGGGGGCGGCGAGGCCACCGTCGTCGTACCGGACGACCGTTCGTACACCCTCGACGAGGACAAGTAGGAGGCCCCGCGATGAGGTCGGTCCGGAACGTCCGTACGGGGATGCCTCGAACGAGGGTGCGTCGAATGCCGCTGCGGGTGGGCGTGCCGAGGGTGGGCATGCTCAGGGGGGTACGGCGAACGAGGGTGCCGTGGGCGGCGAGTGCGCCGCGGGTGCCGCGTGAACCCTGCTGGTGTGAGGCGGCCGAGCCCCGCACGTCCGCGACCGGAACGAGGATCCGCCGATGACCATCCGTATCCTCCCCGTCGCCGGAGACATCGAGTCGGCCCGTGCCCTCACCACCCTGCTCGGCCAGCTGGCCGACGCCGAACCGGCACCGCACGTGTCCGACTCCACGGCCCTGCTGGACACCCTGGCGCGGCAGGCCGCCGACTCGCTGGACGAACTGCCGGAAGTGGTGCTCGTCCACGAACGGATCGGCCCGGTACCGGCGTTGGACCTCGTCCGCGATCTCGTCCTGCGCTTCCCGGCGGTCGGCGTCGTCCTCGTCACCTCCGACACGAGCACCGGTGTCCTCACCGCCGCCATGGACTCCGGCGCCCGAGGCATCGTCAACCTCCCCCTCTCCTACGAGGCCCTCGCCGAACGCGTCCAGGCAGCCGCGGCCTGGTCGGCCGGCATGCGCCGCCACCTCGGCAGCCCCACGCCGGAGCTGTACGCGGGCCCCGGCGGCACCGTCGTCACCGTCAGCGGGGCCAAGGGCGGCGTCGGCGCCACGGTCACCGCCGTCCAACTAGCCCTCGCGGCACGCGCGTCCGGCCGTACGGTGGCCCTCCTCGACCTCGACCTGCAGTCGGGGGACGTGGCCTCGTACCTGGACGTGCAGTTCCGCCGTTCGGTCGCCGACCTGGCCGGCATCTCCGACATCAACCCCCGCGTCCTGCAGGAGGCGGTCTTCGCCCACGACACCGGCATCTCCCTCCTCCTGGCCCCCGCCGAGGGTGAGCGCGGCGAGGAGGTGACGGACCGGGTGGCACGCCAGGTGGTGGCCACGCTCCGCTCCCGGCACGACGTGGTGATCGTCGACTGCGGCTCGCAGATGACCGCGGCGACCGCGGCGGCCGTCGAAATGGCCGACCAGGCACTGCTGTTGGTGACCCCGGACGTGGTGGCGATCCGTGCCGCCAAACGCATGGTCCGCCTCTGGGACCGCCTCCAGATCCGCAAGGCCGAGGAGACGCTGACGGTCGTCAACCGCCTGTCGCGCGGTACGGAGATCCAGCCGTCGCTGGTCGAGAAGGTCACCGGCACCAAGGTGGCCCGCGCCGCCGTCCCCGCCGCCTTCAAGGAACTCCAGTCCGTCGTCGACGCGGGCCGCCTCCAGGACCTCGACGCTCGTTCGGTCGTCAAACAGGCGCTGTGGGCGCTCGCCGGCGAACTGGAACTGGTCGCCGCGCCGGAGCACGGGCACGGCGGCCGACGCCGCAGGACGTCCGCGGACCGCGGCGCCCTCGTCCTGCGCCGCAAGGGCGGCGACCGGGGTTCGGTGACCCTCGAATTCGCCGGAATGTTCCCCCTGCTCCTGGTCACCATGACGATCCTGTGGCAGGCCGCCCTCTACGGCTACACCTACTCCCTGGCCGGCAACGCCGCAGACGAGGCCGCCCGCGCCGCCACCGCCGCCTACGCGGTCGACGGCGACGTCGCCGCCGCCTGCGAAGCCGCCGGCACCCAGAACCTCCCGGGCGCCTGGGACGGCACCTCCGTCGACTGCGCCCCCGCGGGCCCCGTCATGCGCGCCGAGGTCCAGGCCAACGTCCCCCTCTTCTTCCCGGGCTTCGACGCCGGCTGGACCGTCAACGGCGAGGCGGGCGCGGCGCTGGAGGGAGACCCGCAATGACGCGGACGGACGTGGCGGTATGCGAGGAGGCCGGTACCCGCCCGAGGGGCGAGGACGAGGCCGTACGTGGTGAAGCCCGGACGCGTCCGAGGGGCGAGGGCGTGGCGGTGCGCGGGGAGGCCGGTACCTGCCCGAGGGGCGAGGGCGTGGCGGTGCGCGGGGAGGCCGGTACCTGCCCGAGGGGCGAGGGCGTGGCGGTGCGCGGGGAGGCCGGTACCTGCCCGAGGGGCGAGGGCGTGGCGGTGCGCGGGGAGGCCGGTACCTGCCCGAGGGGCGAGGGCGTGGCGGTGCGCGGGGAGGCCGGTACCTGCCCGAGGGGCGAGGGCGTGGCGGTGCGCGGGGAGGCCGGTACCCGTCCGAGGGGCGAGGACGTGGCGGCATGCGGGGAGGCCGGTACCTGCCCGAGGGGCGAGGACGAGGCGGTGCGCGGGGAGGCCGGTACCCGTCCGAGGGGCGAGGACGAGGCGGTATGCGGGGAGGCCGGTACCTGCCCGAGGGACGAGGACGTGGCGGTGCGCGGGGAGGCCGGTACCTGCCCGAGGGACGAGGGCGTGGCGGTGCGCGGTGAAGCCCGGACACGTCCGAAGGACGAGGACGCCGCTGGCACCGCGGCGCGCTCCGCATGCCGGGAGGACGGCGTACGCCCCACAGCCCGGGCGGCCGTGGCACAGCCCCCACGACGGGCGGGCCGCGCACGGCGGGAAGGGGACGTGCCGGGGGGCGTCCGCCCACAGCGGTTGGCGCGTCGACGGAGCGGACTTCCCGCCGCACCGATTCCGCCCCGTGCCGAGGACGGACGCCCCCGCACGCGCCCCCGACCCACCGACCGCCCCCGCGCGCACCACCCCCCGAAGGAAGGCCGACTCCACCACCTGCGGAACGACCGGGGCTCCTCCATCCTGGAGTTCGCCGGCTTCCTCCCGATCCTCCTCCTCGTCGGCATGGCCGCGATCCAGCTGGGCCTCATCGGCTACGGCATCAGCCAGGCGGGATCGGCGGCCCGCGCGGCGGCCAGGGCCGAGTCGCTGCAGCCCGGCACCGGCCAGGCCGCAGGCGTCGCCGCCGCGAGCGCATGGCTGAACCCGAACCCCGCCGTGGCCCCCGGCGCCGACACCACCACCGCCACGGTCACCGTCACGGTCCCCTCCGTGGTCCCCCTCTTCGACCCGGTCCCCGTGGAACGCTCCGCCACCATGCCCAACGACACCGACGACTGACCCGCCGCACCCCGACCCCTTCCGCGCACCCCCAACCGCCCACCCCCGAGAGGAGTTGACGACAAGATGAGCCTGCGATCCCGTATCGCCGCCCCGGACGAAGGCGGAACCGGACGCGAGGACGGACACCTCGTGGCCGTCTACCGCGCCAAGCTCCTCGAAGAGATCGACCTGGCCGAGATGTCGGCCCTCACCGCGGCCGACCGCAGGGCCCGCCTGGAACGCGTACTCGGCCACATCATCAGCCGAGAGGGCCCGGTCCTCTCCTCCGCCGAACGTTCCCAGCTGATCCGCAGGGTCGTCGACGAGGCCCTCGGCCTGGGCGTCCTCGAACCCCTCCTGGCCGACGCGTCCGTCACCGAGATCATGGTCAACGGCCCGGACTCGATCTTCGTCGAGCGAGCCGGCCGCGTCGAACAGCTCCCCCTGCGCTTCGCCTCCACCGATCAGCTCATGCAGACGATCGAACGCATCGTCTCGACGGTCAACCGCCGCGTCGACGAGTCGAACCCGATGGTCGACGCCCGCCTCCCCACCGGCGAGCGCGTCAATGTGATCATCCCCCCGCTCTCCCTCACCGGCCCGACCCTCACGATCCGTCGCTTCCCCCGCGCGTACACCCTCCCGGAGCTGATCGACCTCGGCTCCCTCGACGAGCAGATGCTCATGCTGCTCGCCGCCTTCGTCCGCGCCCGCTTCAACGTGATCGTCAGCGGCGGCACCGGCACCGGGAAGACGACCCTCCTCAACGCCCTCTCCGGCCTGATCCCGTCCCGCGAACGCATCATCACCATCGAGGACTCCGCCGAACTCCAACTCCAGCAGGAGCACGTCGTCCGCCTGGAGTCCCGCCCCCCGAACATCGAGGGCAAGGGCCAGATCACCATCCGCGACCTGGTCCGCAACTCCCTGCGGATGCGCCCCGACCGCATCATCGTCGGTGAGGTCCGCGGCGGCGAGACCCTCGACATGCTCCAGGCCATGTCGACCGGCCACGACGGCTCCCTCGCCACGGTCCACGCCAACTCCGCCGAGGATGCGCTGATGCGCCTGCAGACCCTCGGCTCGATGTCCGAGGTCCTCATCCCCTTCGAGGCACTCAAGGACCAGATCAACTCGGCGGTGGACGTGGTCGTCCAGCTCACCCGTTTCGCCGACGGCTCCCGCAAGGTCACCGAGATCGCCCTGCTCGTCTCGCACGGCCGCGAACAGTTCCGCATCGCCACGGTCTCCCGCTACGCCCCGGACCCCCTCGGTGCCGACCGCGTCGTCCACGGCCGCTTCGAGCACCTGCCGGTACCCCGGCCCGTCGCGGAGAAGCTGTACGTGGCCAACGAGCCACTGCCCCCCGCGTACGGCGTGGCCGAGGCCATCGACCCGCTCAACACCCGCCAGGCCATCGGATAGCCCCGAGAGCCCCGAGGAGGTAGGACCGAACAATGGCGACAGCCCAGGCACTCCAGGCACCCCTGGCAACCCTGGCCCAGGCACCCCTGGACCTGGACAAAACCACCCTGCTCGCCCTCGGCGCCACCGTCCTCGGCGGCACCCTCGCCGTCGCGGGCGCGCACACGTACCTCTCCGGCCGCGCCCAGCGCCAGGCCCTGGTCGACCGTCTCGCGGGCAGCCAGGGCGGCCCGCTCCGCACGGCGACGGGGCGCGTACGACGCTTCACGGCCGTCGACCGCCGGCTGCGCCGCACCCGCCTCGGCCGGGCGATCCACCTGCGTCTGACGACGACGGGACTCGATCTGACGGCGGGCGAGTTCGCCACGTACGTCGCCATGGCCGTCGCCGCCCTGTGGCTGATCGCCGCCGCCACGCTGGCCCCCTTCTTCGGCCCGATCGCGGGCGCCGTAGGTGTGTGGGCGGCCGCCATCTTCCTCAACTGGCAGCGCCAGAAACGCATCGAGGCCTTCATCAACCAGCTCCCCGACGTGGCCCGCCTCCTGGCCAACGCCACCGCAGCCGGTCTCGCCCTGCGCACGGCCCTGGCGATGGCGGCGGAGGAACTGGAGGCCCCGGCGGGCGAGGAACTGGCCCGGGTCGCCGATCAGCTGGCGCTCGGCCGCTCGGTGGACGACGCCCTGGGCGAGCTGGCCGAACGCCTCCCCTCCCGCGAGCTGATCGTCCTCGTCACCACCCTGGTCCTGTCCAACAAGGCGGGCGGCACGGTGGTGAGTTCGTTGCGCAACCTGACCCAGACGCTGGAGGACCGCAAGGAGACCCGCCGCGAGGTCCGCACGATGCTGTCCGAGGTCAACGCGACGGCCTTCACCGTCCCCCTCCTGGGCCTCGGCTCCCTCCTTCTGATCAACTCCTCGAACGACGGAGCCCTGGCCCGGGTGACCGGCTCCCCCCTCGGCCAGGCCCTGGTGCTGATCTCGATCGGCCTCTACACGGTCGGCTTCTTCGTCATCCGCCGCCTCGGCAAGATCGAAGTCTGAGAAGGGGGCGTGACCTGACATGACGACATCGACGCTCCCCCTCCTCCTGGCCCTCCTGACGGCCGTCGCGGTCGCGGGTGCCCTCCTGGGCATCCGCATGATCCGCGCCGACGCGAAACTCCCCAGCGACCTGGCCCTCGCCCTGGAGGTGGGCGCCACCCGCGTCTCGAAGACCGGCTCGGCCGTCGACCGCCTGGGCATGCGCTTCGCCCCGCTCGTCCTGCGCCTCATGGGCGCCCGCCGGGTCGAGGCCAAGCGCCACCGCATCGACATGGCGGGCAACCCCGGCGGCCTCACCCTCAACCGCTACGCCGCCCGCCGAGCCGTCTACGGCTTCTTCGGCGCCTTCATGGGCCTCGTCTTCCTCACCAGCGGCCGCCCCCTCTTCGCCGCCTTCACCTTCGCCTTCGGTCTCCTCGCCGCCGACGCGGCGATCTGGCAGGCCATCCGCGAACGCAAGGACGTCATCGACCGCACCCTGCCCGACTTCCTCGACGTCCTCGCGGTCGTGGTCTCGGCCGGACTGGGCTTCCGCCAGGCCCTGGACCGGGTGGCGGAGAAGTACGAGGGCCCCTGGGCGGACGAACTCCGCATCACCCTGCGGCAGATGGACATGGGCGTGAGCCGCCGCCAGGCCTTCGACGAACTGCGCAGACGCAACTCGTCCGAGCAGGTCGCCCAGTTCGTCTCGGCGCTCCAGCAGGGCGAGGAACTGGGCTCCCCGATCGCCGAGACCCTGATCCAACTCGCCGCGGACATGCGCCGCACCGACGCCCAGAACGCCCGCCGCCGAGCTGCCCGAACCATCCCCAAGGCAACCCTCGTCACCCTGATCTTCATGCTCCCGGCCACGATGATCCTCATCGCCACCGGCATGTTCCTCGGCTCGGGCACGAACTTCGGCGACATCCTGGGCCGCTGATGGGAACCCGGCGGACCTGGCGCGCACGGCTGATTCGGCTCACCCAGCTGCGGGCAGTCGTGCCGCTGGGGCGATGGGGGTCCCCCCGGTCGAGCGAAGCCGAGAGTGGGGGAGGGTGGGCGCAGCGGCACCCTGTAAGCGCAGGCAAGCGCCTCCCACCCCCGCCCAGCCCCAGCGAGGGCCGGCGCACGTCACCCCCGCCCAGCCCCAGCACAAGCCCGCACCTCCAGGCCCCGCCCGCCACCGGCTATCTCGCGGACGACGCCACACCCCCCGCCACCCTCCGCCTCCAGCTCAACGCCCTCCAGGCCCTGGCCCGCCAGACTTTCGCCGTCCGCCTGGTCACTCTCACCATCGGCACCCCCTTCGCCATGGCCAACACCACCGGCGGCCCCCCGACCCACGCCGTACTCATCGCTGCCGTCCTCGGCATCACCGTCTCGTACGCCATGCTCAGGGACTGGGACCGCTTCGCCCCCCGGCTCCTCGCCCACCCCACCCTCATGGCCCTGGACCTCCTCTTCGGTGCGGTCCTCCTTCTCACCGCCTCCCCGGCCTCCCCCCTCGCCTACGCCACGGTCTGTACCCCCCTCCTCTCCGGGCTCCTCTACGGCTGGCGCGGCGCCGGAGTCCTCACCGGCCTGCAACTGGCCGTCCTCCTCACCGTCCACCGCACCTGGGAACACCACCCCGGCGCAGGTGTCAGCACCCTCCTCATCGCCGGCTTCTGCGTCGCGGCCGGCATCATCGGTGTAACCCTCCGCAACCTGATGTTCCGCTTCGGTACGGCCACCCAGGCACTCTCCGAAGTCACGTCCCGCCTCGCCGTCGCGGAGGCCGTGGAGTCGGAACGCGCCCGCCTGGCCCGCGAGCTCCACGACTCGGTGGCCAAGACCCTCCACGGCCTGGCCCTGGCCGCGGACGCCCTGGCGACCTCGGCGGACCACCCGGCCCCCGACCCCGCCCATCTGAAACGACAGGCCGGCCTCGTCGCATCGGCGGCCCGCCGGGCCGCCGACGAGTCCCGCGACCTCCTCACGGACCTGCGCCGGCACACGGACCTGACCACGACCCCACCGGCGAACCTGCGGACCGAACTGGCCACACGAACAGCGGACTTCGAGTCCCGCACCTCCCTCCCCACCCACCTCACCCACACGGGCGAGCCGGCCGCACACCTGCCCCCGGAGACGATCCACCACCTCCTGGCGATCACGTCGGAGGCTCTGGAGAACATCCACCGCCACGCGCGGGCGACCACGGCGCAGGTGTCCCTGAAGATCACCCCGGACACCCTCCACCTCATGGTCAAGGACGACGGCGTAGGCCTCCCACCCGCCCTCACCCTCGAAGAGGCGCAAGAATCCGGCCACTTCGGCCTCCTGGGCATGGCGGAACGCGCGGACCGCACCGGCGCGGTCCTGCACCTGGGATCGGACACCACCGGTACGGAAATGACGCTGACCCTCCCGCTCCCCGCCCCTCCCACCACCCCCGAAGCCCCCCGACAGGAGGCCGCACATGCCTGACCAGCCCCAGGCACGCCCCGGCCCACCCCTCCGCGTACTCGTCGCGGACGACAACCCGGTGGTCCGCGCCGGCCTCACAGCCCTCCTGGACACGCACCCCGACATCGAGGTGGTCGCCCAGGCCACCAACGGCGAGGAGGCGGTGGCCCGAGCCCGCTGCCACCACCCGGACGTCGCCCTCCTCGACGTTCGCATGCCCGGCACGGACGGCCTCACCGCACTGCCCGAACTGGCCGCCCTCTGCCCCGTGATGATGCTGACGTACAGCACGGAACCCGAGGTCGTGACCGAGGCCCTGTGCCGGGGAGCGGTCGGCTACCTGGTCCACGGCGAGTTCACCGCGCCCGAACTGATCGCGGCGGTACGGAACATGAGGGAGGGCCGCCCGACCATCTCCGCGGCCGTCTCTCCGGCTGTCTCAACTTCGCTCGGCGTTTCCTACGAACCTTCACACGAAAGTCACGACCTCTCTTCGCGTCTGCAACCATTTGTGACACAGTCGCCAAAGGGTGGCCCCGCCCCTGTGTCGGCACTCCGGCGCCGCATGCTCGACCATTCCAGTCGACCGTCTTTCGGCCTGAGTTCAAGGGAGGTGGAGGTGATGGACCTCATCGCATCGGGCATGAACAACCGTCAGATCGCCGCCACCTGCTTCATCAGTGAGAAGACCGTCAAGAACCACATCAACCGCATCTTCGCGAAACTGTACAGTTCGACCCGCAGCGAAGCCATAGCCCACTGGCTGGGCACGACTCCCGGGGGGTGGCCCCGATGACCCCACCACGAAAGGGAAGTTGGGCCCCCGGACCCACCCCCGGTACGTGCTGTCTCACGTACGGTGATCCGGTTGGTGTCGGCATCGCGCGGGAAGGCAACCGCCATGAAGGTGAAGCACCGTTTCGAGACCTGGAGGACCACCGTCGTCTCCCGCATGCGCGGGAAAGGGCGGGACTCGGGCGCGGGGTTCGTGGAGTACGCGGGCATCATGATCATCGTCGCGGGGATCTTCGTGATGATCGATGGGCTGGGGCTGGACGGAATGATTTCGGGTGCGATCAGGGATGCCATCGCCGACGTCGTTGGTGGCTGAGTTCGTCTCGTCTGCCTGGCGACAGAGGATCCACGCTCCCCATCTACATGTGGCTCACGACGATCACTCTTTTCGTCGGGCTCGCCTTCTTCGCGTTCGCTCAGGCGGCGTCCGCCCGCAGCGGTGCCCAATCCGCGGCGGACGCTGCGGCGTTGGCGGCGGCACAGCATGCGCGAGACGAACTGATGCTGGTTCTCGGAGACGATATCGAGGCAGGCAACGGCAACTGGTTGGACTGGCTCGACCTGTCCGGAGGCCTCCCCGCTGGAGGGGAGGCCACCGCTGCGGCTGCCGAACTTGCCGCGCAGAACCGCTCGAATCTCGAAGGTGGCGCCCAGCCCACCGAGGTGGACGGTGCCCCGGGGTTCCAGGTCAACGTCGTGACGGACTACACCGTGGGCGATTCGATCATTCCCGGCACCGAGGGCATGACAGCCACGGCCCAGGCGGTCGCCGTCATCCAGCCCCGCTGCGACTTCGCCCCGAACACCAACACCACGCAGCCCGTCAGCCTGGACTGCGACGGCGTGCCCGTGAACATCGACCCCGGGAATTTCAATCCGGCCGACCTTCCCGACGCGTCCGTGATGTTCTCTGTGTATCTGGCCAAGTGAGAGGAAGCCGTACCGATGAACTTTCGGCACACCACGAAGGGCCGCAGGGCAGTGACCGCGGTGGCGATCGCGACCGGGCTGCTCCTCACGGTGGCCGGTTGCGGTGGCGGAGGGGATGACGACAATAAGTCGTCGGACTCAGCCTCGTCCTCTGAGCCTTCCAGCAAAGAAAGCGGCGGCAAGGAGGAATCGCAGACCTCTGATGTTGACCCAGCGTTGGCTGAAGTGAAGAGCGGAGACATCACCCTCTCCGTGACCTCTGCCGAGCGTGACCAGGGCGGCTATGTGACGGTCAACGGCACGGTCACCAACAACGGCGGCAACTTCTGGCCCGCAGCGGACTGGCGCGGCGACGAGCGCGAACTCAACAAGAACGGATCCTCCTTGGCCGGGGCATCGCTGGTGGACGGCGCGGGTAAGAAGAAGTACCTCGTGCTCAGGGACACCGAAGGGCGCTGCCTGTGCACCAAGTTCACGGGAGGCGGAGTGGAGTCGGGGCAGACAACCGACTGGTTCGCCCAGTTCCCCGCCCCCCCCGAATCCACAACCTCCGTAGACTTCCAGGTCGGCTCCATGCCCCCCGCCACGGTCGAACTCTCCGAGGACGAGTGACGTGACGATGACCGCCCCCACCCCACGTGCCGCAAAGACCGGCACCGCGGCGCTGGCCGCAGCCGTGGCGGTCCTGGCCGCCCTCACCCTCGCGACGCCCGCCCAGGCCGCGGACGACCCGAGCGAACCCCCGGGCACCGTCACCACCTCCCCACCCCCGGAGGTGGACGCGAACAGCCCGGGACTGAAGCTCGCGCAGGGCGCCACGCTCGCCCCCGCCAAGGTCCTGGACATCAAGTCGGTCGTGGAGGACATGGGCGGCGAGGAGCGCCGGGAGGACACGAACGAGAACGTGACGTTCGCGCTCCAGGCGGAGGTCCTCTTCCCCAAGAACAGTGCGAAACTCAACCCGCAGGCCCGCTCCCGCATCCAGACGATCGCGGAGGAGGTCAAGAAGCAGAAGGCGGGCACGGTCCGCGTCTTCGGCTTCACGGACAACCTCGGCTCGTACGCCAGCGGCCTGACCCTCTCCAAGAAGCGCGCGGAGGCGGTCCACGACCTCCTCGCCGCCGACCTGGGCGGCAACGTCACCTTCGAGGTACGCGGCTACAGCGAGGACTACCCCATCGCCGACAACTCCTCCGAGGAGGGCCGCAAGAAGAACCGCCGGGTCGAGGTCTCCTTCCCCCGCACCACGACGGACACGGAATCCGACAGCGAACAGAGCTGACCGTCGCCCCACCCCACCCCGTCAGTTCTCCTGTCAACTCACCCGTCACCTCACTCCGGCAACGAATCCCGTACGTCCCGGAAGTGCTCCATCGGCCACCGCTCGATGACCTGGTACGCACGCGAGTAGTACCGGGTTTCGGCCGGCTCGTCGAGATAGTGCCGTACGAGGATCTGCTCGGCGCGGAAGGGCAGTGGACGCCCGGTCCCGAGCATCCCCAGCGCGCAGGCCGCGTCATGGACGACCGACGGGTCCGGGTCGTACAGGGCGCGGCGGAGGACGGTGTGAACGGTGGTGTGGACGGTGGGAGGCCGGCCGATGAGGCTGGAAAGGTGGGCGACGGCGTAGCGGCGTACCTCGGCGTACGGGTCGCGGGCCATGCTGAGGACGGCTTCGAAGGCTTGACGGTCCTCCGGTTCCGTGGAGGCGTCGACCGCGAAGGCGACCGCCGCCCGGACGTCGGGGTGCGGATGGCCGGCGTGCCGCAGGATCTCCCGGGCGTCGTCGGCGGACCCGGACTGCATCGACAGACCCCGGATGAGGAGACAGAGGACGGCCGGATGCTCCTCCACGGCCAACCGCGCGCGTAGCAGCGCCGCCGCCTGCCTCGTCCGGTGCCTGCCGTTGCGCAGGGAGGCGTTGTACAGGCAGAAGAAGCCCATCAGCTCCGCCGCGAAGTAGCGCTCGGGCGCCCGGGGGCTGTGCAGCGCCACCTCGGCCCCGGCCACGGTCTCGTCGTCCGCCCAGGTGTCCAGGGTCCAGCCCATCCGCATCCAGATGTCGCTGCCGGGGTCGCCGAACCGGACCGCCCGCTCCATCGTCGTCGCGAAGTCGGCCCGCTTGCCGAAGAACTTCTCCAGATCCGTGACGATCACCAGATACCCGGGCTCGTCCGGGTGCCGCTCGGCACCCTCCTCCGCGAAGTCCAGCGCGGTGCGGTTCTGTTCGTCCCGCAGGGCAACATGAGCCCCGTTCTCCCGCAACGCGTCCGCCGCGTGGTGCGCGCCCGCCCCTGCCGCCAGCATCAACGCGGTCAGCCCGCCGGGCGACCGCCCGTTGACGTCGGCACCGCTGTCGAGAAGGGATCTGACCGTCTCCTCGTCGTCGTCGCGCGCGGCCAGCCCCAGTGGCTCCAAGCCCGATCCCCCTCGAACCTCTCGAATGCCTATCCGGGGAACCCTAGGTCGGTACGCCGACACGGGCGACCGATTTCCCCGCCGAGGGCCCACGTCCGCGCGACCGGCCCTCACCCGCGCCATCCTCTCCAGAGAAGCCGAGAAGCCGAGAAGCCGAGAAGCCGAGAAGCCCTCAAGCCGAGTAATCCGCAAGCCGAGTCACCCACCAGCCGACGCCGTAGGGCCGGGAGCCGCCGCCATGCGAAAGATCGTTCTGATGATGTCCGTGTCCCTCGACGGCTACATGGAGGGCCCGAACCGCGAGATCGACAGTCACCTCTTCGACGACGAACTGTTCACGCACTTCAACGACGTCCTCAGGGACATGGGCGCCTTCCTCGGAGGCCGTGTCACCTACGAGCTGATGGCCGACTACTGGCCCACGGCCGATCGGGACCCCGCGGCACCGTCCTACGTCGCCGACTTCGCCGCGATCTGGCGAACGATGCCGAAACTGGTCTTCTCCCGGACCCTGCAGCGCGCGGAGGGGCACACGACGATCGTCCGGGACGTCGTCGTGGAGGACATCGAGGCCCTCAAGGCACAGGACGGCGGCGACCTCGTCGTGGGCGGCGCCGAACTGGCGGCCGAGTTCATGCGGCACGACCTGGTCGACGAGTACCGGATCTACGTCCACCCGGTGCTCCTGGGAGCCGGCAAGCGGCTCTTCCCCGCAGCCGACACCGCGACCCCGACCGGCCTGCGCCTGATCGAGACCCGCACCTTCGGCAACGGAGTCGTGCTCCTGCGCCACGAGCGCCCGCGCACCTGAGGCCCGTCGTCACCCTGCAGCCTGCCTCGTGACGCCGTGCAGCTCGCCCACCCCCGGCCCGGCTTCGTCCGAGCGGGAGATACCCCCACGCCGCCGCGAGGCCGCCCTCCGGGCGGCGACGGGAATGTGACGTCAGGCCTTAGGGTGCTTGTCCGTGTTCGTCCGCGTACGCCCGCAACGACCCCACCACCGTGTTCGTGACCGCGACCAACGGCACGGCCACCACCGCGCCCCCGATGCCCGCGATCATGCCACCGGCGGCGACCGCCAGGACGACGGCCAGGGGGTGCACCCGCACGGCCCGCCCGAGGATGAACGGCTGGAGGATGTGTCCCTCGATCTGCTGGACGGCGAGTACGACGGCCAGCGTCATGACGGCCGTGAAGACGCCCTGCGTCACCAGCGCCACGACCACCGCCAGCGCGCCCGAGACGACGGCACCCACCAGCGGGATGAAGGAGAACAGGAAGATGAACACGGCCAGCGGGACCGCCATCGGCACATCGAGGAAGTAGATCCCGAGGCCGATGAAGATCGCGTCGATCAGTGCCACCACCACCGTGCCGCGCACATACGCCGTCAACGTCTGCCAGGCGCGCGGCCCGGCCGCCGAGACACCCGGCCGTGCCGCCGCCGGCACCAGCTTCAGGGTCCACTGCCAGATCCGCTTGCCGTCGTAGAGGAGGAAGAGCGTGGAGAACACCGTCAGGAGGATGCCGGTGAGCGCCTCGACGATGACGGTCACGCCCTCCAGTCCCGCCGAGGTGATCGTGTCCGTGTTGTCGCTGATCGCCTCGCGGAGATTCTTGGCGATGTCGTTGATCTGGTTCTCGGTGACGTGGAACGGGCTGTCGAGCAGCCAGCGCTGCAGTTCGTCGATGCCGTCCTGGATCTGGTCGGAGAGGTCGTCGATGTTCTCCATGACCTGCCAGGTCACGAACCAGCCGATCAGTCCGATGACGACGAAGCCGAGGGCGGCGGTCAGGGCGGTGGCCAGGCCGCGCGGTACACCGTGCCGGGTCAGCCGTGCCACGGCAGGCTGGAGCATGGCGGTGATGAGCAGTGCGGCGGTGAACGACAGCACCAGCAGCTGTACGGAGCTGATGACCCGCATCAACACCCAGACGGTGCCCGCGAGCACGAGCAGCCGCCATCCGGCCTCGGCCGCCACCCGCATGCCCCAGGGAACCGCCGACGCGGGGTCGGGACGGGTGGAGAGAACAGGGGCGACCGCCCTCTGGTCCCGAGCACCGGCGGAGGAGTGCGGAGAACCCCCCGCACCGCCTTCGGCGCCCCCGGTGTCCTTCGCGATCCCGGCGCCGACAGCCTCCTCGGAGTCTCCGGAGCCGGAGCCGGAGCCGTGGGGAGTGCCGGACCCGGACCCGGACCCAGTGCCGAGGCCGCTGTCGCCACCGCCACCGTCCGCGCCGCTGTCGCGCCGGCGCCCCGCCGAGGCATCCCTGCCGTCGTCCGGACCCGCCGTCTCCGACTCGATCTCGGCCCGGCGCCGCTCCAACCGCTCGCCCCACCCGCTCAGCCCGGCGCCGACCCGGCCGAGCCACCCAGGAACTCGCGACATCATCCGCCTTCTTCCCCCGTCGCCTGTGCTGGTCACCGCTCCTCCCGGAGGCCGTCATTCCTCTCGGTGGCCTCGACCGTACATGGCCGAAGCCCCCCACCGAAGGACGGTGGAGGGCTGCGGAAGGTTGAGCGGCGGGCGGTCAGCCCTCTACGGCCTACTGGCCTAGTACCAGTGATTGGCCTGCCAAAACGTCCAGGCCTCGCACGGGCTGCCGTAGCGCGATTCCATGTAGTTGAGGCCCCACTTGATCTGCGTGGCCGGGTTGGTCCGCCAGTCCGAACCGGCGGAGGAGTACTTGCCGGCGGGCAGCGCCTGGAAGAGACCGTAGGCACCCGAAGACGGGTTGACGGCCTTGTAGTTCCAGGTGGACTCGTGGTTCACGATGTTGCTGAAGCACGTCCACTGGTCGCTGGCCACGACCGCCTTCGCCATCGCCTGGATCTCGGCGACGGTGTACGAGCTCTGCGTGGGGATGTCACCGAGCGAACCGGCGGCCTCGGACTTCGCCTCGGCGTCGGCCTGCGCCGCTTCCTTCGCCTTGCGCTCCTGCTCGGCCTTCTCCGCCGCCTTCTGCTTGTCGATCGCGTCCTGGGCCGCCTTCTTACGGGCGGTCTCCTCGGCGTCCTTGCGGGCGCTCGCGTCGGCAGCGATGGCCTGGGCGTCGGCCTGAGCAGTCAGGGACGCGGTCTGCACCTGGGCCTGCTGGCCCACGGGAATGTCGGCGAGCAACGTGGTGTCGTTCGCGACGGCCTCGGCGTCGTCAGTGGTCGTCTGGGCGGTGCTGCCAGAGGCAACTCCGACGACACTGCCGACTGCGGTGACCGCGGTGGCCGAAGCCACGGCGAATCCCCGGACCGAAATCCGGCTCACACGGTTTCCTTCCAGCATCGCCCGCCTCGGTGACCCTGGCGGACGCAATCGTGCCCCTGACGCTGGCCTCCCAACTGCGGGGTCACGGAGGCGCGGGCCCGGTGGGCAACTCCCTTGCGAGGAGTGCCACGAGATGCTCGGGCGGCATACGACGACGCTATGGAGTTGACCTGGTGATGCTGTTGTTCCGTACCGCTGGGGGTACAGGTGTGTCGTATGCGGGGTCTGACAGGAATGAGACTCTGCCGTAACCCGACACCGTGAGGCAATCCAGTGGTGAGTGTGAAAGCTCACACCTCGTTTGACGCAGGAGATGCAAGGAAACCCCCACGCGCCGAGGCGCCGCCCGGCTAGGCTCATCGCCTTTGCCGGACGGCGCCCATGGGATCCAAGGGATCGGCGGCCGACCGAAGTTGACCAAACCGGTTGAGACCGGTCAGGTCCCGTCAGATCTGTCCGTCCTCCAGCATTTCGGTCACCAGGGCCGCGATCTGGGACCGCTCGGACCTCGTCAACGTGACGTGGGCGAAGAGTGGATGGCCCTTCAGCTTCTCCACCACGGCGACGACACCGTCGTAGCGACCGACGCGCAGATTGTCGCGCTGGGCCACGTCATGGGTCAGAACGACGCGGGAATTCGCGCCGATCCGGGACAGAACGGTCAGCAGGACGTTCCGCTCCAGCGACTGTGCCTCGTCCACGATCACGAACGCGTCGTGCAGGGAACGGCCGCGGATGTGCGTGAGCGGCAGGACCTCCAGCATCCCGCGGGCGGTGATCTCCTCGATGACCTCCCGGCTGGTGACCGCGGAGAGCGTGTCGAAGACCGCCTGCGCCCAGGGGCTCATCTTCTCGGACTCGGAGCCGGGCAGATAGCCGAGCTCCTGCCCGCCCACCGCGTACAGCGGCCGGAAGACCATCACCTTCTGGTGCTGACGGCGTTCGAGGACGGCCTCCAGGCCCGCGCACAGCGCGAGCGCGGACTTGCCGGTGCCGGCCCGGCCGCCCATGGACAGGATGCCCACGTCCTGGTCGAGCAGCAGATCCAGCGCGATGCGCTGCTCCGCGCTGCGGCCCTTGATGCCGAACGCCTCCCGGTCGCCCCGCACGAGCCGGATGTTGCCGTCGGGCGTCACCCGGCCCAGTGCCTTGCCGCGCTCCGACTGGATCGTCAGGCCGGTGTGCACGGGCAGCGTGCTCGCCTCCGGGACATGGATCGACCCTTCCTCGAAGAGGATGTCGACCTGTTCGCCCGACAGGGTCAGCTCGGACATCCCGGTCCACCCGGAGGCGCCCGTGATGGCGAGTTCCGCGCGGTACTCCTCGGCGAGGAGGCCCACGGACGACGCCTTGATCCTGAGCGGGAGGTCCTTCGACACCACAGTGACGTCGAAGCCCTCCGCCTGCAGGTTGCGGGCGACCGCGAGGATGCGGGAGTCGTTGTCCCCCAGGCGGTAGCCGCTCGGCAGCACGCTGGGATCCGAGTGATTGAGCTCGACCCTCACGGTCCCGCCGAGTTCCCCGATCGGAATGGGGGCGTCGAGGCGGCCGTGCCGGACCCGGAACTCGTCGAGCAGGCGCAGGGCCTGCCGGGCGAAGTAGCCGAGTTCGGGATGGTGCCTCTTGGCCTCCAGCTCCGTCACCACGACGATCGGCAGCACGACTTCGTGCTCGTCGAAGCGGCTCAAAGCATTCGGGTCGGCCAGCAGGACGCTGGTGTCGAGGACGTAGGTGCGCCGGTCTGGCATACGGCGCTTTGTGCTGGTCACCACGGAAGGACGTACCCCCTCGGATGAGGTCGGGGAGCGACGGGTTCGAACTGGGCCGGTCGTCGGCACCGTTGCACGGGCCGGTGACCGGCCCTCCGCTGCTTCGTCCGTGCTGTGACCGCACGATCGGGCTGGTGCAAAGGGCCTCCCGGGCGGACGGCCCCGAGCCGCCCGCTGAGATCCGACACCCGTGGTTCGGGTGTCGACCTGACTGCCTTATGCCCTCGAACATGCGCCGCCATGCCAAGCGGTACGACGGCGTCCCGGTGAACTCCTCGTTACTTCTGGCCCGATGGGGGTGATGCGCACCTCACCGGCGATGCGGAGTCTCAGCCTCCGAAACGGCGGCCGCGCACCGCGTAGTCGCGCAGGGCGCGCAGGAAGTCCACCTTGCGGAAGGCCGGCCAGAAGACGTCGCAGAAGTAGTACTCCGAGTGGGCCGTCTGCCAGAGCATGAATCCGGACAGCCGCTGCTCGCCGCTCGTACGGATCACCAGATCCGGGTCGGGCTGGTCGACGGTGTAGAGATGCCGACCGATCATGTCGATGTCGACGGACTCGGCGAGTTCCTCCATCGAGGTGCCCTTGTCCTGCGCCTCCAGCAGCATCGAGCGCACCGCGTCGGCGATCTCCTGGCGACCGCCGTACCCGATGGCGACGTTGACCAGTATCCCGTCGATGTCCGAGGTGGACTCCTCGGCCTCCTTGAGCGCGCGCTGCATGCCGGGGGACAGCAGGTCCAGCGCCCCCACGTGGTGCACACGCCAGCGACCGTCGGCGGCGAGGGAGCGGACGGTGTCCTCGATGATGCCGAGGAGCGGGACGAGCTCTTCCTTGGGCCGGTTGAAGTTGTCGGTGGACAGCAGCCATAGGGTGACGACCTTGACGTCCGTCTCGGTGCACCAGCCGAGGAATTCCTCGATCTTGTGGGCGCCGGCCTGGTGGCCCTGCATCGTGGTGGAGCCCGCCGCCTTCGCCCAGCGCCGGCTGCCGTCCACGATCACGCCGATGTGCTCGGGCACCTGGGCGTGGTCGAGGTGGCCCTCGACCCTGCGTGCGTAGACCTTGACCAACAGGCCGCGCAGTGTGTCGCGCAGGTTCACGTGTTCCAGCCCCTCCGGTGCGGTGGCAGTCCCCTTGGTTGGCAGAGCCTACCGGGGCTGGAGGCCAACTCCGCCAAGGGGTGTGCGGGGTTGGGGCGGGCCCGGGGGCCTGCCGGGCGGCCCTCCGGAGGGCCGACTTCCGGGCAGAAAAAACGGGCCGGTCCGTGGGGGGGAGACGGACCGGCCCGAGGGGGGGTTTCCACCATAACCCTTCGTGAGTGATGCTGCGTGCATCGGCGTGCCACAACTACTCTCCGCAGCCGGACGACAGCGTGGCGGTGAGTGCGGAAGCGTTCATTCAGGGTGCGAACAAGGGGTGATCATGGCCGAATTCTGGCGGATTCGAAGGCGGAGAGGCGGAATCCGGGCTGGAATGCGGGGTTTGCGCATGGTTGTGTGACTTCCGGGGAGGAACGGCCCGGCGTGCTCGTACGGGTGAAGCGCGGGCGGAACGCGCGCTTGACGCCGGCCGTGGGGGCGCACGGCTTCGCGCAGCCCCCTCCACTGCGCGATGCCGTACCGCGCAGCTTTGCTCGCGCGAATTACCTTGGTCCGAACCTACGCGAGTAGACCCGGGGAAGCCAAGCCGTCGGCGATAACGATGTGGACACCGGCATGGAGGACAGGATCCGACCTATGGCGGCCCTAGCTTCGTCCCATGACGTCGACGAGCGTGAGCGTGAGGGGTGCCAGGGCCATGGCGACCGTGCAACCCATGACGGCCAGGTCGGTCACCTGGGAGCAGGCGAGTGCGCGGCGGGCGGAGCGGCAGTTCCTGGGGGCTCCGGCACCGGCCGGTACACCGGTCGCCGAGGTGGCGAGCACCATGCTGGGCGCCCACGCACAGGTGCTCTCGGCTGCCGAGCTGTCGGTGGGCCTGCGCACCGACGGGGCGACACGGGCCGGGGTACGGGCCGCGCTGTGGGAGGACCGGACGCTGGTGAAGACGTACGGGCCGCGCGGCACAGTGCATCTGCTGCCCACCGCCGAGCTGCCCTTCTGGACGGCCGCGCTGACCGCGATCCCGTCCGGGGCGAGCCCGTTCGCCCCGGACGTACGGCTCACCGACGAGCAGGCCGAGGAGGTCGTGGCCGCCATCGGCGCCGCCCTCGACGGGACCACACTGACCCTCGACGAGCTGAGCGAGGAGGTCGTCGCGCGCACCGGGTCGTGGGCCGGGGATCTCGTCATGCCCGCCTTCCAGGGCCTGTGGCCCCGCTGGCGCCAGGTGATGCACCGCGCGGGCCGGTCCGGCGCCCTGTGCTTCGCCCCCGACCGCGCACGCAGGGCGACCTACACCCGGCCACCGCACTTCGAGCCCCTGACCTCGGCGGAAGAAGGGCTGACAACGCTCGTACGGCACTATCTGCGCGCCTACGGCCCCGCCTGCCCGCGCCACTTCGCCAAGTGGGCGGCGGCACCCGGAGCCTGGTCCGACCGGCTCTTCGCCTCGCTGGCCTCCTCCGGCGAGATCGAGCGGGTCGACTTCGAGGGCGAGCCGGCCTGGGTGGCGGCGGGCGACACCGACTTCCCCGAGGACCCCGCCCGTGTCCTGCGGGGCGTACGGCTGCTGCCCTACTTCGACGCGTACGGCATCGCCGCGCAGCCTCGCGAGCGGCTGTTCCCCGGGGCGGCGTACGACCGGGCTCTCGCGCGTGGACAGGCGGGCAACCATCCCCTGCTCCTGGTCGACGGCGTGGTCGCGGGCGTCTGGCACCAGCGGCGCCGGGGACGGCGTACGACGGTCACGGTGGAGCCGCTCGGACGGCTGACCGCGCGGCAGGAGAGGGAGCTGGGGGAGCGGGTGGAGCGGGTCGGTGAAGTGCTCCAGGCGCGGGCCGAGTTGGCGATCGGAAAGGTCACGGTCGGCCCGCACGCATGAGTGTGTGCCTCACACGGCTGCCGGCTTGCGGGCCTCGAAGAGGTGCCGGGCGCTGTGTGCGACGAAGGGGCCCTCGCTCTCGATCCGCTCGTGCAGGGAGCGGAGCCGGGGGAGATATGCCTCGACGGTGAAGCCGGGCACCATCCAGACGACCTTCTTCAGGAAGTGCACGACGGCGCCGATGTCGTGGAACTCCATCCGCAGCCGCTCGGCCCACAGGTCCACGACCTCCAGCCCGGCCGCCTCTGCGTCGGCGCGCTCGCCGTCCGGGTGGCGGCCTCGGCGGGTCTCCTCCGGCAGCGGTCCGGTGAAGTGCTCGACCAGCTCGAAGACACTGCTCGGCCCCACATGCTGCGCGAAGTACGTGCCGCCGGGCCGGAGCACCCGGGCGATCTCCGCCCAGTGCGCGCGCACTGGATGCCTGCTGGTGACCAGGTCGAACGCCCCGTCCGCGAACGGCAGCGGCGCGTCCTCGGCACTGGCCACCACCACCGCGCCCCGCGGGTGCAGCAGCGCGGTGGCCTTGGCGACGTTCGGCGGCCAGCCCTCCGTGGCCACGGTCACGGCCGGAAGGCGCGGAGCGGAGCCGAGCACCTCCCCACCCCCGGTCTGGATGTCCAGCGCCGCGGAGGCCCGCCCCAGCCGCTCACCCATCGCCCGCGCATACCCCCACGACGGCCGGGCCTCCGTGGCGCGCCCCTCGAACCACGAGAAGTCCCACCCCGCGGTGGGCACGGCATCGCCTTCGGCGACGAGGTCTTCGAAGGTGCGGGAGGAGTGGGAGGAGAGGGAGGTCATGGTGATGGAGTTTCCCAAGGGAGAGCAAGGGGCCGCGACTGATTTTCCGGGCCCTTCGAGCAGGGGCGAAGCCCCGTGTCCTTCAGGGGCGCGGGGAACTGCGCGATCAGCCCCGACCGACCCGCAGCCGCCCCACGGCCCGACCCGCCGAGCTCGCAGGCGATTCCAGGCCACCCCTTACAAGGACCTACTCGCAGAGGCGCAAGGACTTACTCGGAGAGGATCGCCTCCGCGTCCAACGTGACCCCGACCGCCTGAACCACCGACGCGATCTTGAACGCCTCCTGTACGGTCGCCCGGTCCAACCCGGCCTTGCGGAGCACCCGCTCGTGGGAGTCGAGACACAACCCGCATCCGTTGATCGCGGACACGGCGAAGGCCCAGAACTCGAAGTCGACCCTGTCGACCCCGGGATCGCCGATGACGTTCATCCGCAGCCCCGCCCGCAGCCTGCCGTACTCGGGGTCGGACAGCAGATGCCGTGTGCGGTGGAAGACGTTGCTCATGGCCATCATCGCGGCCGCGGACCTTGCCGCGGTGTAAGCCTCCGGCGACAGCTTCGCCCTGGCCTCCGGTGCCAGCTCGCGCAGCACGATCGCCGAGCGCGAGGCGATCGCCGTGGCCAGCACGGTGCCCCACAACCGCTGCGCCGACAGGCCGGAGTCGCCGAGGACGGAGTCGAGGTTGCGGCGGAGGTCCGCGGCGTAGTCCGGTACCGCGGACCTGAGTGCGTCGAGCGACATGGCAGTTCACTCCCCGGCGAGCAGTTCGACGGGGTCCAGTGTCCACGAGGAGCGGCCGCAGCGCCTCGGGGAAGCGCTGCGGCCGTCGAGCGCCGCGGCACGGGTCTACTCCGTGCCGCCGCGGCACGGGTCTACTCCGTGCGGAGCCCCTCCGGTCGCATCAGCCGCACCAGCGGCGGCATGCTCAGCATCGTGACCAGGACGACGATGCCCGTGCCGATGCCCGTCATCGACAGCACGCTCGGCCAGTCCACGGCCACCGGGAAGCCCGTCATCTTCAGCAGGACCGCCCCCAGGGTCAGTCCGACCGCCGACGCGAGGACGAGGCCCAGCGTGATCGGGATCGCCGTCTGCCACAGCACGGACAGACCGAGCGTGCGGCGCCGGGTGCCGAAGGCGACCAGCGCCGACAGCAGCTTCCTGCGTTCGCGCAGCTGCTCCAGCTGGGAGACGAGGAGGCTCGCGCCGATGAGGACGAGCACGGCGGACGCGCCGACCAGCAGACCGGTGCGGATGTCCGTGAACTGGTCCAGCCGGCGGGTCGAGGTCCACTCCCAGGTCCGGATCAGCGGATCGACGGCGACGGCGGCGTTGCGCACCTCGTCGAGCGCGTTCGGGACCGCGGGATCGGTGCGGACGTAGACGGTGCTGGAGAGTTCGTCCCCGGTCTTCGCCGGCAGGGCGCCCGGGGTGGCCAACAGTCCTTCCGCGCCCATCCGCAACGGGTCGGCCCGCTGCGACACCTGCTTCACCTCGCCCGGCAGCTTCCAGGCGGTCTCGGCCCCCGGCTCGTCCCCGCTGAAGGACGGGTCGAAGTACAGCGTGTTCCCCGGGGTGCCCAGCTTCGCCGGATCAGCCTCCCGGAGGCGCTCGGGGGTATCCAGCAGGAAGACGTCACCGTCTCGGCACGAGGGGAGGGCGGCGAGTTCGCGCAGCGCGGTGCAGTCGCCGACGGTCACCCCCACCCACGCCTCGGGGTCCTTGGCGGTGGGGGAGACCTCCGCGCTGGAGAGCACGGCGATGGCCCGGGCCCCCTTGGCCCGCTTCAGCTCCTTGGCGGCGACGCTCACCGGCAGGTCGTCCGGCAGCATCATCTCCATCTGGGTACGGGTGACGTCCTGGCCGGTCGACTCGGTGTACCTGCCCTCAACACCCGCGAACAGCATCTGCAGGGCGATCGCGCCGGCCACCGCCACGGCGATGCCGTTGACCATGCGGGCCGCCGAGCCGCTGCTCAGCTGGAGCCTGCGGACCGCCAGCTGCCAGGAGAGGCTGCCGGAGCCGAGCCGGGCGACGAACGCCTCGACCACCCACGGCAGCAGCGCGGTGATGCCGAACAGCAGCAGCACGACACCGCCGGTCACCATGTACTCGTTGAACTCCCCGCCTTCCGAGCCCTGGTCGATCATCGGGTAGAGCAGGGCGAGACCGGCGAGCGGCGGCAGCAGCCGCCACCAGAGCCTGCGGCGCGCGGGCCTGGCCGTACGGACCACGCCGAGCGGTTCGATGACGACGCCGCGCAGCGCGAACAGGGTGACGAGGACGGCGGCGGCGGGCACCGCGAGCGCCACCAGCAGGGCGAGCCCGGGGGAGGGGTCGAGGTAGCTCGGGAAGACACTGACGTCGAACACCTCGACGGAGCCGATGACCTCCCGGCCGAGCAGGAAGACGAAGGTGCCGAACAGCAGCCCCAGCACGGCACCCGCGAGCGCCTCGCCCGCCGCGATCCTGCGCGTCATCCGCCCGTCCGAGCCGACCAGCCGCAGTGCCGCCAGCCTGCGGTCGCGCCGCTCGCCGCCGAACCGTACGGCCGTGGCGATGAAGACGGCGACCGGCATCAGCAGCACCACGAAGACGACCAGTGTGAGCAGCAGGAGTATCGGGTCCATCTCCTCCTGCGGCTGGTCGGTCGTACCGAATCGGTCGATCCGTGCCACCACGGAGCCGTCGAGCCGTTTCGCGAGTCCTTCGGCTCCGGCGTAGTAGGCGAGTTCACCCGGGCCGATCAGCCCGGTCTCGCCGATGGTGCCCGCCGACCGGTACGGCAGCCGACCGCGCAGGAGTTCCCCGGCATCCGACTTCAGCAGGTCCGCGAGAGCGGGGGAGACGACCATCTCACCCGGCGCGGGGAACGACATGAGCCCCGGCGGCGGCGGCGCGTCCGGGCCCTCCTGTTCGAGGAGCCGTCCCCTGATCTCCTGGTGCCGGTACTCGGTGTCGGCGTCGGCGACGATCAGGCTCCGGTCGGTCGGCTTGGAGCGGGTGTTGTCGTCCAGGTAGCCGATGCCCCGGTCCTGCCGGGCGTCCTCGCGGGCTCCCCGGGTGTCCAGGGCGTTCGGTATGGCCGCGGTGAGCAGCAGCAGCGCGACCCCGAGACCGACGCCGACCGCGGTGAGCAGGGCGCGCACCCATCCCTCACGGCCCCCGGTGAAGGTGAACCGCACCCCCATCGCCAGGTCCCGGTACCACTGGCGGACCACGGCGGAGCTCATACGACGCGCTCCATGTCCCGCGACTTCCCGTCCCGTACGACGATCTCGCGGTCGGAGTACGCGGCCACCCGCGCCTCGTGCGTGACCAGGACGACGGCGGCGTTGGTGGACCGGGCGGCCTCGGTGAGCAGCTCCATCACCCGCTCGCCGTTGAGCGAGTCGAGCGCGCCGGTGGGCTCGTCCGCGAACAGCACCCGTGGACCGGTGACCAGCGCCCGGGCCACGGCGACCCGCTGGCCCTGACCGCCGGAGACCTCACCGGGACGCTTGCGCGCGAGGTCGTCGACCTCCAGGCGCTCCATCCAGGCCAGGGCGGTCCGCTCGGACTCCTTGCGGGAGCCGCCGTTCAGCCGCAGCGGCAGCGCCACGTTCTCCACGCAGGTCAGCTCCGGCACGAGCTGGCCGAACTGGAAGACGAACCCGAACTCGCTGCGCCTCAGCGCGCTGCGCTGGGCGTCGTTCATGGTGGCCATCTCGCGGCCGTTGTACGTGATCGAGCCCGAGTCGGGCGGCACGATCCCGGCGAGGCAGTGCAGCAGCGTCGACTTGCCGGAGCCGGAGGGACCCATCACCGCGACGACCTCGCCGGGGTGGATGGAGAACTCGGCGCCGTCCAGGGCGTTGGTCGGCCCGTACGCCTTGCGCAGGTCGGTCGCGACGAGCAGGGAGCCGGCGGGGGTCATCACCGGACCACCGCCTCGGCCAGCTTGCCCAGTCGGGCGGCGGTCAGCTCCAGCCATCGCAGGTCGGCCTCCAGATGGAACAGGGCGTGGTCGCAGATCAGTTGATCGGCCAGGTCGCCCTTGCGCTTGCGGTCGGTGAGGATGCGCATCATGCGCAGGTGCTCGGAACGCTGGGTGTCGAGGATGTCGGCCGCGTTCCGGCCGGTGAGCAGGGCGAGGACGACCTTCGTGTAGAGGGTCGACTGCAGATACGGCTCGGGCTTCTCGGGCGTCGCGAGCCACCGCTGGACATCCGTGATGCCCGCCTCCGTGATGGCGTACCGCTTGCGCTCGGGGCCGCCGCCGGGCTCGATGCCGTCGACCTCGACGAGGCCGTGCTTCAGCAGCCGCGACATCGTCGAGTAGACCTGGCCGTAGTGCAGCGGCCGGTCGTGACCGAACTTCTCGTCGAAGGCCCGCTTCAGGTCGTAACCGTGTCGGGGCCCGGACTCCAGGAGTCCCAGGAGAGTGTGACCGATGGACATGAGCACGACTGTACACACGAGGTATACACCGCACGTATACATACCGTGTATAGGTCGCCGCCGGGTGTGGAGGGGGCGCAGGTCAGAGCCGATTGTCACGGTTCTGTCACTGGCGTCGGTGGCTGCGGTGCGGCGACTCATGGGTCGGGTGGGGCAACCATCTGCCCTGTTGGAACGTCCGTTCCGTTGGGATGAGGTCTATGGGCGCGCGTGTCGCGTGCGCATTGTCACGCCGCCACAGGGCGGACCGACTCCCTCTTGTCATAGTCCTCGGTGTTAGCTTGCTGAGCTGACATGACCTGAGTGACGTATGAGACCGAGCAGAAGTCGGAGCGGACCGGAGCCATGGGACGAGCGGAAGAAAGACGAGCGCGGCAGCGCGGCGGTCGCCGCGCGGCGCCCCAGCGCTCGTCCGGGAGCGAAGCAGGCGCGACGACGGCCGTCATAGGCACGCCCGAGGGCGGCGGCCGGGCGGCGGCGAGGGCGGCGGCCAAGGGCGGCGGCAAGAAGCAGCAGAAGAGCTTCCTGCGCCGCCTCTTCACCTGGAAGAAGATCCTCGGCACGTTCTTCGGGGTCTGCCTGCTCGGCATGGGTGCCTTCGTCGTGCTGTACATGACGATCGAGATTCCCGCGGGGAACCCCGATGCGACGAAGGAAAGCAACGTCTACAAGTTTTCCGACGGCAAGACCGTTCTCGCCCGTACCGGCAGCAAGAACCGCGAGATCGTCGAACTCAAGGACGTCCCCAAGAACGTTCAGCTGGCCTTCGTCGCCGCCGAGAACAAGACCTTCTACGAGGACCCCGGCGTCGACTTCAGGGGCATGACCCGAGGCCTGCTCAACACCTTGTCCGGCAAGGGCAAGCAGGGCGGCTCGACGATCACCCAGCAGTACGTCAAGAACTACTACCTGACGTCCGACCAGACGGTGACCCGCAAGCTCAACGAGCTGGTCATCTCCCTGAAGCTGGAGCGCGAGCAGTCCAAGGACTACATCCTCGCGGGCTATATCAACACCAGCTACTACGGCCGTGGCGCCTGGGGCATCCAGGCCGCCGCCCAGGCGTACTACCGCAAGGACGCCGACAAACTCACCGTCCCGGAGGGCGCGTACCTCGCCGCGCTGCTCCAGGCGCCCAGCCAGTACGACCTGGCCACCGCCACCCCCACGGGCCGGAAGCTGGTCACGAACCGCTGGAACTACGTGCTCGACAACATGGTCGAGATGCAGGACCTGACCAAGCTGACCGCCTCGGAGCGGGAGGGCATGAAGCTCCCCAAGCCGAAGCCGCCCCAGGCCGCTCCCGACATGGCGGGCCAGAACGGCTACCTGGTCGAGGCCGCCAACAACCAGCTGGCCAGAACGCTCGTGGCCAACGGCGACGCGGACGACGTCGAGGAGGCCAAGACGAAGATCGACGCGGGCGGTTGGACCATCACGCTGAACATCAACCCGAAGAAGCAGGTCGCGCTGGAGAAGGCCGTCAAGCAACGCCTCACCAGCAAGCTCGACACGAAGAAGCGCAAGGTCGACAAGTACATCCAGGCCGGCGCGGTCTCCGTCGACCCGAAGACCGGCAAGGTTCTCGCGATGTACGGCGGCGTCGACTACGTGAAGCACTTCACGAACAACGCCATGCGCCGGGACTACCAGCCCGCCTCCACCTTCAAGCCGGTGATCCTCGCTGCGGCCATCGACGGGGACGCCGAGACGCAGGATGGCGACCCGATCACCGCCAGCACGGTCTACGACGGTGACAGCCGGCACAAGGTGACGGACAACGGCACCGCGGTCGGCTTCAACCCGCCGAACGAGGACAACGTCAACTACGGCGACGTCACCGTGCAGGCCGCCATGAACAAGTCCATCAACTCCGTCTTCGCGCAGATGGGCGTCGACGTGGGCATGGAGAAGGTCATGGAGGTCGCCGGGAAGCTCGGCATGGACACCGAGGGCATGCAGGCGGTCCCCGCCCAGACCCTGGGTTCCATGGGCGCGAGCCCGCTGGAGATGGCCGGCATCTACGCCACCCTCGACAACCACGGCAAGAAGGTCACCCCGACCATCATCGCCTCGGCCACGCGCCGGGACGAGCCGGTCGAGTTCCCCGAGGCGATCGGCGAACGGGTGATCAGCGCAGAGGCCGCCGACACGGTCACCTCGGTCCTCACCGGCGTGGTCGACGACGGTACGGCCAAGACGTCCGTCCGTGACAACCCGGCCCGCAACGGCCAGCAGGTCGCCGGCAAGACGGGTACGTCCGACGAGAACCGCTCCGCCTGGTTCACCGGCTACACGCCGAACCTCGTGACCTCCGTCGGCCTCTTCGGCGAGGACATGAGCAAGGGCGGCAAGCACGTCTCGATGTACAACGCCGTCGGCGTCCCCCGGGTCAACGGCGGTGGCTTCCCCGCCCAGATCTGGGCCACCTACACCTTCGGCGTCATGGGCGAGCCCACCAAGTTCAAACTGGACACCAAGCAGGGCGCCGCCGTCGCGCCCACCGCGTCGCCGACCCCCTCGGACACCCCGAGCGAGACCCCGTCGGAGACCCCCACCACCGAGGAACCGACGAGCGAGGCCCCGACGACCCCGGAGGAGACCCCGGAGACCACCCCGGAGACAACACCGGAGGAGACCCCGGAGACGACCCCGGAGGAGACTCCGTCGGACGACGGCGGCATCGAGTTCCCGACGGATCCCAACGATCCACAGGTTGACGACTAGCGCCTGCCGCACACGAAAGAAGGGCGCCCGGTGAATTCACCGGGCGCCCTTTCGCGCCCCTGAGGGGCACGCGGCTGTGTCGATGTGCGGCTCCGCCGCGTGGGCGCGATCAGCCACGACGGACCCGCAGCCCGAAGCGCACGGCCGCCCCCGAGTGCCGGGCGGCACAGTCACCCCCGAGTGCCGGGCGCGGCTCAGCCCAGCGGAGCGCTCACGCCTGATTGAGCTCGAACCAGACAACCTTTCCCGCACTCAACCGAGTGGCTCCCCACCGCTTCGCCAGCCGATTGACCAGGTAGAGCCCACGGCCCCCCTCGTCCGTCGCCCGGGCCTGCCGAAGTCGAGGCAACTGCGGCACGTCATCGGTCACCTCGCACCGCAGCACATCGGTCCGCAACAGCCGCAGGGTGACCGGCCGAGTCGCATACCGCACCGCGTTGGTGACGACCTCGCTGATGAGCAGCTCGACGGAGTCGGTCAACTCCTCGAGCCCCCAGCGGGACAACGCATGCCGGGCCAGCCGACGCGCCCGCCCCGGAGCCATCTCCTCCGGCTCCAGGAACCAGTACGCGACATCGCTGGGAGCGATCCCATCGAACCGCGCGGCGAGCAGCGCGATGTCGTCGTCCCGGTCCCCCGGGCCGAGCATGTCGAGCACCTCGTCGCACAGCGCTTCCAGCGGCGGCGGATGATCCGGCCCGGTCAACTGCGCGGTCGCGGCCAGCTTCTCCCGCAACTGCTCTATCCCGGTCCACACGTCCCGGAGCCGGGACTCCACGAGCCCGTCGGTGTACAGCAACAGCGTGCCACCGGCCGGCGCGTCCAGCTCCACCGCCTCGAAGTCCACGCCGCCCACACCGATCGGCGCACCCGGCGGCACCCGCAGCACCTCGGCTCGCCCGCCCAGATGCAGCAGCACAGGCGGCGGATGCCCGGCGTTGGCGATGGTGATCCGGTGCGAGACCGGGTCGTACACGGCGTACAGACAGGTCGCCATGCGATCCGTACCGAGCCGCTGAGCCTGCTCGTCGAGGTGGTGCAGCACCTCCTGCGGCGGAAGGTCCAGCCCCGCCAGCGTCTGCGCGGTGGTCCGCAACTGCCCCATGATCGCGGCCGAGGTCATCGAATGACCCATCACGTCACCCACCACCAGCGCGACCCGGCTCCCCGGCAGGGGAATCGCGTCGTACCAGTCGCCGCCGACCCGCGCCGTCTCGGCGGCCGGCAGATACCGGTGCGCGAGCCGTACGCCGGTGCAGCGCGGCAGCGCCTCCGGCAGCATCGTGCGCTGCAGCTCGTCGGCGATGTACGCCTCGCGGCCGTACAGCACCGCCTTGTCGATGCCGAGCGCGCTGTGCGTGGCGAGCTGGGCGGCGACCAGCAGGTCGTCCTGCTCGAACGCCTCCCGCTCCGGACGGCGCAGGAAGACGGCCGCGCCGATCACCCGGCGCCGGCCGCGCAGCGGGGCGAGGATCGCCCGCTGGCCGGTCGGTACGGTCAGTTCGGCGTCCGGGCCGAGCAGTTCGGGCAGCGCGTCGTGCGCGGCGGGCGCGTCCGCGAAGACCGGCCGCACGCCCCGCAGTACCTCGGCGAGCGCCCCGCCGGGCCGTACCTCGCACTGCTCGGCGGTGACGACCGCCAGATCGACGGGCTGCTCGGGCTGGAGCGCGGGCATGAAGCCGCCCTCGGTGTCCCGTTCCTCGGGGATCCGGTCGGTGCGGCGCAGCCGCAGCACCATGGGCCCGGTGGGCCGCTCGTCGCCGACCGGCAGCGGCTCGCGCAGGTACACGAGGATCGCGTCCGAGAACGTCGGCACGGTGGCCCGGCACAGACCCATCACGATCTCGTCCAGGTCTATGCCCCGGGCGATCCGCCGGGTCGCGGCGCCCACGAACCGCAGCCGGTCGCCGTCCCGCCGCATGGGCATGGGGGCGCCCGGTGGCACTCCCTGCCCGCTGCGCCGTTCCAGACCGCCAACGGCTCCGCCGGACCGGTCCGGCTCACCGCCGGGCTGCGCCGGGATGGTCTCCGGTGCGGGCCGCGGGCGGTGCGGGTCCGGCTCGGTGGCCTGGGAGTGCTCGGAGAGCGCCGGCTGGGCGTGCTCCGAGGGGGCCTGTCCGCTCTTCGCGCACGGGGCCGCGGTGCCGGGCTCGGCCTGCGCGTCACCCGTGCGTGCCTGAGCGGGTAAAGCCGCGGCGGGCGTGGTGCGCATCGGCTCCTGGGTACGCAGGAGCGCCCCGCGGGGATCCGTGGGGCCTGCGGCGCTCTGAGGGCGCTCGTGGGAGGTGGGGTGCTCCGTCACGCGTGTCGAATCCATCCGTCCGGGACTGCGCGTTGTGTGCGCAGTGCGTCCCGCAAACCCGATACTTCGTCCCGCAGAAAGGCCGATACCCGGATTACGTGTCCTGGGAACGGAATTCCCGCGTGGTCAGAGGCAGTTCCTGTGCCACACACGGTACCGGCGGGCCCGCGGAACGACAGTACTGCCCGTCCGTCGGGCCGTCTCCGGCTCGTCCCGGTGTAACCCTCGTACCCCTTGATCACGTCTTGCCGCCCCTCGGTGACGTACGGTCAAGCCTTGCCCGGACTGCGGGAGTTACCCCTGTGAACTCTTGCGGAGGACGATCCTACGGTTGCGGACCGGGGGCGCATCAAGGGTCTCATGAGGCCAAGTGCGCGGGCGTACGGTCCCAGTCGTCCGGGAGAGACGGTACTCCCCATGCCGGATTCGGGCGCCAGTGCTGCCAACCGTCCGAGAACGGCGGGCCCCACGCACGGATCACCTCCACCGCGGAGTGACCCGCCTCCCGGACCCGCTCGGCCGCCGACGCGTCCATCAGGCCGTCCTGCTGAGCCTGCGCGAACTCGTCCTCGTCGAGCCAGTTCCAGGACCGGTCCGGGTACACGCAGATGTCCAGGAAGTGGTCCTCGGAGTCCACGCCGCCGTCCCAACGGGCCAGCGGCGTCTCCAGATTGACGTACCAGTTCTTGAAACGCCAACCCTGCTCCCAGAACAGCCACACCGACCACGGCTCGCCCGGTCGCGCCAGCTTCAACACGCCGGTGCCGGACCAGCGGCCGAGCCGCACACTCCGGGGCTTCTTGTACCGGGAGTCCAGCGGTTCCGAGTTCAGCGAGGTGCCGTCCGCCAGCACGGGCCGTACACACTCGGTACCGGGCGCCATCCACACGGCCAGCAGTTCCTCGTCGTCGCGTACGACCGTGACGGGGCGCGCGATATGGAAGCGTTCGCCGCCGTTCTCCCGGTAGCGCCACAGGATCTGACTCCCGGGCTCCCAGAACTCCGCCGATCCGCCCGCTTCCGCTCGTCTCACCACTCCGTCGTCTCCCATGCGCAGATATTAGGTGTCATGCGCATATGACGCTGCGGTACCGGTCACGGTTCACGCCTTGGCGGGAATCGGTTACCCGCGTGACACCTGAGAAGGCTGGAACTCGCCGTACGGTCATGGCCGTGTCATCCGCAGGACATCCAGCGCCTCGTCGAGCTGTTCCAGGGTCAGGTCGCCACGCTCCACGTACCCGCTCGCCAGGACGACCTCCCGGATGGTCCTCCGTTCCGCCAGCGCCTTCTTGGCGACCTTCGCGGCCTCCTCGTACCCGATGTACTTGTTGAGCGGGGTGACCACGGACGGCGAGGACTCGGCGTACTCGCGGGCCCGTTCCCGGTGGGCGACGATCCCGTCCACGGTCCGGTCGGCGAGCAACCGTGAGACGTTGGCGAGCAGCCGGACGGACTCCAGGACGTTCCTGGCGATGACGGGCAGCATGACGTTCAGCTCGAAATTGCCGGACGCGCCCGCCGTGGTGACCGTGACGTCGTTCCCTGTGACCTGCGCGGCGACCATGAGAACGGCCTCCGGGATCACCGGGTTGACCTTGCCGGGCATGATGGAGGACCCGGGCTGGAGGTCCGGGAGCGAGATCTCCGCGAGGCCGGTCCTCGGCCCCGACGCCATCCAGCGCAGATCGTTGGCGATCTTGGTCAGGGACACGGCTACCGTACGGAGCTGCCCGGACGTCTCGACGATCCCGTCCCGCGCCCCCTGCGCCTCGAAGTGGTCCCGGGCCTCGGTGAGCGGCAGTCCGGTGACCCGCGCGACCTCCGCGATGACGGCGGCGGAGAACCCGGGCGGCGTGTTGATGCCGGTCCCCACGGCCGTACCGCCCAGGGGGAGTTCGGCGAGCCGGGGGAGGGAGGCCTCCAACCGCTCGATGCCGTACCGCACCTGGGCCGCGTAACCGCCGAACTCCTGGCCGAGAGTGACCGGTGTGGCGTCCATGAGATGCGTACGACCGGACTTCACGACGTCCGCGAATTCCGCCGATTTGCGCTCCAGGGCCGAGGCCAGGTGCTCCAGGGCGGGGATCAGGTCGCGGGTGACGGCGGCGGTGGCGGCGATGTGGATGGACGACGGAAACACGTCGTTGGACGACTGCGAGGCGTTGACGTGGTCGTTCGGATGCACGTCCCGGCCGAGCCGCTCGCTCGCCAGCGTGGCGATGACCTCGTTGGTGTTCATGTTCGACGAGGTCCCGGACCCGGTCTGGAACACGTCCACCGGGAAGTGCTCGTCCCAGTGCCCCTCGGCCACTTCCGCGGCCGCGTCCCGGACCGCCTCGGCGATGTCCTTGTCGAGCACGCCCAGTTCGGCGTTGACCGTCGCGGCGGCGCCCTTGATCCGCGCCAGGGCCTCGATGTGGGCGCGCTCGATGCGCTGCCCCGAGATCGGGAAGTTCTCGACCGCCCGCTGTGTCTGGGCCCGCCACTTGGCGTCCGCCGGCACGCGGACCTCGCCCATGGAGTCGTGTTCGACGCGGTAGTCACTCATGTCCGGTACAGCGTCCGGACCGGGCGTGGTGTTCCCGGCCGTACCCCGTGAGGGTGAGCGTGAAATTCCGCACGCCGATGTCGGTGACGTGCAGTACGGTCACCGCGACGAGCCGATCGTCGAACGCAATGTCGAATGAAGTGCCGAAGAAGGAACGTGCATTGAGAAGCGCTGTCATACGCCGGTCCTGCGTGGCCGGTGCCGCCGCCCTGTCCCTGACCATGCTCGCCGCGTGCTCGGACTCCGGTGAGAGCGGGGGAGAGGGCGACTCGGGCGGCAAGGCTCTCTCCGCCGCGGACCTGGAGAAGGTGGTTCTGGAGGACGGGGACGTGAAGGGCCACAAGGTCACCGAGCCCACCGCCACCGTGGACCGGAAGGACATCGAGCCGGGCAGTGACGCGTGCGCGCCCGTCGCGTACGCCATGCTCGGCTCCGTGGTCGACGAGCCGGCCGCGACCGTGCAGCGCGAGACGCAGAAGAAGATCGACCCCGTCGAGGCCGCCAAGAGCGGTGACGTCTCGGGCCTCGACGCCACCCGCACCCTGCTCCGTCTGACCTCCTACGACGGCGCGGCCGCCCAAACCGTGATGAAGTCCCTCGCCACCTCGGCCAAGGCCTGCGCGGACGGCTTCGAGGTCACGGCCGACGGCACCGCCCAGGCCGTCACCAAGGTCTCCACGGACACCGCGCCCGAGGGAGCCGACGAGGCGATCGCCCTCAACTTCCTCAGCGAGGCCGAGGGCACGAAGGTCCCGATGAAGGTCGTCGTCTTCCGCGAGGGCGGCACCGTCGGCTACGTCACCGCCCTGAACCTGGCCTCGGCCGCGTCGGGCAAGGACTTCGCGTTCCCGGCGGAGGTCGTGGAGGCGCAGGTCAAGAAGCTCGCGTGACCGTTCGACGAGGTCCGTGCGCCGCATCTCAGCCCGTCCGGCGTTCGAGGACGAGCCCGAAGGGCGACAGGCGGGGGTTTGGGGACGAAGACCCGGGACGGTCCGGGGCCGAAGGGCAGCGCCCCCGGTGATGGGACGGGTAGGGGCGGCGGGGGCGCAACACCCCTACCGCCCCGAACCCACTACCTCTACGCCAACCCCGGCCCCCGCACCGGGATCGACGTGAACGTCGGCGCCGGCGCCGGGTCCTTGAAGAAGTCGTTGCCCTTGTCGTCGACGACGATGAACGCCGGGAAGTCCTCGACCTCGATCTTCCAGACGGCCTCCATGCCGAGCTCCTCGTACTCGACGACCTCGACCTTCTTGATGCAGTCCTGCGCGAGCCGGGCCGCGGGCCCGCCGATCGAGCCCAGGTAGAACCCGCCGTGTGCCCCGCACGCGTCCGTGACCTGCTGCGACCGGTTCCCCTTCGCCAGCATCACCTTGGACCCGCCCGCAGCCTGGAACTGCTCCACGTACGAGTCCATGCGCCCGGCGGTCGTGGGACCGAAGGAACCGGACGCGTACCCCTCGGGGGTCTTCGCCGGGCCGGCGTAGTACACCGGGTGGTCCTTCAGGTACTGCGGCATCTCCTCGCCCGCGTCGAGCCGCTCCTTGATCTTGGCGTGCGCGATGTCCCGCGCCACGACCAGCGGCCCGGACAGGGAGAGTCGCGTCTTCACCGGGTACTTGCTCAGCTCGGCGAGGATGTCGTCCATCGGCTGGTTGAGGTCGACCCGTACGACGTCGGACTCGTCCAGGTGCTCGTCCGTCGTCTCCGGCAGGAACCGCGCCGGGTCCGTCTCCAGCTGCTCCAGGAACACGCCCTCGGCGGTGATCTTCGCGACGGCCTGCCGGTCGGCCGAGCAGGACACGGCGATCGCGACGGGGCACGAGGCACCGTGCCGCGGCAGCCGGACGACCCGCACGTCGTGGCAGAAGTACTTGCCGCCGAACTGCGCGCCGATACCGATCTTCTGCGTCAGCTCGAAGACCTTCTCCTCCAGCTCCTTGTCCCGGAACCCGTGCCCGAGCGGCGAGCCCTCGGCCGGGATCTCGTCCAGGTAGTGCGCGGAGGCGTACTTCGCGGTCTTCAGCGCGTACTCGGCGCTCGTACCGCCCACCACGATCGCGAGGTGGTACGGCGGGCACGCGGCCGTGCCCAGCGAACGGATCTTCGCCTCCAGGAACTTCATCATGGAGGCCTCGTTCAGAACGGCCTTCGTCTCCTGGTACAGGAACGACTTGTTCGCCGACCCGCCGCCCTTGGCCATGAACAGGAACTTGTAGGCGCCGCCGTCGGTGGCGTACAGCTCGATCTGCGCCGGCAGGTTGGAGCCGGTGTTCTTCTCCTCCCACATGGTGAGCGGAGCCATCTGCGAGTAGCGCAGGTTCAGGTTCAGATACGCGTCGTAGACGCCCTTGGACAGGGCCTTCTCGTCCCCGCCCTCCGTGAGCACGTTCTGCCCACGCTTGCCCATGACGATCGCCGTACCCGTGTCCTGGCACATGGGCAGCACACCGGCGGCCGCGATGTTCGCGTTCTTCAGCAGGTCCAGGGCGACGAACTTGTCGTTGCTCGACGCCTCGGGGTCGTCGATGATCCGGCGGAGCTGTGCGAGGTGCGCCGGCCGCAGATAGTGCTGGATGTCGTGGATGGCCTCGGCGGCCAGCTTGCGCAGCGCCTCCGGCTCCACCTTGAGGAAGGTGCGCCCGTCGGCCTCGAAGGTGGAGACACCCTCGGAGGTCACCAGCCGGTACGGGGTGGTGTCCTCTCCCATGGGGAGCAGATCGGTGTACTCGAACTCAGGCATCGGTGCCCATTCCTTACTAGACAGGCTGTTTCCAGGCTCGGTTCGCCTCCGGGGCGCCACAGCCCGTACAGGGAGCCCGACCGTGCCCGGCCCCTCGGGCCTGTCGCGCGCTCGGGCTGTCCGCACAGGCGCGCCCCGTCGGCTCACTCGCCGGCGGCTGGCCTCCATCGGCAGCGCCCACCAGCGTAGAACCTGCCCGGGAGGGCGGGCTTGTGAGGTAAGGCTCAGTTCGGCTGCCACGAGTTGTCCACACCCCTGGTCGCGATCTATCGCGAGTGGGTAATCTGCTGTCGTGGACCTACAGAAGCGCCCCACCCAGGAACCGCCGTTGTCCTCCGCCGAGCTGCGCGCCTCCGACGCCGACCGCGACCGGATCGCCGACCTCCTGCGCGACGCCCTCGCCGAGGGCCGCCTCACCGCGGAGGAGCACTCCGAGCGGGTCGAGGGCGTGCTCGCCGCCAAGACGGTGGGCGAGCTGGACGTCTTCGTACGGGACCTGCCGGCCGGCCAGGCCCGCAGGGCGGCGCGGCCGTATGTGCCGCCCATGTCCTCCGTGCCCAACCGCCCGACACCGGGCGCCATCCCGATCGACCCCGACGACCGCCTGGTGGCCGTCTTCAGCGCCTCGATGCGCAAGGGCCGCTGGCGGGCCGGCCGGCGCATCCACGCGTACGCGATATTCGGCAGCGTCGAGATAGACCTCAGCGAGGCGCTCTTCGAGCACCGCCAGGTGATGATCAAGGCGATCTCGGTCTTCGGAAGCGTCGAGATCCGCGTCCCGGAGAACGTCTCGCTGCGCGGCAGCGGCGGCGGCATCCTCGGCAACTTCGAGGTGGACGCGCTGGATTCGGGCGAGACCGATGCCCCCGTGGTCTATGTGGACGGACTGGCCGTCCTCGGGAGCATCGAGGCGAGGCCCAAGCGGGGCAAGGTGATCGCAGACCTCCTCGGCCGGGTCACCGACCACGTCTCCCGCAAGGTGGACGATCATTTGCGCAAACACCTGGATCGTTGACGCTTGTGAATTCGACCACGCCCGGACACCACCCGAGGGGATCCGGTCCGGTTGTGGGCGCACGGTGTTGACGGCGAATTCCAGCGGATCGGGACTCAGTGCATAGGCCCGCGCACAGCGGGTAGGCCTTGCTGCATCGTCTCTCGCTCGCGAAGCCGTCGTCAGGAGTAGACCGTGCTGCATCCGCCGCATTCGTCCCTGCAGGTCGCTGCTGTTCCGCCCCAGCGGGTGCCAGTGCGGGACAGGGATCAGGACGCCCCGTGGCACACGGAGGCCGTGTGCCGGCGTGACGAGGCCGGGCTGTTCTTCGCCCCCTCCAAGGAACCCACCGCGTCCCGGCTCTCCCGAGAGGAAGCCGCCAAGCGCGTCTGTGCCCGCTGCCCCGTCATGGTCGAGTGCCGAGAACACGCACTGCTGCAACCCGAGCCCTACGGAGTCTGGGGCGGCCTGACGGCAGCGGAACGCCGAGTGGTCCTCGCCCGCCGCCGTCGCAGGGACGTGGAACTGCAGAAGGCGGCGAGGGCGAACGGGACGATAGCGGCGGCGGGCTGACACCGATACATACGTGCAGCAAGGGCGCCCTCTCCGCACAAGAGGGCGCCCTTGCGGTGCTGAGCGGGCTTTTTGCTCCCAGGGGCGCGGGGAACTGCGCGATCAGCCACGACGAACCCGCAGCCCAGAACTGACCGCAGCCCCCGGCTCCCCCTGCTCAGCCGACGGAACTACTTGGCCTTCTCGAAGTCGATCGAGCTGTAGGCCCGCAGCTTGCTCAACCGGTGTGTCGAGTCGATCCGCCGCACCGTCCCCGACTTCGACCGCATCACGATCGAGTCGGTGGTCGCGGTCTCCGACCGATACCGCACCCCACGGAGCAACTCACCGTCGGTGATGCCCGTCGCCACGAAGAACACGTTCTCCCCGGACACCAGGTCGTCGGTCGTCAGCACCCGGTCGAGGTCATGGCCCGCATCGATCGCCCGCTGCCGCTCCGCGTCGTCCTTCGGCCACAACTTGCCCTGGATCGTGCCGCCGAGGCACTTCACCGCACAGGCCGAGATGATGCCCTCGGGCGTACCGCCCACACCGAGCAGCAGATCGACACCCGTGCCCTCCCGCAGCGCCAGGATCGAGCCCGCGACATCGCCGTCGGAGATCAGCTTGATCCGCGCCCCGGCCTCCCGGATCTCCTTGATGATCCCTTCGTGCCGGGGCCGGTCCAGGATGACCACGGTCACATCGTCCGGCGCGGACCGCTTCGCCTTGGCGACCCGCCGGATGTTCACGGAGATCGGCGCGTCGATGTCGACGAAGTCGGCCGCCTCGGGCCCGGTGACCAGCTTGTCCATGTAGAAGACGGCCGAGGGGTCGAACATCGTGCCCCGGTCGGCCGCCGCGAGCACGGCGATCGCGTTGGTCATGCCCTTGGCGGTCAGCGTGGTGCCGTCGATCGGGTCCACGGCGATGTCGCACTCCGGGCCGGTGCCGTCACCGACGCGCTCGCCGTTGAAGAGCATCGGGGCCTCGTCCTTCTCGCCCTCCCCGATCACGACGACACCGTTCATCGACACGGTGGAGACGAGGGTCCGCATGGCGCGTACTGCGGCCCCGTCCGCCCCGTTCTTGTCCCCGCGGCCGACCCAGCGGCCCGCTGCCATCGCGGCCGCCTCGGTCACCCGGACCAGTTCCAGGGCGAGGTTGCGGTCGGGGGCTTCGGAGGGGACTTCGAGTTCGGACGGCAGCTGATGATTCTCGGTCATCGGAGCGCACCTTTCTGATACGACGACGGCCGGATGAGGGTTCCGCCCGACTCTATCGTCAGTCCGACAAAATGAGCAGGGGACCCCACGGATGAGCGGACCGGTGCACCTGCGACGATGAGGGCGTGGCAGGTACGAAAGGCAAGCAGAGCGTTCGCGACATGGTCCTCTCCCTGGGGCTCATCGTGCTGGCGGCATGGGTCATCTATCTCTTCATCCCGCACGACGAGACCGAGCAGGAGCTCAAGCGCGTCGACTACCGCGTCGAACTGCTGACGGCGCGTCGCGCGGCCTCCTACGCCGTGGTTGCGCCCGTGGGGCTGCCCGAGGCCTGGAAGGCCACCTCGGTCCGCTTCCGGGGCGACGAGTCCGACCGCTGGCACCTCGGCTTCCACGACCCCGACGGTCGGTACGTGGCGGTCGAACAGTCCACCGAGAAGCCGTCCCGGTTCATCGCGGACGCCACCCAGGACGCGAAGAAGACCGGGACCACACAGGAGATCGGCGACGAGACCTGGGCCCGGTACGAGGGCGAGCGCTACGACGCCCTCGTCCTGGAGGGCTCGGGCTCCACGACCGTGGTCGCGGGCTCCGCGTCGTTCGCTCAGCTGACGAAGATGGCCGAGGCCCTCAGGACCGAGTGACGCGCGGAGCGTGAGCCGCGTCGAGTGGCCGAATGAGCGTGCCTTGCACGTACGAAGGGCCCCGGCGACCACGGGAAGGAAAGTGGTCGCCGGGGCCCTTCGTCATGGCTGCGGTGGGGCTCAGACCGTGGTGACGACGTGGTCGAAGTCCAGGCGCGGGGAGCGCGGGCGGGACGCGCCCTCGCCGGGCCTGCCGATGTTGACGACCATCAGCGGGGTGTGGTCGTCGTCCAGGAACTCCTTCTGGACACCGGCGAAGTCGAAGCCGGTCATCGGACCGGCGGCCAGGCCGGCGGCGCGGACACCGATGATGAAGTACGCGGCCTGGAGGGAGGCGTTCATACCGGCGGCGGACTCACGGGCCGCGCGCTCGGCGAAGAAGAGGTCCTTGACCTGCGGGAGCGCGGGGAAAAGGGTCGGCAGCTCCTCGTGGAACTCGTTGTCCGCGGCGAGGATCGCGACCAGCGGGGCGGTGGCCGTCTTGGCCCGGTTGCCCTCGGCCATGTACGGCACCAGACGCTCACGGGCCTCGGCGGAGCGGACCAGCACGATGCGCAGCGGGGTCTGGTTGAAGGCGGTCGGGCCGTACTTGACCAGGTCGTAGATCGCCTGGACCTGCTCCTCGGTCACCGGCTCGTCGGTGAACGTGTTCGCGGTGTGGGCCTCGCGGAACAGCAGGTCCTGGGCGGCGGGGGCGAGAACGAGGGACATGGGGCAACCTTCGTGGCGATGTGGGGTGTACGTCCTCGACCCTACGCGCAGGAAGTTCAATCTTCAACCAAAAGTGGGGTGCGGTGATCCGCTTCACACTGCCGTGCGGGCACGGGTCACCCGGCCCTGCCGTCCCCCTCCGGGTCCTCCGCGCTCTCCGCCAGCGCCGCGTCCAGCCGCGCCCGCGCCCCGTCCAGCCAGCGGCGGCAGACCTTGGCCAGCTCCTCGCCGCGCTCCCAGAGCGCGAGGGACTCCTCCAGCGTCGTACCGCCCGCCTCCAGACGGCGGACGACCTCGATCAGCTCGTCCCGCGCCTGCTCGTACCCGAGGGCACGGTCGGCCTCCAAGGCCCCGGCCGCCCCGGTCGTCCCGTCGGCCTCGCTCACGTTGCTGGTCATGCGGCCCACCTTATGCGTCCCCTCCGACAGTCCCGGTTCCGTCGACAGGCTCCGTCCCTCCGGCCGTCCCCGGTCCGTCGACCCGGACGACGAACTCGCCCTCGGCCACCCGCGCCCGCAACGACTCCTCCGGCCCGACCTCGCCGGGCGCGCGGACCACATGCCCGTCGGCCCTCTGCAGCACCGCGTACCCCCGCTGAAGCGTCGCCGCGGGGGAGAGGGCCACCACGCGCGCGTGCGTGTGCGACAACTCCGAGACGGCGCGGTCCAGATGGTGCCCGAGGCAACGGCGGCCCCGGTCGAGCAGCGAGGCCACGTGGTCGGCACGCTCGTCGATCATGCGGTGCGGATCCTCTATCGAGGGGCGCGCGAGAGCATGCGCGAGCCCCCGCTCCTCCCGCTCCACGAACGACTCCACGCACCGCCGCGCCCGGTCCCGCAGCCACCGCACCCGCTCGTACTCCTCGCCCACGTCCGGCACGACCTTCTTGGCCGCGTCGGTCGGGGTGGACGCGCGCAGGTCCGCCACGTAGTCCAGCAGCGGGGTGTCCGGCTCGTGCCCGATCGCCGACACGACCGGCGTACGGCAGGACGCGACCGCCCGTACGAGCTGCTCGTCGGAGAACGGCAGCAGGTCCTCCACGCTGCCGCCGCCGCGCGCCACGACGATGACGTCCACGCCGTCCGTCGCGTCCAGCTCCTTCACCGCCTGCACGACCTGCGGCACCGCGTGCACACCCTGCACGGCGACGTTGCGCACCTCGAAGCGGACGGCCGGCCAGCGGCGCCGGGCGTTCTCCAGCACGTCCCGCTCGGCCGCGGAGGCCCGGCCGCACACCAGCCCGATGAGCTGCGGCAGAAAGGGCAGCGCCTTCTTCCGCTCCGGCGCGAACAGCCCCTCCGCGGCCAGCGACTTCTTCAACTGCTCCAGCCGGGCCAGCAGTTCACCGACCCCCACCGGCTTCATCTCGGTGGCCCGCAGCGACAACTGCCCGCGCGGCGCGTACCACTCCGGCTTCGCCAGGACGACGACCCGCGCGCCCTCGGTCACCACGTCGGCCACCGCGTCGAACACCTGCCGGTAGCAGGTCACGCCGACGGAGATGTCGTGCGACGGGTCGCGCAGCGTGAGGAACACCACGCCCGCGCCCGGACGCCGCGACAACTGCGTGATCTGCCCCTCGACCCACACCGCACCGAGCCGGTCGATCCAGCCACCGATGAGCCGGGAGACCTCGCCGACGGGGAGGGGGGATTCGGCGGACGTGTTGAGAGCCATGCGGCCGAGCGTAGCGGGGGGCGCCGACAAGGCCGCCCAGGAGCTCGGTGGGTGCCTGTGCGTTGGCGGGCGCGGGTGGTGTGTGGTTGCTCGCGCAGTTCCCCGCGCCCCTGAAAAGCAGGGGCTGCGCCCCATGCTTTCGGCCCGACTTTTCGCCTTCCAGGCCGACGACCCCGTGGCCTTTCAGGTTGGCAGGCTCGTAGCCTTCCAGGCCCGCAGGGGCCTGGTCCTTGAGGGGCGCGGGGAACCGCGCGGCCAGCCCCCACCGGACCCGCACCCGCCGACGAACCGACCTTCCCGCCCCCTGGCGCGCTCCCACCGGCGGAGCCCCCCACAGGGAACCCCCTACGATGGAAGACATGACCGCTTCGCCTGGCCGCCGCCGTGTCCTCCTCGCCGCCCCGCGCGGCTACTGCGCGGGTGTCGACCGCGCAGTGATCGCTGTCGAGAAGGCCCTGGAGCAGTACGGGGCCCCGATCTACGTCCGCCACGAGATCGTCCACAACAAGTACGTCGTGCAGACGCTGGAGAAGAAGGGCGCCATCTTCGTCGAACAGACGGAGGAGGTCCCCGAGGGCAACATCGTCATGTTCTCGGCGCACGGCGTGGCCCCGACCGTCCACGACGAGGCGGCGCGCGGCAAGCTCGCCACCATCGACGCGACCTGCCCGCTGGTCACCAAGGTCCACAAGGAAGCGATCCGGTACGCAGGCGAGGACTTCGACATCCTCCTGATCGGGCACGAGGGCCACGAGGAGGTCATCGGCACCTCGGGCGAGGCGCCGGACCACATCCAGCTGGTCGACGGCCCCGAGGACGTCGCCAAGGTCGAGGTCCGCGACCCGTCCAAGATCGTCTGGCTCTCCCAGACCACGCTCTCCGTCGACGAGACGATGGAGACGGTCGGCGCGCTCAAGGAGAAGTTCCCGCTGCTCGTCTCGCCGCCCAGCGACGACATCTGCTACGCCACGCAGAACCGCCAGCTCGCCGTGAAGCAGATGGGCGCCGAGGCGGAGCTGGTCATCGTGGTCGGCTCCCGCAACTCCTCCAACTCGGTCCGGCTCGTCGAGGTCGCCAAGCTCGCCGGCTCCCGCGAGGCCTACCTCGTGGACTTCGCGAGCGAGATCGACGAGGCCTGGCTGGAGGGCGTGGAGACCGTCGGCGTCACCTCGGGCGCCTCCGTGCCGGAGGTCCTCGTCGAAGAGGTCCTGGAATGGCTCTCCCAGCGGGGCTTCGAGGACGTCGAACTGGTCAAGGCCGCCGAGGAGTCGATCACCTTCTCCCTGCCCAAGGAACTCCGCCGCGACCTGCGCGAGGAGGCCGCGTCCCTGGTCGCCGAGCGCACCGGCCAGGGCGCCTGACCGCCTGAACACCCGAGTACGGCCCCGGAACGTGAAGGTTCCGGGGCCGTACGCGTTTCGGGACGTGAGGATTCCGGCACCCGGCGGCGGTCGGACACCTCGGCAACGTGACGGTCTGTCGCACGACGTAACGTAGGGCCATGCACATCTTCGGCGTGGACATCGGTGGTTCCGGGATCAAGGGCGCTCCCGTGGACCTGGACCTGGGCGACCTGGCGGACGAGCGGCACAAGGTGCTGACCCCGCACCCGGCGACGCCCGACTCGGTTGCCGACGGGGTCAAGGAGGTCGTCGACCACTTCGGCTGGACCGGCCCGGTCGGCATCACCTTCCCCGGTGTGGTCACGGGCGGCGCGACGATCCGTACGGCGGCCAATGTCGACAAGAGCTGGATCGACGTCGACGCGCGCGCCCTGCTGAGCGAGCGGATCGGCGGCCTGCCGGTGACCGTGGTGAACGACGCGGACGCGGCGGGCGTGGCCGAGGTCCAGTTCGGCGCCGGGCGCGACCGTCAGGGCACCGTCATCCTGCTCACCTTCGGCACGGGCATCGGCAGTGCCGTCTTCTCCGACGGCGTCCTCGTCCCGAACACGGAGCTGGGCCACCTGGAGCTGCACGGCCACGACGCCGAGACGCGCGCCTCCACCAAGGCCAAGGACGACCACGAGCTGACCTGGGAGCACTGGGCCAAGCGCGTCACCAAGTACCTCGCCCACGTGGAGATGCTCTTCTCGCCCGAGCTGTTCATCATCGGCGGCGGCGTCAGCCGCAAGTCCTCGAAGTTCCTCCACCTCATCGAGGACATCAGGGCGGAGATCGTCCCGGCCCAGCTGCAGAACAACGCGGGCATCGTGGGCGCGGCGATGCGGGCCGCGAAGGCCGGCTAGGAAAGAGGCGATGAGGGCCGCGAAGGCCGGCTAGGAAAGAGCGGCCCGGGGGAGCGTGTCCGGAGCGGCGGGCCGGTGATCCCGGGGGACGCGCCTAGTGACCTCGCGGCGCGGCGCGGCGAGGCTGTGCCGGAGGCCTCGGTGTCCGGGGCCCGACCGGCCGGTGGCCGTACGGGGGCCGGGCCTGGCCATCGGAAGCCCGGACCTGGCCCTGCCCACCCTGCCCTCCGACCCGCGCCCGGCCCTCCCGGTCCGCCCGCTCCCTTTCCCGTTCGACCGCCCGGGCCATCAGCCGGAGCTTGCGCACCGTCACGATGACCCCGGCGACGAGCGTGCCGCCGTACAGCCAGCCCGCCTGCATGGCGAGAGCGGTGACCAGGGCCATCAGATGCCCGCCGAGGCCGCCCTCGCCCTCGGCGAGCAGCGGCAGACCGCACGCGAAGGCGATCGGCACGACGACGGGGGCGCTCGCCAGGTCACCACGCCGTACCCACACCGCGGTCAACGCGCTGACCAGCAGGAACAGCACCCCGTACAGAACGGGCGACGCGCCGAACACCAGCCGGTCGAGGCAGGCGAGCACGAACATCGACACCCCGCAGAACAACCCGCAGCCCAGGTCGGTGAGGCGTGGGTTCGGCATCCGGCGCACGGCCCGTGCGACGCTCCGCACGGCTTGGACCGGCGGCGGTACGGGCCCGCGCGCGACCGGAGCACGACGCGGCACGCTCGCGCCGGGAACCCGGCCCCCTCTGCCCGCCTGCGGGGGAAGGGGAGATGCGCCGCGCTGCGGCCCGGTCCGAGGGGGATGCGGGGGATGCGTCCTCTGCTGCTGCTCCACTCGACCAACTTAGGTCGGTTAATGTGCCGAATGGGTTCAGAGACACGCCGTTGAGCGGACCTTGGCCAAGCGTTCGATAGGTCGCCGGGCCGGGTGCCGGCACGCCGTAAACTGGGGGATCGGCCGGTCTTCCGGCCGCTGGGGCACGATCCGCCGGACAGGCCTCAGGCCCTGCCGCTCCAGCCCCCCGGCCGCCTGGCCCTCCTACATACGGGAAGTCGCAAACGTGTCGCTCACGATCGGAATCGTCGGTCTGCCCAACGTCGGCAAGTCGACCATGTTCAACGCCCTGACCAAGAACGACGTGCTGGCGGCCAACTACCCGTTCGCCACGATCGAGCCGAACGTCGGCGTGGTCGGTGTCCCGGACGCGCGCCTCGCGAAGCTGGCCGAGATCTTCGGCTCGCAGAAGATCCTTCCGGCGACCGTCGACTTCGTCGACATCGCGGGCATCGTGAAGGGCGCATCGGAGGGCGAGGGTCTGGGCAACAAGTTCCTCGCGAACATCCGTGAGTCCGACGCGATCTGCCAGGTCATCCGCGCCTTCCAGGACGAGAACGTCGTGCACGTCGACGGCAAGGTCTCGCCGAAGGACGACATCGAGACGATCAACACCGAGCTGATCCTCGCGGACCTCCAGACGATCGAGAAGGTCCTGCCGCGCCTCCAGCGGGAGTCGCGCATCAAGAAGGACATCGGGCCGAAGGTCGCCGCCGTCGAGGCCGCCAAGGAGATCCTGGAGAAGGGCGACACCCTCTTCTCGCAGGGCATCGTGCAGGGCTCCGGCAACGAGGAACTCCTCCACGACCTGCACCTGCTCACCACCAAGCCGTTCCTCTACGTCTTCAACGTCGACGAGGACGAGCTGACCGACGAGGACTTCAAGAACGAGCAGCGCGCCCTGGTCGCCCCCGCCGAGGCGATCTTCCTCAACGCCAAGCTGGAGGCGGACCTCGCCGAGCTCGACGAGGAGGAGGCGATGGAGCTCCTGGAGTCGGTGGGCGTCGAGGAGCCCGGCATGGCGACCCTCGCCCGCGTCGGCTTCGACACCCTCGGCCTGCAGACCTACCTCACGGCCGGCCCCAAGGAATCCCGCGCCTGGACCATCAAGAAGGGCGCCACCGCCCCCGAGGCCGCCGGTGTCATCCACACCGACTTCCAGAAGGGCTTCATCAAGGCGGAGGTCATCTCCTTCGCCGACCTCGTGGAAACCGGCTCCGTCGCCGAGGCCCGCGCCAAGGGCAAGGCCCGCATGGAGGGCAAGGACTACGTGATGCAGGACGGGGACGTCGTCGAGTTCCGCTTCAACGTGTAGCGGGTGACCCACAACCACGCCGCTGACCTTGCGAAGTACAGGTCAGCAGGGGCCTGACTCTTCGGGGTCGGGCCCCTGGTTCTCCCGTGGTGGGATGCCTTCGACGACGCGGTACGGGATGGTGGCGGCGGCATGCCGTTCGTGACGGGCGGGCAAGGGCACGGGGAAAGCCGGTGTCCTGCCCGCACGGTCACTCCCCTGCGCCCCAGTCCGCCAGCCGTCCGACGGCGAACGCGACGGCGTCAGCGAAGTCGAACAGGCGGCAGTGGGCATGACCGACCCGGCCGGAGCGCACCGCCCCGGTCGCCTCGAAGGCGGCCCCCACCGCTGCGAACGGGGAGGAGTCCAGGTGCATGTCGGCGCCTTCGGGCGGGGCCGCAAGACGGCTCGGGATGCGGTACTCCGCCAGGTGGAACGCGGTGCACACGTCGAAACCGATACCCATCAACAGCACCCGGGCGTCGAGCTTCTCCAGTCTGCCCAGCGGTGACTCCTCGCCCAGGGAGTGGTCGGAGGTGATGAAGTCCGCCTGGGCGCCCAGCGCCGTGAAGGCACTCCGCGGATGAGCGCTGTGCAGGGCGGCGGGCCGGGCCCGTACCGTCTCGGCCAGGACACCGACGCCGAAGCCCGGTGCGGCGTACGGGGCGGACGAGGGCGTCCGGGCGCGGGCGTCGTCGGGTGTCGGGGTGTACACCACGAGCGTCCCGTTGGGTCCGAGGACTTCCGACAGTGCGCTCACCATGGTCTCCGCGCCGTTGGAGACGGGCCCGACAGTACTCAGGGCGGAGTGCACGAGGACGGTGTCTCCGGCCCGGAGCCCCAGTCCGCGAAGGTCATGGACGAGGTCCGCTCTGCCTCGCAGCGCCCCCGCAGGCGCGGGCCGACGACGCACGGCATCACGCAGCTCCGTCACGAACCGCTCGCCCGCGGGCAGGAGTTCGCCGCTTTCGAGCAGCGTGCGGGCGGCGGTGTCGGTGTGCTCGCGCCAGGTGTCGTACTCGCGTCGGGCGCGCTCGCCTCCCGTCCCGGAGGCGAGTTCGGTGCGCCAGAAGTCCGTCACGCCCAGATGCGCGTAGGTCCCCTGGAGCAGCGCTCCGGCGGGTCGCTGATCGGGCCGCCACGGGGCGTGGTAGCGGGCGTCCGTCGGGGGGCCGTGCAGCGGCAACAGGTCGAGCAGGGCGCCGAGTTGGACGTGCAGAAACTCGTGCACGAGGGTCAGTGCGAGCAGCACCGGGTCGTCCGGGAGGGAGGCGGCGACGGCTCCGAAGGCGCGACGGGCCGCCGAACTCACCTCGGTGCCATCGGGGTTGGGGCGCAGCGGGACCACTGTGGTCAGGCCGGCGGCGATGGTCTGCGCGTGCCAGGGGTGCCGTCGCACGAGCACGGTCCAGGCGGCCCGCAGCGCCTGTGTCCACTCCTGTGCCTGCCCGGCGGTGAGCGGTTCGGTGAGTTCGTGACCGTGCGCCTCACGGAAGGGGCCGCGGTCGGCGAGCCGCAGTTCGAGTGGCGTGCCGTCACAGATGGCGTCGACGCGGTGCCATGCCCGCCGACCTGGATCGGCCGTCAGTTGTTCCAACCACCGCAGATCAGTGGGCAGTCCGCGATCCAGCGCGGTGAGAGCCCGGGTCAGTCCCTCGTCCAGGTAGGGGTGCAGCATGACCTCGTGCCATGCCGCGCGGTCCCGCCGGTTCAGTTCGACCAGGGCGCGGTACGCCGCTTCCGCGGTGGCCTCCTCCGGATGCCCGTCTGCCGCCCGGCGCAGGGCCCGCACCATCAGCATGCGTTTGCTCAGTTGCCCGTTCCGCAACAGGTCCACGGCGGTCGCACCGCCGCGGGCGCGGGCCAGGGCTCTGAAGACGAGGGCGGGCACGGTGTGCGGGACGAGATCCTGGCCGGGGCGTGGTGCGACGCCGGCCCCCTGCCCCGTCGCCGCTCTCATCGGGACGCCTTCCGGCGGGGCGCGGTCAGTGCGGCGACGTCCCGGCGCAGCCGGGCGCCGATGTGGTCGACCAGTACCGCCAGGTCGTCGCAGTACACGGAGGGAGCCGAGAAGACCGGGGTGGCTCCGGGCGAGTATCTGTGGGCGTACAGGCCGCCGCCGCACACGCGGGAGCGGGAGCAGGAGCGGCAGACCGGGCCGAGCCCGCCCAACCCGCGCTGCCGGGCGCGGAAGGCGGGATGCGCGGCGGCGTCGGCGAAGGTGTCGCGGAACACGTGCAACCCGGTCTCGGGCGCCCCGGGGTAGCTCACCTTGAGCGAGTCGGCCTGCTCGATCGCCCCGTCGGTCTCCACGACGACGAGGTCGATGGGAGTGAGACCGACCACCTCGCTGCGGGCGGTACCGCCGAGCAGCAGCACCATGATCTCCTCGAACAGCCGGATGCCGGTCTCCCGGCTCGGGGCGCCGTACCAGCGGTCGAAGACCGTGCGCAGCCAGTCGGCGTACGGGGTGGCACGTGTGGTCGCGCCCGGTGCGGGTGGAGCCGAAGGCGGGGAGGTCCGTGCGGCGAGCCCGGGCGGCGGAGCCTGCCAGGTCCCGTGCGGGAGTAAGAGGTCCAGCCGGGGCGGAGCGAACCGCAGGAGCGCGTCGTATGTCTCCAGCGGGTCGGTGGTGGGGTCGATCACGCACAACAGGCCGGCGAACAGGTGTCGGTGGGCCGGGTTCGTCAGCAGTTCGAGCGCACGGGCGGTGGCGGCGTGACTGCCTCGCCCGTCGGCCCGCCTCCGGTGCCGGTCGTGCCCGGCCGGGGTGCCGTCCAGGCTCACCCCGATCCGGACCCCGTGACGGTCGAGAACGGGGAGCAGCCGCGGGTCCTCGGCGAGCCGGATGCCGTTGGTCTGCAGGGTGAAGCGAGGTGCGGCGATCCCGTCCAGGGCGTCCGTGACCGTCCCGAGGAGTGTTTCCAGGTGCTCCGATCCGACCAGCAGGGGCTCGCCGCCGTGCAGCACCACATGCACCTCGGACAGTCCGTGCTCCGCGGCGTGTTCGGCCATCAGTCGCGCCGCCCGCCGAACCGTCGCCGGAGCCATGCTCCTCGGGCGTTGCCGCCAGCTCTGGTCGGCCGCCTCGTACATGTAGCAGTACGTACAGGCCAGGTTGCACCGGCTGTGGATCTTCAGCAGGAACTGCCGGAAGGGCACGGACTCCGTCCCGCTGTCCGGCGCGGCGGGTGGGGTGTTGGTGGCGGACATCGGCATCGATCGCTCTGGTACGGCGGCGGAGGAAAGAGGCCATCATAGGTACCCCGTAGGCGCCGTGTGGCGCTTGAGGCGGATGACGTCCGCTGATCAGGTAGTCGGTGGTTCAATGTCGGAGTCGAGTCGTTTTCCGGACAGTATCGTCCGGGTCGTGGGGTGTGCCTCGCCCAGCTTGTCACGGGCCCTGCGCGCCGCCTCCGCCTCCAACTGCCCTGCCTCCTCGGTACGGCCGATCGCCCGCAGGCTCAGGCCCAGGTTGGAGGTGATGCTGATGGCGTCGTAGTGGTCGGGGCCCAGCAGGTCGAGGAAGTACCGCCGCGCACGCCGGTCCCACTCGACCGCCTCTTCCAGGTGGCCGGCCAGAGCGAGGTCGTTCGCGTGATTGATCATGCAGCTGAGGTTGTACGGGTGACTCTCCCCGACGATCCGTGACATCTGGTGCAGAGCCTTGTGGGACAGCTCGCGTGCGGAGTCCGTACTGCCCGTCAACCGCCGGTAGACCGAGAGGTTGGTGGCACAGGCCAGCGTGACCGGATGTTCCGCGCCCAGGTAGGTGCTGTAGCGGTCCATCGCACGCTCGGCCAGCTGCCGTGCCCGCTGTGGCTCCCCGAGCGCCGCCAGGTCGCAGGCGAGACCGCAGGCCGCGGCGAGCGTGTCCGTGTGCTCCGTGCCGTGCGCCTCGACGTAACGGGAGTGGATGTCCTCGTCGATCTTTCTCGCCTGTTCGTAGTCACCGGCCCGGCGCAGGGCCACGGCGAGGTTGCGACGCGTCCTCAGCGTCTCCATATGGCTGTCCCCGAGGGTCTGTTCGTACCACTGGACGGTGGTGCGCAGCAGCTCCAGGGCCTCCCTCAGACTCCCCGTCTCACGCAGATCCCGGGCGTAGTTGCTGGCGAACAGCAGGGAGTAGAAGTTGTCCCGGCCGCGCGCCTCGCTCTGCTGCCGGTAGGCGAGTTCGTGGAGATCCAGGGCGGCCCGGCGATCGCCCGCGAGGTACTCCGACATACCGAGGTTGTTGGTGTACATGAGGGTGCGCGGGTGGTCGTCACCCAGTGTCCGCAGGGCTCCGTCGAGGGTCTGGCGGTCGAGTTCCCGGGCTTCCAGGTAGCGGCCCAGCGCGCGTAGGTCGGCGGCGACGTTCCCGGCGGCCGCGAGCGTGTGCGCGTAGTCCGGGCCCTTGGTGCGGTGGAACCGCTCGAAGGTGTCCAGGTCGATCTCGTACGCCTTCTCCAGCCGTCCCCTGGAGCGAAGCACGTTGCCCAGCTGGATGCGCAGCATCAGGGTCTGTGGGTCGTCGGCGCGTCCGATGCCGCAGTCCTGCCAGCGGGCCAGTGTCCGTTCCGCGAGCTCCTGACCGTCGGCGCGCAGGCCGCGTTTCCACAGGTAACGCACGGAATCGGTGACCCACTTGCGCACTTCGGGGTCCGAGCTCTCGGCGGCCAGGCTGGGTCGCAGATGGGGCAGGAGTTCCGCGTAGCGGTCCCAGTCCCCGGGGACGTCGGGGTCGCCCGGGTCCGCGTCCACCAGCGCGGCGTGCACGACACTGCGGGCCTGTGGTTTGCGCGCGTCGTCGACCTGGTCACGGATCACGGCCTGCACCAGCCGGTGCACCGTGAGGGTCGCGCTGCTCTGGTCGCTCTTGGCCAGGCCGAACCGGTTGATCGCGCGCACCAGTTGGGCCACCGCCATCTCGTCGCGCGGCTCCCCCGGAGGCAGGGTCAGCGCCTTGGTGACGGCCTTGCTGTAGAGGAGTCGCAACGGAATGGGGTCGGGTCCGAAGAAGGAGCAGATCTCCAGCATCTCGGCCGCCGCCTGGTTCACCCGGCGCAGTTCGTCCACGGCCAGATGCCAGGTCGCCGCGGCGGAGTGGGGGTAGTCCCGCTCCGGTAACTGGGTCGTCTGCAACACCTCGGTGAGGCGGTCCTTGAGCAGCGCCAGATAGGTGGCCACCGGCATGCTGCTCTCGCTCAGCCAGACCGCGGCCTGGGCGACGGCCAGCGGCAGGTCGCCCAGTTCCCTGGCCACCTCCTCGGCGTCCGAGGCCGTGAGCCCGGTGTTGAGGCGGTGCAGCAGGTCGGTGCTCTCCTGACGCTGGAACACCTCGACCTCGACCAGTCCCGCGTCGTTCACCCAGGTGCGGTCGCGGGAGCTGAGGAGGACATGTCCGCCGGGCGGCCCGGTGGGGAGGAACTCCGCGAGCTGTTCGGGGCGCCCGGCGTTGTCATAGACCAGAAGCCAGCGGTCGAAGGGCTCGCCCCGTCGCAACGCCCTCAGCACCGACTCCGCGGTGCTCGCCATGTTCTCGCCGACCTCCAGGCCGAGGCGCGGCGCGAGGTCGGCGAGGGCCGGGCGGATCAGACCGGGTTGCGCGGCGGTGACCCACCAGACCACGTCATAGGCCGCTTTGAAGCGATGTGCATACTCCTGGGCTATTTGCGTCTTCCCTACCCCGCCCAGCCCGTAGAGGACCTGTGTCGTGTTGCCGGAGGTGAAACCGTTGCGCAGCCGCTCCAGCAGAAAGCCCCGGCCGGTGAAGGAGACGTTCCTGGAAGGAACGCGCTGCACCGCGGGGGACGTACCGGGAAACGGCGGGGCGGGCGAGCCGGGAGTCGGTGCGACGCTGCCCGGGACGCGGGCACGGCGGACCGGGCCGACGACCGACAGCAGCTGGGTCTCCGCCTCCTCGGGGGAGCAGTGGGTGAGATCGGCGGCGAACCGTCCCCTGAAGGGGTCCCGGGCAGTGGTTTCGAACTCCTGTACGCGTACCGCCAGCAGCGACCTGTCGGCGCTCTCATGACCTCTCAGCTGCTTCCAGACGTCCTGGGCGCGCCGCTGCACCATGTACTCGGGGGAAAGCAGGGCGAGCAGCCGCCCGCGCCCCTTCAGGACGGGGGCGACCTCGGGCAGCGTCCCGGTGCCCGGTTCCGCCGTGCTGTGCAGCGAGACCTGGTATCCGATGCCCTCCAGCCGGGCCGCGATCCATTCCGCCCACATCCGGTCGGCCGAGGCGTAGCTGACGTGGATGCGCGGCCACGACGTTCTGGGGTCGAGGTAGGAGGCGCGCATCCGCTGCCGCTCCTCCTCCGGATGAGGGACGAGGGATCGCACCCGGCCCTCGGTGATCCACGCGGTGAGCCGCTCGAAGGCCGCGAGCAGGTTGCCCGGCTGGGAGGGCCGGTCACGGACCGTGGTCGGTATCTCGGCGTAGGCGTAGTACTTCTTGTAGGGGATCTCGACCTCTCCCCAGTACTGGTCGTGCTCCGATTCGACCAGCCAGGACAGGAACGGGCCGAACTCGGCACGAGCCAGGTCCCGGCCCCATTCGAGCAGCTCCTGTTCGCCGTCCTCGACGCGCATGGGGACGGGGAGGATGCGTACGGGGTGGCGCACCTCCGAGGCCACGGACTGCGCGACGTCCAGGCCGCCCTCGATGCTCTGGTGGTTCAGCACGAACCCGTCGACGAGGACGTCCGGCATCAAGGTGGTGCAGATCCCCGAGATGTCGCTGACGCCCGTGCGGCTGTCGATGAGGACGTAGTCGTACGAGGCCTTCATCTCCTCCCGCAGCGCCTGGAGGAAGGAGCCGCCGCCCAGACGTTCGTAGAACGCGCGCCAGTTGAAGCTGGTGACGTCCGCGGAGTACGAGGGGGACATCCGCCCGGCGGGCAGGAAGTCGAGTCGGCCGCCCGCGGGGAAGCGCAGGTCCAGGCCGGTGGTGCGAGGGCCGAGCCGTGCGTGGGAACGCAGTTCCTCGTCACTCATCACGCCGGCCTCGGGGCCCGGTTCCGTTGGCTCCCCGGGGCTTATCACCTGTCCGACGAAGGAGTTCACCATGTTGATCAGACCGTCGGTGTCCCGCAGCTTCGGGTCGAGGAGGAAGGGGCGCAGATACCGGTGCAGCCCGGGGGCCTCGAGGTCCCAGTCGACCAGCAGCACCCGCTTGCCGTTGCTGGCCATGATCCAACCGACGTTGACCAAGGCCATCGTGCGGCCTGTGCCACCTTTGTAGGAGTAGAAGGTGACTATCCTGCCGGTGTCCTGAGCCTCGGCCTCAGCGCTCATCGTCCTGATCCTTCTGCAGGGGCGTACGACCCGGCGACTCGACCGGATCGTCGGTGCTGGAGGGCGGTGTGTACGGGACACTGAGTCCCGGCATGGGCGGTGCCGACGGCCCGGCGGGCAGCCGGCGCGGTACGGCCTTCTCCATGAGACGGTTCTGGGCGACGACCACCATGCGGGCCAGCCGGTCCTCGAACCGTTGTCTTTCGACCTGGACCTGGAACAGCGGATCGTAGGGGTCGTTGCGCCGCATCCAGTTGCGTCTGAAGATCTGCTGAAGGTCGGTCCACAGCTTCTCGTCGACGGATTCCTCGTCCGTCTCGTGACACGGCACGAGCACGCCGGTGACAGGGTGGTTCTGCCGGTCGTAGTCGGACAGCGGAGCGCGGTACCGGCTTTCCCGGGCGGCCCACGCGTCGACCAGCAGCACGGATGTCTGGTTGTTGTTCGTGGCCTCGTCGAGCTTCTCGCCGAGGCCACGGTCGACGACTTCCAGGCTGCTCGTGCACCCCTCGTCGATGATCACGCGCTGAGCCCGGTAGGCCACGGTGGGATGGATCGGCGGGTGGTACGGCGTCCAGTCGAGTGGTGAGGGCCCGTAGTACTCGCACCGCTGCCGGCCCGTGGGTAGGGGGTCGGTGACACCCGCGGCGATGAACACCCGGACGTGACCGGTGTTATGTCTCCCCGGCCCCGCGGGTTCCCGCCCTTCGAAAGGGCTGCGCACGGCCCCCAGGTCGAGGCCCTGCGCGCGGGGCAGCCGAAAGAGATCGGCGACGTGCTGCACCCGCTTCGCGACGAGTTCCAGGACGGTGCGGTAGGCGCGGCCTCCTGGAGCGGAACGCAGCAGCCCCATCAGACCCTGCTCCAGGTACTCCTGACCCATCGGAGGTTCGAAGTACTGGTACTTGCTGATCTCCGGCGGCATCGCATGGTGCAGGGGGACCCACAGGACCGGTATGAGCGCCGGTACCTCTATGTCGGTCTGCTCGCGATACCTGACCAGCCGGGATTCGAAGGCGGCCCATTCCTTGCCGCAGTAGAGACTGTTGACGTAGGCGGGCGAGCACAGGGTCACCAGGGCCCGACAGTGCCCGATCTCGTTGCCGAGCGCGCTCTCCCAGTCCATGCCCAGGCCGAGCCGTTCGATGTCGAGGAACGGCTGCTGTCCGCTGCAGTCCGCACCCAGGCGGCCCAGCTCCGCCAACAGGTCGTCGTAGAAACGACGTACGAAGGCGCTGCCCCGGTCGTCCCGGCGCGCATAGCTCAGGAAGAAGTACGGCTCTCGCTCCAAAACACCCCCCGGCCGTCGTATCCGGCCGCGGGCGTTTCACCGCGCCTATGAGCCGGGATACGTGCGTGGCAACGTGATACCCCACTGGGCGGGGGCTCAACTCACCACGGGGGGGGACGGATCGTAGTTGGCCGAAAGGAGGCGAGGAGGGCTGTCGACGTGTCAGAGAAGCGCCGACGAGAATGCGGCGAAGCTCTCGCCCGACGGGAATCGCACATCGCGGAGCACCGACGCGAGGACCGTGTCCGGCAGATCCTCCAGCGCGTCCATGGGCAGGTCGGTGATGTCCACCAGGTCCGAGACGTACTCGGGGCCGCTCGTCTCTCTCAGCACCTGCGTGCCTTTCTACCTCGCACGCGCCGACTGTGGGGGCGTGCTGGTTGTCCGGTGCCACGCCGGGGCCCGGGGCGACGGGACAGAGCCTAGTCGCAGAGCAGCTCTGTTACGCAGTGGGGAGGCCCGCCAGAGGGAAATTCACACCCTTTGTCGCCGGTGATCGACGCTCGGGCGGGGGTGAAGGCGTGGGCACCTTCGTCGACCGTGCGGGACGTTGTCGCGGTGCCCGACCCCAGGGGGTCGTTCTCCAGCGGCCCCTGTCTTCTCCCTGTCGGGAACGTGCGGGTTCGAGGGTGTCGATCTCTTGGGGTGGGCAGTCCTTGAGCAGGTCGGCACATCAGGCTGGGGAGGGGACCACATGTGGGTGGCATGGGCGATACTCGGCGTGTTCGTCGTGTTCAGCGGTGAGTTCCGTGTGCTGGCGGTCGCCGCCGGAGCGCTCCTGCTGTGGGTCGGGTACAAGCGGAGCAACATGCTGCTGACGGCGGTCGGCGCGGGCTTCCTCGCGCTGATGCTGTACGTGGCGTACTGACGCCGACTCCGGTCGTGCCGTTCACCGGCCCGGCCGGAGTCCCCGGTCCCTCAGCTCCCGGTCAACCCCGTCTTCAACCCCGCGCCGCACAACGGCACCACCGCCGTACGGGTCCCGAGTGCGCCCTCCCGTACGGCCGCCCAGCAGGCCACGCCCGTGGACTCGACGTACAGGCCGCGGGAGGCCAGGTCGCGTTGGGCGTGGCGGAGCTGGTCCTCGGTCACGGTGAGGAAGGCGCCGCCGGAGTCGCGGACGGCGCGGAGGATCTGGCGGGCCCGGGGAGGGTGGGGGATGGCGATGCCCTCGGCGAAGGTGGGGGCCGTCGGGGTGGTCCCGACGAGATCGTCGGCGCCCTCGGTCCAGGCGTGGGCCAGGGGCGCGACGGCGGCGGACTGGACGGCGTAGAGGGCGGGGCGGCGGTCGATGAGGCCCGCCGCGTGCAGTTCGGCGACGGCGAGGGCCGCGCCCAGCAACAGTGTGCCGTTGCCGACAGGGACGACGATCACCTCGGGGAGACGGCCGCCGAGGTCCTCCCACAGTTCGTGGACGTAGGTCTTGGTGCCGTGCAGGAAGTACGGGTTGTAGACGTGCGAGGCGTAGAAGACGCCGTCCGCGTCCGCCGCCTTGCGGGCCACGCGGGCCGTGGCCTCGCGGTCGCCGTCGACGAGGTGAAGCTGCGCGCCGTGCGCCCCGATCTGCTCCAGCTTCTTGTCCGACGTACCGGCCGGGACGTACACGGTGCAGGGCAGCGCGGCCCGTGCGCAGTACGCGGCGACCGCCGTGCCCGCGTTGCCGCTGCTGTCGGCGATCACCCGCCGGGGCCCGAGCCGCAGGGCCAGTTCGGCGAGGAGCACCGCGCCCCGGTCCTTGAAGGAGAGTGTCGGCATCAGGAAGTCGAGCTTGGCCCGGATGCCGTCCCTCAGATCGACCAACGGGGTCCGGCCCTCGCCCAGCGAGATCGTGGGCCCCGCGAGGGGGAGGCATTCCGCGTAGCGCCAGAGAGAGTTCACCCGTCCGGTCAGGGACTTGAGCGGTGCCGGTGTGGGTGCGAAGTCCAGGTCCAGGGGGCCACGGCAGGCCGGGCAGCACCAGGCGAGCGAGGCGGCGGGGACGCGCGTGCCGTCCGTCGGGCAGAAGCGATCCGGCAGAGGGGTCATGAGCGAAGGTTAGTTGGGTCGGTCGGGGCGGCCGGGACGGTCGGTGACGGTGCGTCATGGTGGGACCGGGCGGGCGCTGCGTCCTTGCCTGCGATCCGATCACCCGGGGAGGGCCCCATGCGGTGTCCCGACCCGTTCCGTGTCCCGCCCCGCCCGACGTATCGCCCACGCCCGTCCCCCGCTTACCATGCGCCCAGTCGTACGTCAGTTCCCACCCCGCTCGGCGCAAGGAGCACCCGTACCCGTGACCACACCCCCACCCCTCGGGCCCCCGCCACCCCATGGTGGTGGCCAGTTCCCGCCCCCGGGGCAGCCGCAGGCCGGGGCCGGGCAGCCGTTTGCGTACCAGGTGCCTCCGCAGGTCCCGGGTCAGGCGTGGGGTCGGACCTGGGGGCAGCCGTATCCGGCGTTGCGGCCGGCCCCGCCTGTCAACGGACTCGCGATCGCCGCCCTGGTGCTCGGGGTGCTGTGCTTCCTGCCCGGCGTCGGGCTGCTGCTGGGAGTCGTCGCGCTGGTGCAGATCCGGAGGAAGGGGGAGCGCGGCAAGGGCATGGCGGTGGCCGGAATCGTCCTCTCGACGGTCGGCGCGCTGCTGATGACGCTGGCGTTCACCACGGGAGGCGCGCGCGACGCGTGGGACGGCTTCCGCGACGCGGCGAGCAGCGCGGGTGGCACCTTCTCGGTGGCCAGGGGGGAGTGCTTCGACTCCCCGAGCGGCTCCCTGGAGGAGTACGCGTACGACGTCGACATCGTGCCGTGCGACGGTGAGCACGACGCGGAGGTGTTCGCCGGCTTCTCGATGCCGGACGGCGCCTACCCGGGCGACGACGCGGTCACCGACGCCGCCGACGATGAGTGCTACGCCCGCTCGGAGCTGTACGCGATGGATCCCTGGGCGCTCCCGGCCGACGTCGACGTCTACTACTTCACGCCCTCCCGGCAGAGCTGGCGGTACGGCGACCGTGAGATCACCTGCATGTTCGGCAACGTGGACCCCGAGGGCAGCCTGACGGGGTCGCTGCGGCAGGACGGCACGACCCTCGACGACGACCAGCTCGCCTTCCTGGAGGCCGACGCGATCCTGGACGACGCCTTCGACGGGGTACCCGCCACGGAGTACGTCGAGGACGACCTGACCGGGCACAAGGCGTGGGCGTCGCAGGTGGTCCACGCCCTGGAACAGCAGACGCAGGCGTTGCGCGCGCACGACTGGGAGTCCTCCGCCGCAAAGGCGGTCACCGACTACGCCGAGGCCCTGGACCGGGCGCGCGAGGAGTGGGAGGCGGCGAGCAGAGCGAGTGAGGCCGAGGACTTCACCGACCACTGGGACAAGGCGCACCGGCTGACCGACGGCCCGAAGGCGGTCACCGCACGCGAGGCTCTGGGGCTGGCCACCGAGTCGCCGGTATACGACGACGAGGACTACGACGAGGACAACGGCGAGGGTGACGGCGAGGACGGCTCCGACGCAGAGGTGTGACGCCATCCATAGTGGGGAGAAAGTGCCTGCGTAAAGCCCCCACCGGCCACATGTCATCACATCGAGTGATTCTCTGGCCTTCGCTTGCATGGCCGAACCCACGGTTGCCACGCTGTTGCTGTCTGTACATCCTGATGGGAGCGGCCAGTGACTTTCGGTGAGCAGCCGGCGTACTTGCGTGTCGCGGGTGATCTCCGCAGGAAGATCGTGAACGGTTCGCTGCCGCCGCACACCCGTCTCCCTTCCCAGGCCCGTATCCGTGAGGAGTACGGCGTTTCGGACACGGTCGCGCTGGAGGCCCGCAAGGTGCTCATGGCCGAGGGGCTGGTGGAGGGCCGCTCCGGTTCGGGCACGTATGTGCGAGAGCGGCCGGTGCCGCGTCGGGTCTCCCGCTCCGGGTTCCGGCCCGCGGGCGGTGCCACGCCCTTCCGGCAGGAGCAGGCCGATGCCGAGGCGCGCGGCACCTGGGAGTCGCGCAGCGAGCAGGTAGAGGCGGGCCGGACGGTCGCCGAGCGGCTCGCGATCCAGCCGGGCGACCGTGTGATGTGCACCCGGTACACCTTCCGGGACGCGGGGGAGGCGATGATGCTCTCCACCTCCTGGGAGCCCCTGGCCGTCACCGGCCGCACGCCCGTGATGCTGCCCGAGGAGGGGCCTCTCGGGGGAATGGGCGTCGTCGAGCGCATGGCGGCCATCGACGTCGTCGTCGACAACGTCACCGAGGAGGTCGGCGCCCGCCCCGGCCTCGCCGAGGAGTTGCTCGCCCTCGGTGGCGTCCCCGGACATGTCGTCCTGGTCGTCCACCGCACCTACTTCGCCTCCGGCCGCCCGGTGGAGACGGCGGAGGTGGTGGTCCCGGCGGACCGATACCAGGTGGCGTATCACCTGCCGGTGAAGTGAGCGCCGGGTGTCGCTCGTTCGGGAAACCGCTGAATCCGTGTGTACGGGACGGTGACGCGGGCATGGGTCAAGTGGCCTTTGCCGGGGGGAAGTTGGACTTGTCGGAGCCTTGGGAATTCGTCCGAACGTAGTTCGAATTCGGTCGTTCTTGGCGCCGGGTCACCATGACGCCCGGTAGCGGCCCGTTTCGTACGAACGGCACTGGACCGCTGCTCGTCGGAGCGCTGGGGGGCGCGCGAGGAGTGATCGATGGCGCGTTGTACGGGGTGCGCCCCCCTCGTCTTGGCCGGTTGCGTACCTCTTTGTGAAAAGACGGATTCGCTGCGTGAAGGTTAGGCGTACGCTCGGGCATATGCGGAATGCGGTTTCCTTAGGCGGCGGGGCGCGGCGGCATCCGGGGGCGGGACCTGGGCGAGCCGGGGCGGGAAGGAGCGGTGGGGGTCGATGAACGACGGCACGATCACTCTTCCCTGGCTCGTCATAAGGCAGGACGACAACGGCAATCGCTACCGGGTGGGCAGGTATGCGACGCGTGCCGAGGCGCAGAAGATCGCGGACAGCCTCGACAGCCGCGGCCACAAGCAGCTCTACTGGGTCGAACGCGTCGGGCAGAACGGCCAGAACGGGCAGAGTGGGAGCAACTGATTCACTCCGCCCGGCGTCCGTGTCCGCTCCCGTAGGCTCCCGCGCATGACCGAACCGATCGTGGTGGTGGGAGCCGCTCTGCTGAGTGACGGGCGACTGCTGGCCGCGCGCCGCAGCGCACCGCCTGAGCTGGCCGGACGCTGGGAACTGCCGGGCGGCAAGGTGGAGCCCGGTGAGCCGCCCGAGCAGGCGCTCGTGCGTGAGTTGCGCGAAGAGCTGGGTGTCGAGGCGAAGTCCGCGGAGCGGGTGCCCGGTGAGTGGGTGGTGCGTCCGGGGTATGTGCTGCGGGTCTGGATCGCGCATCTGCTGTCCGGTGAGCCCCGGCCGCTGGAGGATCACGACGAGCTGCGATGGCTCACCGTGGACGAGGTGTGGGATGTCGACTGGCTGGAGCAGGATGTGCCGGCGGTGATGGAGGCGGCGCGGGTGGCTTGGGGTGACGTTGGCTGAGTGGTGGCCGGGGGTGTGATGCGCTGCCGGGTGCGTGGATCTTGCCGCCTCCGCTCCCCCTTGCCCTGCCTCCTGCACCCTCGGCTTCGTCGAGTGGGGGACCCCCGTCCAGGCGTGCTGCCTCCTCGGCCCCGGACTGCCTCTGAGGGGCTGTCGTCCCGGGCTGCGGCGCGCGTTGGGTGTGGCCGGTCGCGCGGGTTCCCCGCGCCCCTGACGGGGTCCGTCGTGGCGGACCCCGCAGTTTCGTCAAGGATGGCCCTTTTCTTGTGCGGCGCGATGCGCCCCCTACGCCGTTCGTGCCACAGTGCGCCCTCGTGCGCGGTACTTCGTGCGGGATATCGGGTATGTGCCCATTAACCCCATGAAACCGGACAGGGCCTGCTTCTGGACTGGGAAGTGATCGGCGTGATCGACAGCGGAGACGACTGCGCCGAGTGGACCTTTCCGGCGGAGCCGGGAGCGGTGCGGGACGCTCGTGCGGTGGTGCGAAGGCAGCTGCGTGAGTGGGAACTCGATGTGCTCGGGGACATCACCGCCCTGTTGGTGAGCGAGCTGGTGACCAACGCGCTGCGACACGCGACGGGACCCATCGGAGTGCGGCTCGTGCGCCCCGCCGGCCCCTCGGGTGCTCTCCTGGTCGAGGTCTCCGACCCTCTGCCCGATCCGCCGCGCGAGCGCGCGGCCGATGTCGACGACGAGAGCGGCCGGGGTCTGCAGTTGGTGGCCTGTTCCTCGCGAGCCTGGGGTACACGCCCCGGGGAGGCGGGCAAGACGGTCTGGTTCGAGCTGGCGGTTCCCGGCTGAGCGGCCTTGCCGACGTACGGGGTGAAGGTCCTGGTGCACGGCGGGAGTCCACGGCGTACGGCCGGGGGAGGGGGCGGCTCCCCGGGGCGTGCGTGCGACCGACTGGTTCAAGCCAGTAGGGCTGGCCGGAGTCTTTGATTCGAGAGGGCATCGCCTGGTTAGAAGACTTGGGAGTATGTTCCGGCCGGTCCAAAAACGATCGGGACCGTGCTGTGATCGTGAACACCGTGTTGTGCGGCGCCGTAGTGCTGGATACTGCGGGCAGCCGCCCCTGGTGACCGAAGCCGGACGCGGTGAGCTGGAGGGGACGGTTCGCGTGAGCGAGATACCAGCGAAGGCCACGGAGTCCACGGGTTCCAAGGACCCGTCGGACCGCGCGAGGCCCGAGGCCGTGGACGATTCCGGCCTGGGCGGAGCCACTCGCGACAGCGGGGCCGCACGCGACGAAACGGGTGACGGTCCGACGGACGGTCCGTGCGTGGGCTGCGAGTCCGAGGGGCGGACGTCCGGCGCGCGTGTCCGTGAGGCAGGCGGTTCCGACGGTGGCGCAAGTGTCATGGGTGGTCACGGGACCGGTGACTCGATGTGGCAGACCAGCCCGCCGGGGTCCATGTACGAATACATCAAGGTCGCTTCGTTCTCGATCGGTCCTGACGGGCTCGTCGACCAGTGGAGTCTGCGCGCCGAGCAGTTGTTCGGGATATCGGCCAAGCGGGCCGTGGGGATGGACCCCGTCGAGGCGTTCATCGACCCCGATCGGCGTGAAGAGGGCCAGCGGAAAATGGCCGAGGTCCTCGACGGCCGGGAGTGGACCGGAGTGGTCCCCTTCCGTGTGCCGGGTCCCGAAGGGGTGGAGGGGCTCGCCGAGGTCTATGTGATGCCCACCACCGTGGAGGGCGGCGAACGGGCCGCCGTGTGCATCGTCGTGGACGTCCGGACCCTGCGCCGGATAGAGACCGACCTTGCTGCTTCGCAGGCGATTTTCGGCCAATCCCCGTTCGGGTTCCTTCTGATAGACACCGATCTTCGGGTAAGGCGCGCCAACCATCGCTTCGCCTCCATCTACGGTGGCGAGGCCGACGACCACCGCGGCCGGGGCGTCCATGACTATCTGCAGTCCCCGGAGGCCGAGCGGGTCGAGGCGACCCTGCGCCGGGTGCTGGAGACCGGCGACTCGATCACGGACATGCACATCACGGGCTTCGTGCCCGGTTCCGAAGAGCGTCGCCACTGGTCCATCAACCTCTTCCGCGTGCACAGCGGCACCGGTCGTCCCATCGGCATCGCCTGGCTCGCCACCGACATCACGGCCCGCCGCTCCGCCGCCCGTGAAGCGGCCGCCGCCCGGCGGAATCTCGCCCTCCTCAACGAGGCCGGGACGCGCATCGGCAACTCCCTCGACCTGGAGACCACCGCCCGCGAACTCCTCGCCGTCGTCGTCCCCGGCTTCTGCGACCTCGCCACCGTCGACCTCTACCAGGGCCTCCTGATGGGGGACGAGACCCCGCCCGGACTCGCCGACGGCAGCGCCGAACTGCGCCGGGTCGCTTTCGCCAGCGCCGTCTCCGACGCGCCCTTCGTCGGCGGCCCCGCCCCCGTGGACGTCGGCGCGGTCCACCACTACCCGTTCAACTCGCCCTGCGCGGACGCCCTGCGTACCGCCCGCCCCCAGCAGGTGCCCGAGGACGGCGGTCTCATCCAGTCGACGCTCGCCGTACCGATGGTCGCGCACGACACCGTCGTCGGACTCGTGCAGTTCTCCCGCACGAAGGGCAGCGAACCGTTCGGCGAACGCGACCGGGGCCTCGCCGTCGAACTGGCCGCACGCGCCGCCGTCTGTATCGACAACGCGCGCCTCTACCGCCGTGAACACGAGCGCGCCCTCATCCTGCAGCGCTCCCTGCTCCCGCCGGGCGACCCCGAGGCCTCCGGGCTCGACATCGCCTGCCGCTATCTGCCGGGCAACGCGGCCACCGAGGTCGGCGGCGACTGGTTCGACGTCATCGAACTCCCCGGCCACCGCACGGCACTCGTCGTCGGCGACGTGATGGGCCGCGGACTGCGGGCAGCGGTGGCGATGGGTGAACTACGCACGGCCGTTCGCACGTTGGCCCTGCTGGACCTCGAACCCGCCGAGGTCCTCTCGGCGCTCGACGAGATCGCCCGTGGCCTCGGCACCCCAGGCGGTGGCCAGTCGGCCTCCCGCACCTCCTCCAGCCGCCCCCGCGACAAGGACCTGGCCGAGGTCTATCTCGCCACCTGCGTCTACGCCGTCTACGACTCGGTGACCCGCCGCTGCACCTTCGCCAACGCGGGTCACCTGCCCCCGGTGCTGGTCGAGCCGGGCGAGAGCGCGCTGATGCTCGACGTGCCCCCCGGTATGCCGCTCGGCGTCGGCGGCGAGCCGTTCGAGGAGGTGGAGGTCGAACTGCCCGAAGGCGCACTGTTGGCGCTCTACACGGATGGACTGGTCGAATCCCGCGACCATCCCCTCGACGAGGGCCTCCAGGCGTTCGTCGGCGCCCTCACGGACCCCACCCAGCCGCCGACCGGGCTGCGCGCCGGCCCGCCCCGGTCGCTGGAGGACGTCTGCGACCACGTCCTCAGCACCCTCGACACCCACCACGGCGAGGACGACATCGCGCTGCTGATGGCCCGTGTCCAGGGGCTGCCGGAGGACTCCGTCGGCGACTGGACCCTGCCGCGTGAGCCGCGCAGCGTGGGCCGCGCCCGCGAGTACGCCCGCGGCCGGTTGCAGGCCTGGGACCTGGAGCCCCTCATCGACACGGCGGAACTGCTGGTCAGCGAGCTGGTCACCAATGCCCTGCGGTACGGCGAGGGTGAGATACGGCTCCGGCTCCTCCTCGACAGAACGCTCGTCTGCGAGGTGTGGGACGCGGGCCTTGTACAGCCGCGTCGGCGCCGGGCCCGTGACACGGACGAGGGTGGGCGTGGGCTCCAGCTGGTCGGCCTGCTGTCCGCCGCCTGGGGGTCGCGCCGGACGCCTCGCGGCAAGACGGTGTGGTTCGAACTGCCGCTGCCGGGTGGGGAGCACGGCCTGACGGATCCGGCGGAGGCGTTGCTGAGCCTGTTCTAGGGCGGGGTCCTACCCGTGTTGCTCAGAACTGGCCGCCTGCCGTTCTGCGGGCGCGGGTCGCCGTTCCGCCGTAGCAGGCGGGGCCCCGTAGGTCGGCCCGGCCGTCGCCGTCGGGGGGCTCGCCGAGGATGATGCCGCCCAGCAGGGCGCCGGCCAGGCCGTCGCCGACGGGGCCGCCGTACGGGTTGCCGTACGCCCGGACGTCCTGCTCGGCCAGGTGCCGGGCCTCCTGGGCGAGGGCGTGGGCCCGTTGGGCGTGCCGGGTGTTCTCGGCGGTCCCGTCACTCTCGTTCTGCTCGCCTGAATCCGCCGGTATCGCCTGCGCCAGGTGCCGCTCAGCCTCCCACAGTCGGGTCCTGGCCGTCGCCCCCACCGCTCCCCGGTGCGTGGTGAGGAAATCGGCTGCCGCGGCGACCGCGCTGCGGGCCGGCAGGAGCCAGTGGCCCTGTCGGCGGAGGACGTCGAGCGGGTCGTCGTACGAGCCGGTGCGGAGGGCACCCTGCTCGACGGTCCCGGCAGCGTGCGCCAGCTCGGCGGCGAGCCGCTCCACCCCGGTCACGAACATGTCCGCCTGGTCGATCGCGCCCTCGGCGGCCCGTAGGTGTACGGCCGCGGTGTGCAGGTCGCCCGGGTAGGCGGCCTGGCGGGCGCGGTTCAGCTCGCTGGTGGCGAAGACCAGGCGGTCCTTGGCCTGTTCGACGTGGCCGGTGACGGGGAGGGAGGCGGCCGGGGCGTAGCCGTCGCGGAGCGCGGTGAGGGTGGTGGTCGCGGTCGCCGTACGGCCGGTCAGCTCGCGGAAGCGGGACTCCGCGCACTCCAGGGCCGGGGTGATGTCCCTCTCCAGGGCGCGGAGTTGATCGAAGGCGGGCGTCGCCGTGTCCAGCCGCCGCTGTGCGGTCGTGCACCGGACGAGGATCTCCGCCAGCAGCGCGCGTTCCTCGTCGGGCGACAGGGCGTCACGCTCCTCCTCCCACCGCAGAGCCGCTCGACAGGCCCCCACCAGCTCCCCCCGCGCATCCGCCAACGCCTCCACGAACGGCTGCACCGCGTCCCGAGCGGCGGGTGTCTCCGCAAAGGCCATGGCCGGGTCGAGCACGACCGCGCCCTCCACGAGCGGCCCGCCCGATTCAGCCCCCGGCGACTTCTCCGGGTGCGGCTGGGGGCCACTGGGGTCGGCGGGGTCGGCTGTGGGTGGTTCGGGTCCGTCGTGGCCGACCGGGCTTTCCCCCTGCGGCTCCGCTTCGTCACGAGCTCCCGCCTTCTCCGGGTGCGGCTGGGGGGTGCTGTCACTGGCGGGGCTGGCGGGGTCGGCGGGGTCGGTGGTGGATGGTTCGGTTTCCGCAGGGCTCGCCGGGCTTTCCTCGTGCGGCCCGGCGTCTTCGCGGTCCGTCGGCCCTTCCACCGGCGGCTCGGCGGCACCACGGCCCGGCCGGGCCGCCGCGAAGCGGAGTTCCTCCGTGCTGGTGCGGACGCTGTCGTCGGTCTCGACGAGGAGCCGCTGGGCCCGGCGGTGGAGGTCGGGCAGCGGCGTGGTCGGCGGTTCGAAGGTGCCGGTCGGGGTCGTGCGCAGCTGGGCGCGGCGCCGACGTCGTACGAGTGAGTACGCGGCCACGGCGACAGCCGTACCCGCGGCGGCCACCGGCAGGATCAGATCCGTCCCGGAGCCCTCGCCGTCGGCCGGAGCGGCCACGCCGACCGGGGGAGCCACGAACCACGCGCCGACGGCCGGAGTCTCGGGCAGCCCGCCGATGGCCGGGACCGTGGACCGTCCGGGGCCGACCGGGCCCGTGGGTCGACCGCCCACCGGCGGGACCACGAGCGGCTCGTCCGGGGCCGGAACCCTGAACAGCTCACCGCCGACCGGAGTCACGGGCCGCACGCCGACGGACAGCTGGTCGGCGTGCCGCTCGGTGGCCTGGCTCTCGGCCGGCTCCGTTGTCGTGGGCAGCAGGAGCCAGGCCATGGCTGCCAGCCCGCCGAACGCGGTGTGGGCCACACGCACGGCTATGTGCGACGTGGCGCCTCGCGCTCGGCTCCTTCTCAGACGCGACGTCACATTTGGGAGCGTATGGCCGGTGTCGCGCGGTCGCGAGTGGGGTGGGGCGGAGTGGGGGAGCCGGAGGCTGGTCCCGGTGGCGGGGGCATGCCATGATCGCCTCGTTCGCAAGGGGGAGGCAGGGGCATGCTGACGACCGTCGGGATCGGGTTCCTCGCGGTGGCCATGGTGGCCACGACCGTGTTCGGTGTCGTCGCGGTCCGTACGGAGTGGATGTTGCCGTGGCTGCGGCGCAGCACGCTGCGGCCGGTGCTGTGGGGCTGGGCCACGCTCAGCGGCAGTGCGGGGCTGGGCCTGTGGTGCGTCGCCATGGCGACCGAACGCGCGGACGCGTTCGGTCTCCCGGGCCTGATCCTCATCGTCACCAACACGGTGCTGTCGTACCTCGCGACCCGCCCCGGCCGCGTCACCGCCCCGTGACGGCCCCGCGCCCCGTGACGGCCCTGCACGTTGTGAGGGCCCCGTGCTCCGTGACGGCCCTGCACGTTGTGAGGGCCCCGTGCTCCGTGACGGCCCTGCACGTCGGGACCGCCCCGCGCCCCGTGACGGCCTCGCACGTCGGGACCGCCCCGCGCCCCGTGACGGCCTCGCACGTCGGGACCGCCCCGCGCCCCGTGACCGCCCCGCGCAGGCCCTCACCCAGTTGAGGAACGCCTCCTGATCTTCGAGCCCAGCCACACCAGTGGGTCGTACTTGCGGTCGACAGCACGTTCCTTGAGCGGGATCAGCGCGTTGTCCGTGATCTTGATGCCTTCGGGGCAGACCTCGGTGCAGCACTTGGTGATGTTGCAGTAGCCGAGGCCGTGTTCGTCCTGGGCCGTCTTCTTGCGGTCCAGGCCGGCGTCCTCCGCCGCGTCCAGCGGGTGCATGTCCAGTTCCGCGACGCGCATCAGGAAGCGCGGACCGGCGAAGGCCGGCTTGTTCTCCTCGTGGTCGCGGACGACATGGCAGGTGTCCTGGCAGAGGAAGCACTCGATGCACTTCCGGAACTCCTGCGGGCGGTCCACGTCCTCCTGCATCATCCGGTACTCGCCGGGGCCGAGCTTCTCGGGCGGCACGAAGGCCGGGACCTCACGCGCCTTGGCGTAGTTGAAGTTGACGTCCGTGACCAGGTCGCGGACGACCGGGAAGGCCCGCAGCGGGGTGACGGTGATCGTCTCGTCCCGCTCGAACACCGACATCCGGGTCATGCACATCAGCCGGGGACGGCCGTTGATCTCCGCGGAACACGAACCGCACTTGCCCGCCTTGCAGTTCCAGCGGACGGCGAGGTCGGGGGCCTGGGTCGCCTGGAGGCGGTGGACGATGTCGAGGACCACCTCGCCCTCGTTCACCTCGACCTTGAAATCCTCCAGGCCACCGCCCCGCGCATCGCCCCGCCACACCTTGAAGCGGGCCTCGTAGCCGCTCATGACCCCGTCTCCATGACCGTTCATGACCGCGGCTCCTCGTAGCTGCTCACTCGTACAGCTCCTCTTCGGCGAGGTACTTGACCAGCTCCTCCTTGTCGAAGAGGGCGAGCAGGTCGGGACGGATGGCTTCGGTGGTCTCACGGGTGAGGGCGATCTGGGCGACGACGGGATCCCAGGTCTCCGGCCCGCCCGTCGGATCGGTGAGCCGGCAGAGCAGGTTGATCCGGCGCCAGCCGCGGTCCATCGTCGGATGGTCCTCGCGGGTGTGCCCGCCGCGCGACTCGGTGCGCTCCAGCGCGGCCCGTGCCACGCACTCGCTGACCAGCAGCATGTTCCGAAGGTCGAGGGCGAGATGCCAGCCGGGGTTGAACTGCCGGTGCCCCTCCACACCCGCCCGGCGCGCCCGTACCCGAAGGTCGGCCAGCTTCTCCAGCGCCTGCTCCATCTCGCCCTCGCGGCGGATGATGCCGACCAGGTCGTTCATGGCCTGCTGCAGTTCCTGATGGAGGGTGTACGGGTTCTCCGGCGGCCGACCGGCCTCCAGACCCGGCGCCGGCCCCTCGGCGGAGAACGGCCGCAGCGCCTCGGCGGCGGCCGTGTCGACCTCGATGTCGTCCACCGGCGGCCGTGCCCCGGTCAGCCCCGCCGCGTACCCGGCCGCGTGCTGCCCGGCCCGGCGGCCGAACACCAGCAGGTCGGAGAGGGAGTTGCCGCCCAGCCGGTTGGAGCCGTGCATACCGCCGGCCACCTCACCGGCCGCGAACAGGCCCGGCACCCCGCGTGCAGCCGCCGTGTCCGACTCGACCGCGATACCGCCCATCACGTAGTGGCAGGTGGGCCCGACCTCCATCGCCTCCGCCGTGATGTCGACGTCCGCCAGCTCCTTGAACTGGTGGTACATCGAGGGGAGCCGGCGGCGGATGGTCTCCGCCGGCATCCGCGTGGACACGTCCAGGAAGACCCCGCCGTGCGGTGATCCCCGGCCCGCCTTCACCTCGGAGTTGATGGCCCGCGCCACCTCGTCACGCGGGAGCAGTTCGGGCGGACGGCGGTTGTGGTCCGGGTCCTCGTACCAGCGGTCGCCCTCCTCCTCGGACTGCGCGTACTTCTCCTTGAACACGTCCGGGATGTAGTCGAACATGAACCGCTTGCCCTCGGAGTTCCTGAGCACACCGCCGTCACCGCGCACCGACTCCGTGACGAGGATGCCCTTCACCGACGGCGGCCAGACCATGCCCGTCGGATGGAACTGCACGAACTCCATGTTCAGCAGCGGCGCGCCTGCGAGCAGCGCCAGCGCGTGGCCGTCGCCCGTGTACTCCCACGAGTTCGACGTCACCTTGAACGACTTGCCGATGCCACCGGTGGCGATGACGACGGCGGGCGCTTCGAGGACGAGGAAACGGCCCGACTCGCGCTCGTAGCCGAAGACGCCGGACACCCGCTCGCCCGCGGCGGAGCCGCTGTCGGACACAGTCTTCAACACCCGGGTGACCGTGCACTCCTGGAAGACCTTCAGCCGGGACTCGTAGTCGCCCGTCTCCTTGTGGTCCTCCTGCTGGAGGGCGACGATCTTCTGCTGGAGCGTGCGGATCAGCTCCAGGCCCGTACGGTCACCGACGTGGGCGAGGCGCGGGTACTCGTGGCCGCCGAAGTTGCGCTGCGAGATGCGGCCGTCCTTCGTACGGTCGAAGAGGGCGCCCCAGGTCTCCAGCTCCCACACCCGGTCGGGTGCCTCGCGGGCGTGCAGCTCCGCCATCCGCCACTGGTTGAGGAACTTGCCGCCGCGCATGGTGTCGCGGAAGTGGACCTGCCAGTTGTCACCGGAGTTGACGTTGCCCATGGCGGCCGCGATGCCGCCCTCGGCCATCACCGTGTGGGCCTTGCCGAACAGGGACTTGCAGATCACAGCCGTACGGGCGCCCCGCTCACGGGCCTCGATCGCGGCGCGCAGCCCGGCCCCGCCGGCGCCGATCACGACGACGTCCCACTCCTGTCGTTCGACCACGGACATCAGAAGCACCTTTTGTCTGTTAGAAGAGGGTCGGATCGTCGAAGACGCCGGACGCGACCAGGTACACGTAGAAGTCGGCGAGCGCCACACTCACCAACGACGCCCAGGCGAGCTGCATGTGGCGGGCGTTGAGCTTCCCGACCCAACTCCACATCCGGTAGCGCACGGGATGCCTGGAGAAGTGCTTGAGCTTGCCGCCGACGATGTGCCGGCACGAGTGGCAGGAGAGGGTGTACGCCCAGATCAGCACGATGTTGACGAGGAACACGAGGGTGCCGAGGCCCATGTGGCCCCACTCGTAGTGCTCGTCGCGGAAGGCCAGGACCGTGTCGTAGGTGAGGATGCCGGCGACCAGCAGGGCCGCGTAGAAGAAGTACCGGTGGAGGTTCTGCAGGATCAGCGGGAAGCGGGTCTCGCCGGAGTACTTCTGGTGCGGCTCGGCCACCGCGCAGGCGGGCGGGGACGCCCAGAAGCCGCGGTAGTAGGCCTTGCGGTAGTAGTAGCAGGTCAGGCGGAAGCCGAGCGGGAAGATCAGGATGATGATCGCCGGTGAGATGCCCCACCAGCCGCCGAGGATCTCCCAGTTGGGGCCGGCGCGCATGGGCTCGCAGCGTTCCGCCAGACAGGGCGAGTAGAACGGCGAGACGTAGGGGGCCGCGTAGTAGTGCGCGTCGGCGAAGGCCCGCCAGGTCGAATAGACGATGAAGGCCAGCAGCCCGGCGGCCGTGGCGGCGGGGGCCAGCCACCAGCGGTCGGTGCGCAGATGCGGGGCGGAGATCGCGGCGCGCGTACGGCTCCGCACGCCGCCGCGCTGTGGATGGGGTTCTGTTGCCGGTGGTTCCGTACCAGTGGCCAACGGGGGACTCCCGGTCGGGTTCTTGGCGTGTCGGGTTCTCGGTCTCGGGTTCTTGTGGTGGTCGGTTGTGGTGGTCGGTCGGTTACGGCGGTCAGGGTGCGCGGCGGTCGCGGGCGCCTAGGCCCTCGTCGTCCGAGTCCGTCCACAGGGAGCTGTCGTACGGGGTGTCGGGGATGGAGACGAGGTCGGGGCGGCGCGGCTTCGCCAGTTCGGGGGCGGCCTCGCCGAGCAACGCGACGCTCTCGCGCAGGTGGTCGGCGTCGGTGCGGACGCGGCGTATCTCCAGGCCGCTGCCGCCGAGTTGCTGTTCCAGGCGGCGTACGGACCGGGTCAGTTCGTCCAGGCAGCGCCGGACTGCCGTCAAGTCGTCGTGCACGGACATGACTTGCCCTCGCTTTCAGGGGGCGGTGGCCCCAAGGCGGCAATGTTCATGCGCCTGCGAGTGTCGCGCGTCACACCTGCCGGTGGGAAGCGGTGTGCGGGGTTCTTTTGCGTGGGGGGAGCTCGGGGGGCTGGGGTGGGTTCTTGTCCGCGGGTCCGGTGGGGCTTCTCGCGGAGTTCCCCGCGCCCCTGAAAAGCAGGGGCTGCGGGCCTTGCTTTTCAGGGGCGCGGGGCAGTGGTCTCTCCAGCCGGCAGGGGCCTGATCTCTTGGGGGCGCGGGGAACCGCGCGACCAGCCCTCACCGGACCCGCACCCGCCAAGGCACCCGAACCCACCCGAACTGTCAGGCGTCCAAACGGGTGGGTTCCCGGGGGCTCGCCGTCGTGTCGGCGCACCCGCGAGGCCTCCGTCCTCTTCAGTGGGCCGCATCCGTCTGATCAGCTCCATATACCGCCGAACGTGATCAGAGCCGCCCCCGTCCCCGTTCTCCCACCGCGGAGCGAGGAGGTCGCAGTGATGCCGATTCCCCACGACCGCGTTCGACCGCGCCCCCCGCGCTGCTCCCTGGCGTTCCTGGTCGCCGGCGTGCTCACGATGCCCGTGCTGAGCGGATGCGGTGAGGAGGACCCGGCGGGCAGGCCCGTCGCCGGACAGGACATCGCGCCGGCCGCGCGGAACCTCGTCGCCGACGGCGGCACCCTGCGCTGGGCCGTCGACGCCGTGCCGGAGACGCTGAACACGTTCCAGTCGGACGCCGACCCGGCCACGGCACGGATCGCCGGAGCCGTACTGCCGTCGATGTACCGCCTCGACACCAGCGGACGCCCGCAGCTCAACACCGACTACCTGGAGTCCGCGAAGGTCGTCGAACGCGAGCCCCGCCAGGTTGTCCTCTACAAGCTCCACCAGGAGGCGGTGTGGAGCGACGGCCGGGAGATCGGCGCCGCCGACTTCGCCGCGCAGTGGCGGGCCCTGTCGGGCAAGGACTCCGCGTACTGGACCGCCAGGAACGCCGGCTACGAACGCATCGAGAAGATCGAACGCGGCGACAACGACCTGGAGGTCCGGGTCACCTTCGCCCGCCCGTACGCCGACTGGAGATCGCTCTTCTCGCCGCTGTACCCGAAGCAGGTGATGGGCACCCCCGACTCCTTCAACGACGGCGCCCGCAAGCGGCTCAAGGTCACCGCCGGGCCGTTCGCGCTGAAGGACGTCGACCGCAAGGGCGGCGAGGTCACGCTCGCCCGCAACCTCCGCTGGTGGGGCCGCCCCGCCAAGCTCTCCGAGCTGGTGCTGCGCGCCGTACCGCGCGCCGAGCGGGCCAAGGCGCTGGCCGAGGACCAGGTCGACATCGCCGAGATCGACTCGGTGCAGGCCGAGCGGATCATGCTCGCCTCCCGTGACAGGAAGAAGTCGCAGGGCGCCGGTCCTCCTCTCTCGCGGAGCGCCCCCCAGACCCAGGAGGGCGCCCCCGCCCACGGCCCCGGACTGACCCCCGCGAAGTCGCTTCGGTCCTGGGCCATCGCGCACGGCTCGGACGAGAAGGCCGCGAACGACGAGACCAGCGCCCGGGAGAAGCGGCGCGCGGCGCTCGCCGAGTACACCGCCCAGCAGTCCGCCCTGCGCGGTTTCGCCGTCCGCCGGTCCCTGGAACCCGCCTTCACCCAGCTCGCCCTGAACGGTTCGGACGGCCCCCTCGCCGACGAGCGTGTCCGCCGCGCCGTGGCCCGCGCGATCGACCGCGAGAAGCTCGCCGCCCTCGTCCTGGAGCCCCTCGGCCTGCCCGCCGAGCCCGTCGGCAGCCATCTCGCTCTCGCCGGCCAGGCCGCCTATGCCGACAACAGCGGTGCCCTCGGCGACCAGGACGCCGACGAGGCGCGGGCCCTGCTCGCCGACGCCGGATGGGAACAGGGCGGCCCCCTGGAGCCCGTCCAGCCCATGGAGAGCGAGAAGGCGGCCGGTGCGGAGGGGGAGAAGCCCAGGACGAAGGACGCCGCCGGCTCCGACAAGTCCGGCTCCGGTCCCGGTTCAGGGAAGTCCGCTTCCGCCTCTGCGTCTGCGTCTGCGTCCGTCTCCGCCTCTGCGTCCGCGTCTGCCTCTGCCTCTGCGTCTGCCTCTGCCTCCACGTCCGCCTCTGCGTCCGTCTCCGCCTCCGGTAAATCCGGCTCCTCCGACGACGAGAGCACGTACATCGTCGGCGAGGACAACAAGCCGTACGACGCCGACGCGAACCTCGCGCAGGACGGCAAGCAGTTCAAGCCGGGCGGCGCGCCCGGCGCGTACGCGCCACAGGGGACGCGGGCGCCCGCCGATGCCGCGCGGGGGCCGCTGGCCAAGAACGGCAAGCTCCTGACGCTGAGGTTCGTGCTGCCGGACGGGCCGGGGTCGGAGTCGCTGCGGGCCGTCGGTGAGCGGATCGCGGCGATGCTGGAGCGCGTCGGGATCCGTACGGAGATCACGAAGGTCGCCGACGAGAGCTACTTCAAGGACCACATCGCCAACGGCCAGTACGACCTCGCGCTGTACTCCTGGCCGACCTCCGCGTACCCCGCCACCGACGCCCGGCCGATCTACGCCAAGCCGGTGCCCGCGGCCGACGGCTCGCTGAGCGTCGAGCAGAACTACACGCGCGTCGGCACGGACCGGGTCGACCAACTCTTCGACCAGGCCGTATCCACCCTCGACGAGTCCAAGACCCGCGCCCTGATCCGCAAGGCGGACGCCCGGATCTGGGCCGCCGCCGGATCCATCCCCCTCTACCAGCGGCCCCAGCTCGTCGCCGCCCGCACCACCCTGGCCAACGCGGGTGCCTTCGGCTTCCAGACCCCGGTCTACGAGGACATGGGGTTCTTGAAGAAGGGGGCCAAAACGTCGGCGGACCGGGTGTCGCGGAACTGATACTCACAGCCGCCTCTGACGACGCTCAAACGCCTTGCCTCGCCTTGCCCCGCCCGCACGGGCGGCGGGATGATGACCGCGCTGTTGATCATCATGCGGCTGTGGTGGCCGTACGGGGGAAGTGGGGCGCAGGATGCACACAGTGCGACGGGCATCGGTGGTGGTACTGGCCGCAGCGGCCCTGGCCGTGGCTCTGACGGCCTGCACCGGTAGCCCGGACGGGCAGGCCGAGCAGGACGGACAGGACAAGCCCGCAGCCGGGCAGTCCCGGGCCGCGGCCCAGTCCAAGGCGTGCGGGAACGGCACGTTCACCTGGGTCAACGTCGAGCAGCCGACGCGGCTGATCGCTGTCGCCGACGCGGAGCGGATGGGCGAGGGCGGTGGTGAGTTCACCCGGAAGCTGCGGTGGGTCCGTACGCCGGAGGTCTCGGTGGAGGCCGAAGGGCCGACGCTGGACTCGGCCGACGTGCTGTTCTCGTTGGGCAAGAGGATCGGCTACTTCGACGCCGACGCTCAGTTCATGGACGAGGCCGGCAACGTGTTCGTCGACGTCGGTAACCGTCCCGAGCTGAGCGCCGATCTGGGGTCGGTCACCTCGGCGGGCAACTTCGTGAACTACGCCTATGCGAAGGCGGTGGAAGGCGACTTCCGCTACTCCTGCGCTGACGGCGAGACCACGCTGGGGCATGCCGAGAGCTGGAGGGTCGATGGCGAGGGCAGCCTGACATGCGACCAGGTCCCCAGCGACAGCGCCGTGGCCCTCGAAGCCGCCCGGATCTCCTGCTCCGCGGACTCGGTCGCCGCGAAGGCCGGCCGGAAGGCCGCGGACAAGGCCTTGGCCGCGAACTGAGCGGTGCCCGTGCGGTGCCCGGTCCCCCGCCGGTGCCTCGCCCTCGCTCATCCCGGAGCCCGGCCCCGTCCGACCAGCCCTGAGCTGTGCCGAAGTGGCCCGGCGAGCCCCATCCCCGGCGCACCGGTATTCCAGACCCCGGCGTACGAGGGCATGGGCTTCCTGAAGAGAAGAAGAGCGCGCGGGAGTCGGCGAGCCCGGTGCCCCAGGGCCGAGCTGTCGTGCTCATGCAATCTCTGAGGTATCTCAAATGTCTTGCCGCCCGGCCTCCGCTGCCTCGACGATGATCGTGATCGATCGTCACTCGGTGATCGGACGACGGGGAACGGGGAAGGATGTCATGGGCATGCGTGTCATGGCAGTTCGGACTTCGGCGGCAGCAGGGCTGGCCGCGGTCGCTCTGGCGGCGGGGCTCACGGCTTGTACGGGTGGGTCGGGCGACGGGAAGAAGGACGACCCGGCCTCGGCCAAGGCGTGCACGAACGGGACGTACGCCTGGTCGGATGTCCGGCGGTCGGAGAAGCTGGCCGAGCTTGCCGACCCGATCGACATCCCGAAGAAGGTCGACCAGTACAGAGCCGAACTCGAACCCGTCGGCGACAACCGCTACCGGCCTGCGGTCACCGGTGCCCCCAAAGGCGTCGGCGCGGTCCGGGTCATCAAGGCGCTGGGTAAGCACCTGAAGACGGAGGAGCGGCTCGCGTACCCGTCCGAGCCTGCGGTGGACGAGATCGGCCACTACATCGAGAACGCCACCGGGGACATCGAGGGCTCGTACTTCGCGTGGTCGTCGATCGACCTCGTCGAGGCCGGTTTCACGTACACCTGCGAGGGCTCCGAGCCGGTGAAGGGCCACGTGGTGTCGTACGAGAACTCTGCCTCCGGCTTCTGGGACTGTGCCGACGAGCCGGTCGGGGGCAAGGCCGCCCTCGACGCCGCTCGGTTGAGCTGCCCCGAAGGGTCGCGAGCGGCGCAGGCGGCCTGACGCCTGCGCTGTGGACCCGCCGGGCCCTCCAGAGCCCGTCCGACCAGCCTTGAGCTGTGCCGAAGTAGCCCGGCGAGCCCCATCCCCGGCGCACCCGTACCATGGGGTGAGGCCGTGGCGTGTCCAGCCCGGCAGGGTCCGCGCGACACAGATGTCAGCGCAGGCCGTCCTCACACTCCGGGAGAAGCGCCTCAATATGGCCACGCGCCACGACATCCGCAACGTTGCCATCGTCGCCCACGTCGACCACGGCAAGACCACTCTGGTCGACGCCATGCTCAAGCAGGCCGGTGCCTTCGCCGCGCACGCCGCCGAGTCGCTCGACGACCGCATGATGGACTCGAACGACCTGGAGCGTGAGAAGGGCATCACGATCCTCGCCAAGAACACGGCGGTGAAGTACCACCCGAAGGACGGGGGGGACATCATCACCATCAACATCATCGACACCCCGGGCCACGCCGACTTCGGTGGCGAGGTCGAGCGCGGTCTGTCGATGGTGGACGCCGTGGTTCTGCTGGTCGACGCCTCCGAGGGGCCGTTGCCGCAGACCCGGTTCGTGCTGCGCAAGGCGCTCCAGCAGCGCCTGCCGGTCATCCTGTGCATCAACAAGACCGACCGCCCGGACTCCCGGATCGACGAGGTCGTCAACGAGACCTACGACCTCTTCCTGGACCTGGACGCGGACGAGGAGCAGATCGAGTTCCCCATCGTCTACGCGTGTGCGCGTGACGGTGTCGCCTCGCTGACCAAGCCGGAGGACGGCACCGTCCCGGCCGACAGCAACAGCCTGGAGCCGTTCTTCTCCACGATCCTGTCGCACGTCCCGGCCCCGTCGTACGACGAGGAGGCCCCGCTCCAGGCGCACGTCACCAACCTGGACGCCGACAACTTCCTCGGCCGTATCGCGCTGCTCCGCGTCGAGCAGGGCGAGCTGCGCAAGGGCCAGACCGTCACGTGGATCAAGCGTGACGGCACGATGTCCAACGTCCGCATCACCGAGCTGATGATGACCGAGGCGCTCACCCGCAAGCCCGCCGAGATGGCCGGCCCGGGTGACATCTGTGCCGTCGCCGGTATCCCGGACATCATGATCGGCGAGACCCTCGCCGACCCCGAGAACCCGATCGCGCTGCCGCTCATCACGGTCGACGAGCCGGCGATCTCCATGACCATCGGTACGAACACCTCGCCGATGGTCGGCCGCGGCGGCACCGGCAAGGGTGCCGAGAACAAGGCCGTGGTCAAGGACCGCAAGGTCACTGCCCGGCAGGTCAAGGACCGTCTCGACCGCGAGCTGATCGGTAACGTCAGCCTCCGTGTCCTTGAGACCGAGCGCCCCGACGCCTGGGAGGTCCAGGGCCGTGGTGAGCTCGCGCTCGCCATCCTGGTCGAGCAGATGCGCCGTGAGGGCTTCGAGCTGACCATCGGCAAGCCGCAGGTGGTCACCCAGGAGATCGACGGCAAGGTCCACGAGCCCGTCGAGCGCATGACGATCGACGTGCCCGAGGAGCACATGGGCGCGGTCACGCAGCTCATGGGCGTCCGCAAGGGCCGGATGGACAACATGTCCAACCACGGTTCCGGCTGGGTGCGCATGGAGTTCGTCGTGCCCTCCCGCGGGCTCATCGGGTTCCGTACGGAGTTCCTCACGGGTACGCGTGGCACCGGTATCGCGCACTCGATCCACGAGGGCCACGAGCCCTGGTTCGGCGTGCTGGCGACCCGTAACAACGGTTCGCTGGTGGCCGACCGGGCCGGCGCCGTCACCGCCTTCGCGATGACGAACCTCCAGGAGCGCGGCGTGCTGTTCACCGACCCCGGCACCGAGGTGTACGAGGGCATGATCGTCGGTGAGAACTCGCGCTCCGACGACATGGACGTGAACATCACCAAGGAGAAGAAGCTCACGAACATGCGGTCCTCCTCGGCCGACTCGTTCGAGGCGATCGTCCCGCCGCGCAAGCTCTCCCTGGAGCAGTCCCTGGAGTTCTGCCGCGACGACGAGTGCGTCGAGGTCACCCCGGAGGCGGTTCGTATCCGCAAGGTGAACCTGGACGCCCGCGAGCGCGCCCGCTCCGCGAGCCGCGCCAAGCACGGCTGAGTACTGCCTGTCCTGTTCACGCAGACGGCCCGGCCACTCCCAAGAGGGGAGTGGCCGGGCCGTCGGTGCGGGTGGAGCCGGCGAAGGCAGCGGGCCCCGGCGGCCGCCTGCGTTGTGCGGTCCAGGGTGCGGTGAGCGCAGAGTGGCGCTCACCGTGGCTCCCACCGTACCTACGCGCGGGTAGGGAAAACCCTTCATTACGGGAGAAGGGAGTCTCGGCATGGCCGGTTCCCACTACGCTCCTGGGTACACAGGTTTCTCCAAGGGCACGTCGGTGCATCCCGCGAATGTTGTCGCGCCGCTTCCGAACGACAGCCCGACGGCCAGAATTTGGCGGAGACATGTCGGCTGAGGGCGGAGGGAATTTCCCCTCGCTCGAGACAGGTGAGAGTGCCATCGGCACCCCCTGCACGAGAGTGGCTTTTCCGCAACCCATTTTTCCTTCGGTTGCGTCCGGAATGCGGACAGCCGCGACCGATAAGCGTGTAACAAGTCCGTTTCGCAGGGATCTCTCACCAAACCCTTTGTCCGGATTTTGGAAGAAGTAGGCGCAAGGTGTGATCGAACCGAGACCTTGCGAAGGTGGTCGAGCGCTGGCCCATGGCAGATAGTTAGGCGCGTAGAGCTCGGGGCAAAGGGTCACGCGTCTAGGGGGACGTCGACTCCACGAGCCAGGGGACTATCCGACTTTCTTCGTCGCACGTGTCGACGCTGTGTCTGGTATCCCCTCCTGTGGTGAACAAATGGACTCATGAGGAGGAACCCATGCGGGGTGCGAAGAGCGCCAAGTGGGTGGCGATAGCCGCGGTTGTGGCGCTGAGCGTGACCGCTTGTGGTGGTGGCGGTGATGACGGCGGCGACAAGGGGAACGACAAGGGCGCCGTTGACGCCAAGGGGATCGTGACGTTCGAGAGCGGTGAGCCGCAGAACCCGCTGCAGCCGGCGAACACGATGGAGAGCTACGGCTCCGACGTCGTCACCTCGCTCTTCGATACCCTTGTCGACTACGAGAACGGTAGCGGCAAGATCACCTACACCAACGCCGAGTCCATCACCACGGATGACTCGAAGGTGTGGACCGTCAAGCTCAAGGCGGGCTGGAAGTTCCACAACGGTGAGGCGGTCACCGCCAAGTCCTATGTCGACGCGTGGAACTGGGCCGCGAACATCGCGAACAACCAGACCAACGCCTCCTGGTTCTCCGACATCGAGGGCTACGCCGACGTCCACCCGGAGAAGGGCAAGGCCAAGAAGGACGCCATGTCCGGCCTGAAGGTCGTCGACGACAACACCTTCACCATCACCCTGAGCGCGCCGCTCGCGTACTTCGAGTACAAGCTCGCGTACAACGTCTTCGCGCCGCTCCCGTCCGGCTTCTTCAAGGACCCCGAGGGCTACGGCGAGAAGCCGGTCGGCAACGGTCCCTACGAGTTCGTCAAGTGGGACCACAAGAAGTCGATCGAGGTGAAGACGTACGCCGGCTACAAGGGCCCGAACAAGGCCAAGAACGGCGGTGTGCTCTTCAAGAACTACACCGGGCCCGAGGCCTCCTACGCCGACCTGCTCTCGGACAAGGTCGACGTCATCCGCCAGGTTCCGGCCGCGAGCCTCGCGAACTACAAGACCGACCTGGGTGACCGCGCCGTCGACCAGGACTACTCGGCCGTCCAGTCCATCGTTCCGGCCTTCTACACCAAGCAGTGGAAGGGCATCGACAACCGGGTCCTCCAGGGCCTGTCGATGGCGATCGACCGTGACACGATCACCAAGACCGTGCTTCAGGACACCCGTACGCCGGCCACCGGCTGGGTCGCCCAGGGTGTGCTCGGCTTCAAGGCCGGTGCCGCAGGTGACGTCACCAAGTACAACCCGGCCGAGGCCAAGAAGCTGATCAAGGCCGGTGGCGGTGTCCCCGGCAACAAGATCACCATCCAGTTCAACGCGGACGGCGGCCACGGCGAGTGGGTCGAGGCGGTCTGCAACAGCATCCGTGAGGCCACCGGCGTCGAGTGCTCCGGCGACTCCAAGGCCGACTTCCAGACCGACCTCGAGGCGCGTGACGCCAAGGAGGTCAAGTCGATGTACCGCGGTGGCTGGGTGCTCGACTACCCGTTCAACGGCAACTTCCTCCGTGACCTCTACGGGACCGGTGTGGCCGGCAACACCAGTGGCTACTCGAACAAGGCCTTCGACGCCCTGGTGAAGGAGGCCGACGGCGCGCCCACCATCGAGAAGTCGGCAGAGCTGTACCAGCAGGCTGAGAAGTCCCTGGTCGACAACATGCCGTCCATCCCGCTCTGGTACTACAAGGTCAACTCGGGCTACTCGAACAACGTGCAGAACGTGAAGTTCAACCAGGCCGGTGACCCGATCCTCAACGAGATCGAAGTCAAGAAGTAACGATCGTCGGCTACTTGGAGAGGCGGTACCGCGGAACAACTCCGCGGTACCGCCCTCCAGGTGCGTGGTCACACGGCCGGGGGGACCCGCGACCACGCGCTTCACCGACCTGAGACGGAGGCACGATGGGGCGCTATGTCGCACGACGACTGCTCCAGATGATCCCGGTCTTCTTCGGGACCACACTGCTCATCTTCCTTATGGTGTACGCGCTGCCCGGTGACCCGGTTCGGGCCATGTTCGGCGACAAGGGAGCCGACCCCGCCACCCTCGCCGCGCTGCGACACAAGTTCGGTCTCGACCAGCCGCTCTGGAAGCAGTATGTCGACTACATGTCAGGCATTCTCTTCCACTTCGACTTCGGTGACACCTTCGCCGGCAGACCTGTCGCGGAGGAGATCGGCCGTGTCTTCCCCACGACGATCCGACTCGCCACGGTCGCCTTCGTCATCGAACTCGTCCTTGGTGTCGCCCTCGGCATCCTCGCGGGCCTGAAGGTCGGACGCGCCGCGGACACCCTCGTTCTGGTCTTCACCCTGTTGGTGATCTCCGTACCGGTCTTCGTCCTGGCGTTCATCCTGCGTCAGGTCTTCTCGTTCAACCTGGGCTGGGTCTCCCCCAACGTCCAGAACGCCGAGAACTGGAACGAGTTGATCCTGCCCGGAGCCGTCCTGGCCTCGCTCTCGCTGGCGTATGTGGCGAGGCTGACCCGTACCTCGATCGCCGAGAACCTGCGCTCCGACTACATGCGCACAGCCGTGGCCAAGGGGCTGCCGCGCCGCCGTGTCGTCGGTGTCCACCTGATGCGCAACTCGCTGATCCCCGTGGTCACCTACCTCGGCACGGACATCGGTTCACTGATGGCCGGAGCGGTCGTCACCGAGGGCATCTTCAATGTGCCGGGCGTCGGCAACGCCCTCTACATCGCGCTGTTCCGGCGAGAGGGCTCCACGATCGTCGGCATCGTCACCATCCTGGTGCTGGTGTACCTGATGGCAAGCCTGCTCATCGACCTGCTCTACGCGGTCCTGGACCCGAGGATCCGTTATGCCTGACGTGACCAAGGACGCGGCCGAGGAAGCGAACAAGACCGCAGGCGGGGGGACACCGGCGGACGCCCTCGTCCCGCCACAGGCGACACCGGCTCAGGAACCCGCCCGCCAGGAGAAACCTGCCAGCCTCTGGTCGAACGCCTGGCGCGACCTGCGGCGCAACCCGTACTTCATCGTCTCCGCGGCGTTGATCCTGTTGCTGCTGATCATCGCGGCCTTCCCCGGCCTCTTCTCCAGCGGTGACCCTCGCTCCGGCGATCTGCGCAACCACTATCTGGGCGAGCCGCAGCTCGGCCACTGGTTCTCCCCGGAGTGGCTGGGCTACGACGGCCAGGGACGGTCCATCTACACCCGGCTCATATTCGGCGCCCGCGCGTCGATCTTCGTCGGTGTGGGTGTCACCGTACTGACCACTGTCGTCGGCGGCTTCGTGGGTATGCTCGCCGGTTACTTCGGCGGCTGGATCGACTCGGTGCTCTCCCGCATCACCGACGTCTTCTTCGGTATCCCGTTCCTCCTCGGCGCCCTCATCGTGCTCAACTCCTTCGAGACGCGCTCGATCATCGTCGTCATCCTCGCGATGTCCTTCCTGGGGTGGACCCAGGTGGCCCGCGTCATGCGAGGTGCGGTGATCACCAACAAGCAGGCGGACTATGTGCACGCCGCCAAGGCCCTCGGCGCGAGCACCCCTCGGATCCTGGCCCGGCACATCCTGCCGAACGCCATCGCCCCGGTGATCGTTGTCGCGACGATCTCGCTGGGTATCTACATCTCGACCGAGGCGACCCTGTCCTTCCTGGGTATCGGCCTCGCCGACCCCACCGTGTCCTGGGGCATGGACATCTCATCGGCCTCCAAGGTCATTCGGAACGCGCCGCACGTACTGTTCTTCCCGGCGGCGATGCTGTCGGTGACCGTGCTCGCGTTCATCATGCTCGGCGACGCGGTGCGCGACGCCCTCGACCCCAAGCTGCGCTGAGGAGGGCGTACGTTGACCATCATCGACAACACCGACGTCTTCCCCGCACCCCGCGGGCATGAGGACGAAAGCGCCCCGCTGCTCGAAGTCCGGGATCTGCACGTGGAGTTCCACACCCGCGACGGAGTGGCCAAGGCCGTCAACGGAGTGAACTACAGCGTGAACGCCGGCGAAACCCTCGCCGTGCTCGGAGAGTCCGGCTCCGGCAAGTCGGTCACCGCGCAGGCGATCATGGGCATCCTGGACATGCCCCCGGCGAGGATCCCGCAGGGCGAGATCCTCTACCGCGGCCAGGACATGTTGAAGATGTCCGCCGAGGAGCGCCGGAAGCTGCGCGGCACCACGATCGCCATGATCTTCCAGGATGCGCTCAGCTCGCTGAACCCGGTGCTCAGCGTCGGCTACCAGCTCGGTGAGATGTACCGGGTCCACCAGGGTCTCTCCAAGAAGAACGCCAAGGCCAAGGCGATCGAACTGATGGACCGGGTCAAGATCCCCGCCGCCGCGGCGCGGGTCAACGACTACCCGCACCAGTTCTCCGGCGGTATGCGCCAGCGCATCATGATCGCCATGGCGCTGGCCCTGGAACCCGATCTGATCATCGCCGACGAGCCCACCACCGCCCTTGACGTGACGGTGCAGGCCCAGGTCATGGACCTGCTCGCCGAACTTCAGCGCGAGTACCACATGGGCCTGATCCTGATCACCCACGACCTGGGTGTCGTCGCCGACGTCGCTGACAAGATCGCGGTCATGTACGCGGGCCGGATCGTCGAGCAGGCCCCGGTCCACGAGATCTACAAGAGGCCGGCGCACCCCTACACCAAGGGTCTGCTGGAGTCGATCCCGCGCCTGGACCAGAAGGGCAGGGAGCTGTACGCGATCAAGGGTCTGCCGCCCAACCTGCTGCACGTCCCGACCGGTTGCGCCTTCAACCCGCGCTGCCCCCAGGCGCAGGACGTCTGCACCACGGAGATCCCGGCGCTGCTCCAGGTGACCGAGCCGGACGGCAGCGAGCTCACCGGCCGCGGCAGTGCGTGCCACTTCTGGAAGGACACGATCCATGGCTGAGCTCAAGAAGACGGACGAGTCCGTCGGCGCCGTGGACGCCATGCCCAACGTCTCCGAGGTGGAGGTCGTCGACGCGCACTCCGAGGAGGAGGCGGTCGCGGCGATCGAGGCACCGGTCGAGCGCGGCGAACCGATCCTCCAGGTACGCAACCTGGTCAAGCACTTCCCGCTGACCCAGGGCATCCTCTTCAAACGCTCCATCGGCGCGGTCAAGGCCGTGGACGGGATCTCCTTCGATCTCTACCAGGGCGAGACGCTGGGCATCGTCGGCGAGTCCGGCTGCGGCAAGTCCACCGTGGCCAAACTGCTGATGAATCTGGAGCAGGCGACGGCGGGTGAGGTCTTCTACAAGGGCCAGGACATCACCAAGCTGTCCGGCCGCGCGCTGAAGGCCGTACGCCGGAACATCCAGATGGTGTTCCAGGACCCTTACACCTCGCTCAACCCCCGGATGACCGTGGGTGACATCATCGGCGAACCCTTCGACATCCACCCCGAAGTGGCGCCCAAGGGCGACCGGCGGCGCAAGGTGCAGGATCTGCTGGACGTGGTCGGGCTCAACCCCGAGTACATCAACCGGTACCCGCACCAGTTCTCCGGCGGTCAGCGCCAGCGCATCGGCATCGCCCGTGGGCTCGCGCTCAACCCGGAGATCATCATCTGCGACGAGCCGGTATCGGCGCTCGACGTGTCGGTTCAGGCGCAGGTGATCAACCTGATGGAGAAGCTGCAGGACGAGTTCAACCTCTCCTACATCTTCATCGCACACGACCTGTCGATCGTGCGGCACATCTCCGACCGGGTCGGGGTCATGTACCTCGGCAAGATGGCGGAGATCGGGACGGACGAGCAGATCTACGAGCACCCGACGCATCCGTACACGCAGGCACTGCTCTCCGCGGTGCCCGTGCCGGACCCGGAGGCCCGTGAGGGCCGCGAGCGGATCATCCTCACGGGTGACGTGCCTTCTCCGGCCAACCCGCCGTCCGGCTGCCGCTTCCGCACTCGCTGTTGGAAAGCCGAGGACAGGTGCGCCGAGGAGGTCCCGCTGCTCGCGGTTCCCGACCGTTTCCAGGGCGTGGACTCCCCGGCGGCCCACGAGTCCGCGTGCCACTTCGCGGAGGAGAAGGACGTGGTCCACGCGGTCTGACACCGCCTTGTTCCCGGCACCGGCTGCGGTGCCGGGAACTGGTGTTCTCAGGGACCGGCCGCTGCCGTGGCCCGTGCCCAGTGGCACGCCACCTGTGCCTCACCGCCCCCGTCCAGCACCTCCGGGTCCGCCGTCCGGCACGCCCCGGCCACTCCCGCCCGTTCCGCCTCCCCGTTCGCCAGGATCTGGCAGCGAGCGTGGAAACGGCAGCCGGAGGGGACGCGGGAGGGGTCCGGAGGCTCTCCAGTCAGCACCACCGGCTCGCCCGTCGCCTCGGGGAGGACGGACAACAACGCCTGCGTGTACGGATGTCGAGGCGCGGTCAGCACCTGCTCGACCTCGCCCGTCTCCACGATCCGGCCCAGGTACATGACCGCGACCCGGTCGGCGATGTTCCAGGCGAGCCCCAGATCGTGGGTCACCACCAGGGCGGACAGGCCCAGTTCGTCGCGCAGGCGCAGCAGGAGGGCGAGGATCTCGCCGCGCACGGACGCGTCGAGGGAAGCCACCGGCTCGTCGGCGACGATGAGTTCGGGGTCCAGAACGAGGGCACCCGCGATCACCACACGCTGGCGCTGGCCGCCCGACAGTTCGTGCGGGTAGCGGAGGTAGAAGCGTTCGGGTGGCCGCAGGCCCGCCCGGGAGAGGGCGCGGGCCACTGCCGTCTGTTCGTCGCCCGGGTATCTGTGGATGCGCAGACCTTCTGCCACCGCGTCGTACACCGTGTGCCTGGGGTTCAGCGATCCGCTCGGGTCCTGGAGCACCAATTGGGCCCGCCTGCGGTACGCCTTCAGGGCAGCCGATGAGTACTTGAGCCGCTGTCCGCCGAAACTGACGCTCCCCGAGGTCGGGGGCACCAGACCGAGCAGCGTGCGGGCCAGCGTCGTCTTGCCGCACCCCGACTCGCCGACGAGCGCCACGATCTCCCCGACACGGATGTCGAGCTCGACGCCGTCCACGGCCCTGGCCGGCGCGTCACCGTGCCGCCCGGGGAACGCCACGTGCAGGCCCGTTGCCCTCAGCAGGGGTGCCGATGTCGTCATGCGCCGCTCCTCGTGACCGGTTCGGCGGTGGTCCCCGGGCCTACGTGCAGGCAAGCCGCCCTCCGACCCGCACCCGCCTCCCGCAGTACCTGGTCCTGGCTGCCGCACTGGTCCAGTGCCACCGGGCAGCGCGGATGAAAGGTGCAGCCGGTCGGCAGGTCGGCCGGGTCCGGGGGGTCGCCGGGCAGGCCGCGCGGGGCGAAGCGGGAGGAGGGGGCGCCGATGCGGGGGAACGCGGCCGACAGGGCCCTGCCGTACGGGTGCAGGGCGTTCTCGTAGACCTCCCGGGCGGGTCCTTCCTCGACCACCCGGCCCGCGTACATCACCGCGAGCCGGTCGCAGGTGTCGGCGAGGACCGCCAGATCGTGACTGATCATGATCAGGCCCAGCCCCTGTTCGGCGACGAGTCGTTCGATCAGCCGGAGAATCTGCGCCTGGATCATCACGTCCAGTGCGGTGGTCGGCTCGTCAGCGATGATCAGCCGTGGGTCGCAGGCCAGCGCCATGGCGATCATGACGCGCTGACGTTGACCGCCGGAGAGTTCGTGTGGATACGCGGACGCCCGGGACGCCGGCAGACCGACCTGTTCGAGGAGTTCACCGGTCCGCTTACGTGCGGCGGCCGTGGTGGCTGCCTTCCTGTGCAGCAGGATCGGCTCCGCGATCTGGTCGCCGACGCGGTGGACGGCGTTCAGCGAGTGCATCGCTCCCTGGAAGACGATCGACGCTCCCGCCCAGCGGACCGCCCGGACCTGCCCCCAGCGCATCGTCAGTATGTCCTCGCCGTCCAGAAGAACCTCCCCGCTGACGCGCGTGCCGGCCGGAAGCAGCCGGAGCAGAGCGAGCGCCAGGGTGGACTTCCCGCAGCCGGACTCGCCTGCGATGCCCAGTTTCCGGCCGACCGCCAGCGACAGGTCGACACCCCGTACGGCGGCCGCTCCGCCCGCGTACGACACCTCCAGCTTCCGGACCTCCAGCAGGGTCAACGTGCCACTCCCAGCCTGGGGTTGAGCACGGCTTCCACCGCGCGGCCGCACAGGGTGAACGCGAGTGCGACCACGGCGATCGCGATCCCCGGCGGCACCAGATACCACCAGGCGCCCGAGCTGACCGCGCCCGCCTCCCGGGCTTCCTGGAGCATCCCACCCCAGGACACCACCGTCGGGTCGCCCAGGCCGAGGAAGGCCAGCGTCGCCTCGGCGAGGATGGAGGAGGAGATCATGAGGGTGGTCTGGGCCAGCACCAGGGGCATCACATTGGGCAGCACATGCCGGTACATGATGTGCCGGTGCCCACCGCCGAGTGCTTGCGCGCGCTCGATGTACGGCCGCGACTCCACCGCCAGCGTCTGTGCCCGGACCAGACGAGCCGTGGTCGGCCACGATGTCACGCCGATCGCCAGGACGATCGTGCCCAGCGAGCGGGACATGACGGTGGCGAGCGCGATGGCGAGCACCAGCGTCGGCATCACCAGGAACCAGTCCGTGACCCGCATCAGCACGGTGGCGTACGCACCGCGGAAGTGCCCGGCGGTGATCCCGACCAGCGCGCCGATCGCCACCGACAGCACGGCCGCGAGCAGACCGACGAGGAGCGAGACCCGTGAACCCCAGATGACCAGGCCCAGGAGATCGCGCCCGAACCGGTCGGTGCCGAGCGGGAACTCCCCGCTCGGCACCTCCATCGGCCGGCCCGGCGCGCTGGTCACGGCGGCCACGTCGGAGCCGACCGTCAGCGGCGCGGTCAGTGCCACCACAGCGAAGAGGGCAAGGGTGGCCAGGCCCAGGAGTCCGGCGCGCCGGGTGCGGTACTGCTTCCAGAACCGGGCGGCGGATTCACGGCGGCGGCGCCGGGCGAGCGCGCGTGGGCCGGCTTTCGCCACCGGGTCGTTCGCTTCGGTCGTCATCGGCCCACCCGGGGGTCGAGCAGTGGATAGACCAGGTCGGCGAGTGTGTTCATCACGATCACCGCTGCGGCGAAGACGAAGAACAGCCCTTGGACGAGGGGGAGGTCGGGCACGCTCAGCGCCTGGTAGAAGAGCCCGCCGAGGCCCGGCCAGGAGAAGACGGTCTCGACGAGGATCACGCCGGCGACGGTCCGGCCGAGGTTGATGAAGATCAGCGTCACCGTCGGCAGCATCGCGTTCGGCACGGCGTGCCGACGTCGTACCAGGTCGTCCCTCAGCCCCTTGGCCCGCGCGGTGGTCAGATAGTCGCCGCCCATCTCGTCGAGCAGTGCCGAGCGGGCGACCAGCAGCGTCTGGCCGTACTCGACCGCGACCAGCGTGATCACCGGCAGCACGAGATGGTGGGCCACGTCGGTGACGTACGCGAAGCCCTCCTCGCCCCCCGACTCCATGCCACCGGTCGGGAAGAGCCCGGGGAGCGGGCCCGGGCCCACCGCGAAAACGATGATGAGCAGCAGGCCCAGCCAGAAGGACGGGATCGAGTAGAGGGCCAGCGCCAGACCGGTGTGCAGCCGGTCCCCGAGCCGCCCGTGCCGCCACGCCGCGCGGGTGCCCAGGAAGATGCCGAGCGAGGTGTACAGGACGAATGCGGTACCGGTGAGCAGCAGCGTGTTCGGCAGCGCCTCGGTGATCTTGTCGATGACCGGTGCCCGGAACTGGTACGACGTGCCGAGGTCACCGGTGAGCGCCTTGCCGCAGTAGTCCGTGAACTGTTCCCACAGCGGCAGGTCCAGGCCGAACTCTTCGCGGTACGCGGCCAGTTGCTCGGCCGACACCTGGCGGCCGCCCGTCATGAACTTGACGGGGTCGCCCGGGATCAGCCGGAAGAGGAAGAAGCTGGTGACGAGTACGGCGAGCAGGGAGACGGCGGCGCCCCCCAGTTTCCCCGCGACATAACGCGGATACGTGCTTCCGGTCCGCGAGCCGTGGACGGGTGGTCCGGCGAGGGCGGGTCCACCGGGGGCGGCCGGGGTGGTGGATGCCGAGTCAGCGCTCATGATCCGGCTACTCGCGGTCCCCGGCAGTCGCACGTCGGCGCATTGCCAGGAAGATCCCGGCGCCCGCGACAAGCACGACTCCCGCGGCGACGCCGACGACCACGCCGGTCGAGCCGGAGTCGTCGGACTCGCCGGAGGCGTCCGCCGGGATCGCCGACCACCAGCTCCAGTAGCCGTCCTGTCCGTAGATGTTGCCCGCGTCCTCGGGCATCGTCGTGAGCGACTTGATCTGGTCGGTGCGGTAGGCCTCGACGGCGTTCGGATACGCCATGACGTTCATGTACCCGGCGTCGTACAGCCGCGACTGCATCTGCTTGACGACGTCGGCCCGCTTCTCAGGGTCGTACTCGGCGAGTTGCTTCCCGTACAGGTCGTCGTACTTCTTGTCGCAGATGAAGTTGTCGGTCGCGCCCACGTCGTCGGGGGTGGCGGGCAGGGCTGCGCAGGTGTGGATCGACAGGACGTAGTCCGGGTCGGGGTTGACGGACCAGCCGTCGAAGGCGAGGTCGTAGGTTCCCGCGAGCCAGGGGTCCGTCACGTTGTCGAGGCAGTTGAGCGTCACGCCTATGCCCAGCTCGCCCCACCACTCAGTGAGGTACTGGCCGACCGCCTTGTCGTTCGGGTCGGTGGAGTGGCACAGGACGCGGTAGTTGATCGGTTTGCCGTCCTCGCCCACCCGTTTGCCGTCGCTGTTCTTCTTGTAGCCCGCCTCGTCCAGGAGTCCGGCTGCCTTCGCCGGGTCGTAGGAGAGTTCCTGAGTCGCCGACGGTTTCCAGAAGTAGTCGGCGAATCGGGGCGGGATGTACCCCTGGCCCTCGACCGCGTTCCCCTGGAAGACTTTGTCGATGAGGGTCTCGCGGTCGACCGCTATGAACAGGGCGTGCCGCACTCTCTCGTCGAGCAGCGAGGGGTGGCCGTCGCCGAAGCGTTCGCCGTCCTTGGAACGAGCGCCAGGGTTGACTGCGAGAGCGTAGAAGCGGCGCCCCGGGGCGTTGTTGACCTCGATGTCCTTCTGGTTCTTGAGCGCCGCCGACTGAGCGGGCGTCAGACCGCTCACGAAAGACACCTCGCCCTTCTGCAGGGCGGCGACGGCCGCGTCACCGTCCTTGTAGTACTTGAAGAGCAGCTCGTCGAACTTCGGTGCGCCGCGCCAGAAGCTCTTGTTGGGTGCGAGCCGTACGTAGCTGTCGGCCTTGTAGCCGGTGAGGACGAACGGCCCGTTGCCGACGACGGGGAAGCTCGTGTCGTTGTTGTACTGGGAGAAGTCCTCGACCTTCTCCCAGACGTGCTTGGGCACGATCGGTACATCGAGAGCGGTCATCGTGGCTTGGGGCTTGTTCAGTTCGATGACGAGTTCGGTGGGGCTCGGGGCCGTCACCTTCTTGAAATTGGAGACATAGCTGCCGTTTGCCGTGGCGGCGCCCTGGTCGGTCATCATCTTGTTGAACGTCCATGCCGCGTCCTCGGCGGTGACCTGTTCGCCGTCCGACCACCTGGAGTCGGAGCGGATCGTGTAGGTCCAGGTGAGCTTGTCGGCGGACGGCTTCCACCGGGTGGCGAGGCCCGGGATCGCGTGCGCGTCCTTGGGGTCGTAGTTGGTCAGGTACTCGTACATCAGTCGGTGGATGCTCGTGCTGACCAGGCGGGATGCCAAGAAGGGGCTCAGCGAGTCGACGCTCTGCGCGACCGCGACGGTGAGGATCTTCTTGCCCTCCGCAGCCGATGCCTGCTGAGGTGCGGGGGCGAGCGGGGAGAGGGCCAGTGCAGTGGCGGCGGTAGCGGCGACGACTCGGATTGCTCGGCCCTTCAGGCCTAAATTCTCCTTGCCGTACCGAGGGTGAGCATTCATGGAATGTGACCTCGCGTCATCACTCGTACAGGAGGGCCGGAGGGCTGCCCGAACGGATTCGGCCGCTGACGCAGATGGGGTGGGGAGGTTTCTGTGAGGGCGGTTGCCATGCGTCAACGGCTCCCTTCCCCCTAGTGGCCTGGGGAAACGCACGTTGACACGGGCTTGCCCTCGTCATTGGTTCAGACCGGCGGGTCGTTGCTGGTGGGGGAGTGACGACCCGTTGCGCGGTGACAGCCTGTGGGGGAGGGGCTGGGGCGATCCGCTCACCGGGTCGCTGTGTGCCGTTGATGATCTGCAGGGTTGGCGAGGCGGCGGTTCAACGGGCGATACCAGGCGGTTGCGTGTCTCCTGTCAGTCCCGGACGAGACAGAAGGGGTGTCCTGCGGGATCCGCGAAGATGCGCCAACTCCGCTTGCCGTCACCCCCATCGAGCAGTGTGGCGCCCTGCTTGAGGACCTCTTCCTGGGCCTGGTCCAGGTCCTTGACGCCCAGGTCGAGGTGGAATTGCTGGGGCCGGGCGGGATCTGACCACCGCGGTGGCTGATGATCTTCCACCCGCTGGAAGGCCAGCACGAACCCGTTGTCGGCGTGGAGCGTTGCCCACCCGTCGTCGACCGACCACCGTGGGTCCGGCTGGTTCACCACGCCGCCGAGAAGCGACTGGTAGAACCGGGACAACTCAACGACATCGGCACAGTCCAACACCACGCACTGCAGCTTCGAGATCACGACGGGCAGCGTAGAACAGCACCGCACACCGGGCTCTCACGATCCTGATCGCGATCTGCAGCCGGAGTACTGACTGAGAGCTCGTGCAGACAGGTGCGGTTGTGGCACCCGGCTGTCAGGCAGGCGCAGGCCTTGGTGATCATGGAATGAACAACCTGTGATCACCGGGGAGATGGCGCCTGTCCTGCCAGTCATGGCTGACCGAACCACTCCGGGAGTGAATTCTCGGAGCTGTTGCCCGAACGGCCAGTCTCTGACCCGACCCATCCGCTGGGCTGTCACCGCCCCCGCAGCAGCGTCCGGATCATCTTCAGGACGATGCTGCAGGGTCGTGTCCCGCGTCGTGGTGTACGCGATCAAGAGGTGCGCGTTCCGGTACGAGACCGCTGGCGATCTCCGCAGAGGCGGCAGTCCACGAGGCGCCCTGCTGAGGCGAGTTGAACACCCGGTCCGGCGGTGCCACCGTCCCCGACCTGCGGATTCCGGGACCTTGATCGGCTGCACCACCCGATGGGACGCCATCTGCTGCAGCTGCTTCGGTTCGGCTGCTCCCGCCAGGCGATCGCGACACGACTTGCCCGGTCGGCACGATCCGCAGCCGTCGAGACGAGTGGATCCGGATCGGCGTCTTCGCCGAACTCCACCAGATCGCACTGGCCGCCTACGACCGCATCGTTGGCCTCGTCCTCGTCCTCGACCGGATCGCTGTCGAGGGCTCGATCACCAAGGCCCCCGGCGGCGGTGAGGTCGCCGGACGCTCACCAGCCGGCTGCCGCAAACAGGGGCTGAAACGCGCGGGCATGACGGATGGATACGGCATCCCGCCGGCCCGTGTGTCGACGGGAGCCAACCGTCACGATTCCCTGCTGCTCGCGCCGACCCCGGACCGGCTGGCCGACCTCGGGCCGTTACCCGATGCCCATCACCCTCCACGCCTGGCAGAGCGCCTTCCACCGCCTCGCCCGCTGCCACGGCGCCGACCACTGATCATCGACGCCTACTTCGACCTCGCCGACACCATCATCACCGTCCGCGCCTCATCCGCCGATCCTGGCCGGCCCACCGCCGGGCGTCCCATCCGAACCGCCGCTCCTGACGATCGACGCCTGCTCGATCCCTACTGTGTCTCGTCCAGGTTCTCGGCGTAGTACTCGATCGCACGACGGTACCTCTGCACCTGCCGGTCCGTGCTGGTGGCTGCCGTTACGTTGAGCAATGTCCGCACGGCTTCGCGGGATTCACCGAGGTTGTACAACGCCATGGCCAGGAAGGTCTGCAGAGCCGCATCGTGGGGAAACTCCTCCAGGCCACGACGCAACGTTGCCAGCGACAGATCGTAGCGACCGAGCACCCTGTACGTGCTTCCGAGCCCTAGGAAAACCCCGTGCCGGTCATCGGACGACAGCCCTGAGCCGCTCAACGCCCGCTCATAGAACGGGACGGCCTCAGTCTCCAAGCCGAGGGCGTCGTGCGCCCAGGCAGCCTGATAGGCGATCGCAGCATCCTGGGGGTACCGCTCGGCCAAGCTCACCAGTTGCTCACGTGCCTGCTCGGTCCCTTCTTCCCGTAAGCGCACAGCCTGCGATAACGCCGCATCACGTTGCTCATTCATGCCGACACACACTGCCATGACAGGGGTCGGGGACATAACGCACTCGGCGTAACCACCAGTCTGCGCAAGCGGACCCCTTGAAGAAGATCACCTGTCTGCGCAGCCTCTAATTCGTTTGTCACTCGGGTCGGTGCCGGAGATGCTTGCCGGCGATGACGAAACGCACGGATACGCCTCCCGCCTGGGACGAGCGGACGCAGCTGGCCACCTTCCTCGACTACGCACGGGGCACCGCGCTCGCCAAGTGTGAGGGCGTGTCACCACAGGACGCGCGGAAGGCGCCGTTGCCGGGATCGCCGCTCATGACTCTCTGTGGGCTGATCAGTCACTTGAGATGGGTCGAGTACTACTGGGTCCAGGTGGTGTTCCTCGGGGAGGACATGGCCGGTCCGCTCGCGGAGGCGACCGACGACGACCCCGACCCCGAGATGCGCATGGCTGTCGACGTTCCGCTGTCTCAACTCCTGGCCGAGTACGAGGAGCAGAGCGGCCGTCACCATGACCTGCTCGCCGAACATGACCTGAGCAGCAAGGCCCAGCGGCCCATCGGGGACGGCCGTCACGTCGACCTCCGCTGGGTGTTCCTTCACCTCATCGAGGAGACCTCTCGGCACAACGGGCACCTTGATGTCGTACGGGAACTCGTAGACGGGCGGACTGGCGTCTGACCGAACGGACAGCAGGCGATCGTATGCGCTCGGCAGTGACCGCGGGCAACCGACACGGTGACGAGGAAGCCCTACCCGGACGACCGCTACGAGCCGCGGTCGATTCGGCACAAAAACACCGCGCCCCGCAGCTTCTACGAGCTCTGGATCGCCCCGGCGTTGGCGAGCCGGTCAACCCGGTGCCGCGGGGACGCGGCGCCGGGCGGCGTCCGCACGCTCACCACAGTTCGCTGGATCCGTACGGCAACGAGGGGCTGTCGCACTCCGATCCGAGGGTCTCGCGCCGCCGTCCCCGGCAAACGCCGGGGCGAGTGATGCATCGAACTGTCGCGGCCCCGCAATCCAACCCGGGGCTGGGCAGGCCTCGTACTGCCGATGCGTGACCTGAGGCATACCGCCGTGCCGAGAATGCCGCGGAACAGGCGGTTGTCGCGACGCGCTCAGGAACAGCCCTCCCCGCGGCCCCGCGCACGCATCACGACCACCCCGCTCGACCACGGAACCGTTGAATCGCCTGTATGTCATGACTCACCGACTCACGATGGAGACACCAGTTGAGCCTCGAACACCCCACCATCCACAGCCTCACCTTCGACTGCACCGGAGATCCGTACGACCTCGGCCTCTTCTGGAGCGAACTGCTGGGCCGTCCGCTGGCCGACGACGACAAGCCCGGTGACCCGGAGGCGTTGATCGAGGATCCGGCCGGCGGCCCGAGGCTGCTCTTCGTCCGAGTGCCCGAGGGCAAGTCGGCGAAGAACCGGCTCCACTTCGATCTGAAGCCGCACGGCCGCACCCGGGCGGAGGAGGTCGAGCGGGTGCTCGCGCTGGGCGGCCGGGTGATCGCGGACCACACCCGCCCCGACGGGGGCGGCTGGGTCCTCATGGCGGACCCCGAGGGCAACGAATTCTGTGTGGAGCGAGGGGAGTTGGGCTGACCCGGGCTCCTGGTGGGCAGCCCGTCAGGATGAGCTGCTTCCCGCCGGGCGGTTGGGGCGGAAGGCGGTGTGGCCTCCACCGCCCGGGCGCCGAACGGCATGCTGTCGCCAAGGACGGACGAGGCCCCTGCGGGAGTATCGGCCCCCTGGGCCGTTTTCTGACGGCTCTTGAAACCGTTGGTGAGCGGTTACGGACGAGTCCGGTGAGGCGGTCAGCGCCTCACGAGTCACCGCGCGCGGCGCCGACCGGTCGGATGGTCTCCGACCAAGAGCCATCAGAAGCGCCCCGGTAGGGGCTGGAACGTGCACCTGGTCCTTCAGGAGGGCGCGCATGGCTCAGCTCATGTGGCAGGCGTCCGACTGCTGCGAGGGCGGCGCCGATACCTGCATCGGCACACCCCCCACCGCCGGCCGCGCCCTCCTTCGCGACGGCGGAACCCCGGATCGTCATTGCCGCCACTTCCACGACGCAGCGCGCCCTTGGCGGAAGCGGAATCAGGGGCGTGCTGCGCCGGCCTGGCCTCAGCGCAGGCTGAAGGATCGGGGCCCATGCCGCAACGGTGGCCGGCCTGGCCCGCGACCAGTGGGCGTCCCGCCCCACCGCATACGCACGCAACCCCGAGCCTCGGCTGACTCGGGGCAGGACTCCGCGCACACGTGTGACCGAAACCTTCCAGAGCGGGGCAGGGCCTGGCCGGCGGGTGCGCAGGTGCGGCCGATCGTGACCGTGACGCCACGCAAGAGGCAATGAGTGCGTGCATCCGGAGGAGGCAGTCCCCCGGACGGGTCATACGGTGTGCCTTATATCCATTAACGGTTGATATTGACCGTTAATGGAACAGCGCGCCCGCGCTGGAGTACTGCGCACACTCGCGCACGGACGAGGAGGCACTCCATGCGTGGAGCCACGCACGCCCGATGGATCGCCGGCGCGGCGGCGGTGGCTCTCGCCGCGACCGCCTGCGGGGGCGGGGACGACGACAGCGGCGGCAGCAGCGGCAGCGGTGACAGCGGCGCGGTGCTCAGCTCCTCGTGGGGGGACCCGCAGAACCCGCTGGAGCCGGCCAACACCAACGAGGTGCAGGGCGGCAAGGTGCTCGACATGATCTTCCGCGGCCTGAAGCGGTACGACCCCAAGACCGGTGAGGCGAAGGACATGCTCGCCGAGAAGATCGAGACGACCGACTCGCAGAACTTCACCGTCACCGTCAAGGACGGCTGGACCTTCAGCAACGGCGAGAAGGTCACCGCCAAGTCCTTCGTGGACGCCTGGAACTACGGGGCCAGCCTCAAGAACAACCAGAAGAACGCGTACTTCTTCGAGTACATCCAGGGCTACGACAAGACGCACCCCGACGACGGCAGCAAACAGACCGCCGACACCCTCTCCGGGCTGAAGGTCGTCGACGACAACACCTTCACGGTCGAGCTCACCCAGAAGTTCTCGACGTTCCCCGACACCCTCGGCTACAACGCCTACGCCCCGCTGCCGCAGTCGTTCTTCACCGACCACGACGCCTGGCTGAGCAAGCCCGTCGGCAACGGCCCGTACGCCGTCGACTCGTACACCAAGGGCTCCCAGCTGTCGGTGCGGAAGTGGGACGACTACCCCGGCGAGGACAAGGCGCAGAACGGCGGTGTGGACCTGAAGGTCTACACCGACAACAACACCGCCTACACCGACCTGATGGCGGGCAACCTCGACCTCGTCGACGACGTCCCCGCCGCCCAGCTGAAGAACGTCCAGGCCGACCTCGGTGACCGGTACATCAACACCCCGGCCGGCATCATCCAGACCCTGTCCTTCCCGTTCTACGACAAGAACTGGAACAAGGACGGCTCGGAGAAGGTCCGCGAGGGGCTGTCCCGGGCGATCGACCGCGACCAGATCACCGACACCATCTTCCAGAAGACCCGCACCCCCGCCACCGACTGGACCTCCCCCGTCCTCGGCGAGGAGGGCGGCTACAAGAAGGGTCTGTGCGGGGACGCCTGCGAGTACGACGCGGACGCCGCCAAGCAGCTGATCAAGGAGGGCGGCGGCCTCCCCGGCGGCCAGGTCAAGATCACGTACAACGCGGACACCGGCTCCCACAAGCAGTGGGTCGACGCCGTCTGCAACTCCATCAACAACGCCCTCGACAACGACAAGGCGTGCGTGGGCAACCCGGTCGGCACCTTCGCCGACTACCGCAACCAGATCACCCAGCGGAAGATGAGCGGCCCGTTCCGTGCCGGCTGGCAGATGGACTACCCGCTCATCCAGAACTTCCTGCAGCCGCTCTACTACACCAACGCCTCCTCCAACGACGGCAAGTGGTCCAACGCCGACTTCGACAGGCTCGTCGACGAGGCCAACGCCGAGTCGGACACCGCGAAGGCCGTGCAGACCTTCCAGAAGGCCGAGGAGGTCGTCCGGGACAACATGGCCGCCATCCCGCTCTGGTACCAGAACGGCAGCGCGGGCTACTCGGCGCGCCTGTCCGACGTCTCCCTGAACCCGTTCAGCGTGCCGGTGTACGACCAGATCAAGGTCGGCTGACCCCCCGTGGGGCGGTACGTCGTCCGGCGCCTGCTGCAGATGATCCCGGTCTTCGTGGGCGCCACACTCCTGATCTTCCTGATGGTGAACGTGATGGGCGACCCCATCGCGGGCCTCTGCGGCGACCGGGAGTGCGATCCGGCGACGGCCGCCCAGCTGCGCCGCGAGTTCGGCCTCGACATGCCCGTCTGGCAGCAATACCTGACCTACATGGGCAATGTCTTCACCGGCGACTTCGGCACCGCGTTCAACGGGCAGGAGGTCACCGAGCTGATGGCCTCCGCCTTCCCCGTCACCATCCGGTTGACGATCGTGGCGATCCTCTTCGAGATCGTCATCGGCATCACCCTCGGTGTCGTCACCGGCCTGCGGCGCGGGCGGCCCGTCGACACCGGGGCGCTGGTGGTCACCCTGGTGGTCATCTCGGTCCCCACCTTCGTCACCGGTCTGCTGCTCCAGCTGCTGCTCGGTGTGGAGTGGGGCTGGATCAGCCCGTCGGTCTCCTCCGAAGCCCCCTTCGACGAGCTGATCGTCCCCGGGCTCGTCCTCGCCTCCGTCTCCCTGGCGTACGTCACCCGCCTGACCCGGACGTCCATCGCGGAGAACGCCCGCGCCGACTACGTCCGCACCGCCGTCGCCAAGGGACTGCCCCGGCACCGCGTGATCCGCAAACACCTGCTGCGGAACTCCCTGATCCCCGTGGTCACCTTCATCGGCACCGACATCGGAGCCCTCATGGGCGGCGCGATCGTCACCGAGCGGATCTTCAACATCCACGGCGTCGGCTACCAGCTCTACCAGGGCATCCTCCGCCAGAACACCCAGACCGTCGTCGGCTTCGTGACCGTCCTCGTCCTGGTGTTCCTGGCCGCCAACCTGATCGTCGACCTCCTCTACGCCGTACTCGACCCGAGGATCCGCTATGCCTGAGCCGCAGCCCCCGGAGCCGCACGTCTCGGGCGGTCAACGCGCCACCGAGAACGGGGCGATCGCCGCGACGGGGCTGGACGGCACCATGGATCTGGCCACCACCGAGGGGGAGACCCTGGAGAAGCGACTGGGCGACGCCCCGGCGGTTGGCGGCCCGTCCGACAAGGCCCGCAGTCTGTGGTCCGACGCCTGGCGCGACCTGCGCCGCAACCCCGTCTTCATCATCTCGGCGCTGGTGATCCTCTTCCTGGTCGTGATCTCCCTCTGGCCGTCGCTGATCGCCTCCGGCAACCCGCTCAAGTGCGACCTGTCCAAGGCCCAGGAGGGCGCGCAGCCCGGCCACCCCTTCGGGTACGACGGCCAGGGCTGCGACGTGTACACCCGTACCGTCTACGGGGCGCGGATCTCCATCGCCGTCGGTGTCTGCGCCACGCTCGGGGTCGCGCTCCTCGGGTCGGTGCTCGGCGGGCTCGCCGGGTTCTTCGGCGGCCACTCGGACTCGTTCCTGTCCCGGATCACCGACGTCTTCTTCGCGATCCCGGTCGTGCTCGGCGGCCTGGTACTGCTGTCCGTGGTCACCAGCAACAGCATCTGGCCGGTGATCGGCTTCATGGTGCTGCTCGGCTGGCCGCAGATCTCCCGCATCGCCCGGGGCGCGGTCATCACCGCCAAACAGAACGACTACGTCCAGGCCGCCCGCGCCCTGGGCGCCTCCAACTCCCGCATGCTGCTACGGCACATCACCCCGAACGCCGTCGCCCCGGTCATCGTCGTCGCCACCATCGCCCTCGGCACGTACATCGCGCTGGAGGCGACCCTCTCCTACCTCGGCGTCGGCCTGAAACCGCCCAGCGTCTCCTGGGGCATCGACATCTCGGCGGCCTCCCCGTACATCCGCAACGCCCCGCACGCACTCCTGTGGCCCTCCGGCGCCCTCGCGATCACCGTCCTGGCGTTCATCATGCTGGGCGACGCGGTGCGCGACGCCCTCGACCCGAAGTTGAGGTGAGCGGTGGTCATGTCGCCGGGGTCGCGTGGTCCGTGGGTGGGGTGCCGGGACGGTGGTGGGCGTGGGCGGGGCCACGCGCTGTTGTGGCCCTCCGGGACGCCGGTGGCCACCGTTCCGGAGCGTTCCTCCATGCTGGGCGACGCGGTGCGCGACGCCCTCGACCCGAAGTTGAGGTGAGCGGTGGTCATGTCGCCGGGGTCGCGTGGTCCGTGGGTGGGGTGCCGGGACGGTGGTGGGCGTGGGCGGGGCCACGCGCTGTTGTGGCCCTCCGGGACGCCGGTGGTCACCGTTCCGGAGCGTTCCTCCATGCCGGGCGACGCGGTGCGCGACGCCCTCGACCCGAAGCTGAGGTGAGCCGCCGTCATGCTGCTCGAAGTGCGTGATCTGCACGTGGAGTTCCGGACGCGGGACGGGGTCGCCAAAGCGGTCAACGGGGTCGACTACGGGGTGGACGAGGGGCAGACGCTGGCCGTGCTCGGGGAGTCCGGCTCCGGGAAGTCGGTCACCGCGCAGGCGATCATGGGCATCCTCGACATGCCGCCCGGGAGGATCACCGGCGGCGAGATCCTCTTCAAGGGCCAGGACCTGCTGAAGCTCAAGGAGGAGGAGCGCCGGAAGATCCGCGGGGCCGAGATGGCGATGATCTTCCAGGACGCCCTGTCCTCCCTCAATCCCGTCCTGTCCGTCGGCGACCAGCTCGGCGAGATGTTCGTGGTGCACCGGGGCATGTCGAGGAAGGACGCCCGCACCAAGGCCGTGGAGCTGATGGACCGGGTCCGTATCCCGGGCGCCAAGGAGCGCGTACGGGACTATCCGCACCAGTTCTCCGGCGGTATGCGCCAGCGCATCATGATCGCCATGGCGCTGGCCCTGGAACCGGCGCTGATCATCGCCGACGAGCCGACGACCGCGCTGGACGTCACCGTCCAGGCCCAGGTCATGGACCTCCTGGCCGAACTCCAGCGTGAACTGCGCATGGGCCTCGTCCTCATCACCCACGACCTAGGAGTCGTCGCGGACGTAGCCGACCGCATCGCCGTGATGTACGCGGGCCGGATCGTGGAGTCCGCTCCGGTCCACGACATCTACAAGGCACCGGCCCACCCGTACACCCGGGGCCTCCTCGACTCGATCCCGCGACTGGACCAGAAGGGCCAGGAGCTGTACGCGATCAAGGGCCTGCCGCCCAACCTCATGAACATCCCGCCCGGCTGCGCCTTCAACCCCCGCTGCCCGATGGCCCGCGACGTGTGCCGGACCGACGTACCCCCGCTGTACGACGTGGAGCCGTCGGACGGGATCCGGATGAGCGCCTGCCACTTCTGGAGGGAGTGCCTCGATGACCACGACGACCGAGACGGCCACACCGGCTGAGCCGATCCTGGAGGTCAGCGGCCTGGTCAAGCACTACCCGCTCACCCAGGGCATCCTCTTCAAGAAGCAGGTCGGCGCGGTGAAGGCCGTCGACGGCGTCGACTTCGCACTGGGCGCGGGGGAAACCCTCGGCATCGTCGGCGAGTCCGGCTGCGGCAAGTCCACGGTCGCAAAGATGCTGGTCAACCTGGAACGGCCGACCGCCGGTTCGATCCGCTACAAGGGCGAGGACATCACCAAGCTCTCCGGCAAGGCCCTCAAGACCGTCCGCCGCAACATCCAGATGGTCTTCCAGGACCCGTACACCTCCCTCAACCCCCGCATGACCGTCGGCGACATCATCGGGGAGCCGTACGACATCCACCCCGAGGTCGCGCCCAAGGGCGACCGCCGGCGCCGGGTGCAGGAACTCCTCGACGTGGTCGGCCTCAACCCCGAGTACATCAACCGCTACCCGCACCAGTTCTCCGGCGGCCAGCGCCAGCGCATCGGCATCGCGCGCGGGCTGGCGCTCCGTCCCGAGATCATCGTCGCCGACGAACCCGTCTCCGCCCTCGACGTCTCCGTCCAGGCCCAGGTCATCAACCTGCTGGACCGGCTCCAGGGCGAGTTCGGACTGTCGTACGTGTTCATCGCGCACGACCTGTCGATCGTGCGGCACATCTCCGACCGGGTCGGCGTGATGTACCTCGGGCGGATCGTGGAGATCGGCCGCGACGCCGAGATCTACGACCATCCGACGCATCCCTACACCCAGGCGCTGCTGTCCGCCGTGCCCGTCCCGGACCCCGAGGCCCGCGAGCACCGGGAGCGGATCATCCTCTTCGGTGATGTGCCCTCCCCGACGAACATCCCGTCCGGGTGCCGCTTCCGCACACGCTGCTGGAAGGCCCGGGAGCGCTGCGCGCTGGAGGTGCCGCTGCTCGCGGTCCCGGCGGAGTTCCGGCTCACGACCGGCCCGGCCGCCCATGACTCGGCCTGCCATTTCGCGGAGGAGAAGCAGGTGGTGCCTTCGGAGGAACCGACCGAGGAACCGGCTGAGGGGTCGGGTTCGGCTGAGGGGTCGGCGGAGGAATCTACCGATGATCATGTGGATGGGGCGGAATAGGCGTATAAATGCGCACCAACCGCGTTAACACACAGGCAACTTGGCTGACGTCGTTCCGATATACGGACGCGCGAATCTAAATCGCGTACGGCCGTGCGGGTGCCGTAAACGGGCCGGGGCTCGCCATGTAGCCCCGGCCCGTTGCCGTGCCCGCCCGTGCCTAGGTCAGTCCCAGCGAGCGCTTCAGGAAGTCCACCTGGAGCAGCAGCAGGTTCTCCGCGACCTGTTCCTGGGGGGTGATGTGGGTGACCCCGGAGAGCGGCAGGACCTCGTGGGGGCGTCCGGCCGCGAGGAGCGCGGAGGACAGGCGCAGGGCGTGGGCGAAGACGACGTTGTCGTCGGCGGTGCCGTGCACGATCATCAGCGGACGGTGCGGCTCGGCGGGCGCGGACAGCCCCTCGCCCGTGATCAGCGAACTCTTCGCGTACGCCTCCGGAGCCGTCGTCGGATCACCCAGGTACCGCTCGGTGTAGTGCGTGTCGTACAGCCGCCAGTCGGTGACCGGGGCACCCGCGATGCCCGCGTGGAAGACGTCCGGCCGGCGCAGCACGGCGAGAGCCGCGAGCCAACCGCCGTACGACCAGCCGCGGATCGCCACCCGGGACAGGTCCAGCGGATGCGAGGCCGCCAGGCCGTGCAGTGCCTCCACCTGGTCGTCCAGGGAGAGCGTGAAGTCGCCGTCGATCTCCTTCTCCCAGGCGGGGGAGCGGCCGGGGGTGCCGCGCCCGTCGGCGACCACCACCGCGAAACCCTGGTCGGCGAACCACTGCGAGGTCAGGTGCGCGTTGTGGGCGGCGAGCACCCGGGGGCCGTGCGGACCGCCGTAGGGGTCCATGAGAACCGGCAGGGGTGTGACCCCGTCGTAGTCCCTGGGCATAAGCAGGGCGCACGGTACGCGGCGTGCGCCCCCCTGTGTAAACCGTACGCGCGGGGACATACCGGGGTCTTCCGCGCGAGACGTCACGGTCGCCACGGGCTTGCCGGCCCGCAGCACCTGCACGCGGGCGCCCGCCCTCTCCGGAACGGCCGAGATGAGCACGGTCACGCCCCCGGCGCGTACCGCCGAGTGCACGCCGGGTTCCTGTGAGACGCGCTCCACGCCCAGCTCGTTCACGCGGTAGACGTGGATCTCTCCGATCTCCGGGTCGGCCGCCGACTCGCCTGCGGACGCGGAGACCAGCACGTCGGCGTCGGCCACGTCGAGCACCGCGCGGACGTGCAACTGCGTTCCCGTCAGCGGGCGTTCGCCGACCGCCAGCACCCGCGCGCCGCCCTCGTCCGCGACACGCACGAGCTGCCCCGACGGACTCCACGAGGGCACCCCAGGGAAAAGATCAAGCCAATGTGGATCTTCGTCGGCGTGCACCATCCGGGTCGCCCCCGAGTCCGGGTCCACGGCCAGGAACAGCTGGCTGCGCTGGTCCCGCGCCTGCACCAGGAGCAGTGGCGCACCCGCCGCTGACCAGTGCACATGCGCCAGATACGGGTAGCGCGCCCGGTCCCACACGACCTCCGTGCGGGTCCCGGAGAGGTCGATCACGAAGAGCCTGACGTCCGCGTTGGCGGTTCCGGCCGCCGGATACGCAACCCGCTGCGGGTCCCTCTCGGGCTGCGCGGGGTCGGAGATCCACCAGCGGCGCACCGGCGTGTCGTCCACGCGCGCCACCAGCAGGCGGTCCGACTCGGGCGACCACCAGAAGCCACGTGAACGGCCCATCTCCTCGGCCGCGATGAACTCCGCCAGACCATGGGTGACGTTCTCCGGTCCCTCCTCCGTGAGCGCCAGGTCGTCGCCGCCCTCCGCCCCGACGACCCGCAGCGCGCCCCCGGCGACGTACGCGACGTACCGGCCGTCGGGGGAGGGGCGGGGGTCGATGACCGGTCCGGGAACATCCAGCTCACGTGTCGTGCCGGCTTGCAGCTCGGCCACGAAAAGCCGTCCCGACAAGGCGAAGGAGGCCAGCTCCACGGCCGCGTCGGTGGCGTAGCCGACGATCCCGGCGCCGCCCTCGCGCAGACGCTCACGGCGCGCTCGCTCCTCGGCCGACAACTTCTCCGAGGAGCCGGCGAGCAGCGTGCCCGGGTCGGCCGCCACCCTCTCCCGGCCCTCGGCCGGGGGGACTTCCGTCCCGCTTCGCCCGTCGCCGTCCCGGAGGTCCAGCACCCACAGCTTGCCTGCCCGCTCGGTGCCGGAGGAGGACCGCAGAAACACCACACGGGAGCCGTCCGGAGCGACGGAGAAAGCCCGTGGCGCACCGAGGGTGAAACGCTGTGTCCGGGCGTGTCGGCGGGGAAAGGACTCGGGCTGGGTCGTCATGCTCCGACCATATTGGCCATGCGCCCCCTTGTGCGGCCGTGCGCCGATCGATGCGCGCGTATGGATAGTTATGATCACTACCGCTGGGTGGGTATGAACCTGCTGGCCGCTGTATGGATTTACAACTGCGTCACCCACGTCACCGGTTGACGACGGCTTCGCCGTCAGCCCTCGACAACTGCTTCGCTCCCCAGGTCCCAGGGAACTTTTGGAGGTGAGCCGCCGTGGCACTCTCGATTTCGGCGGTGGTGCTGCTGGCGATCATCGTCTTCATCCTGATCAAGAAGTCAGGGTTGAAGGCACCACACGCGATCATCTGTATCCTGCTCGGCTTCTACCTCGCCTCCTCGACCATCGCGCCGACGATCAGCGAGCTGACGACCAACATCGCGGGCATGATCGGCAGCATCAAGTTCTGACGCCTCCGGCCGCCGGGATCTCCCCGTGCCTGGCTGTCCCGCCAGGCCCTCGACCCTCGCGGCCGACCGTTCCTGTGAATGCCCGCGCCCGGCACGGACGCGGGCCGGGCGCCTCGTAGGGTGGGTCCATGACGGATCTGCCCTCCCCCGGCCCTCGGCAGGGGGGACCCCCATCTCGCGTCGCTCGCCGACTGCTCCTGGTGCACGCGCACCCGGACGACGAGTCGATCAACAACGGCGCGACCATGGCCAAGTACGCGGCCGAGGGAGCGCGGGTGACGCTGGTGACCTGCACCCTCGGCGAGGAGGGCGAGGTCATCCCGCCCCGTCTCGCGCACCTCGCGCCCGACCGTGACGACACACTGGGCCCCCACCGGGTGGACGAGCTGGCCGAGGCCATGAAGGAACTCGGCGTCACCGACCACCGCTTCCTCGGCGGCCCCGGCCGCTACCGCGACTCCGGGATGATGGGCGTCGAACAGAACGAGCGCCCCGGCGCCTTCTGGTCCGCCGACGTCGACGAGGCCGCCACCCACCTGGTCCGGGTGATCCGCGAGGTCCGTCCCCAGGTCCTCGTCACCTACGACCCCAACGGCGGATACGGCCACCCCGACCACATCCAGGCCCACCGCGTCGCCATGCGCGCCGCCGGCCTGACCTCCGACCCGGACTTCCGCCCCGACCTGGGCGAGCCCTGGGACATCGACAAGGTCTACTGGAACCGGGTGCCGCGCGGGGTGCTCCTGGAGGGCTTCAGCAGGCTCCGCCGCGACCTCGCCGAGCCCGGACGGCTGCCGTTCAAGCAGGCCGCGAGCGTCACGGATGTGCCCGGAGTGGTGGACGACCACATCGTCACCACCGAGATCGACGGCACCGACTTCGCGGCAGCGAAGGCCGCCGCGATGCGGGCGCACGCCACCCAGATCGAGGTCGCCGAGCCGTACTTCGCCCTCTCCAACGCGCTGGCCCAGCCCTTCCTGAGCACCGAGTACTACGAGTTGGTACGCGGCAGACGCGAAGGCGGGAGCCGGGAGAGCGACTTGTTCGAGGGGATTCCCGATTTTTCTTTCGAGGAACGGCAGAACGGAACGGCCCTGTGATGCGTACGCATGGGTATGACAAACGAGTGGTGCGCCCGCACGTCTGCCGAGAGGCGGTCCGGCGATGAAGCAGACGGACCGGCCGACGGGCGGGCAAGGCGGCGCGCTCGCCCAGCCGTTGATGTTCCCCCCGCTGGCGCGCGCCGCCGCCCACCTGGGGCTCTTCGCGCTGGGAGCGGTGGTCGGCCTGGCCGGCGGGCTGCTCCAAGCAGCCTGGTTCCCCGGCGGATTGCTGCTCGCGCTGCTGGGCGCGGCCGGGCTCTTCCTGGGGGGAGCGCGGGCGACGGACGGCCGGGCGGGGGCCGTTGCACCGGCCGCCGGCTGGATGATCTCCGTCGTCCTGCTGACGTCCACCCGGCCGGAGGGGGACTTCCTGTTCGGCGCGGGAGTCGGCTCGTACCTCTTCCTGCTCGGTGGCATGGCTGTGGCTGTGATGTGCGCCACCCTTGGGTGGGGGCGGCAACCGACCGGGCCCGATGCCCGACTTGGGAAGTGACCACCACTTCGCCGCAGTGTGCGGGTGCGGGTCCGGTGTGGGTTTCCCACGCGGTCGTGGGATACGCGCCGGAAGTGGCCAGTATGGTGGTGCGCGCCGCCGAGCTGCCCGCTGAGTTGAGGTCGTGACGGGCGGCGGAGCAAACCGGGAGAACCTGCCTTGAGTCGTGAAACTGACACTTCGTCCTCCGGGGCCAATGGGCGCGGCAGCACCGCGTACCCGTCGGGGACACCGCCGTACGGCACGCCCATGGCCACCGAGGCCGGTGCCGAGGCGGCCCGTGCGGCCGCCGGCGAGCGACCGGACGGACCCAGGACCGAGACCACGCTGACCACGCGGGTCCGGATCAACATCCCCGGCTCGCGCCCGATCCCGCCGGTCGTCGTCCGTAAGCCGGTCGGCGACGGCGAGGGCGCAGCGGACGCCACCGGGTCCGAGTCGGAGACCACCGGCACCACGGCCATGCCCGTGTTCACGGACACACCGGCGCCCGCGCCCGAACCTGCCGCGCCGGCCGACGACAAGCCCGCCAGCGACTGGTTCGCGCCCCGCAGGGGCTCCACCCCGCCTCCCAAGGGCGCGGGCGGGGGCGCCAGCAACGGGGCAGGGTTCTCCACCGGTGCCATCGGCGGGCCGGGCCCCGGCGCGCCGGGCGGTCCCGGCACGGGCCCGATGTCCGGCGGCCCCGGCGGCGCACAGCCCGGTGGCCCGCGCCCCGGTGCCACCGCCGGCCCCAGGCCCGGCGGTACGAACGGCGCCGGGCTCCCCGGTGCCACGGGCGGCCAGCCGGTCGCACCCGGCCACGGTGGCGGCACCGGCTCCTTCGACGTCTCGGCCGCCCTGGCGGGCACCAAGCCCGAGCGCGACGACCTGCCGTACTTCTCGGACAACGGCGGCGGCCGCCCCGGCGGCCCGAACGGCCACCCCGGCCCGGCGGGCCCCACCGGCGGTCCCGTCACCGGCGACAGCCCGCTCGGCCCTCCGCCCGCCCAGGGCGGTGCCGGCAACCCCGGCTACCAGGGCAACCCCTTCGGCGGCCCCGACGCCGACTTCTCCGCGCCCGGTGCCTCCGGCGGCTACGCCCGTCCCGGCGGCGGCATCAGCGACGACACCGCGGTCCTCACCCCGCAGCGGCACGCCCCCGAGCCGGGCACTCCGGGCTACGGCGGCCCCGGCCCTCACGTCGACAACCCCTCCGGGCACACCCTGACCAGCGGTATCCCGGTCGTGCCCCCCGGCAGCCAGGGCACACCGTTCGGCGCGGGCGGCCCCGACGGCGCGGTGCAGCACACCCCGCCGAAGCTGCCCGACCCCGGTCCGCAGGCGAAGTCAGGCCCGGCGAAGAACACGAAGTCCGCCAAGCCGGCCAAGAAGAAGGGCCGCAGCAAGCTCGGTCTGCTCATCGGCGGAGTGGTCGTCCTCGGCGGCGGTGTCTACGGCGCCGGTCTGCTGATGAACCACTCCGACGTTCCCAAGGGCACCACCGTCCTCGGCGTCGACATCGGCGGCGGCACCCGTGACGAGGCCGTCAACAAGCTCGACCAGGCCTTCGGCAAGAGCACGAACGAGGCGCTGAAGCTCACGGTCGACGGCGAGACGGTCTCCCTCAGGCCCGACCAGGCCGGACTGCAGTTCGACAAGCAGGCCACGGTCAGCGCCGCCGCCGTCAGCGACTACAACCCCGTCTCCGTGATCGGCGCGCTCTTCGGCCAGAAGCGGGTCGTCGCGCCCGTCATGCCCGTCGACGAGGAGAAGCTGGAGGCCGCCCTGCAGCGCGCCGCCGGCAGCTCCGGCTCGGCCAGCGACGGCACCGTCAAGTACGAGGCCGGCAAGGCCGTCGCGGTCTACGGCAAGGCGGGCAAGGGCATCGACGTCGACGAGTCCACCGACGCCGTCGAGAAGGCCTACCGCACCCAGGTCGAGACCGGCCAGGTCACCGCCGTGCAGCTGCCGACCACGACCAAGGAGCCGTCGGTCGGCAAGGCCGAGGTCGACCGGTTCATGAAGGAGTTCGCGCAGCCGGCCATGTCGGGCAGGGTGACCGTCCAGACGGACGCCGCGCACAGCGTCCCGATGAGCCCGGAGAACTCCCTCTGGAGGTTCATGACCGTCAAGACGGTCGACGGCAAGCTCGTCGACTCCTACGACGAGAAGGCCCTCAAGGAGCTCTACGGCGGCACCTTCGACGGTGTGCTGATCACCCGCGGCAACGGCGAGAAGACCCCGGTCACCGTGGAGGACGTCTACGGCGCCCTCCGCCTGGCGCTGAAGAGCACGACGGACCGCACGGCGGTCATCGAGACGGACCCGAGCTAGCCGGTACGAGAGCAGCGCGCAGGGGGCACCCGGCACACGCAGGGTGCCCCCTCGCCGTATGCCGTCACCGTCACTGTCACCGTCCCCGGTATGACTTCTGTCATCCCGAGGTCAGGACCGCCGACACTGCCGACCGCACCCCCCGCCCGCCGACGATGGTGCACATGACGACCACGACGACGGCCAGGACGAGGGCCACCGACTCAGCGGTGGTGGGATTCGACAAGGTGACGAAGGCGTACGGCGACGTCCGGGCCGTGGACGGCCTGACGCTCGCCCTGTACCCGGGGGAGACCGTGGCCCTGCTCGGCCCGAACGGGGCCGGCAAGTCCACCACCCTGGACCTGCTGCTCGGCCTCAGGAACGCCGACAGCGGCACGGTCGGTGTGTTCGGCACGAGCCCGCGCGAGGCGATCGCCGCCGGACGCGTGGGCGCCATGCTGCAGAGCGGCGGCCTCATGGACGAGGTCACGGTCGCCGAACTGGTCCGGCTCGCCTGCGACCTGCACCCGAGGCCGTACCCGGTCTCCGACGTGCTCGCCCGCTCCGGCATCACCCAGATCGCCGACCGCAAGGTGCACAAGCTCTCCGGCGGCCAGGCCCAGCGCGTCCGCTTCGCCCTCGCCACGGCGGGCGACAGCGACCTGATCGTCCTGGACGAACCCACCACCGGCATGGACGTCTCCGCCCGCCAGGCGTTCTGGGCCACCATGCGCGAACAGGCCGACCAGGGCCGCACCGTCCTCTTCGCCACCCACTACCTCGAAGAGGCCGATGCCATCGCCGACCGCGTGCTCGTCCTGCACCGGGGCCGCCTGCTGGCCGACGGCACGGCCGCCGAGATCAAGGCCAGGGCGGGCGCCAGAAGGATCTCCTTCGACCTGCCCGAGAGCCCCGTCGACGAGGCCGATCTGCGCGCCCTTCCCTTCCTGGCGACGATCACGGTGTCCCACAGCGGCTCCGCCGCGGGGGCCGGCCGTACCGTCCGCATCCAGTCCACCGACGCCGACGCGACCGTCCACGCCCTGTACGGCCTCGGCGTCCATCCCCGCAACCTCGAAGTCACCGGCCTCGGCCTGGAGCAGGCCTTCGTCGCGATCACCGCCGCCGAGGAGGCGAAGACCAAGTGAACAGCCTGATCAAGCTGGAACTCGTCCGTGCCCTGCGCAACCGCAAGTCCATGTTCTTCTCGGTGCTCTACCCCTCGCTGCTGTTCCTGCTCATCGCGGGCAGCGCGAGCAGCACCGAGAAGCTCGGCGACACCGGTCTGACCCTCCCGACCTACATGATGGTCTCCATGGCCTCCTTCGGGGCCCTGACGGCCGTCCTGATGGGCAACAGCGAGCGCATCGCCAAGGAACGCGAGGGCGGCTGGGTACGGCAGCTGCGGCTCACCACGCTGCCGGGACGCGGCTACGTGTTCGCGAAGACCGCGAGCGCGGCGGTGGTCAGCCTGCCGTCCATCGTGATCGTCTTCGTGGTGGCCGCCGCGGTGAAGGACGTACGCCTGGACGCGTGGCAGTGGCTCGCACTCACCGGGGCGATCTGGGCCGGCAGCCTCGTCTTCGCCGCGCTCGGCGTCGCCATCGGCTACCTCGCCACCGGGGACGCGGTCCGCCCGATCACGATGATCGTCTACTTCGGCCTGTCGATGCTCGGCGGCCTGTGGATGCCGACCACGACGTTTCCGCAGTGGCTCCAGGAGATCGCGAAGTGGGTGCCCACCCACGCGTACGCTGCCCTGGGACAGGCCATCGAACAGAGCCGGACCCCGCACACCAGGGACGTCGTCGTCCTGGCCGTCTACTTCGCCCTGTTCGCGGGCGGCGCGGCCTGGCTCTATCGGAAGGACACGCGGAAGGCGTGAGCGCCGTCGGCATCGGGCAGCGCCCGCAGAACCGCAGACAGAGGGCGATCAAGTTCCTCTGGACCGGGATCTGGCTCGCCTATCTGAGCGCCCCCGTCGGCGACCTGCTGCACGGGGGCCACAGCGACGGCGTCGTCGTACTCGGCTGGATCGGCCTGGTGGCCTTCGTCACCTGGTACTTCGTCCTGATCTTCCGCACCGGCCGCCGCGACACCACCCGGATGGTGCTCGGCGCGCTAGCCGTCCTCGCGGCCCAGTCCTCGCTCCTCGCCCTCAGCCTCGGCCGCGAGTGGCTCGTCCTCTTCGTCTACGTGTCGGTCGCGTCCGGCGCGGCCCTCCCACTGCGGCTCGCCCGCTTCACGATCCCGGCGGTGTCGGCCCTGCTCACGGGCATCGCCCTCGCCGTACCGGGCGGCGAGGCCTATCTCGCCTCCCTGCTCCTCCCGGCCCTCCTCGGCGGCTTCTCCATGACCGGGGTCCGCGAACTCATCCGGACGACGAAGGAACTGCGCGAGGCGAGAGCCACGGTCGCGCAGCTGGCCGCGAACGAGGAACGCCTCCGCCTCGCCCGCGACCTGCACGACCTCCTCGGCCACTCCCTCTCCCTGATCACGCTCAAGAGCGAGCTGGCGGGCCGGATGCTCCCCGACCACCCCGACAAGGCCGCCCAGCAGGTCGCCGACATCGAGCAGGTCAGCCGCCAGGCCCTGGTCGACGTCCGCGAGGCCGTCACCGGCTACCGGCGCCCCCGCCTCGGCGCGGAACTCGCGGGCGCCCGGGACGCGTTGACGGCGGCCGGCATCACCTTCGAACTGCCCGCCGACCCCGACCTCACCGACGCCTCCGAGGACAGCGAGTCCGCCCTCGCCTGGGCGCTGCGCGAGGCCGTCACCAACGTCGTACGGCACAGCGGCGCCCACCGCTGCACGGTGGACCTCGTCCGCCGCCAGACCCTCGACGGCCCGACGCTCGAACTGACCGTGGACGACGACGGAACGGGCGCCCCCGGCGGCCCGGCCGACGCCACCGGCGACGCCCCCGGCAGCGGTCTCGCGGGTCTCACCGAGCGGCTGGAGAAGGTGGGCGGCACCCTGGAGGCGGGCCGCTCCCGGCACGGCTTCCGCCTGGTGGCCAGGGCCCCCGCCACGCCCCCGGACCCGCACGTAGGATCCGGCGCATGACCCGCACGATCAAGGTCCTGCTCGCCGAGGACCAGTCCATGGTCCGCGAGGCCCTGGCCGCCCTGCTCGGCCTGGAGGACGACATCGAGGTCGTGGCCCAGGTGGCCCGCGGCGACGAGGTCCTGGCCGCCGCCCGCGCCCACGCCGTCGACGTGGCCCTCCTCGACATCGAGATGCCGGGCGCGACGGGCATCGAAGCGGCCGCCGAGGTCCACCGGGCCCTCCCCGCGGTGAAGTTGGTCGTCCTCACCACCTTCGGCCGCCCCGGTTACCTCCGCAGCGCCATGGAGGCCGGCGCCGACGCCTTCCTGGTCAAGGACGCCCCCGCCGCCCAACTCGCGGACGCCGTACGGAGAGTGCTGGCAGGCGAGCGGGTCATCGACCCCACCCTCGCGGCAGCGGCCCTGGCCGGGGGCGCGAACCCGCTGACGGACCGGGAACGCGAGGTCCTGCGGGCGGCGGCGGACGGCTCCACGAACGCGGAACTCGCCACATCCCTCCACCTCTCCCAGGGAACGGTCCGCAACTACCTGTCGACGGCGATACACAAGCTGGCGGTCCGCAACAGGACGGAGGCGGTACGGATCGCAAGGGAGAAAGGCTGGCTGTAACCGCCGGTGCAGCCCAGGAACCCAGGGGCGCGGGGCTCTGGCATCATGCGGCTCCGCCGCGTGGGCGCGACCAGCCACACCCCACCCGCGCCCGCCGACGCACCACAACCCCCAGGGCGATAGGGGCACCCTCAGTTCAACAGAGCCCGAGCCGCCCCCGCCTGCCTCCGCACCTTCTCGGCCGCCCCGGAATCCACCCCGGCCACCACCTCCGCGTACTCCTCCAACGCGGCGGCACCCCGCACGTACTCCCCCCGCTGCACGAGCAACCGCGCCCACTCGTACCGCAACCGCGCCGGATGCGAAGGCATCGCCAACGACAGCTCCAGCGCCCACAGCGCGACATCCGTCCGCTCGGGCCGGGCGGCGGCCCACGCCCGTACGTTGTTGAGGATCCGCACCATCACGTCCAGCGGATCGGCCGCAGTCAGCATCCCGGGGTCCAGCGGTGCCCCGGTGGCCCCCGCGACCAACAACTCCGCATCGTCCCCGCTCAACACCCGCCCCCCGTCGAACGGATCGACGAGCACCTGCTCCTCCGGCGGCCCGAACCCGACCACGAAGTGCCCCGGCAGCGCGACCCCGTACACGGGCGCCCCCGCCCGCCGGGCCACCTCCATCCAGACCACCGACAACAGGATCGGCAGCCCGCGTCGCCGTACGAGCACCTGATGAAGCAGCGAGGACTCCAGCCGCTGATAGTCCGCGGCGGAACCACGGAACCCGCACCGCTCCCCGAGCAGTTCGGCCGTCGCGACCGCCCACGCGCGGGGCCCGCCGGGCCGGTAGGGCATCAGCCCGGCCAGCCGGTCGAGTTCGATCTCGGCGGCGTCGAGGCCCGCCTCGTCCAGCGCCCCGTCGCCCGCCGCCCCCACCAGCAGACACAGCAGGGCCAGGTCGGGCCGCTCGGCCCGCGCCGCCTGGGCGAACCGTCGCCGTACCTCGTCGGCCCGCTCCCGCTCAGGAGGACGAGGGGCCGGCACAGCCGGCTGGTGCCCGCTCACGGCGATCCGTACGGCTCGGAGCCGGAGCCGGAGCCGGAGCCGGAGCCGACACCGGGACCCGAATCTTCCGGTTCCGGCTCCCGATAGTGGTGATACGAGTGATGCGCCGCGAACCCCATCCCCCCGTACAACGCCCGCGCCCCCGAGTTGTCCGTCTCCACCTGCAGCCAGCCGGCCGAGGCGCCTTCGTCCAGGGCCCGCCGCGCCAGCGCCGCCATCACGGTCGTCGCGAGCCCCCGCCGCCGCTGGGCGGGATCGACCTCGACGGCCGCGAACCCGGCCCACCGCCCGTCCACGACGCACCGCCCGATGGCGGCCGGCCCCGCACCCTCCGCCCCCGGCACGGTCGCGAACCACACCGAGGGCCCGCTCCCGAGCACCTTCAGCGCGACCTCGCCGAGGCCCTTGCGCTGGTAGCGGCCGAGCCACGCCTCGTCCGCCGTCCGGGACAGCTCGACCCCGGGCGCCTCCCGGTCCGCGGCCGGCGCGAGCGCCCCGATCCACAGCTCGGCGGTGACCTCACGGACCCACCCGCGGTCCGTCACCTCGGCACAGAGCAGCTCCTGGGTGCCCTCGGCGCCCGTGGCCAGCTGTATGAACGCGGGCAGCCCCCGGGCGGCGTACCAGCCGCGTACGGCCGTCAGCGCCTCGTCCAGGGGCATTCCGGGGTCGCCGAGGGGCAGGACGGAGTTGGCCCGCCGGGTGAAGCCGGAGGCGGCCCGCAGCTCCCACTCACCGAGCGGCTCGCGCTCGACCGGCTGCCAGGCCCGCGCGGCGACCCGCGCCAGTTCCCCGTACGAGGCGGCGGGGCCGCGTCGGCGGGCGGGAGCGGCGGGGACGGTCTTTCCCGCCACCAGCGACGACTCCTCGATCCGCACCCGCTCCCCGTTCCGTCGGGTGATCAACAGGACACCCTCGTCCCATGATGTGAGAACACCAACCGTGTCGGTGAATTTCCCACCCCCGGCGGCATCGTCGTCGATGCGCCGCACGGATACACGTTTGCCCACGTCAGCGGCGGAGACACGGATCTCGAGACGTCCACCGGCAGAGATTTCCACAGGTCCGTCCACCCCTCCTGTTCGGATCATGCCCAGGAACGGAGATACTAGGTGCGGGCATCGACGACGCCGCGCTCCCGCGCGCCAGGCGGCGGAGCCTGAGGAGGCCCGCCGGCGCCCTATCGAGGAGGAACGACAGCGTGACCTACGTCATCGCGCAGCCTTGTGTCGACGTCAAGGACAAGGCATGTATCGAAGAGTGCCCGGTCGACTGCATCTACGAGGGCCAGCGGTCCCTCTACATCCACCCGGATGAATGCGTCGACTGCGGTGCCTGCGAGCCGGTGTGCCCGGTCGAGGCGATCTTCTACGAGGACGACACCCCGGAGGAGTGGAAGGACTACTACAAGGCGAACGTCGAGTTCTTCGACGAGCTCGGCTCGCCCGGTGGTGCCAGCAAGCTCGGCCTGATCGAGCGCGACCACCCCTTCGTCGCCGCACTGCCGCCGCAGGCCTGAAAGCGACGCCGCGGGCCCGGGGCACGGCCCCTGCGGCCCGTATCCGCGCCGCCTCGGTCCCGTACGGCCCGATCACCATGATCGCCGTACGGGGCCGAGGCGTTCGCCGTACGAGCGGTATGTACGCGTCCGTCCCTCCGTTCGGGAACGTACGTACGAGAAAGTGAGCAGATCCCGTGTCCGCAGTCAGCGACCGTCTTCCCACCTTCCCCTGGGACAAGCTGGAGCCGTACAAGGCGACGGCCGCCGCTCACCCCGGTGGCATCGTGGACCTCTCCGTGGGCACGCCGGTCGACCCGGTGCCCGAGCTGATCCAGAAGGCTCTGGTCGCCGCGGCGGACTCGCCGGGCTATCCGACCGTGTGGGGCACCGTCGAACTGCGCGACGCGATCACGGGCTGGCTGGAGCGCCGCCTCGGCGCCCGTGACGTCACCCACCACCACGTCCTGCCGATCGTCGGCTCCAAGGAACTCGTCGCCTGGCTCCCCACCCAGCTGGGCCTCGGCCCCGGCGACCGCGTCGCGTACCCGCGCCTGGCCTACCCGACGTACGAGGTGGGCGCCCGCCTCGCCCGCGCCGACCATGAGGTCTACGACGACCCGACGTCCCTGGACCCGGCCGGCCTCAAGCTCCTCTGGCTGAACTCGCCGTCCAACCCCACCGGCAGGGTTCTCTCCAAGGCCGAGCTGACCCGGATCGTCGCCTGGGCCCGCGAGCACGGCGTCCTGCTCTTCTCCGACGAGTGCTACCTGGAGCTGGGCTGGGACGCCGACCCGGTCTCGGTCCTCCACCCGGACGTCAACGGCGGCTCGTACGAGGGCATCGTCGCCGTCCACTCCCTCTCCAAGCGCTCCAACCTGGCGGGCTACCGCGCGGCCTTCCTCGCCGGAGACCCGGCCGTCCTCGGCCCTCTCCTCCAGATCCGCAAGCACGGCGGCATGATGACCTCGGCCCCCACTCAGGCCGCCGTGGTCGCCGCTCTCGGGGACGACGACCACGTCCACGAACAGCGGGCCCGGTACACGGCCCGGCGCGCGGCCCTCCGTGAGGCCCTCGTCTCCCACGGCTTCCGCATCGAGCACAGCGAAGCCAGCCTCTACCTCTGGGCCACCCGGGGCGAATCGTGCTGGACCACCGTCGCCCACCTCGCCAACCTCGGCATCCTCGTGGCCCCCGGCGACTTCTACGGCCCCGCGGGCGACCACCACGTGCGCGTGGCCCTCACGGCGACGGACGAGCGGGTGGCGGCAGCGGTGGAGCGCCTGGCCCAGGCCTAGGCCGTTTCCGACGGCTCTGGAAGCCGTTGGTGAGCGGTTACGGACGAGTCCGGTGAGGCGGCCGGCGCCTCACGAGTCACCTCGCGCGGCGCCGATCGGCCGGATGATCTCCGGCCAGGAGCCATCGGAAGCGCCCTGGGTCCTGTCGTTCGTGACAGCCCGAAGGGGCCCGGGGGAGACCCCGGGCCCCTTCGACGGTTCGGCCGCGCGTCAGCCGAGCGGGCCCTGCACCGGCAGCTGCCCCGTGGGCAGTCCACCCTTGGTGGCCGTCTTGGACGTGTCGCCCAGAACGGTGCCGGCGGAGCCGGCGGTCTCCCCGGCGGCCTTCTGCGCGACGGGCGTCGTCGTCTTGACGGTCTTCCCGCCGGTCTTGCTCACGCTGGGCAGGGTCTGCTTGGCCGCCTTGGTGCCGGCGTCGCTCGCGACCCCGGTGACGTTCTGCGTCGCGCCGTCCACGGTGGTACCGGCGTTCGCCCCGTCCACGGCGGACAGGCCGCCGAGGTTCGGGGTGGCCGGGAGTTCGGGCGCCGCACTCGCGGAGCCGGCCGCACCGACCACGGAGGCCGCTCCCGCTGCGGTCAGCAGCGCGGCACGGGCGATCCGGCGGGTCAGGGGGAGGGACATGGTGCTCCTTTGACGGAAGAGAACGGTGAAGTGTCCGACCGCGCCCGGGAGTTGACCGTTCCGGGCTCGGACGCAGTGACTACCGCTCGAAGCCCCCGAAGGTTGCGGCGACCCGACGTAAAGAGTTTGCAATGCGTCGCATTATCAAATGCGGATTCAGTCGGACAAACGTCATCCGGTCCGACAGTGTGCTGAATCCTTACGGCCCTTTGGCCCCAAGGAATTCCGCGATGCGGGGGTGACCAGCCGAAAACCTGCGCACGTCGTCCACGCGGCGCACCGCACATACCCCGCACGGGTGAGGCTCGCGGCCTACTGTCCAGTGACGATTCGGACCTCGGTGGCGGAACCCGCCGAGTCGCCCGCCGTGCCCTCGGCCTTGCGCCACGCACCGGCCCGGCCCTCGGCGACCCACTCCCGGCCCGCGTACGTGACGCGCTCGACGCCCAGGCGGGAGGAGTTGGCCACGGCCCAGTGCGCCAGCTCCCAGCCGCGCTGCCGGATCTGTCCGGCGTCCCCGGCGTCCGTGAGGGGGATGGTCACGGTCCCGGCGACGGGGGAGCCACTCGGACTCGGTGACGGGCTCGCCTGGGCGGAGGCGCCGCCCTCGGAGCCCACCACCGCCCCGGCCGCCTCGAAGGCGTCGTCCCCGAAGTCCCGCGCGAGCGCACTGCGCACGGCGTCCGGGCCGCCCGCATAGGCGGTGCTGCTGCCGGCGCCGGTGCCGGTCGCCTCCCGGCGCCCCTCGCAGGTCAGCGTGGCCGCCGACCGCCCGGTCAGCGCGGCGGCGAGCAGCGTGGCGTCGGGCTCGTGCTTGGCGTACGCCTCCGGGTAGCCGCTGCGCTGCACCCGCTGGGCGGCGACCGTCAGCGGGAGCTGCTCGTAGTCGTCGACCTTGGCGAGGTGCTCGTAGAACTCGCCCGCCGCGTACACCGGGTCCTGGATCTGCTGCTCGGTGCCCCAGCCCTGCGACGGCCGCTGCTGGAAGAGCCCGAGGGAGTCCCGGTCGCCGTGCGCGATGTTGCGCAGGCCCGACTCCTGGAGCGCGGTCGCCAGCGCTATCGTCACGGCCCGCTCGGGCAGCTCGCGCGAGGTGCCGACCGCCGAGATCGTCGCCGCGTTCGCCGCCTGCTCCGGCGTGAACTCGTACGACGCCCCGTCGTCCGCCCCGGACACGACCACGCATCGTGGTGTGCCGTTCCCCCCGGTCAGATACTGCACGGTGAGATACGCCCCGATCGCGGCGAGCACGACGAAAGCCGCCAGGAACTGCAGCACACGACGGCCGCGACGGCGGGGACGGGGATCTGGGGGGAAGGGGTAGAGCTCGGACACGCGGTCCAAGGTACTGGAGAGTAATGGCCCTCGTGCAGGAGTTGTGAACAGTGGGGCAGGAGTGACCCGATCCACTCGAAGGACAGCTCCGCCCGGCGGCGCGTTAGGGTCGGGGACATGGCCGAGACCCCCATTGACCTCACGCTGGACGCCGCGCTGCTCACCGCGCAGCTCGTCGACTTCCCCTCCGAGAGCGGTACCGAGAAGCCGCTCGCGGACGCG